>JAIOYK010000064.1 GCA_021741145.1 Rhodospirillum sp. | reverse complement strand
ACCAGCCCCCCCCCCCCCGAGCCGCCGAGACCGCGGCGACGACGGGAGCCCCGAGTTCCCGGGCGCCTTCCGGCGCGGCCCGTTCCCAGGCCAGGGCTTCGACCTCGGCCCGGTCGACGTTTCCGGCCAGGGCCGTGCCGTCGTCGGCGTCAAGACGCCACGTGGTTTCCAGGGGCAGGGTCCCAGGCGTGGCGCTCCCGCCAACGGGAGCGACACGTAAAGAAAGGCGATGGCCCAGGCCCCCGGCTTCGCCCGCTTCCGCGGGGATTCCTTGGTCCCGCAACATTTCGGCGATTTCAAGGGCGACGAGGCGATTCCAGGGCACGGGCAGACCCACGGCCGGTTCCACGGTCACCCCCGTGCCGGAGCGCAGGGAGACCAGGGGATTGGCCGCCGCGGCCAAGTGATCGCGGGCGAAGGGACGGGGAAGGTCGCCACATCCGGACAGGACAAGAAAAGCCGCCAACGGCCAAAGGGCGAGCAGGCACGAAATCTGACGCATGATCACGGTCACGAACGGCTCCAGATCGGTCGAAGAACCCTCATCGCTCCAGGGCGATGGCCGACAGCAACCGACCGTAGTCGGGTTCGCCCTTGGTGACGGAGCGGCGGTAGCTGAAGAAACGATCCTCCTCCCGGCAGGTGTCGCAGGGGGTGGGCATGACCTCGGTCACGCCAACACGCACCAGCCGCTTGGCCGCGTAGCCCGGCAGATCGAACAGAAAGTGCCCTTCCCTACGGGCCTTGGCGAAGAACATCTGGTTGGCCTCGTCCTCCTCCAGGAAGGGGGTGGGGAACTCGGGACCGACCTCATAGGACCGCTGGGCGATGCAGGGTCCGATCCCGGCCAGGATATCCCGGCGCTTGGCACCCAGGCGCTCCATGGCTTCGACCGTGTTGTCCAGCACCCCACCCAGCGCACCCCGCCACCCGGCATGGGCGGCGCCGATGACCCGGGCCTTGGGATCGACGAAGAGGACAGGGGCGCAATCCGCGGTCAGGATGCCCAAAACCACCCGGGGAGCAACGGTGACCATGCCATCGGCTTCCGGTGCCTGATCGTGGGGCCAGGGCTTGTCCACCTCGACCACCTTGTTTGAATGGCATTGGTGGACGGTGACCAGGGCCTCGGGTGGCATCTCGATCTCGGCCAGCGCCCGGGTCCGATTTCGGGTCACCGCTTCGGTCGCGTCACCGGATCCATAGCCGCAATTGAGGGAGGCGTAGAGACCCGTTGACACACCCCGGTTCCGGGTAAAAAAACCGTGCCGGATGTTCGTCAAGGCGTTGAGCGAGGAAACGGTGATCATGAAACCGGTATCCCTAGAATCCGGGGAGAAGAGCCAAAGCCGGATGGCGAAGGCCAAAGACCTTAAATAAGGTGCCCATTTCCGCGGGATCAATCAAGCGGCGTACCGCCGAAGTAATATCCTCCCTCTGGCGGGCGGCGGCCGAGGCGAGCAGAGTTTGAGCCCGCTGCTCCAATCCAAGGGCTTGCAGGAAGGGCCCTTGTCGCATCACGCCATCCACGCGGGCACCAGCATCCACGGCGGTTCCCGCCAGGGCCTCGAAGTCCACATGGGCCGTTAGATCAGCCTCTCCCGGGTCGGCGAGAACCGGGGCAAAGGCATGGCGGCGCAACGCCTGAAGACTGTCCCCGGGAGCGGACCGGGCGGTCCCGTAGTCCAGGAAGAGAGCCGCCCCCCCCTGTTCGACGATCCGAGTCGACACCCATCTCACCGTCTCGTGAGCGGCGGGACAAACCTCGACGACTTGCCCGTCCTTGGCCGCGTCATGGGCCGGGCGAAGCAACGCGGGCCGATCCGTCAGCGGCGATCCGGCGACGAAGGCGAAGGGCGGATCCCCCTCCCTCGGAGCCACCAAACGCTCCCGCCACCCCTGCCCAGCCCGCTGGAATTGGCGGATCGGAAGGGCGTCGAGAAACTCGTTGGCGAGCAGGATCATCGGGCCGTCGGGCAGATCCTCCACCCGGTCGTGCCAGGTGACGGCGACACCGCTTTCGCGGAGGGCCTCTTTTTGCCGAACCCGGAGACCCGGACTGGTCTCCACCAGATGGACCTCCAGGGCGGCCTTGAAAGGGGGGACGGGAGCCAGGGCCCGCAAGGCATCGGTCATCAGGGTCCCCCGTCCCGGCCCCAATTCCACCAACAGGACGCGCGCGGGACAGCCCATGGATCGCCAGACCACCGCGGACCAGAGTCCCAGGAGTTCGCCGACCATTTGGGTGCATTCGGGGGCGGTGACAAAATCCCCCTTGGCACCGATGGCCGACCCCTTGCCGTAATAGGCCGCGAGGCAAGCGCCCATCCAGTCCTCGACGGAGACGGCACCCTCGCGGGCCATCCGATCGGTCAGGGCGACGAGGGGAGAGCGCTCAGTCACCACGGGTCTTGGCCTTCGCCTTGGTGGAGGTCTGGACGGTCGCGGGATCCGGCTCGGGCCTCCGGTTGGCCAGGACCACGATGGCGATCCCGGCGAGAATCATCGGCAGCGAAAGAAGTTGCCCCATGGTTACGCCCATGGCCAGGAACCCGAGTTGGGCGTCGGGTTCCCGGAAGAACTCGGCGGTGATCCGGGCGATGCCGTAGCCGATGAGGAACACGCCAATCATCCGCCCCGGCTTGCGGGCCAAACGGGTGAAATGCCACAGCAGGGCCAGGACCGTGAACAGGATCAGCCCTTCCAGGCAAGCCTCATAGAGTTGGCTGGGGTGGCGGGGACTATCGCCACCCCGGGGAAAGACCATGGCCCAGGGCACATCGGGGGCGGGGCGACCGAACAGCTCGCCGTTCACGAAATTGGCCAACCGCCCGAAGAACAGGCCGATGGGCGCGGCGCAGGCCACCACGTCGCCCACACGGGGAATGGACAGGCCTCGCTGACGACAGAACAGAACCGTTGCGATGATAACGCCGAGCAACCCACCATGGAAGCTCATGCCCCCATGCCAAACCGTCAGGATTTGCGCCGGATTATCCAGGTAATAGGGCAGGTTATAGAAGAGCACATAGCCAACGCGCCCCCCCAGGATGGTCCCGGCGGTGGCCCAGACCAACAGATCGTCCACATGGGCATCTTCCATGATCGGCGGCTTGGCTCGGCGAGACAGGAAGCGGATGTACCACCAGCCGCCCAGCAGCCCGACGATATAGGACAAGGCATACCAGCGAATGGCGAAGGGTCCGAGTTCCACGATCACCGGATCGATGGCGGGAAAAGGTATGGCGAAAAACATCGAACTCCCCAGGCTGATCCGTGACGGAGCCCCTTCTACCACGGGCCGAGACAAAGTCCCATGGATGGAAGGGGCTTGGCCAATCAGGCCTTCAATTTGTAACCTGAGCGGATAAGCGCCCAACAGGCGACGGCGAGGATGACATTGAAGCCGCCCACCACCAGAAGCCCCGTGATCGGCATGGCCGACTCATGGCCCAGGAAGCCATAGCGGAACCCGTCGATCATATAGAAAAAGGGGTTCAGATGGGCCAGGAACTGGAGATTTTCGGGCAGGCGATCGATGGTGTAGAAGGTCCCCGACAGGAAGGACAAGGGGGTGATGATGAAGTTTGTCACGGCGGCCATGTGATCGAACTTCTCCGACCAGACCCCGGCGATCAACCCCAGAATCGAGAGCATCAACGAGGCTCCGATGGCGTGGAAAACGATGAAGAAGACCGAATAAATGTGCAGGGGCACGAAGAACAGCATGCCCAGGGCGACGAAGATCCCCACCAGAAGTCCCCGGCTGACTCCGCCCATGGAAAAGCCCACCGTCAATTCCAGGGCGCTGAGGGGGGGCATCAGAACATCGACGATATTCCCCTGCACCTTGGAGATCATCATCGAGCTGGAGGAATTGGCGAAGGCGTTCTGCACCATGGTCATCATGATCAGGCCCGGGGCCAGGAATTCCATGAAGCTGACATTGGCCATGTCCACCTGCCGCCCGATGGACAGCGCGAAGATCGCCAAAAAAATAAGGGTGGTGACCATGGGCGCGGCGATGGTCTGCAGATGGATTTTCAGGAAGCGCCGCACTTCCCGCAAATAAAGCTCCCACATACCCCGCCAGTTGACGGCCCCCATGCGCCGGGGGGCGGGAATACCAATGGAGCCGCTGGCATCCTTCACGGAACAATCCTCTTCATTTCTCGGAAAAAGGCGCGCCTTGAGTTAGGGTCGCCGTGCCGAGAAGTTAAGGTTCGGAAACAGGAAAAACAAGGGACGGCACCGCATGACCCCTCCCCCCGGCCCGAAAGGCCGCAAGCAACCCAAACCCGTGACCCGGGAGCGCCTGGAGCGGATCGCCGTCTTTTACCTTGAGCGCTTTTCCGCCAGCGCCGAGGGCCTGCGCCAGGTGTTGCGCCGCCGGGTGGAGCAGGCCGCCCGGATCCATGAGACCGATCGGGACCAGGCCGAACTGTGGATTGGAGAAGTCGTCGAAAAGTTGGCCCGCGCCGGCTTTATCGACGACCACCGCTTCGCCGAGGGCAAGGCCCGGAGCCTGTTCCGCAAGGGCGATCCCCCCACGCTGATCCGTCGGACCCTGGCCGCCAAGGGCGTGGACAGCGAGACCATCGAGACCGCGTTGTCCGAAACCCTGGAACATTCCGAGGACCCGGACATGGAGGCCGCCCAGACCTATTGCAAACGCCGCAAGCTCGGCCCTTACCGCACGGATCCCGGCACCCGGGAGGCGCGGTATCGCAAGGACCTGGGCTCCCTAGCGCGACGCGGGTTTTCCAGCGCCGTGGCCCACCGGATCCTGGGTGCGGAGGACGGAGGGGAGGAGTGGGACTAGCGCCCCCCGACCCGCCACGCCACCAGGGCATCCAGCGACAACCAGCCCGGCCCCTTGGCGATCAGGAACAACAGGCCCGCCGCCCAAAGCAAATGGTCCGACCACAGGTTCGGATAGACGAAGACTTGGATCACCAGGGTCATGCCCAGCAGCCCCAGGGCCGACAAGCGGGTGGCCAAGCCCAGGAGAAGGAGCAGGGGAAAGACCATCTCCCCCAGGGCCGCCATCCAGGCCGCCAGATCCGGGGACAGCAGCGGCACCCTGTATTCCTCCGCGAAAAGGATGGGGGTCAGGGGATGCAGGTGGGGCGGGAAATGCACCGGTACGCCGATCTCCCGGCCCAGGATGGAGAAGGCCGTCGTGCTGATCACCTTGGTCTGGCCCGAGGCCCAGAAAATGCTCGCCAGACTGATCCGCGCGCAGAGCGCGATCAGCCCGTCGGGCAAGCGCCCGGCCTGGGCCACCAGAATCCGAGCCCTCTCCACGGCGCGAAGGGACAAACCGGGGGAAGGCCCAGGCACCCTGTCCTTGAGGATCGTCTCATTGGGCATCATGGGATCTCCCGGATTGTCTTGTTCTTTTGGTCATGCCGGTATCCGGACGGCGGCGAAGGCGCCCAGGGTGAAAAAGCGGGCCAGAACCGAGCCCAGGTCGAAGTCCCGCTCCGTCGCCTCGACCCTGGCCGCGGCCTCGCCCAGGGGAGCCCCCGTGGCCAGTTCCCGCCAGAAGAGCGCCTCGCCCGCGGACAGATCGGCGAACAGCACATCCGTCCCGGGGCGCAGGACCAACAGGTGGCAAGGGCCGGAGGACAGGTCCACCTCGGGCGGATCGGCGACCTCCGATTGGTTGACCCTCCAGATGGTCGCGACCGGCCAGGGCGACACCACCAGGCGGGAAGCGGCGATGGGCGAAAAGCGCAGCAGGGGGAACAGATCCGGCGCCAGGGTCGACAAGTCCGCGGGGTTCAGGGATGGCTCGTCGGTATCGTTCAGCGCCCCCCACCAGGCCCATTCCAGAACCGCCACGTCCGCGAGGTAGGGCAGGGTCGACGCGGGGGGATAGGCGCCTAGAAAGGTGGGGAACTCCTCCCCCAGGTCCAGCAGGCAGCCGGAGGTCGGCGGATGGGCCAGCAGGAAATCCCGGGCCACTTGGCCAAGGAAGGCCTCCCCCACCAGACGGCGGACGACGGAGAAGGTGTCCCCCAGGGCCTCGGTCAGGCCGATGAGAGTGTTGTTTCGGTGAATGGACAAGCGCTGGGCCGGGTCGAGCCCCAAGCCATCGATGGCGGCCAGAACGGCCGTACTCCTCCCCAGCACCCCCGCGCCGAAATCCGATTGCAAGGTCGCGAGACCAAGATTAGGCATCCGCCATCTCCCGTTCACCGTGCGCCGCCAACCGCGCCCCGGCCTGGGCGGCCTCGTCCGCCAGAACGGACAGCGGGGGGACGTCGCTGTCCCATTCGATCAGAGTCGGCGTCGGACCGAACAGGGACAAGGCATGGTCATAGAGGTCCCAGACCGCGGGCCGCACGCGGGATCCGTGGTCGTCGATCAGGATAGTAACCCCCTCCACCTCCCGGTCGGCATGTCCGGCCAGATGGATCTCCCCCACCGGCGGCCCCTGGGCGGCCAGACGGTCAAGCCATCCTATCGCGTCGAAGCCCAGGTTCACGGCGCTCACATGGACGTTGTTCACGTCCAGCAAGAGACCACATCCCGTGCGCCGGGCCAGCTCCGCCAGGAAATCGGGCTCGGCCAGGACCGTGTCGTGGAACGCCAGATATTGGGAGGGGTTCTCCACCAGGATCGACCGTCCGAGGGTCCCCTGGACGCGGGAGACATTGTCCGCCACCACGGCCAGACTGTCCTCGGTCAGCGGCAGGGGCAGAAGATCGTTCAAATAGATGCCCGGCGGCCCGACCCAGGCCAGATGTTCGGACACCTGGACCGGGTCGAAGCGATCGACCACGGCCTTGACCCGGGCGAGATGGTCGGGATCCACCCCATGGGCCGCGCCCAGGGACAGCGCCACCCCGTGCAGGGACAGGGGAAAACGGTCCCGGATGGCGTCGAGCCAGCGGTGGGTGGGGCCGCCCCGGGCCATGAAATTCTCCGTATGGGCTTCCACCCAATGGACGGAGGCCGGGGGCGCTTCCAACAGGTCGGCCTGATGCAGGGCCTTGAGGCCGATACCGGGCGCCCGGGGAAGGGCGCCCTTCCCCTTCCCCTTCCCCTTCCCCTTCCCGAAGAACGACGGGACCCTGGGGATCCCACGGGGGACCGACCGGGCCGCGTGGTCGGTCGCCTGACGGGTCGTCCGGGGGGCGGCCTTCGATTTGGCTGAGTGGTGGGTCATCGCGGGATCCTCAGGCGATCTCAAGGGACGCTTACATGGACTCGAGGGAGCCGCCCACCAGCTTCTCGCAGGTGCCCGCCGGAACATAAACCCAGGCGTCCTTCTGAGCGTCCACCTTCGAGGTCCCGGCGCAGGAGCTCTTGACTGTCTGGCAATCGTTCTTGCCAGCCTTGGCCACGCCAAAGCACTTTTCGTTGTCGGCGGCCTGGGCGGTGGGAACCAGGGACGCGGCACCAATCGCGAAGGCCATGGCGGTGGCGACGGCCAGGGTGGACTTGCTCTTCAGGGTGTTTTTCATGAATTCGCTCCGATCTTTGATTTGGTTAAGTCTCGTCCGTAAGGATGGACCCGACATCCGCGCCGAACCCGAAATCGACCTTGCCCAAATCCCCCGATCACGGGAAATGACGAACGCGTGAGCGGAAAATGGGGAACGAAATTAATTTATTACTTTTCAATATGTTAACAAGATTCTTCACACATCCCATCACGAATATGTGAGGCCGGGGCTGGGGAATCTTCAGGGAAGGAGGGTCATTCCATAAAATGCAACCTATTAACCTTTACTCCACTTCTTGCTGTTACATCTGATCGGAGAGAGAGGGGCAGGTCCCGCCCCCGGGTTTCCCGCTGGCGGGACGGGAACCCCGGTCTCGGTGCGAATTGGAACGCGTGGAATGGCTCAGGACCCGAATGGCATCATGCAATTGGCGGGTACGGTCCGCGTCGGTGGAACCTCCATCGACCGAAACGTGCTGTCCAGCATCCATGCCGCCAGCCGCAAAACGGGGGTCAGCTTCGCCTTCATGCTCGCCAAGGCCCGGCGGGAAAGCAATTTCCAGACCTCGGCCTCCAGTGGAACCAGTTCCGCGCAGGGTCTCTATCAATTCACCACGCAAACCTGGTTGGAGCAGGTCAAACGCCATGGCGCCGACCATGGTTTGGCCGACCTCGCCAACCAGATCCACCGCGACGGCCAGGGACGCTACCGGGTGAGCAATCCCGAAGTCGCCCAGGAAATCCTGGACCTCCGCGAGGACCACGGTGTGTCCTCGGCCATGGCCGCGGAATATGCCGCGGACAACCGGCGTGTCCTGACCCGATCCCTGGGGCGCCAGATCAGCGACACCGACTTGTACTTCGCCCATTTCCTGGGTCCCGGCGGCGCGGTGGAATTCCTCGGCGCGATGGACCAGGACCCCGGTCAGGACGCCGCGGCCCTGCTGCCCAAGGCGGCCTTGGCCAACCACGCGATCTTTTTCGGCGCGGAGGGCAAGGGCCGCAGCCTGGGCGAAATCCATACCCTGGTGGAGCGCACCTTCAATGCCTCCATGCGCCGCTATGCCTCCGCCGGAAACCTGCCGGAATTGAATGGCCCCATTCCCCTGCCGCCCGGGACCAAGCCCGACTTCGTCGCCCTCGCGACCACACCGATCGCGGAGCCCGAGACCATGGGCGCGGTGGCGGACCGAGTCGCCTCCCTTCCCCTTCCCCCTGGCGCCAAACCGACCCCCAAGGTGGAAGACATGGGGATCTGGCGCGAAAGCGGAAGCCAGATGGCCTCGGCCGAAGGTCTGCCCCGGCCCCTGGCCCGGAAACCCGCGCCCGAGACCATGGGCGCGCCCCTCCCCTCGCCGAGCCTGGAAAGCCTCCCCCGGACCTTGATGGCCCAAGCGGAAGCGGAAGGCCCAACCCGGTGGAGCGATCAAGCCCTGGCCATCTCCCTGGCGCAAGCGTCCCCTTCCCCCACCCTGGATGAACCCCGGGCGCGGGCCTTCGACGCGCTCCAGGCGTTCGCCCGGATCGCCCAATCGGGCTACCAATGGAACCAGGACGAGACGTTGGAAGGTACCAGTTCCTTGGACACTCTCCCAAGCCCGGGCTTGCCCTGGCAGGCGGAAGGATCCGCTCCCCAGTCGGCGCCCGCGACCCTGGCCGGGGAAGCCGGTGCCGATTCCCTCGCCCTCCAGCAGACCGCCTCGATAACCCGCGCGCCCAAGGTGACCGCCGCCAGTGGCGCGGCCTCCTATGCCGTCCTCGCCGTGGTCGAGAGCTTCGACCCCGATAAGCATCTGAATTCGGTCACCGGGCCGTTGCCCGGACTCAGCGGCGAAGTCCCGAGGACGTCCCCCCAAACCCAGGCGGCCCCCGACGCCCAGCCGGGCGAAATGACTCTGAACGGGGCACCCGCGCCCCAGGCGGCATCGGACAACCCGATGACCGCGCCGTCTTCCCCCCAGACGCCCCCCATGACGACCCAGGCCGCCATCGTGGGCTGGGTCAGACGCATGTTCGGATAGAGCGGTCTTTCAGACGGACGTCGTGGTCCAGACTTCCGAACACATCTTTTCCTTCGCACCGCCAAAAATCTCCTTTGCAAAATATTCGCAACTTTTGTAGGGTTAGAGAAGTTGCGATTAAGTCGCGGTCCCGATGATCGGATTGCCCCGCGCGAGGGAGACAGCACCCATGGCGACGAACCTGGACTTCGATGATGTCGGCCTGACCTTGGCCGATCTGCGCCCCGGCGCCGCCGTGACCGTCTCCCGCATCGACGGGGACCGCCGGGCCACCCGCGATCTGGCCGACCTGGGTGTCCGGGTTGGGGGCGCTCTGACCATCGTCCGCCGCCTCGCCGGGGGCGCCGTCGCCGTCCGCAACGGAGGCATGACCGTCGCCATTGGCGGCGCTCTCGCACGGCGCGTCATGGCCGCTCCAGCCGTCTGACCCGCTGGTTCGAACCGAGAACGGAAAGGCCCATGACCCAGGACGCCGCTGGCCGCTTCTCTCCCCGTTTCGCCGCCCTCGTCGGCCCCCCTAACGCGGGTAAAAGCACCGTCTTCAACCGCCTGACCGGTGCCAACCAACGGGTTGGCAACTTCCCCGGCGTGACCGTGGAACGCAAGGAAGGCCGCTGCCGTCTCCCCGACGGCCAGCGCATTGGCATCGTCGATTTGCCCGGCCTCTATTCCCTCGCCCCCCGGGAGACCGATGGCGGCTTGGACCACGCCGTGGCCCGGGACTACCTTGCCACCGGAGAAGCGGATCTTGTTATCAACGTGGTCGATGCCACCCGCCTCGAACAATCCCTTTACCTGACCGTTCAGCTTCTGGAGCAGGGCCTCTCCTGCGTCGTCGCCTTGAATATGATGGACGCCGCCGAGGCCGAGGGACTGACCCTGGACATCGCCGCCCTGTCCAACCGCCTGGGCTGTCCCGTGATCCCCATCTCCGCGGCCAAGGGCCAGGGCATCGACGTCCTGAAGGCAGCCATCGCCCCCCCCCTCCGCCCTCCCCCGCGCGCGCCCGTGGCCCATGTCCACGCCATCGAGGAGGCCATCGCCGAGTTGGAGGAATTGCTCGCGGTCCATCCCATCGAGGCCCGACCATCCCGCTGGACGGCGCTGGCCCTGCTGGAAGGGGACCCGGGTCTGCTCGACGGCCTGCCCGCGCCCCTGGCGAGCCTGCTCTCCACCCAGATAGACGCCGTGCGGGCCGAGGAAGGGGGAGAGGACCCCGACAACCTGATCGCGGACGCCCGGTTCGAAGCGGCCCACGGCCTTGCCACCTCGGTCTCCACGCGGGACGAGTCGGCGAGAGGGACGGGATCCACGGACCGTATTGATTCCCTGGCGCTCCATCCCTTCTTGGGTGTGCCCCTGTTCCTGCTGGTGATGTATGGACTCTTCACCTTCACCATTAACGTGGGTGGTGCCTTCATCGATTTCTTCGACATCGCCGCGGGCGCCCTGTTCGTCGACGGATTGGGGTACCTGCTGGGCATGGTCGGCGCCCCCGATTGGATTCGGGTCATCCTGGCCGACGGACTGGGCGGCGGCATCCAGGTCGTCGCCACCTTCATTCCCATCGTTGGCGCCCTGTTCCTGGCCCTGACGGTGATGGAGGACAGCGGCTATATGGCCCGGGCGGCCTTCGTCATGGACCGGGCCATGAACCGGATCGGCCTGCCGGGCAAGGCGGTGGTGCCGCTGATCGTCGGCTTCGGCTGCAATGTGCCCGCGGTCATGGCCACCCGCGTCCTGGAACGGCCCCGGGACCGGATTCTGACCATCGCCATGGCCCCCTTCATGTCCTGCGGCGCCCGGTTGGCGGTCTATGCCCTGTTCGTCGCCGCCTTCTTCCCCACCGGGGGGCAGAACGTGGTTATGTTGCTCTATTTGGTGGGCGTCGGCGCGGCGATCCTGACCGCCCTGGTGCTCCGCCGCACCCTGCTGACCGGCGAGGGCGCCCCCTTCATGATGGAACTGCCCGCCTACCGCATGCCCCGGCTCCGCGATATCCTCACCCATGCCTGGACCCGTCTGCGGGTTTTTCTACTGGAAGCCGGACAGGTCATCGCCCTGGTGGTCATGGCCCTCAACATCCTGAGCGCGCTTGGTACCGATGGCCGCTTCGACCACGCCGGAGACGACGGTTCGTTGCTGGCCCGGGTCTCCCAAGTGGCCACGCCCCTGTTCCGCCCCATGGGCTTGACCGACGACAATTGGCCCGCGGTGGTGGGCATCGTCACCGGCCTGTTCGCCAAGGAAGCGGTGGTGGGCACCCTCGATGCCCTCTACAGCCCCATGGGCAAAGGAGAGGGAGACGACTTCGATCTGCGGTCAGCCCTGTCCGAAGCCGTGGCCACGGTGCCGGAGAATCTGGCGGGTCTCGCCTCCCTGCTGACCGACCCCCTTGACCTGGGCAGCCTGAACGACCCGGGCGTGGCGGGCGGTGGCATGGAAGGCGGGGGCCCGACCATGACCGCGCTCGCCCGGGGTTTCGACGGTCCCCTTGGGGCCATGGCCTATATGTTGTTCATCTTGCTTTATATCCCCTGCGTGGCCGTGCTGGGCGCCATTCGGCGGGAGGCCGGTTGGGGATGGACGAGCTTCGTCGCGGGCTGGACCCTGGGGCTGGCCTACGCGGTCGCCACGGTGGTGTATCAAGCTGGAACCCTATCCCGACATCCGCAAAGCAGTACCCTTTGGATCGGCCTGATGGGCATACTGGTGGCAAGCGCCATCGGCCTGATGGCCTATTTCGGGCGGCGGCTTCGTCCAGAAATGGCCACCGTTGGCGCGGCCTGGAGGGCCAATCGATGATCTTGCGCGACCTGAAGACCCACCTGCGCGCCCGGGGCGAGGCGACCCTCGCCGATCTGGCCCGGGACCTGGACAGCGCGCCCGAAGCGGTGGAGACCATGCTGGACCATTGGATCCGTCGGGGACAGGCGGAAAAACGGATGGCGGCCTGTCAAAAATCCGGCTGTTGCTGCGCCACCAAGCAAGCCACCCTTTATGCCTGGGTGGGAAAGAGCCCCCGATAACGGTCTTGGTTTCACCCTAGACCCAGGATCGGGCTTCGCGCATCCATCCCAGGCTCCGGTCAACGATCATGGTCCATCTCCCGTCCCGGCGGGGACCCCACTCCGGTCCCGGCCCCCGGGGAGAGCGCTCGCGACCAGAGCCCGGGCCGCCTCTCCCGCCGCGTCGGCATAGGCGGGATCCCGGTGCACGAGCAGAGCCGAGAAGGCCCCGTCCATCAGGATCGCCACCTGCCGGGCCGTGGCCTCGGGCGACACCAAGCCCGCGGCGTGAAACCGATCCGCCAAAAGAGCTTCAAAGGCCTTTTTATGGGCGGCGCCAATGCGCATGGCCGGATGCCCCGGCAAATTGGCCAATTCCCCCACTGTCCGCAAGAACCCGCAACCCCGCCACTTCGGATGGCGAGCGGCCCGGGCAATTCCCTGAAAAAGGACAGCCACCCGGTCGGAGGCCTCCCCTTCCCCCTCATCGTACCATTTGGCGAACCGACGCAGGTTCGGCTGATCCCGGGCCGCGAGGTATGCGGCGACCAATTCGTCCTTGCTGGTGAAATGGTAGTACAGGGTTTTCTTCGTCACACCCGCGCGTTCGGCGACGGCATCCACGCTGACGGCGCGAATCCCGTCGGCGTAGAACAAACTGCTGGCGGCATCGATGATGCGGCCACGGGTATCCTTGGGAGTCCGAGACATGGGTGAAGTATACTAACCAGTGAGTTTCCGTCAATGCGCTTGCGATCTAACCTTTCCTCCAGTGGCGCGTCCCTCTCCGGACCGCCTGGACACACAAGGAAGGATCCGTCCCATGACATCCACCGTCCTGTTCGAAGCCCGAGGTTCGATCGCGGTGCTCACCTTGAATCGACCGGAAAAGCTGAACGCCTTGAACTACGCCACCAATGACCGGCTGTTGTCCCTTCTCGACACCATCGAGGAAGATCCCGCCCTCAGGGCCGTGATCCTAACGGGCGCCGGGGAACGGGCCTTCTCCGCCGGGGGCGACATACCGGAATTCGCCGCGTCGATCCGGCGGGGCGCCGACGAAGCCGACCGCGCCTTTCGCCGCCGTGGCCAAGCCATGACGGCGCGGATCGAAGCCTTCCCAAAACCCTTTATCGTGGCTGTCAATGGTTTGGCCTACGGCGGCGGGTGCGAGATCACCGAGGCGGCCCATCTCGCCATCGCGTCGGACCGGGCGCGCTTCGCCAAGCCGGAAATCGTGATCGGCATCCCCCCCACCTTCGGTGGAACCCAGCGCCTACCCCGACTGGCGGGGCGCAAACGGGCCTTGGAACTCCTGTTGACCGGAGACAGCTTCTCGGCGGAGCACGCCATGGCCCTCGGGCTGGTGAACCGGGTCGTCCCCCACGACCGGCTCATGGACGACACTTTCGCCCTTGCCGAGCGCATCCTCACCCATTCCTCGCTCGCGGCGGCGCGGATCTTGACCGCGGTTACCCGAGGCTTGAACGCCACCATCGCCGAGGGCTTGGCCATTGAAGGCGAACAGTTCGCGCGCATGTGCGCCACGGAGGATGTGCGGGAGGGGCTGAATGCCTGGATTGACCGGCGGCCGCCCACCTTTTCCGGGCGCCGATCTCTCCCCCTCCGTTTCACGCCACGAACTCGCCCGGGGCGAGCCTATTGGTCGTCCCGGGCCTTCACCCCCTCGCGTGCCAAGCCATCCCGATAGGCGTTCAGGCGGTCCATCTCCGGTCCATCCAGAACCCCGTCCAGGATTTCCAGGTCCTGGGCGCCCTCGGCCAGTCCCTGAGTCACGGCGGTCCCCGGATGCTTGCTGTCCAACAGGGCCGCGACAAGGCGCTCGGGGCGTTGGACCATCCGCCCGATAACGACTCCATCCCCCCAAAGGTGTGGATCACTGCCGCCCCAGGGCCGCCACACGACGAGGCGCGCCCCCCGCCCCAGCACCCGCTCCGCCAGAGCGCCGATGATGGGGTCCCCGGCCCGCACCAGGATTCGGTCCACCCCCTGGGCCAGCAGCCCTTCCAGCAGGGCCAGGGCCTCCTCCCTATGGTCCGCCGCGGAGTCGGGATCGGTGTGACGGGGGCGAACCACTTGGGTCTGGATCCCCTCGACCGCGGATCGCGCTCCCTTCTCGAAGGATTGGCCCGCCGCGACGCCCGGTTCCATGTCGAGAAAGGCCACGCGCGCGGCCTGGCTGGTCAGGGCCGTGGCGACTCCACCCAGAGCCCCCAGCTCCCAATCCCGGAAGCCCAGTGTGGAGAGGCGTTCTCTCCCCGTGGCTCTCCCCGTGGCCCTCCCCGTGGCTCTCCCCGTGACGCCCTCACCCGGGACACCGGTCTCGATGAAGGCGACACGGCTGTCCGGCCGCGCCTCGGCGACGGCTTCGGCGGCGGCCCGTTGACCGGCGCCTTCCACCAGGATGGGGGACCAGCCCTGGCGGGCCAGACGTCCAATGACCTGGGCGGCTTCCTCTCCGGTGACCCGGTCCAGATAGGTCACGGGCAGTTCGGTCTTGGATTCCAGGGTTTCGAGCACCGAGACCAGGGCCGAGACAGCCCCGTCCCGGTGCCGATCCCCCTCGGCGACCAGGGCGAGGCCCTCTAGGGCCAGCCCGGACCGGACCTTGGATCCGGATCCCACACTCTCTTGCCCGGACCCGCTGAAGCCCTGATACAGCCAGATCAGCAGGACCACGACGGCGAAGAGAAAGCCGATGATCGGATTGAAGCGCATGGACGTTTACCCTGGATCGCCTGTTGAGCGTCCCAGGGTAAACGGACCTTGAAGACTGGTGTTGGAAAAAAAATGGACCCACGAACCCCCTCAGGGCCGCTCACCCTTGGCCAACCGCCCTTCGATCTCCTCGATGACCCGAGGCAGGTCGCCCAGACCATCGATGATGAAATGGGCCCCCGCGTCCCTCAACGGTTCGGCCGCCTTGCCGCGCAGGGTATCCCGCTCCGCCTGGGTCAGGGCCAGCCATTCGGCGTGGTTGACCCCCACGCCATTGCCCGTGGCGGCCACGCCCACGGACCAGAGCCCCGCGTTCCGCCCCGCGGCCACGCCGACACCGGTGTCGTCCACCTTGACGCAGGCCCAGGCGGGCGAGAGTTCCAGGTCCATCATCTGCTTGTAGATGAGGAAGGGATAAGGCCGCCCCAGACGCGTTTCCCCGGCGCAGGCCATGGCATCGGGCGCGTAGCCCTTGACCTTGGCCACGGGAGCGAGTTGGTCCATGACTTCCCGGGGGTAGCCCGTGGTCGAGCCGATCTTGATGCCGCGCCCCCGCAGCCAGGCGACGGTGTCCAGGGCACCCGGAATGGGATCGGCGTATTGGGCGACGACCTCCGCCTGCCGGGGGGTGAAGGCGGCATAGATGGCGTCCACGTCCGTTTCGGCCCAGGGGGCCCCATGCTTGGCGGTCCAGGCCTCGGCGATCTCGGGCAGGGAGAGGATGCTTTTGATGTGATCGCGCTTGGCCATGCCCATGGGACCCCGGGCCTGGAGTTGGGTGATGGTCACGCCAAAGCCCGCGAAGGCCTCGATGAAGGTCTGGGCCGGAGCCATGCAACCGAAATCGACGACGGTCCCCGCCCAATCGAGGATGACACCGACGACGGGGGTTTGGGTCTTGGTCATGGGAAGAGGCTCCGTTTTCAAGCCGGGATGGGGGCGGCGGCGAGGGCCTTGGGGTTTGGAGAGGCGTCGGTGACGCCCAGTTCGGCGAGAGCCTCGCCCATGGCGGCGACAACGGCGTTCATCTGCTCCGGGAAGACCTGGCCGATACAGCCGACCCGGAAGCTCTCCACCTTGGTCAACTTGCCGGGGTAGAGCACGAAACCCCGCTTCTTTACCGCGTCATAGAACGCGGGGAAGGAGAAGTTCGGATGGGCCGGGCTGTGGAAGGTGACGATGATCGGGCTGCGCCACCGGCTGTCCAGAAGGGGCTGGAAGCCTTGACGCTCCAGGCCCGTGACCAGGATATCCCGGTTGTGGGCGTAACGGGCATGGCGCCCCGCGAGGCCCCCCTCTTCCAGGTATTGGTCCAGGGCGGCATCCAGGGCGACCACCACATGGGTCGGCGGCGTGAAACGCCATTGGCCCGAGGCCTCCATGACGCGCCATTGGTCATGGAGATCCAAGGTCAGGGAATGGGCCTGGCCTTCCGCGGCTTCAAGGACACTCCGCTTGACCAGGGCCCAGCCGAATCCGGGAACGCCCTCCAGGCATTTGTTGGCGCTGGCCACGACCGCGTCGAAGGGCAAGGTCCCGGCCTCGATGGACAGGGCGCCAAAGCTGCTCATGGCGTCGATCAGCAGGCGCCGCCCCCGCTTGGCCACCACGTCGGCGATGGCCCGCAGGGGGTTCAGGATCCCCGAACTGGTCTCGCAATGGACCAGGGCTAGATGGGTAATCTCCGGGTCGGCGGAAAGGATACGGTCGATCTCTTCCGGCGTGGGGGGCAGATAATCCCCCTTGTCCAGCGGCACCACCGCGCGCCCCATGACCGTCAGGCATTTGACCATGCGGTGACCATAGGCGCCATTCATCGGCACCAACACCTTGCCGTCCCGGGGCACCAGCGTGCCCAGCATGGCCTCCACGACGAAGGACCCGCTGCCCTGCATGGGCACGCAGACGAAGGGATCCTCCAGGGTCGCGCCACCGATAATGTCGACCAGACGGCCTCGGATACGGGCGGTCACCGCCTTGAAGTCCCCGTCCCAGGACCCCCAATCGCGCAACATGGCCTCTTTCGTCCGGGCGGAGGTGGTCAGGGGACCGGGAGTCAACAAATAGGGGTCCCGGGGCGACGGCGGACTGGACAGGGGCGGCACGGAGGTCATTGCGGGGTACACCTGAGGGGGCCAGAGGGCGAAGGAATAGAATTGGGTTATGGGGAGACCCCGCCCATTCGTCCAATCCCTTGTTCGTATTCCATACATAGGTTTTACCTATACAATGACCCGCGACCGGCATCCGAGCACTCGAGCATCCCATATTTTGGAACCCGGCGCTTCGATAGACGTTGTAAAAATGCAGGTAAAGGCGACTTGATGAAGCAAGACTCGGCGACCAATCGGTGTGACGGCGCGCATACCGTGGTTCGCCAGAGTGGGTTACCCTCCACCAACCCATATTCACTAAGGGACATTTCCCATGAAGACCAAAATCCGTCTTTTCGGAGCCGCGTTAGCCGCCACGGTTCTGGCCGCCTGTGCCAACCACACGCCCGTGATCGACCACCGCACGTCCAATAAAACCACCGCGGAATACGAACGCGACCTGTCTGAGTGCCAGTCCTACGCCGAAGAGCGTGGTTTCGCGCAAGACACGGCCATCGGCACATTGGGCGGTGCGGCCCTGGGCGCGGCCCTGGGCGCCGCCACGGGCGCCGTGCTCGGTAGCCCGGGATCGGGCGCGGCCCTGGGCGCGGCGGTAGGCGGCATCGGTGGCGGCGCGGGCGCGGGCGGCAATGCCGCCCTGGAACAGAAGCGCATCATCAACAATTGCATGCGCAACCGCGGATATAGCGTGCTCGAGTAGCCATCCCCGGATCCATGGGAAAAGGGCGCCTCGCGAAGCCGCGGGCGCCCTTTTCACCGAACGGCGAAGGCCTTCTCGAAATCCGGAGCCAGCGCGGTCAGGTCGCGCGCGGCCTCGGCGAGAAGACTTCGGTCGAGGGTCGGGCCTCCGCCTTTTCGCTCGGACAGATGAGCCAAGGCCCGGGCCGCCCCCAGGGGATCCCGACCGACCCGCCGCAGGCGCTCCCGGGCCAGGAACCGGGCACGCCGCGACCCCGCCCCATCCTTGCCCCCCCCTTCGCCCCTCCCATCGGCTTGGAGCAAGCCATCCAAATGCAGAACCACACGGCCCAGAAGCAGTGCCGTGAAGCCCGCCTCCAACGCGACGTCCCGCTCCAGCCCCGTCTTCTCCGCCCAACGGGCCAGCCGCAATACCCGGTGGTGAAGCCGCGCCCACCAATGGGCCGCGTGGAGGGATACCTTGGGCCGAACGGCCATGGCCTCCACCTCGCCGACCAACATCACCAGCAGGGAGCGGAAGCGTCGGTGGGCGGTGACGGGGAAGAGGGTGCGGTATCCCACCAAAGCGACCACCGGTCCCAGAACCACCGCGAATCCGGCGATTGCGCCGTCCTCGAACTGTCCCGTCAACGGCCAGGCGGGGTGCAAAAGAAGCAGAAAAACCATGTTGTAGTCGAATCCCAAGGGACCAAACCGGCGGTGGGCGAACAGCAGGGCGCCCGTCAACATGAACGGCGCCATGGACAGGATCGCCGCCCCCTCTCCCCCCAGATGGGGCCACACCAGCCAGCGGCAGGCCAAGGCGCCCAAGACCCCCAAAACCTGCCCGACCACCACGAATCGGAGAAAGCCCACAGGATTGTCCATGGTCGAAAAAACGGTGATCATGATCGCCACGCCCAGGGTGAGAAAGCCCCCCACGCTCCACCCGGTCACCTGCCAGACCGCCCCCGCCGCGAAGGTCGCGGCCAAGGCCCGCAGCCCCGCCTCCCGGGCTCCGACCCAATCCCGGTGGGTGCGGGGGGCGGGCAGGGGCGACAGCTCCGACGCGGTTCCCTTCCGCACGGGAATCGCCTCGCCCAGGACATCGCCCAGGATGGTCAGCGCGCCCACCAGGGCGGCACGCTCCCTCGCGGACTGAATCGCCCGGGACAAGGCCGCAGCCAACAGATCGTCCCGCTCCTCGCCCAAGGCCGCCGCCGCCTCCCGCAGGGCCCGGGCGACGGCCAGAACATCCGCCCCCACGGGAGGACGGCGCATCCACGGCAACAGGGCCACCAGGGCCGACAGCAGACGGCGGATCCACCGGGCCGTCCCACGACCGCCGGGAGAGCCCGCGGTCCGGGCCTCCAGGGTGTCCTCCAGGGCGCCCATTTCGGCGAGCAGGCCATGGGCGCGGCGGGACACGTCCCCCTGGCCCGTTGTCAGGGCATCGGCGAGGTCGGAAAGCACCTCTCCGGCCAAGCGTCGCCCCTGGCGCCGGACCGCGTCCGAATCGGTTTGTTCAGCCGAAAGCCAGCCCAGGGCCAAGGCCAGGATCACGCCCAGAAGCACCGTGGCCATGCGATCCAGGCCCGTATCCACCAGGCTTGGGGAGTGGGGAGCGTGCAGCAGGGTCACCAGGGCCGCGGAATAGCCCGACAGCATCACGCCATAGGACAGAAACCCCCGGACCAGAGTCCCCAGACCGGCGCAGAGGCCAATCCACGCCGACAGGCCGAGGACGAGGATCCAGGTCGATCCGTCCGATACCACCAACACCAGAATGCCGAAAAGCGCCCCCACGACGGTACCCAGAAACCGATTCAGGCTTTTCTCAAGCAAATGTCCCCGCAGAGGTTGGGAGGCGGCCCAGACACTCATGCCCGCCCATTGGGGGTGCCCCAGGCCCAAGGCCCAGGCCAGGGCGACGGCCAGGAAGGCAACCACCGCGGTCCGCCCGGTGAAGGCCAACCGCTCCCGGTCAAACCCCAATCGGTCCAGGATATGGAGTTTCGCCGGAACAGGAGAAATGGACGCATGCGTCACTCCCCCTCCCCCGGGTGACGGTGGGCCAGGATCCGCCGATCCAGGCGGTCCAATAGGGTCACCAGGGTCGCGATTTCATCGTCACCGAACTCGGCGAGCAAGCCAGTCTCCACGGCGTCCAGGCCGTGCTGGATCCGCGCGACCATCGCCTCTCCCTCCACCGTGAGGGACAGGAGGTTGGCACGGCGATCGGTGGGATCCTGGCGGCGGACCACCAGATCCTTGCCCACCAGGATATCCACCAAACGAACCAGACTGGAACCATCCAGCCCGATCCGGGCGGCCAGATCCTTTTGCGACAAGGGGGCGTTCGCCCGCGCCAAATGGAGCAAAGGCGCCCAAGTGGCGTCGCTCAAACCGTCCTGGGAGAGGCTGGCATCGACGACGGCGCGCCAACGGCGGGCCACGCCCACGAACAGCATGCCCAGACCGACACGGGGAGAGTGTGTTTGGTTCATCATGGCAAAACATGCCATTCAATTAATTTGAATTCAAATTATTTTGTGCACCGCAATCTAAGCCGCATTCCCTCGGACCCGCTTCCCATCCTTGACGCTCCGCTCCTCGGCGACCCGTCGGGCCACTCGGCGGGTCAAGGCTTGAAAGAGGGCATCCAGATCATCCACGTCGATATCCAGGACTTCGTTCCAGTCCAGCAGAACCCCCTCCACATCCTCGCGGGTATAGTCCTCTAGCCCGGGCGCGGGATGGGGAGGCGCGACCGCGCGGTGGGGCCAGGGATGGCCCGTGAGGTTGTTGTAGAACCAACCAACCCCCACCAGCGTCAGAACATTCGCGCCGATGGGCACAAGGGTCGCCCAGCCCCAATGGGCTGGCCCGGTCGCTCCCAGGGCACAGAGCAAGGCACAGGCCCCCCCCGGAGGGTGCAGACAGCGCGACAGGGACATCAGGGCGATGGCCAGGGCCACGGCGACCGCGCCACTCGAGAGGGGGTCGCCCAGAAATTGCCCCACCCCCAGGCCGATGGCCGCGGAAATCAGGTCTCCACCAATCACAGACCAGGGCTGGGCCAGGGGACTGGCTGGAACCGAAAAGACGAGAACGGCGGAGGCTCCCAGGGGCGCCACCAACCAGGGCAAGGCCCCATCACTGGTACCCAGGGCCAGAAGAGTCACCCCGCCCGAAAGGCCGATGCCCAGAAAGGCACCGATCACGCCCCGAAGCCACCCCAAGTGGCCCCCCGCGGAGAGGGGCACCAGGGAAGCCGATTTGCTTTTGAGAAAGTCGAGCACGGGAGATCACATCTATCCAGAACGAGTCCAGATGAGACTGTCTCACAGTCGCGCCGCCTTCCTCGACTAAAATATTCTTTTGCAGTGCATGATTTTGCGAATTATACGGGGCTCCGGTTCTCCATTCACAAAAATGGGTCCATCCGAGATGAGCGGGAAACAGGCCTCCGCTCATCCACGTTTCGTCATTCCCGCGTGCGCGCTAAGAGATGCACATAATTTTATTATCACGTGAGTTTTTTTCCTTCGTCATCCCCGTGGAAATGGGGATCCAGGGTGGGAACAGGTGATGGAATCGGTCGACACGACAGCTGCGTATTTCACCGGTGACACCAAAATCAACTCTGGATTCCCGCATGCGCGGGAATGAAGAAAATAAAAATACCAAACGGAAAATAAAAAACCTCCCCAGGAAGAATCTAACCTCGAAATTCCCGGATGAACCTCTTCACCCCATGGGATCAAAGGGTCTCGGACCCTTCGCGGGTCTGGGCGGAGCCCAGAGTCTTCCCCGGGACTTTTCGAGGTCGCAAGGCCATACCCTCCATACGCTTGCCTGCCTACCCCAAGATACCGGGTAACGTCAGACCTTTGTCCCGGGCGGTGTTCAGGGCGGTCTCGTACCCGGCATCGGCGTGGCGCATGACGCCCGTGGCGGGATCGTTCCACAGCACCCGCTCCAGCCGTTTGGCCGCTTCCGGCGTGCCATCGGCAACGATGACCACCCCGGCATGCTGGGAAAACCCCATGCCCACGCCGCCGCCATGGTGCAGGGAGACCCAGGTCGCCCCACCTGCCGTGTTCAGCAAGGCATTGAGCAGGGGCCAATCGGAGACCGCGTCCGAGCCATCGCGCATGGATTCCGTTTCCCGGTTGGGGGAGGCGACGGAGCCGCTGTCCAAGTGATCCCGACCGATGACGATAGGGGCCTTCAACTCGCCCTTGGCCACCATCTCGTTGAAGGCCAGCCCCAGGCGGTGCCGATCCCCCAGCCCCACCCAGCAGATGCGCGACGGCAGACCCTGAAAGTGGATCCGCTCCCGGGCCATGTCGAGCCAGGTGTGGAGGTGGGGGTTATCGGGGATCAGTTCCTTCACCTTGGCGTCGGTCTTATAAATGTCCTCCGGGTCGCCGGAGAGGGCCACCCAGCGGAAGGGACCGATGCCCTGGCAGAACAGTTCGCGGATATAGGCTGGCACGAAACCGGGGAAGGCGAAGGCGTTCGCGACGCCCTCTTCCAGGGCCATCTGGCGGATGTTGTTGCCATAGTCGAAGGTGGGAATGCCCTGCTCGTGGAAGGCCAGCATGGCCTGGACATGGTCGGCCATGGAGGCCCGGGCGGCCCGCTCCACGGCCTTCGGATCGGTCTCCCGCTTCGCGTCCCATTCGGCGATGGTCCAGCCCTTGGGCAGGTAGCCGTTGATGGGGTCATGGGCCGAGGTTTGGTCGGTCACCGCGTCGGGCCGCGCGCCCCGGCGCACCAGTTCCGGATAGACGTCCGCGGCATTGCCCAACAGGGCGACGGAGAGGGCCTTGCCCTCGGCCTTGGCCTGTTCGAGGAGGGACAGCGCGCCATCCAGGTCCTTGGCCTGAACATCCACATAGCCGGTGCGCAAACGGAACGCGATGCGGCTGGCCTGACATTCCACGGCGAGGCAGGAGGCCCCGGCCATGGTGGCGGCGAGGGGTTGGGCACCGCCCATGCCGCCCAAGCCAGCCGTCAGGATCCACTTGCCGGCGAGGTCGCCGCCATGGTGCTGGCGGCCCATTTCCACGAAGGTCTCGTAGGTGCCCTGGACGATGCCCTGACTGCCGATGTAGATCCAGGACCCCGCCGTCATCTGGCCGTACATCATCAAGCCCTTGCGGTCCAATTCGTGGAAATGGTCCCAAGTGGCCCAATGGGGCACCAGATTGGAATTGGCGATCAGCACCCGGGGCGCGTCGGCATGGGTGCGGAAGACGCCCACGGGCTTGCCCGATTGGATCAACAGGGTCTCGTCGGCCTCCAGGGCGCGCAGGCTCGCGACGATCTGGTCGAAACATTCCCAGTTCCGCGCCGCCCGGCCAATGCCGCCATAGACCACCAGTTCCTCGGGCTTTTCGGCCACGTCCGGATCCAGGTTGTTCATCAGCATGCGCAAGGGGGCCTCGGTCAGCCAGCTCTTGGCGGTCAGCTCCGTGCCGTGGGGGGCGGAAATCTTGCGAGCGTTGTCCAGACGGGTCATGGGAGGGTCCTTAAACGAGGGAATCGGAATCGCGGGCGAAGGTCAGACAGGCCTCCAGCAGGGCGCGCAGGGTGGCTCGGGTGGGAGCGGCCCGCGCGTCATCGAGGGGGCAGGGCCACGTCTCGACCTGGACCGGCCCGATGGGCTCGTCCATGTAGCCGCGGCAGGCGAGCTCCATTTGCAGGGCGTGGACCCCCGTTTCCGGGCGCCCGTGGTGGCGGGTGACATAGCCGCCCTTGAACCGGCCGTTGACGGCGAAGGGCTGGCCGGACACCGCGAGAAGGGCCACCGCCGCCCGCTCCAGCTCCGGCGCGCAGGCCACGCCCGAATTGGTGCCCAGGTTGAAGACCGGCAGGACGCCCTCGAACAACCGGGGGATCGCCGAGCGGATGGAGTGGCAATCGTAGAGCACCACCCTGGGATGCACGGCGCGCAGCCGGGCGATTTCCGCCTCCAGGGCCGCGTGATAGGGATCGAACCAGAGGGCGCGGCGCCGGGCGATCTCGGCTTCGTCGGGGGCGCGGCCGTCCTGATACAGGGGGTCGCCGTCGAACCCCTCGACCGGACAGAGCCCGGTCGTGACCTGCCCCGGATAGAGGGTCACGCCGGAGGGATCCCGGTTCACGTCGATCACGGTCCGGGACAACGTCGTGCCCACCAGGGTCGCGCCCATCTCCTTGGCGAAGGCATACAGCTTATCCACCCACCAATCCGCGTCCTTGCGGGCCAGCCAGGGGGTGACCAACCGCGCCTCGATCTCCGGCGGGATGGTGGTTCCCACATGGGGAAAACCCAGGATCAGGGGCGCGTCGCCTCGGTGGATGGCGAGCCAATCGCGGGGGGGGGTCATGCCATCACTCCCGGCAGGTCGGCGCCACAGGCGGCGACGGCGAGTCCCTCGCGCACCAGCAGGATCGCATGCTCGATATCCGGGGAGAAATGGCGGTCGTCGGTCAGCGTCGGCACCCCCTCTCGCAGCAGGGCGCGCACCCGCTCCAGGGGGCCGCTGGTCATCAGGGGACGGTGGAAATCACAGGCCTGGGTCGCCGCCAGATACTCGATGGCGACCACCGCGGCGGTGTTGCGGGCCATGGGGACCAGACGCCGCGCCCCATGGGCGGCCATGGAGACATGATCCTCCTGGTTGGCCGAGGTGGGGATGGAATCCACACAAGCCGGATAGGCCATCTGTTTGTTCTCCGACACCAGGGCGGCCGCGGTCACCTGGGGGATCATGAACCCCGAGTTCAGGCCCGGCTTGGGCGTCAGGAAGGCGGGCAGACCCGACAGCGCCGGGTCGATCAGCATGGCCAGGCGCCGCTCGGTGATCGAACCAATCTCGCAGAGCGCCATGGCGATCATATCGGCGACGAAGGCCACGGGCTCGGCGTGGAAATTGCCCCCGGAGATGACCTCTCCCGTGTCCGCGAAAACCAGCGGGTTGTCGGAGACGCCATTGGCTTCGGCCTCCAGCACGGTCGCGGCGTGGCGCAGGGTGTCCAGGCAGGCCCCCATGACCTGGGGCTGACAGCGCAGGCAATAGGGGTCCTGCACCCGCTCGTCCCCTTCCTTATGGGAGGCCCGGATGGCCGACCCCGCCATCAGATCGGCGAGGGCCGCGGCGACATCGATTTGCCCCGGCTGACGGCGCAGCTTGTGGATGCGCGGGTCGAAGGGACCATCCGACCCCTTGGCCGCGTCGGTGGCCAAGGCGCCGGTCACCAGGGCCGACTGGAAGACCCGCTCCGCCTCGAACAGGCCCGCCAAGGCCAGGGCCGTGGACACTTGGGTGCCATTGAGCAGGGCCAGGCCCTCCTTCGGCCCCAACTCCAAGGGGGCGAGACCGATCCCTTCGAGGGCTTCGGTGGCCTCCACCCGCACCCCATCGACGTGGAAGAACCCGACGCCCATGAGGGCCGCGGTCATATGGGACAGCGGCGCGAGGTCGCCCGACGCGCCCACGGAGCCCTGCCCTGGAATGACCGGGATCACGCCCGCCTCCAGGCACCCGTGCAGATGATCCAGGGTCGACCACCGCACGCCCGAGGCCCCTTGGGCGAGGCTCGCCAGCTTGAGGGCCATGATCAGGCGGGTGACGGGGATGGACAGGGGCTCGCCCACGCCCGCGGCATGGGACAGCACGATATTGCGCTGAAGGATCGAAAGATCCTCGGCCTCGATGCGGACGCTGGCCAGCTTGCCGAAGCCGGTGTTCACCCCATAAACGGGGTCACCCTTGGCGACGATGGCGCCGATCACCTCGGCCCCGGCGTCCACCGCGCGCTCCGCCGCGGGGGCGAGGTCGACCGCCGCCCCCCGGTAAACATCGCGCCACACGGGCAGGGGCACGGAGCCGGGAATAAGGACATGGCGAACGGCGGTCATTGGGGGAGTCCTTTCCACAGGCGGGCATGAAGGGGGTTGAAGCCGATGCGGGAGACCAGTTCCGCGGGATGATCCACGTCCCAGACCGCCAGGTCACAGACCTTGCCCGGTTCGACGGACCCCAGGTCGTCACCCAAGCCCAGGGCCTTCGCGGCGTTGAGGGTCACCCCCGCCAGACATTCAGCAACAGTCATGCGGAACAGGGTCGCGCCCATGTTCATGGTCAGCAGCAGGGAAGTCAGCGGCGAGGTCCCCGGATTGCAATCCGTCGACAGGGCCAGCGGCACCCCCTGACGGCGCAGCGCGTCGAGCGGCGGCAGCTTGGTTTCGCGCAGCATGTAAAAGGCACCGGGCAAGAGCACCGCCACGGTTCCCGCTTTGGCCATGGCCGCGACCCCGGCCTCGTCCAAGTATTCCAAATGATCGGCGGAGAGCGCGCCATACCCAGCGGCCATCGCCGCCCCGCCCAGGTTGGAGAGCTGTTCGGCATGGAGTTTGACCGGCAAGCCCAGGGAGGTGGCGAGGGTGAAAACCCTCTCCATCTGGGCGACGGAAAAGGCGATGCCCTCGCAAAACCCATCGACCGCGTCCACCAAACCCTCCGCCGCCAGGATTGGCAACATGGCCAGGACCGCCTCGATATATGCGTCCCGATCCGTCTCCCCCGGGGGCAGGGCATGGGCGCCGAGGAAGGTGGTCCGGATCCGCACCCCCCGCTCCTCGCCCAGCCGACGGGCGGCGCGCAACATGCGGCGTTCGGTCTCCAAATCCAGGCCGTAACCGGACTTGACCTCCACCGTCGTCACGCCCTCGGCCAACAGATGGTCAAGGCGGCGCAGGGCGGAGGCGACCAGAGCGTCCTCCGACGCCGCCCTTGTGGCCGCGACGGTCGCGGCGATGCCGCCGCCCGCCCGGGAGATCTCCTCGTAGGAGACGCCTTCCAACCGCATTTCGAACTCCCGGGAGCGGTCGCCGCCAAAGACCAAATGCGTGTGGCAGTCGATCAGCCCCGGCGTGACCAACCGCCCACCCAGGTCGTGGGTCACGGCGATCCGATCATCGAGCGCGCCGGACAGAGCGTCCCGGGGACCGACATAGGCGATGCGGTCCTCCTGGACGACGATCACCGCGCCCTCGACCACCGCCGTGGAGGCGGTCGCCAGGGGCAGAAGGCGGAGGCCATCGTAAAGGGTGACAGACATGGGGACTCCCTCTTCCCTTGAACCTGTCTATGATTGTATATACAATCAATCGACCCATGCAAGAAGGATTCGCGAGAGGAGTTTTCCGGTGGCCAGCCTGCATTTCCAGACCGCCCTTGTGGGCGGCGTTTGGCACGACAATGTCCGGATCACCCTCGCGGACGGCCTCATCACCGCTCTGACCTGGGACACCCCTCCGGAGCCCGGGGACGAGCGCCATGCCATCGCCCTGCCCGGCGTGGCGAGCCTGCACGGCCACGCCTTCCAACGGGGCATGGCCGGGCTGGCGGAAGTCCGGGGACCGGGGGCGGACAGTTTCTGGAGCTGGCGGGAGGTCATGTACCACTTCCTCGAAGGGATGACGCCCGACGACCTGGAAGCCATCGCCGCTCAATTGTACATGGAAAGCCTGGAAAGCGGGTTCACCCGGGTGGGCGAGTTCCATTACCTGCACCACGGCCCCGACGGCACCCCCTACGACGATTCGGCGGAAATGGCGGGACGGATTGCGGCGGCGGCCTCGGCCACGGGGGTGGGGCTGACCCTGCTGCCCGTCTTCTACGCCCATGGGGGGTTTGGCGGCGCCTATCCCTCCAGCGGACAACGGCGGTTCCTGAACGACCTGGATGGCTTTGCCGCCCTGTTGGAGGGCTGCGACCGCCATCTTGCAGGCCAGGACAGCGCCGTCCTGGGGGTCGCCCCCCATAGCCTGCGGGCCGTCACACCCGAGGAACTGACCGTCCTCGCGGGCCTGCGTCCCGAGGGTCCAATCCACATCCACATCGCCGAGCAGGAGAAGGAGGTCGACGACTGCCTCGCCTGGAGCGGCGCCCGCCCGGTGGAATGGCTCTTGGACAATGCCGCCGTGGACGGGCGTTGGTGCCTCGTCCATGCCACCCAGACCACGCCAAGCGAGGTCCTGGCCCTGGCCCGCTCCGGTGCTGTTGCGGGGCTCTGCCCGATCACCGAAGCGAACCTGGGCGATGGGATCTTCGACGCCCTGCCCTTCGTCGAGGCCGGGGGACACCTGGGTGTGGGCAGTGACTCCAATGTGCGCATCAGCCTGCCCGAGGAATTGCGCCTGCTGGAATACGGCCAGCGCCTGACCCACAAGGCCCGGAATGTGCTCGCCCCGGCGGGAGCATCCACGGGCCGCGCCCTCTTTGATCTGGCCCGGGAGGGCGGCGCCCAGGCACTCGGGGTTTCAGGTGCGGGCGTTTCGGGCGGGGGGATTTCGGTTGGGGCTCCGGCGGACATCGTCTCGCTGAAGGCCGAGCATCCCCTTTTGCTGGCGCGCTCCGGCGATGCCCTTTTGGACTCCTGGATTTTTTCCGCGGACAACGGGGCGGTGGATTGCGTTTGGACCGCAGGCCGCAAGCGGGTCGAGGGCGGACGCCACCGGGACCACGCCGCCATCGAATCCCGCTTCGCCCGCACCTTGCGCCGCCTGTTGTCCTGACCTCCCCAACCCGAGGCCACCCACCATGAGCTCCAAACCCGCCAATCCCGCCAGCCCCCTGTATGAGCAGGTGAAGGCCCATATCCTGGCCCGCATCGGCTCAGGTCTTTGGCCAAGCGACCGGCGCATCCCCTCGGAAAACGAGTTGGTGGAGGATCTGGGCATTTCGCGCATGACCATCAACCGGGCGCTGCGCGAATTGACGGCGGAGGGGGTTTTGAAGCGGGTCCAGGGGGTCGGCACCTTCATCGCCCCTCCGAAGGCACGGGGCGATCTGTTGGAGCTGAACGACATCGCCGGAGAGATCCGCGCCCGGGGCCAGGACCACCGGGCCGATGTGATCCTCCTCGAACGCATCCCCCTGCCCCCGGACCTCCGCCCCGCCTTCACCGCCACACCGCTGGAGGAGGTCTTCCACTCGGTCATCGTCCATCGGGAAGGCGGCACGGCGATGCAGTTGGAGGAGCGTTACGTGAACCCGGCCCTGGTGCCCGACTACGGTGACCAGGATTTCACCAAGACAACCCCCTATGAGCATCTGGTGCGGGCAACCCCGGTGACGGAACTGGAGCATGTGATCACGGCCATCGCCGCGGACGACCGGGTGGCGCATCTGCTGGAAATCCCCCCGGGCGCCCCCTGCCTGCTGCTGGAGCGCCGCACCTGGACCGGCGATCAGGTGGCCACGGTCAACACATTGATCTACGTCGGCGAGCGCTATTCCCTGGGGGGGCGGAGGGGACGGTAACCCGGTCGGTCACCAACGCCGCCGAAACGGCCCCTCGAAGCCATAGCCATAGAGAGGGAGGTCCGAGAGGAGGGGGGAGTCGTCCAGCATCTGGACTTCCCCCTCAGGCGTAACCAGGAAATTGACATCGAAAAGCGCGCCGGAATAGGCGACGACGGCCTGGAATCGGGTCCCTTCGCTGTCCTGGTCCAAGAGCGTTACGGGATGCAGGACCTTGGCCACGGCCTCCAAGGCCTCCGGTGCCGGAGGCTCTTTCCAGGACAGGTCCTCGACGCGCTCCACAATTTGAAACACCCCCCCTTCCCCTGCTACACCCGCGCAAAAACAGCGTAGGTAGCTGAGCAGGCCCACCTCGGTCGTCAAATCGAGGCTCGACCGATGCAGCTTGCGCAGGACATGGAAGGACCGGGACTGCCCATCCACATGGAGGAGTGCCTCCGGACAGACCAACAGGAGAAGGCTTTCCGGCTGGTCCGATCCCTGGGGCGTCACCAACAGCTCCACCGCGCTTCCCCCCCGCAAAAAGGGGAGATCCAACACCCGCGCGGCGGCAATGCCCGGCGGTTCGGAAAAGCTCCGGCTCAGCCAAGTCGAGACGAGATCCCTTTCCGGAAGGGTAGAGGGGTCCCGCTCCCGCCACGCCCCGGAGAGGACAGGGGGGAGTGTCCACTCCGCCGGACCACCGATGGGCAAAGGGTGACCCGCTGTTCCCTCGGAGGGCAGAACATGAAAGGGCAGCGGTTTGGCACCCGACGACAGAAGCGCCTCAACACAGGAAAAATGACCCTCTTGCGCCGCCTGAAGCAACGGGAAGGTGCCGCTTTTTTCGTTCACCGCGTTCGGGGCAGCCCCCGACGACAGAAGCGCCTCAACACAGGAAAAATGACCGTTTTGCGCCGCCATAAGCAACGGGAAGGTGCCCGTTTTTTCGTTCACCGCGTTCGGCGCAGCCCCCGACGACAGAAGCGCCTCAACGCAGGACACATGACCCTTTTGCGCCGCCAGAAGCAACGGGAAGGTGCCGTTTTGTTCGTTCACCGCGTTCGGCGCGGCACCCGACGACAGAAGCGCCTCAACACAGGAAAAATGACCGTTTTGCGCCGCCATAAGCAACGGGAAGGTGCCGTTTTGTTCGTTCACCGCGTTCGGGGCAGCCCCCGACGACAGAAGCGCCTCAACGCAGGAAAAATGACCCTCTTGCGCCGCCATAAGCAACGGGAAGCCGCCATCTATCGGATCCACCGCGTTCGGGGCAGCCCCCGACGACAGAAGCGCCTCAACGCAGGACACATGACCGTTTTGCGCCGCCATAAGCAACGGGAAGGTGCCGTTTTGTTCGTTCACCGCGTTCGGGGCAGCCCCCGACGACAGAAGCGCCTCAACGCAGGACACATGACCCTCTTGCGCCGCCATAAGCAACGGGAAGGTGCCGTTTTGTTCGTTCACCGCGTTCGGCGCGGCACCCGACGACAGAAGCGCCTCCACACTGGAAAAATGACCGTTTTGCGCCGCCATAAGCAACGGGAAGGTGCCGTTTTGTTCGTTCACCGCGTTCGGGGCAGCCCCCGACGACAGAAGCGCCTCAAC
>JAIOYK010000010.1 GCA_021741145.1 Rhodospirillum sp. | reverse complement strand
CGGCCTCCGCCTTCTGAGCATCCGTCAGCTCGTCGCTCGCTGACAACCACGCTTGAAATGTCTTTTGGTCCATCGATCAGAACTCCCGCATTTCCGCCATTCTAGCATGAGTGCCTACGAAACGCGAATTGAGCCTTTTCCTATCCCCCTTCATGCCATTCCTTTCCCCCTCCGACGGTGAGGACGGGTCGGCCACGCCCTTCTCCGCCTTCGAGGCCTGGACCGGCGCGGTGATGGCGCCCTGGATGGCCTGGGTGCGGGGGTCTCCCTGGATTATTCCGCCGACCCTGGCCAGCGCGGGGTCCTCCCCCCTGGGGGGCCCCTTGGCCTTCACGCCCCTGGGGGTGCCGATGGGGATCATCGCGGCCTTGTCTCCGGCCCTGAAGCAGGCCTATGCCACGGCCAATCGCACCGCGGAGGCCCTTGCCGAAGCCTTGGCCGAAACCAATGATGAGCCGGTGCTGGTCGATATCACCGACACCTCCGGTCCCTTCTCGATCCGCGTGGCCATCTCCTTGAAGGGAAGCACGGGGAAAGGACGCGGGGCGTCCCTGTCGGAGGGTCCCGTGATCGATCACGAAAGCGCCCTGGGGACCCTGCCCTCGAACTAGGGCCTCGATTCCCTTCTCGGGCCAAGTCCGCCCCCGACACGCGGGAGACGGAAGCGCGAAGCAAAATGCATGGGGGGTCACCCCCATGCATTTTGCTTCCGTCCGGACGTTATTCCCTGCCCCCGTTCACGCGTGGTTGATCATGACATGGCGAACAACCGTATAGTCCTCGAGCGCGTATTGCGACAGGTCCTTGCCGTAGCCTGATTGCTTCAACCCACCGTGCGGCATCTCGTTGCACAGCATGAAATGCGTGTTGATCCAGGTGCAGCCATAGCGAAGGCTCGCCGATGCGGCCATCGCCTTGGAAATGTCTTTCGTCCAAACGGAAGACGCGAGGCCGTAATCCGAATCGTTCGCCCAATCGACCACGTCGTCGTCATCGCCGAAGGGGGTCACCGAGACGACCGGACCGAAGACTTCCCGCCGCACGACCTCGTCCGTCTGCAAGGCTCCGGCGATCACCGTCGGCTTATAGTAGAAGCCGGGTCCATCCGGCGGAGCGCCTCCGGTCGTCACCTCCATATGCGCGACGTCGGCGGCCCGCTGAACGAAGCTGGCGACGCGGTCGCGCTGGCGCGCGGAGATCAAGGGACCGATCTCATTCTTGCTGTCATCGGCATCATCGTAGTGGATGGTGGAGACCGCCGATGTCAGGTCCGCGACGAAGCTGTCGTACACGGATTTGTGCGCGTAAACGCGGCAGGCGGCCGTACAGTCCTGCCCCGCGTTGTAATAGCCAAAAGCCCGGATCCCCGCGACCGCCGCGTCCAGATCGGCATCCCCATAAATGACCACGGGGGCCTTGCCCCCCAGTTCCAGATGGGTGCGTTTGACCGATTTGGCGGCGGCCTGCAGGACTTTTTTCCCCGTGGCGATATCCCCGGTGATCGAAACCATGTTGATCGCTGGATGGTTGATCAGGGTATTGCCCACGCTCTCTCCCCGACCGAGAATGACGTTGACCACACCGTCCGGAAGGATGGCGGCCAGCACCTTAGCCATTTTCAGCGCGGTCAGCGGCGTCTGCTCCGATGGCTTGAAAACGACCGTATTTCCCCCCGCGAGGGCTGGCGCGAGCTTCCAGGCCATCATCATCAGCGGATAGTTCCAAGGCGCGATGGAGCCAATAACGCCAACCGGATCACGGCGGATCATGGAGGTCAGACCAGGAAGGTATTCCCCGGCGAGTGCCCCTGGCATCGTGCGCACCGCGCCCGCGAAGAACCGGTAGCAGTCGACAATCGCGGGGATTTCATCGTTGAGAACGGCGTTAAAGGGCTTTCCACAGTTCAAGGCTTCAAGCGCGGCGAAACTCTCGGCCTCCTTCTCGATCGCATCGGCGATCTTCAGAAGATATCCGGACCGCTCCGCCGGAGTCGTCCTCGACCAACCCGCGAAGGCCGCCTTGGCCGCGCCAACCGCCACGTCGATCTGGGCGGGCGAGGCCTCCGGCAGATCGAGAACCCTCTCGGCGGTCCTCGGGTTCAGGATCTTTTCCTCCTGCTCTTCTCCCCTGACGAAGGCGGAGCCGATGAGCATTTCGGTATCCATGCTTAGAATCCTTTCAGTCCGTTTACTTACCGGCTCCGGCGGTGTCTTCGCCGTTACGCGTCATGGAGTAGGCCAACAGGATGGGCAGGAAGGTCACAAGCACCACCGCCATGGCCACGACATTGGTCACCGGGCGCTCATGGGGACGGATGAGTTCCTCCAGCATCCAAATCGGCAATGTCTGCTGTTGGCCGGCGGTGAAGGTCGTGACGATCACTTCGTCGAAGGACAGCGCGAAGGCGAGCATTCCCCCCGCGAGCAACGCGGTCCCGATATTCGGCAAAACGATGTAGCGGAAGGTCTGGAACCCGTTGGCCCCCAGGTCGTAAGACGCCTCCACGAGGGAGGTGGACAGCCGCCGGAAGCGCGCCACCGCGTTGTTATAGACCACCACGATACAAAACGTGGCGTGGCCGAGCACGATCGTCCAAAAGGAAAAGGGCATATCCGCGAGACCGAAGGCCGACCGCAAGGCGATGCCGGTGACGATCCCCGGCAGGGCAATCGGCAAGATCACCAGCAGGGTGATCCCTTCCTTTCCGAAGAAGCGCGCCCGGGACAGGGCCGCCGCGCAGAGTGTCCCCAGAATCACCGCCAACAGCGTCGCGACCGAGGCGACCTTGACCGACAAAGTCAGCGCCCGCCAGACGTCGGCCCGTTCCCAAGTGGCCGCGAGCCAACGGAGGGTCAGCCCCGGTGGAGGCCATTGGAAACTCTTGTCCTCCGTCGTGAAGGCGTAGATGAAAATCAAAAGGATCGGCACGTGCAGGAACAGAAGCCCACCCCCCGCGGCCAGTTTGAGCGCCAGTGGTGCCTTCCCGTGATTAGAGCGCATCGAAAGCCCCCTGCTTCTTGGCGAGCCACAGATAGACGGCCATGATGACAACCGGAACGACCGAGAAGGCGGCGGCGAGCGGAATGTTTCCGGCCGTGCCCTGCTGGACATAGACCACCTGACCGATAAACAGGCGGGATGTGCCGATAATGCCTGGCACGATGTAATCGCCAAGGGTCAGGGAGAAGGTGAAGATGGACCCGGCGGCGACGCCCGGCAGGGCCATTGGCAACAGCACATGGCGGAAGGTCTTCGCGGGCGCCGCGCCCAAATCATAGGACGCCTCGATAAGATTGGACGGCACGCGTTCCAGAGCCGCCTGAACCGGCAGGATCATGTAGGGCAGCCAGATATAGACGAAGACGAGGAACGTGCCCGTCGAACTGACCGAAAGGGAATTTCCCCCCACTTCGGGAAGGGACAGCCAGCCCTCCAGCAGCACGCTCAGATGCAGCTTGGCGGCGACCCAACTGATGATGCCCTCCTTGGACAGAATCATCTTCCAGGCATAGATCTTGACAAGGTAGCTCGACCAAAGCGGCAGCATGACGCCGAGATAGAAGACCGCCTTCCACCGACCCTTGGCATAGCGGGCGGCGTAATAGGCGATGGGAAAGGCGAGGATGGCCGATGCGATGGTGACCAACACCGCCATGACCACCGTTCGCCGAAGGATGTCGAAATTCGATGGTCGGAAGAGCTCGGCATAGGTCGAGAGCGTCAGGTCGTACTGGATCTGACCGGTGAAGTCGTCAAGGGAAAAGAAGCTTTGCAGAAGAAGGGAAAACAGCGATCCCACATAGACAATGCCCAGCCACAGGAGCGGCGGCGTCAGAAGAAGCAGGATCAACAGTTTTGGTCGCCGCCAGAGCGTGCCGGAAATCCGTGATGGAAGGCTGTCCTCGGCTGTCGTCGCGGTCATGGCGCGTCGTCCAAGATGGTGAGGGCGAACCGGTCGAAATAGAGTGTCAGCCGTGCACCCGCCTCGGGCACCATCTCGTGGGCGGGGAGATTGGCGTGGATGGTTTGGCCGTCGGCGTTGACCGCGACGCGGCGCACCGCGCCGAGGAAACTCGAGTCCGTCAATGTTCCGTCAATCGCCAAACGGCCCTCGCCACCGGAAAGACTGATCTTTTCCGGCCTTAGTCCCGCCCAGGCGGATGTTCCGGTCAGTTTTTCCATCAGCGAAGGCGGCAGAACATTGGCCGAGCCGACAAAATCGGCGACAAAACGGGACCTTGGGTTGTGGTAAATATCCTCCGGGGTGCCCGCCTGGACGATCTTGCCGTGATTAAACACCGCGACCCGATCCGCCATGGATAGGGCTTCGCCCTGATCGTGGGTCACCAAGACAAAGGTGATCCCAAGCTTTCTTTGTAGGCTTTTCAATTCCTCCTGCATCGCTTCACGCAGTTTCAGGTCCAGTGCGCCCAGGGGTTCATCGAGCAACAGGACGCTTGGCTTATTGACCAGCGCGCGGGCCAGGGCCACGCGTTGGCGCTGGCCGCCGGACATCTGGCCGGTCTTGCGGTCGCCGTAGCCGCCAAGCTTGACCAGTTCCAGCGCCTCCTCGGCGGCCCTGCGCCGGGTCTTGGCATCGATGCCTTTGACCATCAAACCGTAGGCGACATTGTCGCGGATGCTCATATGCGGAAAGAGCGCATAGTCCTGGAACACCGTGTTCACATGCCGGCGCCAGGGCGGCAACGCGGTCGTATCTTCCTTGAAAATAGTGATCTTGCCGCTGGTGGGTTGTTCGAAACCAGCGATCAGGCGCAGACAGGTGGTCTTTCCCGAACCCGACGGTCCGAGCATCGCGAAGAATTCCCCTTCGGCGATGTCCAAATCGACATGATCCACCGCGCGGACAGGGCCAAAGTGACGGGATACGGCGCGGAATGTAACGGCTGAAGTCATTCGACGTCTCCTGAGAGGACGGATGGAAAAATCCGCCACTCCGAGAGGTTCAAGGCGCTGCTTTGCACGTGTCCACAACCCCAGTGCCCCTCCATGAGGGGCACCCCACGAGGGGCGCCCCGTGAAAGGCGTTTGGTCTGCTCTGGATTGGTCCCGTGAAGGGTGGCTGGCAGGGCTCTTGTAAACCCTGCCCCCGGCCTTTCTTCTTATCCACCCATGACCGCGATGTAGTCGTTCACCCACTGACGATAGGGCACGCAAGTGCCAGCCTCGCATTTGGAAACGGGCGTTTTCCAGAAGGAAATCTTGTCGAAATTATCGAAGCCATTGGTGGCGCAGCCTCCCTCCCCAAGAAGCGCGTTGCCCTCGCAGGCGGCGGGGACCGTGGGAACCGACCCGAACCAGGCGGCGACATCGCCCTGCACCTTCGGATCGAGCGAATGCTCCATCCACAGATAGGCGCAATTGGGATGGGCGGCCTCGGCATGCATCATGGTCGTGTCGGCCCAACCGGTCGCCCCTTCCTTGGGAATGGTCGAAGCGATCGGCTGTCCGTCCGCCGCCAGCAGATTGACCTGATAGGGCCAGGAGCCGGAGGCCACCATCCCCTCGTTCTTGAAGTCGTCGGTCTGGACGGTCGCGTCGTGCCAATAGCGGCTGACCAGCGCGCGCTGGCCTTTCAGCAGCGCGAGCGCCGCGGCATATTGCTCTTCGGTCAGTTCATAGGGATCCGTGATGCCGAGCGAGGGGTCCGCGGTCTTGAGGTAGAGCGCCGCATCGGCGATGTAGATCGGGCCGTCATAGGCCTGGACACGTCCCTTGTTGGACTTGCCGTCGGGCAGGGTCATTTCCTTGAAGACGACATCCCAACTGTCCGGAACCGTGCCGCCGAAAGCCTTGGTATTATACATCAGCACATTCGGACCCCATTGGTAGGGGGTCCCGTAGTGAACACCCTCGACCGTATACCAGGACGCATTCTGAAGGCGCTTGTCGACGGTCGACCAACTCGGGATGAGTTCGACATTGATCGGCTGGACCTTGCCGCCCGCGATCAGCCGGAGCGACGCGTCGCCCGAGGCCGTCACCAGATCAAAGCCCCCCTGGTTCATCAGGGTCACCATTTCGTCGGATGTGGCGGCTGTCTTAACGTTGACCTTGCAACCGGTGTCCTTTTCAAAACCGGTAACCCAATCATAGGCCGCGTCGCTCTCTCCGTTCTCGATATACCCGGCCCAAGCGACGATATCGACTTCGCCTTCCCCCGGACCAATGGACGTCTGCATATCCCCGGCATAGGCGGGCGCCACCATGCCGATGGTCAAGGCCGAGGCGGACAGGAAATTCAACAAATAGGTGGATTTCATATGCATGGTCTCCCTTCTTTGGTCCCGACACGGATGGGGTTCCGTGCCAATCGATTACAATCCAAGAAGCTTTGCAAAACCCAAGGCGCCTGAAGAGAGGACAGCGTCACTCGACAACGCTGGCGTCGAGGGACAGGTGTGAAAAATCCATTTCGGACCCCTCGTCCCTCCCTTCTCTTTCGGCGATCATGCGGCTTTTTTTGACAAGGATGAGGATACGAAGCGGGGGAGATTTCGCAATTTTATTAATCAGAAACATGATATCGGAATTTCCGATATCACTGTCTTTCACCTCAGCCTTGGGGTTCTTTGGGTTTGCGCGAGCGCGATGAAATCCTTCACGGGCTGGGACAGGCTCAACCCCCTGCGCCAGACCAGCCCCACGTTGACCGCGGGGAGGGAGGCGGAAACATCGCGTGTCTCGATCCGGTCTCCTTCAAGCGACCAGGGGCGGTAGATCATGTCGGGCAGAAGCGCGAGACCGGCGCCGGTCGCGACCAGACTTCTGACCGCCTCCACCGAACGCGTCCGGAAGGCGACCTTCGGGCGGGCATCGAAGACGGCCAGCAGTTTGCGCGTGGCTTCCTCGATTTCATCGGTCGTCAACATGATCAGGTGTTGATCGGCGATATCCGCCATCTCGATGGAGTCCTTGGCCGTCAAGGCATGACCGGATGGGAGCCAAAGGCTGAAGGGCGAGGTCTCCAGCGTTTCAAATTGCAAGGCTTGCCGGTCGCGGAGATTGTTGAGCAACATGACCGCGACATCAAGTTCGCCCCCCACAAGAAGATGCTCCAAGTAATTGCCATCATCTTCGAGGGTGTTCACATCCACGCCAGGAAAGGCGCGACGATACCGGGCCAGAATATCGGACAGCACGTATCCGGCGACCAGCGAGGTCACACCCAGTTGCAAGGACCCGAATTTCTGGTCCGGCGCATCGGCGAAGACCTGCTTGGCCTCGGCGACATTCGAAAGGATCTTCGTGGCATGGCGGAGGAACTGATGCCCTTGCTGCGTGATGGTCAATCCCCGCGAATGCCGCTCGAAAAGCGACACGCCCAAATCGCTCTCAAGCTCCTTCACCGCCTCCGTAATGGAGGATTGCGAAATGGACAGGACACGCGACGCCCCCGACACCGTCCCCTGTTCGGCGACCGCCACGAAGTACCGCAGCTGTCTGAGTGTAAAAGACAAATCAGCTCCACCTTTTCACTTAATCCTGTTTTCGCGGCGACGCGGACAATTTTGGCGACGACGTTCTCTCGCGGGGTGGGAAAGCCAACAGGTCCGAATGCCCCACCAGGCACCGGCTGTCCGGCGCGTCGATGACGGACAGCCGGAAGGACAGCCACTCCTCGATCTCCCCAGCGGACAAGGTGCCGATTTCGCTCAAGGGTTGGCGGAAACCACCCAAAAAGGCGGCTTGAAGGGCGGCCGACCGATGGTCCATCCGCCAGGGGCTGCTTCCGATCCGCGGGTCGAATCCCCGCTCCCGCAAAAGCTCAGCGAGACCCTCCGTTGCATCGGGCCCCAGCGCCGGACCAAGGCCCTTGTCCCGGCGCTGGTGTCGATTGAACGCCTCGACCACCGCCCCGTCCAGGGGGTGGGTCCGCGACCACCCCATGACACCGTCATAGGTCAAAGCCGCGTAGAGGCCACAGGCCGTCTCGGCGAGACGCGCCACCAAGGCCGCGCAAAAGGACCGAGAGCATAAATCGAACAGCGCCGAAGCGGTCACCAGGGCGACCCCCTCGAGCGGAAGCCCCGTGATGTCGTTGAGATCGTGTTCACGGACCACCACGGCCCGATTCCCGCCGATCCGGCGGCGGGCCTCCGTCAACAGAAGGGGATCATGGTCGAGGAGCAGCCATTCGACCGTCCCCGGCAGGGATTCGGACAGGCTCCTCCAGGTCGATCCCGTCCCGCACCCGATATCGAGCACGCGCGGATCCGTCACGCGAACCAGATGGCGGGCGACATCGGCCACCAGCGCCCCATCGCGCGCCGCCCGGTCCAGGGGTTCGCGCAGGGCCAGCCAGGGTCCGTCAAATCCACTCATGACGGGGCCTCCAATGTCCTGGCGATTGTCGCCGTGGTGACTTGCCAAGACGGCAGGGCCGCCCCAGCACGGCGCGCGGCCTGGGCCATGCGAGCGCGCCGTCCCTTGTCCGAGAGGAGGCACCGCAAGGCTCCAGCGAAGGCCTCGGGGTCGTCCACCGGCACCAGGATCCCCGCATCCTCCGGCACCACCTCGGGAATGGCTCCAGCCCGGCAGGACACAATGGGCACCCCCTGGGACAGCGCTTCGGCGAAGGCCATGCCGTAGCCTTCGTACCGGCTCGCCAGGGCGAAAAGATCGGCCGAGGCGAGCAAGGGGCGCGTGTCCAAGCAGTCCCCGGCGAAGACGACCCGATCCCCCAAACCCAGATCCAAGCATTGCCCCCGCAGGGCCAAGGCCGTGTCCGGGGCGAGCGCGGAACTGCCCACGATGGTGACCGTCCAGGCAAGATCCTCCACCCGCTGGAGCGCGGCCAACAGCACGTCGTGGCCCTTACGCGGTGTCAGCGTTCCAATGGACAGGATATGGGGCGGGTCACCGTCACCGGGAGAAATCGGCCCCGGATCGGTTCCCGGACAGGCCACCGTGATCCGATCCGCGGCGACACCGAACCGCGCCGTCAGGTCGCGGGCGGTCATCGGCGAGGTGACGATAACCCGCGCGGCGAAGCACAAGGCCCGTTCCTCGGTCCGCTGGAACCGGACCCTGTCCTCCTCGCCAAGACCGCTTTCCAGCGCCAGGGGATGGTGCACCAGGGCGGTGATCCGCAAGCGCCTGGCCTCCCGTTCCGCCCAGGCGTCGAGGACACCGAAGGCGAGACCGTCGATCACCACCCGGGTATCATCCGAAAGGGCGGATAGCCGGTCCTCGGCGGCGGCCTTGACGGCTGGGGAGGGAAAGGGAAACCCGTCGCCCAGGGGCAACGGGTCAACGGTCCATCCCAGGGTCCCAAGCTCGACGATGACCCGGCGGTCATAGGCGTAGCCCCCGGTCCTCGTCCCAAGCGCGCCCGGAAAGGCGAAGACCAAGTCCTGATTCAAGGATCGGCTCAAAGATCGGCCTCGTACCAGGCCAGGGCGACGTGGGATTCGTGCAGGGTCACCTTCAGACGGCAAATGCGGTGGCTACCGGGACCGAGTTTCTTGTGGGCCACGGCCTCGGTGAGTTGATCGAAGATATGCTTGGCGAGGACCTCCGTCGTGGTCACCTTGCCCTTGAAGGCCTCGACCTCGTCAAGGTTCTGGTAGGTCAGGGGTTTCAGCACCGCGCCCAGGACCTCGGTCGCCGCGCCGATGTCGACCCCCAGGCCATCCTCGTCCACATCCCGCGTGAAGAAGGCCGCATCGACCACGAAGGTGGCGCCATGCATTTGTTGGGCGGGTCCGAAAACCGGACGGGGCAGACTATGGGCGATCATGATATGATCCCGGACTTGCACGGCGAACATAGGCCTTCCTTTCTCATCATGGACTGGGTCGAGACCCGCGGTTTCAAGGCGGCGGGGTCAAGGTGGGCGGGGTCAAGAGCGACCGGATCAATACCGAATGCGGTGACACAGGGTTCCCGGGTCCGACAGGACCGCGGGGTATCCTTCGGCGAGGGTCGCGAAAGCGGTCTCGCCGGAAATCAAGGCGTCGAGCCGATCGTCCCGGAGCAGCTCCAGCGCCTTGTTCATGCGCCGCGCGTAGCTCCAGCGGATCCGGCGGGTGGCGGGAATCGATCCCACCTGAGAACTGATGATCGACAGGCGGCGGGCATGGAAGGCCCCCCCCAGGCTCAGGGAGACGGTCCGGTCTCCATACCAACTCGCCTCGACGACGCGGGCTTCTTGCCCGGCATGGGCCACCGCCGTCGCCAGCGCCTCGGCCGAAGCGCTCGCATTGATGAGGACGTCGAACTCCCCCTCGGGTTCATCCTGGCGGAAAGGAAGTCCCAGCTTGGAGGCCAGGGCCGCGCGCGCGGGATCGATGTCGACAAGAACGACCTCGGTCCCAATGATCCGGGCGGCGAGGTACGCCGTGAGGGCACCGACGACGCCCGCGCCAAAAACCGCCAACCGGTCCCCAGGCTGGATCCCGGCGTCCCAGATGATCGTGAGCGCGGTTTCCATATTGGCCGCGAGAATGGCGCGCTCCGCTGGCAGGCCTTCGGGGAGAACCGCGACCCCATCTTGGTCCACGACGAACAGGTCCTGATGGGGATGCAGGGAGAAGACGGTCCGTCCAACCAGGGAATCGGGTCCAGCCTCCACCCGCCCGACGGCGGCATAGCCGTATTTCACGGGAAAGGAGAAGGCCCCGGCCATGTTGGGTCCCCGCATGCGGTCGTATTCCCCACGGGGGACCTTGCCGTTGAAGACAAGGGATTCCGTTCCGCGGCTGACACCACTGAACAGGCCGCGGACCAGGACCTGACCATCGACGGGGGGAGGCACCTCCTCCCGCCGGATCTCGCACCGGCCCGCTGCCGGAAACCAGAGGGCCCGCGCCTCGCACGACGGACCACCGGTCACGGACTCCTGGTTCACGGGTCACCTCCTCCACGGTTCCGCGTCGGCGCGCGGGCTCACAGTGTCATCTTAGTGTATCTTCGAGGGGGGGCGGCAACAGACTCCGCTTTTCCAGTACCGAAAAGACCTTTTTGGTGGAAGCTCCGTTTTTATGTTGAACCCCCGTGAACTTTTTTTGTCTCTCAATGGGGACTCATGGGACGATATCCACGAGATCACCGGCGTTTGGAGACCTCCATGACACCGTTTCCCCCCTCCGCTGTCAAGGCGGGCGCCCACCGTCTACGCGTCGAAGCGCTCGCCTCCCTTTGCGCCATCCTCGCCGTCGCGCTGCCCGGGTATTGGCTGCTTGGCGCCCGGCTTTCGCTCGGGCTTCCAACATTGGTCGCGTCGGCCCTATCGCTTCTAACGATCTTCGCCCTGGTCCTCCATGCCCTACCCAAGCACCGGCACGACCGTTTTGGCTTGGCCAATATGGTCACCGCCGTCCGGGCCGCCCTGGTCAGTTTCCTCGGCGCGACTGTCCTCTGCGCACCGGGGGGACAGGCCCTTGCCCCCGCTCTGCCCACGGTGCTGACCCTCGCGGTCGTGGCCCTTGCCCTTGACGGCCTCGATGGTTCTCTCGCGCGCCACTTCCACGTGGAATCAGACCTCGGCGCCCGGTTCGACATGGAAATCGACGCGTTGCTGATCCTGGTGCTTTCGGCCGCGGCCCTCACGCTTGGAAAGGCGGGCTGGTGGGTCCTGCTGATCGGCTTGATGCGCTATGGTTTCGTTCTGGCCCAGCACCCTTGGCCCGCGTTGCGTGCTCCCTTGCCCCCGTCCTTCCGGCGCAAGGCGGTCTGCGTCGTGCAAGGAGGGGCGCTCTGCGTCGGTCTGCTTCCCCAGGTTTCCCCGTCCGTCTCGGCCATCATCGCCGCTTGCGCCTTAGCCCTGCTCACCGCGTCCTTCGCCATCGATACCGTCACTCTCGCGCGCCGGAAAGCCCCCATCCAATGAACCATTCCGCCCGCCTCGATACGGCCCTCGGCCTCGCCCGCTCCCTTATCGTCTACTACGGCCAGCCCTGGCGGCGGCTGTCCTTGAAACGCTTCCACCGGCCTCTTCTGACGCCCGGCGATTTGGTCTTCGATATCGGCGCCCATGTGGGAAGCCGCGCGAAAACCTATCTGTCCCTGGGCCTGGAGGTGGTGGCGGTGGAGCCGCAACCGGCCTTCGCCGATCTGCTGGGCCGGCATTTCAGCCGACGCCTGAAAGGCCTGGAACGGGTCGCCGTCGGCGCCGAGAGCGGAGAGGTCATACTCCACGTCTCCAGCCGCCATCCCACGGTCACGAGCACGTCCGGCGCCTTCATCGAAAGCGCCCGCCATGCCGAGGGATTCCGCGACGTGGTCTGGGACCGAACCATCCTGGTCCCCATGACGACTCTCGACGCGTTGATCGCGCGCCATGGCAAACCGGCTTTCTGCAAAATCGACGTGGAAGGGGCCGAAAGCCAGGTTCTGCGGGGCTTGAGCCAGCCGCTGACTCTCGTCGCCTTCGAGTACATTCCCGCCATGCGGGCCGACACCCTGGCGGCCATCGACATCCTGATGGCCCTTGGCGACTACCGCTTCAACCGGGTCGTGGGCGAACGGCACCGCTTCGTTTCGCCCGAGTGGACAACCCGGGACGCCCTGCTGAAGGACTTGGAGGCCCTGCCCCCGAACGCGTCGTCGGGCGACATTTACGCCCGGCTGACGCGATGAGGACGATCCCACCGCGGACATCGCGGACAGTCACCACGAAACCGGACTCCCTTCCCAAAGGACAATTCTCATGACGCGAACAGGTCCATTGGACAAGCGTGATCGCCGGTCGACGGGCAAGATGATGATCGCGCTGGCGGTTTTCCTGGTGATCGCCTTCACGGCCCTGACCCTGCCCGACCATCCCTACGGCTTTTCCCTGTCCGCGTTCCTTCGGCTACCCCTGGAAATTCCCGCGATTGGTCTGGCCTTACTCCTGTTTCCCCGTCGGGCGGGCACGATCTTGGCCGCCGTGGTGACCCTGGCCCTGGGGACGCTGCTGTTTCTCAAAATCGCCGATATCGGTGTTCAATCGGCCTTCCAACGGCGCTTCAACCCTTACCTCGACGCCAAGATGCTCATGGACGGTTGGAACCTGCTGTCCGGCTCCATCGGCCCCCTGGTCGCGGGGCTGGCGGCTTTCGCCGCTGTTGGCGCGTTCCTGCTGGTCCTCTGGCTGTGTTTCTGGTCACAGCGGCACTTGGCCGCGGCGGAAGACCGATCCACCCGGAAGGCCCTCGGTGCCCTTGGCGGCCTTCTTCTCGTCGGTGGCGTTCTCTGGCTCGTTGGCCCCCAAATCGGCCTCGGAGGGATCGCCGACGCGCGGGCCGTCTCGACCCTCGGGGACCGGCTCACGCTCGTCGCCCAGTCCGTCACGGACATGCGCCGCTTCGAGACGGACCTCGCCGCCTCGGAAGCGATTCCCCCGAAGGACCAGCTTTTTCAGGCGGTTCGCGGTCGCGATGTGGTCCTGATCTTCGTGGAGTCCTATGGCCGGAGCGCCGTGGAGGATCCCCGCTACGCCCCCCTGATCGGACCCCGCCTCCACCAAATGGAGGAACAGCTCGACGCGGCGGGCTATGCCTCCGCGAGTGGTTGGAGCCGGTCACCAACCATGGGCGGTCTGAGTTGGTTGGCCCATGGGACGCTCCTTTCGGGCCTCTGGGTCGACAGCCAAGCCCGCTACGACCGGTTGATGGTCAGCGACCGCCCGAGCCTCAACCGCCTGTTCCAACGGGCCGGGTGGCGGACCGCGGCCGTCATGCCCGCGATCACCATGGATTGGCCGGAAGCCGCGTATTTCGGCTATGACACGGTATTCACGGCCAGGGACCTGGGCTACCGGGGCAAGCCCTTCAATTGGGTGACCATGCCCGACCAGTACACGCTCCTGGCCATGGACCGGTTGGTCCGCCATGCGCCCGATGGGCGGGGCGTTCCGGTCATGGCGGAAATCGCCTTGGTTTCCAGCCATGCGCCCTGGACACCGGTGCCCAAGCTCATCGACTGGGCGGACGTGGGCGACGGTACGGCCTTCGATGGTCAGGCGGTCAGCGGCGATCCTCCCCGCGTTGTCTGGGCCGATCAGGATCGCGTGCGGCGGCACTACATCGCAACGGTCGATTATTCGCTTCAAACCCTGGCCGACTATATCGCCCATTTCGGTGGCGACGCCCTGTTCATCATCCTGGGAGACCACCAGCCCGCGCCATTGGTCACCGGGCCGGACGTCTCCCGCGCCGTTCCCGTCCATCTCATCAGCAACGACAAGGCCCTGATCCAGAGATTTCAGGCGGACGGCTTTACCCCGGGTATGATTCCCGCGAAGGAAGCGACCGTCCCCCCAATGGCCGAGATGCGGGACCGATTGATCCGCCTCCTTGTAGCGGTCCACGGCTTTTGAGACACCGTGTTGCGGCCTATGCCGCCAATGCGGGCGGTTTGATTTGTTCATGCCGGACCCGCGCGGGGGTTCCGTATCCGTGTCGCTGAATGATCCATTCCCCGTGGTAATCGATTTCGCTCTCCAGAAGGTCCTTGGCGAGCAGCCCCTCGCCAATCTTGGCGCGCGGGCGGTCGATCTCCAGATCCTCACCCCCCGGCGGGCGAAGCACGGCATCCCGCTTGCGTTGGTGAGACATCCGACCTCCACGCCCCCCGACCGGCCCGGGGCCTGAACAGATTGGGATGGGCCGCTCGCATCCCCTCAAGCACCATCTCGTATGGAAACTCGTCGAATTCCCCATGGACGTGGATGAATTCCATGAATTCACGCCCCTCCGCGTCACAGGGCTGGCTTAGGCTATCGGTGACGCCATCGAACTCCAGGGGCGACATGCCACACAACTGGCAAAGCGTCTTGTTGAACACCGGCGTGGCCTTGATCCATTCGCCCTCCAGTTGGAGGGCCACAAGGCAGTGGTAATGAAAGACATCTCCCCCGACCAGGCGGCGCAGGGCGTCGGACTTCAGGTGGTTGCGCACATCGGTCAGGACCAGACGGCAGGGCACGCCCAGGGAGCGGACGACGGCGGCGTAGGCGATGGACTTGTGGATGCAGAGCCCCCGGCCCGAAGCGAGGACCTGGCTGGCCCGCAGCCCTTGGCGGGAAAAGTCCACGCCGTAAATTTCGTAGAGAACCTCGTCGCGCACCGCGTCGTGCAGGCGCACCACCTTGTCCCGAAGCGTCAGCCCCTGGCCGTCGGGAGCCACCCGGGCGACGAAGGCACGCACCTCCGGGCTATCGCTATCGATGAATTCGGTGGGACGGATGGAAAGCGCGCTATCCATATCGCCTATCCTTGCTCGCCATCGTTGTTTTCATTGATCGGACCCGATGCGCATCTGATTGAATCGAGAGCACCTCCCCTTCCCCAAGGGGATCACACTCCGGCGGAGAGCAGCAGGGCGGCGTTGACACCCCCGAAGCCGAAGGATTGGGACAGAACCGTTTCCAGGGAGCCGGCGCGGGCGGCGTTGGGCACCACGTCCAAATCCACGCAGTCCGGGTCCCGCCCCAACCAATTCATGGTCGGCGGCATCGTCTGGTGCTCCAAGGCCTTCAAGCAAATCAGGGCCTCCAGGGCACCCGCGGCACCGAACACATGGCCGATCTGACTCTTGCTCGATGACATGGGCGGGCAGCCGCCTTTGCGGTCTCCGAAAAAGCGGTCAACCACCTGGGACTCGATCTTGTCGTTCAGGATCGTGCCCGTGCCATGGGCGTTGATGTAGTCCACATCCGCCCGCTCCCGCCCGGCGTCGCGCAGCGTCCGCTCCAGGCAGACCGTGGGACCCTCGTGGCTGGGCTGTACCTGGTCGGTGGGGTCGATGCTCATGCCCACCCCCAGGATCTCGCCATATATGGCCGCGCCGCGAGCCTGGGCCGCGTCCAGACTTTCCAGAACGAACACGCCCGCGCCCTCGCCGAAGGCGAAGCCCGTCCGCCCCTGGGAGAAAGGCCGACAGGTGTCCTTGGCGACGGTGCGCACCGCGGAAAAGGCATGGGCGACGGAAAAGATGATATTGGCCTCGCAGCCCCCGGTCAGCACCCGGTTCACCTGCCCATGCCGGATCATCCACACCGCCTGACCGATGGCGTGGGACCCCGAGGCGCAGCCCGTGGAGATCACATAGGCCGGGCCGGTGATGCCGTGGGCCGCGGCCAAGTGCGACGCCGCGGCCTGGTGATTGGTGCGCGGAACGGTCAGGGGGTGGACCTTTCCCGCCCGCCGCCCGAACAGGAACACCCCGGCGTCCTCTCGCGTCAGTTCCCCACCGCCGCCATTGCCCAAGATGATCGCCGCCTCGCGCCACCCCTCCCGGTCATCGGCGAGACCGGCGTGGGCCACGGCGTCCTGGCCCGCCAGTATGGTGTATTGGGAAAAGCGGTCCAGCATCAGGCGTTGCTGGTTGGTGAAATGGTCCAGCTCGCGGTATCCCTCGATGGGCGCCGCGGGAATGGTGATGGTCAACCCCTCCCGCTCGATCTCCAGGGGACGAATGGGGCTCTCGCCCGCGGCCACCCCCCGCCACAACCGGTCCACGCCAAAACCAAAAGCATGGACCGCGCCCATACCGGTGACGACCACCCGATGTCCACCATCGGGCCGACGGGTGGCCGTCATGCTCCCACCTGTCCGGCCCGGTCCCGCTCGGCCCGCAACCTCTGGACCACGAGCGCCATCTCGCCCAGGGTCTCGAAGTCGTCAAGGCCCCGATCGATGATCTTGATCTTATGAATTTCCTCGATCTCGAAGACGATGCACATCACCTCGATGGAGGACACCCCCAGATCGGTCAACCGCTGGGAGTCGGCCAGTTGGTCCTCGGTTAGATTGGGGCAGACCAACAGGATCGACTGGCGCAGACTCTCCCGCACCCCATCCAGGGACAGGGGCAGGGCGTCTTCGCGCGGGGAAGCTTCGGGCATGGTCGTTCTCCGGGGATCACGAGGTATAGGTGGTATAGGGTAAGGTCAACTGACTGCTCAGCCTGTCACCATCGGACCCAGATGCGACCATGACGAGGGTCGATGGGCCATTGTATGGGATAGTGGTACTTCCCTGTTGAGTAGAGGCCTCCCACTCCACGGCCTCTCCGTTGATGGTCACCCCCGTGGCATTGGCGGTTTCATAGGTCAGGGTCACCGTGTCACCGATTTCCGGGCTGCTGGGATCGGCCAGGAAGAGCTGGACCTGCAGGTCGGGCACATCCCCGAGACGCTGGGTCAACGGACCCGTGGGACCATTGGTGGTGAGGGTGCTCACCCCGCCGCTGGTCACAAGGGACGTCTGGTTGGCGATATAATTCCGGGCCCCCCAAATGACGGAGGTCTTGGTCGCGTCCGCATAGCGCAGGTAAAGGATTTCCAAGGGATTGAAGATCACCACCGAAGGGATCGTCACCGTCCCCGTCGCCGTCCCGGTCCAACCGTTGGCCTGCAGGGTGAAGGTCAGGCTCGACGCATTGGTGCTCAGAAGGGCGCCCGGCGTGATGGTCATCGCCCCCTGGCCATTAACCCGCTTGGTGCCCGAGGCGGTGGGGTAGAAATAGAGGGGTTCCTGGGCGTAATTGGATGTCCAGGTGAAGGTCACCGGGGCATCCAGGTCCACTGGCCCGGCGCAGGAGTTCGACAGGCTGGCGGTCACGGGTCCGGCGTAAGCGATGGTATTGGCGCTGACATATTGGTGATTGTCGTTCCACAGGCGCAGGGTGTAATTGGTGGACGGTCCCGCGACGATCCGCACGGGGTAGGTCCCCGAGGAGGACCCCGTCCCCTCGGTGGGCAAGGTCACGTTCAAGGGCAGCAGTTCCACCTGGGAGCCTCCTTCGACATCCCAATTGAGCGAGGTGTCGCCCGGTACGCTGGTATAGGCGGGCTCCGGATTGAAGCTGGTGATCTGGAGGGTGGCGAAATCCTTGGCCAGTTGGATGGCGCCGGAACCCTGGGGACTGGTGAACTGTTCGGTGACCGGCAGAATCACCGGACCCGGTTCGCTATTGATCACGACGGTGTTCAGAGCGAAGGTCAAAATCTGGTTCGCCGCCAAGGGCGGACCCTGCAGTTTGAGATTATAGCCCGACACCCCGTTCAGGATGACGCCAGCCCAGTTCGCGCGGGTTGTGTCCTGTGTCGCGGTCAGGGACATGGCGCTGGGGCTATTGGTCAGACTGGCGGAATCGGACCCCGTGGGAATGGAAATATAGATGGTCCGCGTGCCGCCCGTCTGGGCCGCGCCACCATTGAGCACGGTCAGGGTCATGTTCGCCGTGGCTCCGCAGACCAGGGCCTTCGGCGTCAGGTCGTAGGTGTATAGGGTGGCCATGTCCGATCCTTTCCCGCCCATGGGCGGCCAATATGCAAATGATCGCCACTCCCGAAGGATCAGCGTCGAGGGGAGCGCGCTCGATCGCGCCTGGAGACGGCCTTGGCCAACCCATCCGTTCCCCCGCCGGCGTCGAGGAAATCCGACAGGGAGAGCCAACCCTCGCGCAGGGTCAGCACCCGCGGCGGGACCACCGTGCGCGGCTGGCGCGCCGCCAGATCCGCGTTGCTCTCCCAAACCGCGACCTCGCTTCGGGCGACCCAACTCCATTTCGCGCCGCCACTCAGGGCTGGCAGGGGCAGTTCGGGCGACTGGGGATCCCACAGGATGGGTCCGATGCGGAAGGTGGCCGCCAGGTTCGACAGGCCGGTGGACACCGGTCCAGGCGGCAAACCCAATTCCGTGATCGGCGACATGCCATTGTAGGCGGTCATCCAGCCCCGGGGATCCATGATCACGGTTACCAGACGCGCATCCCCATTGGGGGTCAGCGTGAACGAGGGGTCCGTGGCGATATAGCCCGAGCTGGGTCCGTCCAGAGCCGCCTGGCTGGCCATCACCCCGCTCAGCCCGCGGCCCGCGCGCAGGCCCCGGCGCAGGGCGGCCACCTGTTGGACGCCGTTCTGTCCAGTGCCCCCCCGGGCCGGTCGGAACCGGGCGTAGTCGTCATCCAGGAAGAAGCCGAGCACCCCATTGTTGCCCAGGGACAGGTCGCCCAGGTAGGTGGTCAGGGGCACTTGGGTCAGGCCCCCATCGTTGTTGGTGGGCGTATCGGCCCAAAGCTGGTCGTAAGGCGGATCTCCGAACAGATCCAGCCTGACGGAGGCGCGGACGATGGCCAGGGGGCAACCGACCAGGGCGGCGGTGGCCTCGTCCACCGGTTGACCCCGGGGCGCCGTGGCCCAAAGGCTGGTGTCGATGGCGTCCAGCAGTTCGGTCAGGGCTTGGTCGCCGGTCTGGAGCTGGGTGGCCAGCAGCGCGTTGACAAAGGAAAGCACATGGGCGTTCTCCACGTTGGGCGGCGACCCCAGGGGAATAGTCAGCCCCGGGGCCGGATCCCAACGCATGCCCGCGCCGCTGTCATTGACCACGGGCAGGATTTCGCCCAGGTCCGTGCCCTTGGCGGTGAAGACCTGCAGGCTGTTGTCCAGGTGGTTGGGCAGCAGCCAACCGCAGATAGGCGAGGTGGACTCCGCCGAATTGGTGGGCACGCCGTCGTCGTTGGCGTCCAGGGCCATCAGGTTCAATCGCGTGGGCGCCACCACCCGCGGCGCCAGTTGAATATAAGCACCGTTGCTGGAGGATCCCGTGGGCGGGGTGGTAACCCCCTGGCCGCGGATGGGAAGAACCGTCTGGGTTGGGGACGGGTTGAGGATCTGGCCAAAGGCATCCACCACCCAAATCCTCTTCAGGGTCACATGGCCCGCCCGCAGGGGGTAAAACCCCGGCGGACTGGGCAAGGGCGCGAGGGAGGGGGATTGCGCCAGATAGGCGTTGACCGTCTCGTTGACGCTGGGCGTTCCCCCGGAGTAGGTCAGGCCGGTGATGGCCCCGGCCCGGGTGATAAACGCCTCGTTCAGGCCGCCGAGCCCCTGGGTGATGATGTCGTATTGGGGCATCGCCAGGGCCGCCTGGCGCAGCAAGCTGGCTTGGGTGGGGGGCATTTGGTCGATCTCGGGCGAGGCCACGAAGGCCTCCAGGGACCGGCAAAACTGCCCGGCGACCGCGGTGTTGAGCAACACCCGCCCGGCATGGTCCTGGACCGCCGCGGAAACCGCTCCGCCGGTCCAGGAATAGACGTAGGACTCATCCAGGATCCAATCGGCGAGCATGGCGTCGGCCGTCGCCGCGGAAGGCGACCAGGGGGTTTGCCAGTCAATGAACAGGGGGACCCAGGCTGGCGAATAGGGCAAGGCGCACAGCGCGGGCGGCATCACCCCCACGAAGCCCGCGGCCTCGCCCGCCTCGTCGGCGGTCAGGGCGCTGGTCAGGGACGTGTTGGTGTGCAGGGTCTGCAGGGTTTGGATGGTCTTGGACAAATTCTCCAGATCGGTGTTGGAGTAATCCGTCACATTGGCGTTGGCGTAGAGCAGACGTGCCATCCATTGGGCGTTGCCCGTGTCGAGCAGCATCCATTCCCCCAGGAGATCCTGGTACTCCTTGGGGATCCCTCCCCCCGACGAAGGCGCGATCGAGGAAGGCGGGATCGCGGCCAGCATTTGGGCTGCGGTGACCTCGGTCGGGTCGGGCAACTTGGCGTCGGCGTCGACGACCTCCAGCCCGGTCAGGGTCTGGCCGGTGAAGCGGCAGGGCAGATCCGTGACTTCGTCCTGGGTCTGGTAGGAACTCGCCCCAGCCGCCCCGGCGATGAGCACCGTCGGAGCCATCCCCTCCTGGAAGCGCGTGGTGGGCGCGGAGGAGACCTCGTGGACCTCGGCATCGAGCAGATCCCTCAGACTGGCCAGGGCCTGGTTCCGGGCGGTGGTCTGGGCGGCCTTCGTCGCTTCCAGTCCTTGCAGGGTTTCCACGCGCTCGGTGATCAGGGTTGGATAGTCGTAGCTGATGCCGTCGACGGTTTCCTTCCAGACCAGGGAAAACAGCTCCCACAGCACCGTGTCATAGGTTCGGCTGGCGGTGTCGATGGCCTCTTGCGCGCTGTTCAGCACTTCCAGGGCCGCGGTCTGCTCGTCGGTCAAGGGAACGGTCTGAAGGATGTCCGTGCCGCTGGGGGTCTGGCCGTGAACCAGGGTCACATGCCATGCCGCCCCCCCGATGGTCTTGGAGAACCGCCCGGCCAGGGTCTGCTGGGCGAAAGCCGCGGGGTCCGAGCCATAGGTGAAGACCAGATCCTCGCCCAGGGCCAACAGGAGATCCTCGGCGTTGGGGTTGTCCAGCACGTTGGCCATCCAGGCGGCGATGGCCTCCATGCCATTGGCGCCCACGGCCACGGCCAGGGGCTTGGTGTCGCTCAGGATGGGCGCGCGGGGATAGGACGTATTGGCTCCGGTCCAGGGCAAGCCGAAGACGAAGCCATGGCCGACGATCTGGGCGGCCAGCGCGCGCTGGGCCTCTGGCAGGGCGGAGTCATCGATATCCGGGTGAGCCGCCAGCCAGTCGGCCCAGGCCGCCTGAGCGTCCTGGAGCCCCGTGTCACCACCGGGGATGGTAAAGCTCAGGCTGTTCATGATCGCCGTCCAGCTGTCCTGGTCGGTGAACCCGTGCGGATCGCCATCGGTAACCCCCAGCAAGGGATCGAAGGACGGAGGCTGGTACCAGCCCACCATGCCGTAGCTCACCGAACCGCTGGCCACATCGGTCAAGGGATCATGAAAAGCCATGATGTTCCGCACGTTGTCGTAACAGACCATCCAGCTGATGCTGCCGGGGGCGGCCGCGCGCAGGACCGGGGTGGCGGGGCCACCCGTCTCGACCCAGGTGTCGATCTCGAAGGCCTTGCCGATGAAGGTGGTGGGGTCGGCGAGCGTGGGGCCGGGCCAGGGGTTGGTGCCCTCCGTCCCCAGATAGTCACCCTGCAGGACCCAGGCACGGACGCTGGGCGGCTGCCCGTCGGTGACGACCGCCGTGCGGGTTACCAGCCAACGGTTGGGAATGGGGATATAGGTGGCCTGATCGCCCGAGGTCTGGGCTTGGCGCAGGCCATTGGGCAGGATCGCCAGGAGATGGGCGCCGGTACCGGGAACATCGGGCGCGGGCAGAAGTTGGAAGGGCTTGGGCGAAGGGTCCCCGCCCAGGGGCACGTTCTGATAGGAAATCTGAAGGTCCGCCCAATCGCTGGTCCGGTTGGGGTTGCCCACCAACAGGGCTTCCACGGTCAGCGGCGTCAGGAGGCAGGGACCCTGCCACACATAGGGGTCGGTCATTGTCGGCCTCCCGTCAGCTCGACCATTGGAAGATCTGCAACCCGGCGCCCCGGGTCATCTGGATGGCGAATTCCGCCGAGGTGAAGGGATCGCCTTCGCTCCAGGCCCCGGCGGTCTTCAGGGCCGCTTTCAGGGAGTCCACCGACCCGGAGATGTTCAGCACCCCCGTCGCCGCGTCCCGCTCCACCAGTGGCCCGGCAACCGCCGGCAGGATTTGGATCCCCGCCGGATCGTCCCCATATCCAAGTCCCCGCAGGTAAACAATCGGTTCCCCGGCCTGGGGAATAACCCCAAAGTGCAAGCCCTCCGGCGGCTCCAGGAATCGCACTTCGCTGGGAACGCCCATGAACAGACCCAGCATGATGTCGCTGTTCACCCGGTCCAGGCGCAGCAGTGTCAGGGGCCTGCCGTTGGGATCGGCGTAAGCCGCCACCTCCATGCCCGGCCACCCGGACACCACGCGCGAGCGCAGAAGGAACCCGGTGATGGTGGTCGGCGTCTCGTCGGTGGCCTCGATGGTCGCGGTCAGCCCCCGGCGCGCGGCGCGCACACTGGAAAGCTTGGACAGGCTTTCGAGCACCGTGTCCTCATAGGTGGCCAGCAGCACCCCAACATCCAGGGAGGACGACAGGCCGATGCTCAAGGCCCCGTCGATCAGCCGCCTGAGCCAATTGCTGTCCAAGTAGAAGAACCGCAAGGATTCCGTGGGCAGCAAATCGGGCTCGGGCACGAGGTAGGACAGGGGCACCCCATCAAGCAGGACCAATTGGGCCAGCCAGTCGGTGATGCTTTTGGGCAATTCCGGCAGCGTCCCCGAGACGTCGGCCCGGGCCAGGGCGCTCTTGATCTCGGTGATATGGGAGGACGGCTTGATCGCGGTCATGGGGTCTAACCTCGCTCCTAGGGCGCCAGAACGGCGGCGAGCAGACTGCTCAGGGGATCGGGATCGGTGGCGAGACGGTCGTTCTCCTCCACCGACAGCAGGCCGGGCGCGGGCGCGACGGGGGATACCAAGTTGCGGGCCACCCGACGGGGCACCTTGCCCCCGACCAGGGCGCCCGACAGGTCCAGGCTGCCCAGCACGTCGGCCAGGGCCTGACGCGAGGCCTTGGCCGTGTCCTGGGTGGGCTTGGCGAAAGCGTCCGTGGTTCTGGACAGGGGGCCATGCAGACTGGCCTGACGCGCGCCGCTCAGCAGGGACTGGGTCGCGGAGCGCCGCCACTGGTACAGGGATTGGGCCATGGCGTTGCTGGTCAAAGCCAACAGGCGGCCAATCTCCCAGGCCACGGCGTAGGACATGTCGTAGATCCCCGTGGCCGGGTCGTAGCGCATGGCCGCGTCGCTTCGCAGGTACGGCCCCAGGGGATCCTTGCCCAGCGGCACGGGCGCGGCCGGTCCCCGGTACCAAGCCGTGGCATGTTCGCCGATGCGCATGGTGCTTTCCAGGGGTGCGTAGCCCAGATCCAGGGCTTGGCCAGCCACCTGGGTGGGCGTGGTCGGGCCGGAAACGGGGCAAACGTCTCCGCCAGTGAAGGGCGTGAACGCCGTCGCGGGCAGGGACACACCGCCGGTGTCGGGCAAGGCCTGCATGATTTCGATGAAATTACCGATCGAGGCCGTGGCCGTGACCCGCCACCAGGCGAGCACCGCCAGGCGGACCTTGGTACAGGACGACGGGATGGTGTTGGGCGGCAGACTGGTCTGGAAACCCTCAAGAGATACCAAAAAGTGGTAATTCACGGCCCCCGGTCGGAGCAGTCGGTTGCCGACGAGGACGGAATAGAAGCCCTGTTCCTTCAGTCCCAGGATCTCCTTATTGCCCGTATTGACCTCGCGCACATGGGCCAGAAAGGCCAGATCATCCGAACTGGGCGCCACGGCGGTGAACAGGTCCGCGGACAGATCCAGGTAGATCAGCGGCTGGGACAGATCCGCCGCGGTCAGCCCCGTCAGGCTTGGCCCCAGGATACCGGTCCCGGGCGCCGTCAGGTCCCGCACCGTTCCCGAAACCGTGGGCGCGGGAGTTTGAACCGTGTCGGGGATGCCCAGTTCCCCGGCGGTCACGGTCAAGACCGCCATCCAGGGGGGGGAAACGCTGTCCTCTGGAGGGATGGAGCCGTCCAAGGTGCGGTTCCAGGGCAGAGTTTTGTCCCGGAGCACGATATTGGCCAGGGCATTGTCGAAGGCCCCGGCCGCATTGGCCGGGGGATAGGTCATCTGGACCGTCTCCGCGGGTAGGGTGAACCGGGGGGCGGTCACCGAGAAGGGCATCTCCAGATCGTATTGAGGCGTGGTCTGGCCATCGTCCAGTCCATTCACCGTTTGCTGGGCCGAGACCTTATACTCCCCCGCCACCAGGGGGGGCTTGGCCGCCTCGTAGAAGCGGATTTGGCCAGGTTCGAGATCGGTTCCACTCTCGCGGACGACGGGGATCGAGGGCATGGGATCTTCCTCCGGGCGCTTAGGCGGCGGTCAGATGGAACGAGGGAACGGCCCTGGGGCCGGACGGAGTGGCCCTTGGCACGCCGTCGGCCACGGATTGGGCTTGAGCCTTAAGCCGAACCTCCCGCCCCTGGGACAGAACATCGGCGGCCCGCGGCAGGGGTGCGCCAAAGCTGGGCGCGCGCGCGGGCATGGCCTGGGCGATCAGCCCATGGGGCGCCTCGTGGGAGGCGTGAACCCCCAGGATCCCCTCGGCCTGGGCGATCCAGACGCCCAGTTCGGCCCCGTCCTCCACCTCCGGCACCGGATAGACCGAGACCTGATGCCCATTCCGATCATGGGTCGAGATCGGTGCGACCACCGGCCCCAGGGTCCGGGGACCCGCGTCGGGTCGCGCGGTCATGCGCACTTCCGGCGCGACGCCCTCATGGGCCACCAAAATCGCCTGGGGGACGGTGGGAAACAGGGTCTCCACCCAGCCGCTTTGAGTGCCGCCACCGGCGGTCTGAACCCGGTCGCGACGCAGGATCTCGGCCGCGGAAAGCACGGTTTGCTTCAGCTCCCTTGCCCGATGGCGGCCGCGGGGACTGGCTTGAACGCGGATCCGGCAGCCCGGCGCGATCAGGGTATGCAGTCCGGCCTGGAAGACCTGGGTGTCGGAGGACCATCCCGCGGCCATCTCCGCCTCCTTGGCCGTGCCCACCAGGGCGATCCGGGCGGTGCGGTCGGACAGGGGCACCGCGGCGCCGCCATCGACGACGCGATCGGCGTGGACCCGGCCCAGGTGGTCGATCTCCACGACCCGCGCCCGGCCATGGCTGTCCAGCGAGGCGGTCACCCCACCGGTCCCCAGCTCGAAGAGGGCCATGTCGCCGGGACCCGCGGCGGCGCTGGTCCGGGCCTGAACGCTCGAGGGAACACCCGCCGCGGCTGGCGCCGTCGGCGTGTCATGGACCGAAGCGGCCCGCCATTGGGCCGTGGTCCGGCGGCTTCCCCGGCGCGAACGGACCTTGGCCGTGCCCACCAGGCGGGGCGGACGGGCCTGGGTCTCGACGGTTTCCTCTTCAGGCGTGGTCCGGGCGGCCATGGCGGCGACCTTGGCGACTTGGACGGTGGCCGGATTGGCCGGGGCATGGAGCACGTCCTGGGTCAAGGGCGCGATGGCCGGCGGCGCCACGTAGATCAGGTCGGCGAAACCGGACAGAATTGACAGGTTGGGCGCGGTGATCGCCGTCAGCCCATGGTCGATCACGGCGCCCCAGATAGCGCTCCGCTCGTTCACGACGGTGGGCGCCATGACCGACGTCATCATCTGGGAAAAGGCATTGGTCTGCCCGTATTCCGGTGCCGCGTCGTAATTGGGAGTCACGGCGAACGGCAAGGCCAGGATGGGGGCTTGGTCGTACCCGAAGGCCTCCAGCAGGTCCATGGGACCTATGGGGTTGAAGGGAACATCCGCGCCGCTTGTCAGGGTCAGGCCCGTCAGGGTGTTGTCCACGGCCTTGGCCGAGGGCAGACCTTGAGGATCGAAGGCCTCCCGAGCCCACATGGCGCCGGGAGAAGGCTTGGAGGTTCCCGCCAGGACGAACTGGTCCCCGGTCACCGGATAGGCGTCCCACGCCCCGGTCTGGGTATTCTTCACCTCGAAGGTGACCACCAGAGCCGTGGTGACCTCGGTCACCTCCATGGGCCGAACACCAATGGCCGCGCCACTTACCGAACCGGTCAGGCCAGTCACCGAGAGGGTGGTGGCCGGGATAGCCGTGCCCAGGGTGAACTCCAGGGGCCGGGCCTGGACCACCATGGTTCCATCGTCTTCGGTGCGCAACAGGCCCTGAGTGACCTGGGCGTTCAGGATCACCGGGTCGGCGCCCGCGTCATCCCGTTTCCCGGTCGCCGCCCCGGTCACGGCCATGGCGCGGACGGATGCCGGCGCGCCTCCCTCCGCCTGTCCCGAGGGCAGCATGCGGATGACGAACTGGTCCCAGCTCAGGGGCTTGGTGCTGGATTCGTCCTCGTCCTGGTTGCCGAAGGGAATGGTGAACTTGATGATGTACCAATTCACCTTGACCCGGCCCGCGGTCTCCGGTCCCCAGAGTTCGAGCAGGGCACCCAATTCCGCGGACAGAGTGGCCTTCACGCCGAAGGCTTCCACGGTCAGGGCCGCGCCCACGCTGATGTGGATCTCGGCCATGTAGTAGAAAGGCTGCCAGGCGATCAGGAAGTTGGCCCCGGCGTCGAACCAGGCCGACAACGGTCCGGCCTCGAAGGAGGCCTTCAGCTCCGCCCCCGCCATCACCATGGACGGCGTCAGGGCGAAGTAGGCGCCGCCATAGACCTTCAGGGACAGGGCGTCCTCGTCGATCACCGGCCAGTTGAAGCCCAGGCGCGGAACCACCGGATAGTGGTCTGGCGGGTCGAAGGCCGGGTGATAGCCCCCCAGGGTGATGACGAAATCTCCGGCGTTTTTATTTGAGCCGTACCAGTAGATGGCCGCGAAGCCACCGGTGAGACGGCAGGACTTCGTCAGCAGGAAGGAATTGGTGGTGAGCTGAGCGGTGACGGAAATCTCGCCCTCGGTGGGCTTGAAGGAGGCGACCATACCCAGTTCCACGTAGGCCAGGGCCTTGTCCACCGGCACCTCCGGCGGCAGGCTGGCCTGGGCCACGCCAATCAGATCAATCTCGAACTCCTTGCCGAACCGCACCATCAGCATGGCGAAGACGGTGAGTATCTTGTAGGTGGAGAAGCGGAAGCCCCCCGCGATCCAGTAATCCCCCACCACTGGGGGCACGGAATCGCCCATTTTTTCCAGGGCCTTGGCCGGACCGGCGTCCTCGCCGAAGTAGCTGGAGGAAATGGCGCCCTGGATCAGCGGAAAGGACATGAGATCCCCCGCCCCGGGCACGGTCAGGCCGCGGTTGATACCAAAGCCCCCGGCGATCCCCTCGATGAAGAACTCTGGAACGCCGCCCAAGGGGGCGTTCAGGTTCAGGAAGGCGAAGAAGGACACCGCCGTGTCGCCCTCGGGCTTGTCGGCGTCGACGGGCACCAGGCCGAAGGAGCCGATGGCGTAGATACTGAAGGTGGAGAATTTCACCAGCAACATACCGTCGTAGCGGATGGGATCGCTCTTCTTGAGCAATCCACCGGCGACGCTCACCCCGCCGCCGTTGAAGCTGACCGCCAGACCGCCCAGATCCAGGGAATACTGGGTGTAGTCGGTGATCTGGGCGAAGTTGACGGACACGGACAGGTCCACCAATTCCACGGTCAGCCCGGCCAGGGACAGGCTACCGTCGAACATGACGCTGCCCCGGTTGGTGTCATTCTGGTAGCCGATCCCGATCTGGTCGGCATGGACCGGACCGAAGGTCCGCTGAATGGGGATCCACAATTCGGCCTTTGGATCCCCCTCGCCATCGCGGAATTCAACGCCCAGGTGGCCGGTGTTCAGCCACCCCGCGGTGAGGGTGAAGCCCGGGTTGACCGAGGGATTGGCCACATCCGAGGCCTTGGAGCCCGCCCCCATGAGGTTCTGGGCGACCGGGTTGGCATTTTCCCCTTCCACCGCGGTATTCGGCGCCAGGGAAATCTGGATGTCGGCCACGTCAAAGCCACCGCCGTAACCGGTGACGAAGGAGCTCTTGGCGAAGTCCATGGTCAGCAGACCACGAGGCTTGACCGCGCCCATCTTGAAGCGGGTCAGGTCCATGAGCGGTTGCCCGCCCGAGCCCTGGAAGTCCACGCCGATGTTGATCAGGTTGACCTGAAGCTCGGCGAACTGGGGAACATTGTCGGCGATGGGCAGGTAGATGGACACCCCGGCCCGCTCGATGATGTCCTCGGAGCCACCGGCCAGCGTGATCCACTCGGTGTCCGACGCGCCCAGTTGGAAGACAAAGCGGGTGGTGTCGGGCAACTTCATGTCCGGCGCCTGAACCCGCAAGCCGAAGGATCCCGCCGTCGAGCCCGGTTCCACCCAGATGCCGCCGTCCTGGGGCAGGGACAGAATCTTCACCTGGGTTTCCATCAAGGTCCGCAGGAATCCGGCGAGGAAGCCGTCAATGCCCAGGTTCATCAGATTGGTCAGGCTGTTCAGAACATAGGTCCCGCGATCATCGACGATGAGTTGGGCGCCCTGGAGCACCTGGGCCGCGGTCAGGGTGGAGCCGTTGGGGAACAGGGGCGCGTCCAGCCATTGGCGCACCGTCGCGGTGTTCAGCACCAGGGCCGAGGCGTAGCGCGGCAGGGCCAGAGTCGCCACCTTGAGCAACCAGACGGTGACCGCGTCGCCCACCTGGGACCCGGGAACGCCGAAGGGCTGGGGCAGCAATTCCACCACGAGGTCGCCGGTCGCGCCCGCGTCCATCAGCGGATCCATGGACAGGGACAATCCCCCATCCAGTCCGGCGACCAGACCCGGCCCCTCCGATCCGGTGACCAGGGCCTGGACGGTGAAGCCAAAGCTGGGCACGAGGGTGGTATCCGGCAGGGCCATGCCCGCCCCGGTGGGGGCCAGACCGACGGTGGCGAACGCGCCCACCGCCACCGATCCCCGCGCCCACAGGCCGATCAGCCTGGTGTCTCCCACCGTGCGTACACCCGCCAGGACCGTCAGCGGAATGGAGCTGGAGGGCACATAGGTGACAAGACCCGTGTCGTCGGCGCTGATACCATCCACATAGGGCGAGAACAGGCCCACCACGGCCCGGGCGGTGCCGCCAGCGTTCGCCGGGTCCAGGCGGTCGCTCAGCCAATCCAACGCGGCCTGTTCCATGGCGCTGGGGTTGGGCACCGCGCCCAGAAGCTTGGTCAGCAGGTCGCTCACCTCCAAATTGGTGCCCGCGGTCCGTAGGCTGTTGGCGAGCGTGCCCGCGCCGTTTTGCGCCAACCCATCGAGCACCTTGTCGGTGAGGGTGGGCAACAGGGCCTGGGCCGCGGCCGCGGTAAGTTGCTGGACCAGGGAGGCCCACCCCAGGAAAGGCAGAAGCTGGACGGAGGGATTGCCTTCGCCGCTTTCCCCGAAAGACAGCATGAACAGTTTGTCGTAGCCCCCACGCACCGACAGGCCGTTGCTCAGCCCCGGAATATCCGCGGACAGGTCCGTGTCCAGGGTGAAGCCCGGTTGACAGGCCGCGGAGAGGGTCAAACCCACCGCCAGCTTGTTCAGCGAGGTTCCCTCGAACAGGGGCAGGGTCTGGGCCAGGCAAGGGGTGATGGTGAGGGCGCCCGCGCCGCTGGGATCGGCGGTCACGGCCACTTGCAGGCCATAGGGCAATCCGGTGACCGTGGCGCCCATCTCGGTGCTCACCAGGGTCAGGCCACCCGGTGCCGCGCCCGGCGGCAGGCCGGTCAGGATGTCCTGGATCAATTGCAGGTTCAAGGTACCATCGGCGCCGATGACCGCGTCGGAGAGCAACCAGTCAAGGGGATCCTCGAACAGCCCCAGGGTGGACTTCATCACCCAGGGTCCGGACGATCCGCCCTGTTGCTCCACCAGACCGAAGAGGTGCAGAACCATGCGGGCCAGCGGGTAGTCGGGCAGGATCCGGGCTTCCACCACCCGCGAGACGAAGACCGACAGCGCATAGGCGGGGGCCACCTCCGACAGGGAGGTGATGAAGGCCTCCGCGTCGAAGGGATAGAGTTGGAGCGGCGCGGGCAGGGGCACCGACCCGTCGCCCCAGGTCAACCCCGTGGTCACCACCGGTGCCTCGCCGAGGATCGCCGACAGGCTGGTGGCGAGTCCGGCGTTGGCCTCGGGCACGAAGAGTTCCGCGGTCCCACCCAGCTTGCCCGTGACCAGGTCCAGACCCACCTCGCCCACCAGGGCGGCGAAGGCGCCCAGGGCGATGGCGTTGTCCTTGCTCAGGGCCAGACTCAGGGTCCGTCCATTGCGCACGTCGAAGGTGAAGGGACCCACCGGCGTGGACTGGAAGCCGTCGGTCAGGGTGCTCATCACCAGACCGCGGACGGCCTCGTCGCCCATGAAGGTCTGGAAGCGCTGGACCAAATTGCCCGCGGGATCCCGGGCCATGGCCACGATCCCCTCGGGGTTGGGGACCACCGTTCCCCCGGCCCCGGGCACCACCAGCCCCAGGCCGGTGAGGATCCCGGACAGGCTGGCGGGCAGGCTTGGCGGATTGAGGCCCGACAGGGCCTTGAGAACGTCGATCAGGTCCGCCAGTTGGTCCGTATCAGCCAAAACCGTGGTGAAGCGGGTCCGCAGAAAGCCCAGCCCGTCGCTGGTCAGGGCCATCCAGCCGTCGCCGTCCAGGCCATATTGGGCGCTGTCTCCAGATGCGGGGATCATGAGGCCCAACTGGCTCAGCAGACCATAGATCGGATCGAACTGGTCGCTCGTCCGGAGGGAGGCCAGGGCCGCCTGGAAGGCGGCGTTGACCAGGGTCGTCATCGCCGCCACGTCCACGGGGTTGGCGCCCAGGGTATGGCGTTCCCCCTCGGAGGTGGACAGGAACAGGTCCGAAGTAACCGCGAAGGACGCCGAAAGGTTCAGGGAAACCCGCAGACCGACGGTCTGAACGCTGATCCCCCCCCTTTCCACCAGGGGATCGCCGTTGGCCATCGCCAGGACCGCCGCGCAGGACAGCGAGGGCACCCCCTCGAGGGAAGCGGGCTTGCCGGTGCTCCAATCCAGGGCAAAGGCGTCCAGGCGCAGGGCCGTTGACAAGGTCACCGCGCCTATACCGGTGCCCACCTCGGTCTGGGTGGTATAGCCCAGGCCAAGGGTGAGCGCGCTCTTATCCTCGGGTTGCCAGAGGGTACCAATGGTACCGGAGAACAAGCCCAGGTCCAGTTGGTAGGGGTTGAGTTGGGTTCCGGCGCCGGAGACCTCCGGCGCGGTCTCGGCGGAGGACGTGATCGCCCAGGCCAGCAGTTGGAGAGCCGGAACCGCCTTGTCCCCGTCGGCGAGGATCGCCTGGACCTGGGCGCGAACTTGACCGATCGGGTCATCGAAGCTGGTGGGCGTCATCACCGGCATGTCGTCGGGCCAGTTCAGACCATCGGGCATGTGGGGCGCCAGATTGGGCAACAGGCCAAACCAACCATTCAGGGCCAGACCGGCCCGGGCCTGGGCGCGGTAGAGGGCGATGCCCAGAACCCCGGTGAGGATGGGGGCGAAGGTGGACGCCGCGTCGGTCACCAGGCTTTCCAGGGCCGAGCTGTCGGAATAGTCCATCGCCTCGCCCACGGGTTGGCTGACGCCGTCCACCTCCAGGGCCGGAGCGCCGACGGCCATGTTCCAGTGCCACCCACTGGCCGGTCGCCAATCCAGAACAAGCGAGGACGGACCCACGGACAGGGCCGCGCCCGCCACCTCGGGCGTGGTGAACCCCTCGGGCAGGGACGCCACGACGGCCAGCACGGGCAGGATCGTGGGGGTTTCAATGACCGCGTTCCGCGCGACCAGGGACAACAGGCCCAATCGCAGGTCCAGGGCGAGGGTACTGCCCGCCATCACCGGCACGGAGGATCCGGCCACCAACCCGGTGGTCAGACGGGTTGCCCCATCCGCCGGTGTGTCCAGGTAACTCATCAGCGAGATGACCGTGCCCTCGGGACCCAGGGCCACCTTCCAGGGATCGGCCCCGACCCCCGTGCCACTCACGCCTCCGGGCGACACGCCGGACAGGGTCAGCACCTGACCCAGGGCGGAGACCATGTAATAGATAGGTTTCTGACCCTGGACGGTCTGCCCCGTGGCGATGAGAGTGGACCAATAGGCCGTATAGGCGGTCACCGGCGACTGCATGCTATTCAGGATCCGGCTGGACCCGAAGGGCGGCGCCAGATCGGCGGGCCAGATGGCGTCCGTGGGCAGGGGCGGTTCGGACACGCCCAACAGGGCCGCCAGGGACTGACCGACGGTACTTGACTCCGTATTGAACAAACTGTTGAAGGCCGCGGAGATGGCCGAGGCCAGTTCGTCGGCGGCGACCTCGACCAATTCCTTGGGGTTGAGCAGGTCGAGCACGTCGTACAGGTTGGTGGGCGTGGTGACCTTCACCAACTCGAAGGAGGGCAACAGGGAGACCACGCCATTGGCGTTAATCAGGTTGAAGGCACCGCGCAGGCTGTCGAATTCATAGGTCTGGCCGCCCAAGGTGCCAGAGAACAGCGGATCTCCGTCCTTCGGCCCGGTCAGGCGCAGACCCGCGCTGAAGTTCCCGGTCAGGCTGACTCCCGCGCCTCCCGGGGTCAGCAGGAAGTCCATCAGTTCCAGGGCCGCCACCGCCTGGAAGCGGGCGGCATCCTCCACCACCGTGCCCATGGTCTCGAAGGTCAGGCCGGGATAGAGGTGCCGCAGTCCCTCGGCGTCCACCGCGGTGCCCACGGTGAAGAACAAATCCCCGATGGAGGACACACTGAACAGGCTGATCTTATAGGGGTCGACCCGATCCCCCCCACCGGAAATGGACGGCGTGGTCCCCGAGGCTTCGGCGACGAGCCCGCCCACGGAGGCCAACCAAGCCTGGAGCAAATCGCCATCGGCGGCGATGGTGGTGAACCAGTCGCGGATGGGCCGGGCGATGTCCACGGAGGGATCGGAGGCCGCGGAGATGGCCAGCGCGGCGAATTCATCCCAACGCAGGATCGGCAGCCTTACGCCATCCATGCCCGGTACGGTCGGCCCCAATCCGACCGCGGGCAGGATATAACTGGTGGCGGGCAAGGCGCCGACCGCCCGGGTCAGGGCACCCATGGCCAGCGAGGCGGCCAGCGCCAACAGATCCCCCCCACCGACAGCCTCCAGGTCGGCCAGGGTGTAGTCCCGGGCCTCCGGCTGAGTCGGCAGACTCAGGCTCTCGATGACCAGGGACGTGGTCACGGTCGGGCTGGGTAGGAACGCCAGATCGCAGGTAAGCCGGATCCCGGTGAAGGAAAACCCACTGGAGGAGATGAGGACCTCGCCCTCCCCCGCTGTCACCTGGAAGCCGATGGTGATGGGGCCGTCCCGCGACCCCATGGCCACGGTGACGGAGCCATCCATCTTCAGGATGGGCACCAACCCCCAGACCTTCAAGTCCACCCTGTCCGGACCGGTCAGTCCCTGGTCTTTCTCCTGTCCCGCCCGCAACTCGGAAAGCGTCACACTGGTTTCATGGAGAACACCGGCCCCCAGGGTGGAAGCGTTCTCGCCGCTGGGCGTGCTGGCGATATAGAGCCCCGTGGGCTTGGGATCGTCCTTGGTGGTGGGGTCGAGGATCGGATACCACTCGCCCAGGTTCGCCGGAGCCTGCACGGGAATGCCCAGGGATGAGCCTGAAGCCGCGCCGATCAGTTGGGCGATCAGGGCCGCGAGGGCCGGACCGCCGGAGGACAGGCCATCGCCGGTCTTGCCGATGGGATCGGAGAACCAGTCCGGATTCAGTCCATAGGTGTCCGGATTGGCCTCGTCCTCCATCAACAGGCCGATGGCCAGTCCCAAGGTGATGATGGGAGGGTCGGCCTCGGTCGCCGACAGGGTAATGGGGCTCGAGACCAGGGAGGCGGCGAAGGCGTCCGCGGACTCGCGCAGGCTTTCATCGGGCATTTTCCGTCTCCTCTCCCTCGGTCCAGGTGACCGTGATGGGGGCGCCGGACGGACCGTCCGCCCCTCGACCTCCTACCCGCCCCGGACGGCCGTCCGGAACGCCCATGCCGCCGACCCCTCCGGGGCCGCCCGCGCCCCCGGCGCCGCCGGGCGCGGGGGTAAAATCCGTGGTCAAGACACTACCTGGAGCCCGGTGGCGTATCCCCAGCCGGAAGGCGCCACACGCGCCGCCAGCGCCACCCGAACCGCCATCGCCGCCATCGCCGCCCTTGCCGCCTTCGCCCATTCTAAAAAAGGCCACGGCATGGCCCCGGCTTCCGGGACCTCCGGCGCCGCCCGCCCCACCGGCACCGCCGGATCCGGCCTGGGCCACCAGCGACAGGCACCCGCCCAGGGAGTGGATGAACAGGCTTTGGTCGGCCAAGCTCCGGCCCGGCCGCCCAACGCCCCCCTGATCCCCCCCGCCACCAATGTGCCCATTGGGTTCGTCCCGGTGGGGCGGCGCCCCGACGGTCCCCTCGGAACCGGAGAGCCCGGCGCGTCCATGGGGAGCCGCGTATTGGATCCGGGGCAAGGGCGGGTCCTCGGCCATGGCCGGACCCGGGGGCAGGCCCACCAGTTGACCGATGGTCAGGGTCAGGGGCGCTTCCACAACCAGACGCCCGCCGGGTTCAATGGCCAGACGGTAGGTAATCAGATCCACCGGATCGTCGAAGGGACTTTCGATGAGAACCGTGTCTCCGGACCGGATGACCAGATCATCCAGGGCGAAGCGGACGCGTTCATGCTTCCAGGTCTGAACCGGAGGATAAAGGGACCGGTCGGGCACCCAGGACAGGCGACAGGGATCGGGACGGCGGCAAGTATCGATGAAGTCCCGGCCAATGGCTTCGGGATCCAACCCATGGTAGATCAGGACCCGATCCACCAGGGCCGCGGCCGCGTCGGGAATTTCCGCGTGCCCCCAGGTCCGACGCGCGGTCCAGGTGGGGCGAAGGATATGGCTGGGAACCTCCGGCACGCCCTCGGTCCTTTTTCCCTTGGTCGCGCTGGAGGACTGGGTCATGGCTTAGCCCCGCGCGCCGGTCATAAGCTGGGAATAGAGCGCCGCGGCATGGTAGGTCGCCCCGTTCGCCGTGGTGCCCTCACCCCCGTCCAAGACCGCCGGCTGGCCCGCCACATAGGTAAACCCACTGCCGGTGCGATGGGTCAGGATGTCCGAGGGCCGTTGGATCTGGAAGGTGATGGATCCGAGCTCTGGCGCGTAGACTTGGTTGACGAAGGCATAGTCGCCGAACGGTTGACACCCGTACCCGTAGATCCCCGTGGGCTTGGGCAGGGCCGCGGATCCGGTCTGGGCCCGGTAGGCCAGGCAGCAGGCCACGGCCGCGCCGAAGTCATGTCCGCTGTAGTAAATCGAACTGGGGGTCCAATCGCTGGGCAAGGCCGCGACCAATGGAGCAACCAGGGAATCGGCCAGTTCCAGGATACCCGATCCGATCCGGCCATTGGAGGTCCAACTGGGGCGGGTCCCATAACCGCCCCCGTTCACCGCTCCGGTCTCGCCGATGCTCCCTGGGCCGCGGAGGCTGATGATCAGGCTTTTGGTCAAGGTATTCTTGTAGAGATTAATCCACGGCAAGGTCATCCAAACCCATTCCGTGGACTTCGCGGTGACGCTGCCCTCCGCCGTGTAGGGGCTGGGAATGGCCACGGTCCCACCGGGGTTGAGGCTGGTGACGTAGGTAATCGCCGCCAATTGCGCCTGGGCCGAGGCCATGGCCGTGTCGAAGCCGGCGCCCTGACCGCTCAGGGTCCCCGTCCCGGTGGCCGCGGGTGTGCCTTGGCCCAGCCCCTGGGCGTAGACCGAACCGGTCCGGGTATACCAAGGGGTCTCCCGGTCACTGGGCACGCTCACGGATAGGGGATGGCTTTCTCCGACGACGTCGACGCCCGTGACAAGACCCGTGGTCGAGGGCCAGGGGTCGACGCTTGTGGCGTTCACGGTATAGAGGGCGGGAACCGCCGTGATGGCCGCGGACGCGAAGGTGGTATCCCCTAGGGGCGCCGCGGAAAAGGCGTAGCAGCAGATTTCCGTGACCGGCGAGACCTGGCTCGCGCCACTCGGTCCGGTCTGTCCGGGGCGCAGATCCAGGGCCGCCATTTGGGCCATGGCCGCGGCCGGTCCCAGACCCACGCAAATCAGGGGAAAGCGCGCTCCCAGGCCGGGGACCGAATACAGGCTCGCGACCCCCTGCCAGATGGCCGCCCGGGCTTGGGCGTACATGGTCGGCGCCCAGGCGATCATGCGCCCGGTCGCGCTCGCCTCGGCGTCCAAGGTCGCCATGGACCGGGCCTGGGCCTGGGTCTTCCCGGACCGGGCGAGGTCTACCAGGGGATGGTCCCTGGCGCCGGAGCGGGGCAGGCCCGCCAGATGGTCGACCTCGCTCAGGGACAACGTCAATCGTTGGAGCGCGTCGGCGAGTTCGGTGGAGGGTTCGCCCCCGGGAGCCGCCTTCAGGGATTGGGACCCGCTCAGATTCAGATAGCCGGGCGTCGATGTGGAGATGGTGTAATTCTGCGCGGTGGACCCATAGAGATAATCATCCCAACGGGTCCCGAACGCGAGGATTCCCACCGGCGTGGTCTGGCCGTTCAGATCCGTCGTGGCGCTGACCACCAATCCCTGGGTTCCCCAGGAAATCCCCCCGGGTGTGGTGAAGGTTCCCGCCACATTGAAGCGGGACGGAAGCCAAAACGCACTGATGGGGTCGACCTGCGCCTCGTCGAGCAGGGGCGTCAGGAAAGTCGCCAGGGCCTGGGAATAGGGGGTGAAAAGGGTCATGGGATCGCTCCGCTGGGCGCGACGGGCCGGGGCTTGATGGAAACGGCGGCGGGGGGGCGAAGCCCCGGGAGCGGGACCGCTCCCGAGGGCCTCTCGATCAACTGGACAACTGGACCTGCACCACCGGGCCGTTCACGCCGGACCCACCGGATTCGGCACTGTCGCCGGTGTCCCCATTGCCGCCGGACCGGGCCCGGGTCGGCGCGTCGTCGGTCACCTTTTCCTGCAGTCCCCCCTCGCCGCCTAGGCCACCGGTTCCACCGGTGCCACCCATGCCCCCCTTGCCGCCATAGGACAGGGGGTAGATGACCCCTTGGGGACCGCTGTAGAAGATGTTGATGGGACCGCCTTCGCCGCCGTGACCACCGGGACCACCATTGCCACCATTGGCGCCATCGCCCCCTTTTCCCCCATTCGCGGTGGGAGACTTGCCACTGTTCACGCAATTGGAGAGGTATTTGCTGGAGTCGTCCTGGGGGGCGTTTCCACCATTTCCACCCTTGCCCCCTTCGCCACCGATGCCCCCGTTTCCACCGACACCGGCCTGGGACACGATGGTCAGGGCCCCCGTCAAGGATTGGTAAATGAGGGTGAAGGAACTGGAGGCCCGTCCGGCGGTACCGGGATCACCATTCTGTCCCGCGGCCCCGGGGCTACCATTGCCCCCCGAGGTGGACGTCACGCAGTAATTACTTGACCAGCCAGAGGAAGAATAACTTCCGGTGACGCCATCGCCGCCATCTGGCCCATCCTCGCCATTGGCTCCCGGAGCGCCCGCGGTTCCGTTCGGAGCCACGACCCGGATCTGGGCGTCCTCCAAGGTAAAGGTTCCGTTCGACATACCGTTGTTCCTTTTGTCTGGAGAGGGTCGCCTCAGGCCGGCTGAATGATCAACTGACCCCGGTTGTCCACTGGCGTCGGGGTACCGTTTTCGCCGGAATCCGCAGACTCTCCGTCGCCACCATCCCCGTTCCCGGCCCCCGGTTTGCCGCCGGTCCCGCCCAGCCCCCCCTTCCCCGCGCCGCCATAGTCCTCGGTGTCGTATTTCGAGGTCATGCCGGTCGCGATGCCATAGGTGACCAGGACGGTGGGTCCCCCAGCGGCGCCGTTCCCGCCGCGGCCACCCGGCTTTCCGTCCCCGCCTTTGCCGCCTGCGGCGTCCGGATAGGACCCACCGCCGTCACAGCAAGCGGCTTTGGCTCCCCCCTTGCCGCCAGCGCCACCCGTGCCGCCCGCGCCGCCTTTGCCACCGAGACCACCGTTCCCGCCGGTGACTCTCACCAGGAAAGGCCCGGAAATCGTGGCGAAATAGGCGGAGAAGTCATTGGCCACGCTGCCGTCCGTGCCATCCTTGCCGATCTGCCCGACCTTTCCAGTTCCCCCATCTTCGGGGGGAGTGGCCGGGTCCGTGCAATCGGCGTTATTCTTGCCACCGCACGTTCCCGCGAAAAAGTCGGCTCCCTTGCTTCCCGTCCCGCCTCCGGTCCCGTCCTGGCCGTCCGTGCCATTGGCGGACACGATCAACACATTCGGTTCAACATCACTCATCGCCGTGTTCTCCCTCTCGCCGCTGGTTCACTCGATGATCATATGGGTGACGTTGAGGGTCACCGGCACGTTGGCCTCGATGTACCCGCCTTTCTCGATGGTCATCGTCCCGTAGTGCAGGGTGATGGGGGCATCCCCTTCGAGGATCAGGGGATTTTGCGCGGTGATGGTGATGTCCTCGCCGCCGGCCATGACCGCGGTCATGGGAAACTTCACGGCGTTGATCATCTCCTCGTGTTCCTTGGGCACCTTGCGGCTATCACCCAGCACGTAGGCCCTCATCTGCGTGCCCAGGCTGTCCAACTCGTCGGATCCAAGCAGGGATTCCAGGGCGCAGCTATCGGCCTTCGCCTTGGCCTTTAAACCGGCGTAGTCGACCTTGGGCGGATCCAGATAAGTGATGTGACGGTCGGCCCCGGCGCTTTTGTCAAAGTGGCTGTCAGGCGGACCACCCACGGCCTTGTACTGGGCGAGATCCTTCACCTCGACCTTCTTGGAACTCATGTTATCGCGGGTCGGATCACTCGATACGATCATCGGCCCCTGATGGGTGGACGGACCGAAGGACTTTGCCTCGATATCGGCGAAGGAACCTCCCGCGGCCTCCAGGCGCGCGGATAGGAAAGCCTTTTGGCTATCGGTAAGGGCCATGGATATTCCCCTGACGAGTGTTTGGACGGATAGAGAGCGAATCAGGCTCGGAGGACCTCTTCACCCGGGAGTAAAAGCAATCTTTAGATGCACACTCAAAACGGCATTTTTTACGTTTAACAACCGTTATGAGATTTTTATACAGGACAAACAGCGCGAAATCAAACGGTTTAGTTTTTTTTATTTATATAAACAATTTTTACGTGTCTTTTATTTTATACCATAAAAACAATTGCTTATTTGATTCTTGACCCACTTCCATGGCACCACACGACAAATGGAAGCCCTAAATTTTTGATCCATCGGCATCTCTGGTCGAGGATCCTTCCATTTCATTCAACTCAGAAGAAAAACACTCTTAACGTGTCTTTTTACGGTGCGTCAGCAGGTCATCCTCGCCCTGGAGGTGGACCAGACCAGTCTCATCTTCACCATTTCGACGCCACCAATAGCTACTTATCAGTGTTTTTATGATATATTTTTTCTCTTAATTGTCTTTAGCATTTTTAGAAATGTCCCCATAGGTTGATCGCCAAGGAGAGCCTTCCATGACAGATCCCGACCAAGCGACGTCCCCATCGCCCCGCCTCTCCCCATGGAAACCCCTTTGGCGGCGGTTGCGGCGCAAATACGCGCTGTACAACTTGGCGGGTTGGCTCAATCCGATTTTCGATATCTGGGTGGGTGGGGAGAACCGGCCGGTCTTCTTCGACATCGACCAGGAAGAGCCCGCCTTGCGGACCCTGGACAAGGCCTTTCCGTTGATCCGCGACTCCTATGACCGGGTGACCGCGGCCGTGGACCGGTTGCCGCCCTATCACATGATCGACCACGACGTGATCTACTCCTCGGGCCGAACCCAGCGCGAGGCGCGTTGGGGGGTCTTCATGTTGACCTGTTTTGGCCAGGAGCCCGAGGCGGCAAAACGACTCTGTCCCGAATTGCTGGAGATGCTGCGCGAAATCCCCGGGATCTATCAGGCCTTTTTCTCGGTGTTGGAACCCGGCAAGCACATTCCCGCCCATGTGGGGCCATCACGGGTGTACCTGCGCTATCACCTGGGCCTGCGCGTGCCCGAGGAGAACACGCCTTACATTCGGGCCAAGGACCAGATCTACACCTGGAAGACCGGCGAGAGCATGCTCTTCGACGACTCCTGGGACCACGAGATCTTCAACCCCTGCTCGGAAACCCGTGCGGTGTTGATCGTCGACCTGGAACGCAAGATGCCCTGGCCCGCACGGGCCATCGCCTGGTTTCAGCGCGCCACCGCGGCGCTCCACTACGCCCGGCGAATCGTCGCCGCGACAAACAAACAGTTCCCCGTGGACAAACTGCCACCCATCCCAGACAGGAAGGGATAAGAATGCGGATTCATCAAGGAAATCCGGACGAGGAAATCCGGGGATAACAGCCTGAATTCTTGAAAAGCCGCGGGACATTGACCGCCTTCTGGACCATCGAACGATGGCAGTCGTCAGCGGAGGGCTCCTGGGCCTTTTAGGTGGAACACCCGCCGGTGGCGGGCCGGAGGCGGCGAAGCGACTGGATTTCATTTCCCGCATGGCCACCCGGTTCCAGTCTCGCCGTGACCGGCTCTCCCACCCTGACCCTCCCACCCTGGCCCTCCCACCCTGGCCCTCCCACCCTGGCCCTCCCACCCTGGCCCTCCCACCCTGGCCCTCCCACCCTGGCCCTCCCACCCTGGCCCTCCCACCCCTTGATCGAAAACCACGCCCGTCAAACTTGACAGGTCCACCGCTTGTCTGCATAGTCGGTTTGTCGGACAAACGGATCAATGGACATAATGACCCCGCCCCATTCCCCAGAAACGGATCGCTTTGAACGGATAAGTCCTCTTCCGGCCTATCAGCTCGTCGCCGAGGCCATTGAACGGGAGATTGTTAGCGGTCACATCCCACCGGGAGAGCCAATCGGCACGGAAGCCGACTTGGTCAAACAATTCGGGGTCAATCGCTCGACCGTCCGGGAGGGCATCCGTTGCCTGGAGCAATCCGGCCTGATCCGTCGGGAATCCAGTCGACGGCTCGTCGCGAGTCTGCCTCGCCAGGGCAAGCTCGCCACCCGCGTCAGCCGGGCCCTCATCCTTCATCAAGTGACCTTCCGCGAGTTATATGAAGCCATCGACATGCTGGAGCGCAGCGCCATTGAACTCGCCGTCGCGCACCGCACCGATGATGACTTACAAGCCATCGCTCGAAACCTGGAGCGGACCCGCGACGCCCTGTCCGAGCCCATCCGCTTGGCCGAATTGGATACCGAATTCCACTCGCTGGTCGCCGTGGCGACAGGCAATCGCGTGCTTCAACTGGCCCGGGAACCGGCCAGTCTGCTCATCTATACGGCCACGCAGCCGATCTTCGAGCATGTTCCAGAGGCGGCGCCCCGCCTCCTCGCCGCCCACGAGAAACTGTATGACGCCCTCGTCCGCCGGGACGTGGAGGACGCCCGCGCCTGGATGCGCCGCCACGTCGCGGACTTCGGGAAGGGGTTCCTACGCACCGGACGGACACTGGATGATCCCGTCGACCGCATTCCCTTCGACAGTATTTTTCAAACGCGGGGAACGTCTTAGCGCCTAGCCGATTTCCGCAACGCGGCAAACACCCGAAGCCCCAAAAATGGGGCACGGGGGTCACCAGGGAGGAGACCTTGCCAGACATCACACCGGTCCATTTGGACCATGAACCGCTGACCCGTCGCGTCGGTTTCGCTGGGTCGCGGCTTGTCCCCGACGTGGACCAGGCCCGATTCGTGTATCGACCCAAACTCCGACTTCAGCCGGAGTTTGAAAAGGAGATACAGGACCAAAAGCCGGGTGCCCCGACGGGTGACTCTGTTGAAGGCGGCGGAGCGTTTGGCCCCTCCCCCGCGAAGAGGGAGGCCCGCGTCCATGGCCATTGACGTTGATCCCTCGCGCCTGTTGCCGGAGCTGCCTCTCCCGTCCGGCCCTCCCGCCCTGGCGGTGGATGGTCTGATGTTGTTCTTCGGCGGTCTGCGTGTCCTTAACGGCGTATCCTTCGAGGCAAGGGAAGGATCCGTGACCTCGATCATCGGCCCCAATGGCGCCGGAAAGACCTCGTTATTCAACACCGTCTCCGGGTTCTACAAGCCCGCCGCGGGCGCCATCCGCTTCAGGGGGGCCTCCATCGATGCTCTGCGCGCGCCAGCTCGCGCTCAATTGGGCTTGGCCCGAACCTTTCAGAATATCTCGCTTTTCCATGGAATGACCGTTCTGGACAACATCAAGTTGGGCCGCCATGCCCACATGAAGTCCGGCGTTCTGGACGCTCTTTGGTACCGGGGGCGGGCACGACGCGAAGAGATGGAGCTGCGTCGCGAAATCGAGGAGAAGATCATCGACTTCCTCGAGATCGATCATATCCGCAAGGCCCCCGTCTCCGCCCTCTCCTATGGCCTGCGCAAGCGGGTGGAACTGGCCCGCGCCCTGGCCATGCGCCCCAAGGTGCTGCTGCTCGACGAACCGGTCGCGGGGATGAATCGCGAAGAAACCGAGGACATGGCCCGCTTCATCCTCGACGTGAAGGAGGAATGGGGTGTCACCGTCCTGATGGTGGAACACGACATGGGCATGGTGATGGACATCTCCGATCATGTGGTGGTCCTGAACTTCGGGCAGGTCATCGCCAGCGGCAAACCACGCGAGGTCGCCGCCAACCCGGAGGTCATCGCGGCCTACCTGGGATCGGGGAATGTGGAAGACCTGCGAGCCCGCGTCCGCCAGGGCGCCCAAGCCAAAAGGGGAGCGGTGTGATGGATTGGCTCTTCCTGACGGAAGTCTCCTTGGCCGGGATCGGCGCCGGGGGCCTCTACGCCCTGACCGGTCTGGCCTTCGTCCTCATCTACAAGGCCACTCGGGTGGTCAATCTCGCCATCGGCGAGATCCTGATGGTCGGCGCCTATGTCTTCTTCGGTTTTTCCGCCGGACTGGCCCTCCCCTTTTGGCTGGCCGCCCCGGGTACCCTCCTGGTCTCCGGTCTGCTGGGCGCTGGCATCGAGCGGACCCTGATCCGCCCCATGTTGGGAGAAAACCCGATCAGCATTTTCATGCTGACCATCGGTCTGGGCAGCATCCTGGTCGGTCTGGTGGAATTGGTGTGGGGGGCCAATCCGCTGCGCCTGCCTGAATTCATGCCCACCCAGCCCCTGTTCCTGGGCGAGGCCTATGTCTCCCCAAAGGTGGCGACGGCCTTCGCCGTGGCGAGCCTGGTGGTCACGGCCTTCCTGATCCTGTTCCGGTTCTGGCGCGGGGGCGTCGCCCTGCGGGCCACGGCCAGCGATCAGGCCGCGGCCTATTCCATGGGGATCGACGTGCCCAAGGTCTTCTCGCTGTCCTGGGTCATCGCCTGCATGACGGCGGGGGCGGCGGGAATGCTGGTGGGCGCCATTGGCGGCATCAGCCCAACCATGGGGGTCTTTGGTCTATCGGTCCTGGTCGTCGTCATCGTCGGCGGCCTGGACAGCGTGCTCGGCGCGCTGATCGCCGGCCTCGCCATCGGCCTTCTGGAAGCCCTGGCCGGAGCCTTTCTGGGCGGCGAATACAAGACACTCACCACCTTCTCGCTGTTGGTCCTGGTCCTGATGGTCCGGCCCCACGGTCTCTTCGGAACCCATGAAATCGAGCGGCTGTGACATGCGCATTGGAACGGCAAAAACCTCCTATCTGGCCGACGAGGCCCTGTTCGACACCGCCGTCCAGCGGCGTTGGATGGTCGCCCTCCTCGCCGCCCTCGTTCTCTTCCCCCTCTTCGCCGGACCCTATTGGCTCTATCTGGGCTGTCTGGTGGCGATCAACGTCGCTTCGGCGACGGGGTTGAATATCCTCACCGGCTTCACCGGATTGGTCAGCCTGGGACAGGCCGCCTTCATGGGCGTGGGCGCCTATACCGTCGCCTGGCTGGAAATCAACCTGGGGACGCCCTTCCTGCTCAATCTGATCATCGGGGGGTGCTCCGCCAGCCTGATCGGCATGGTCGTCGGTGCCCCCAGTCTGCGGGTGAAAGGCCTCTATCTGGCCATCGCCACCATCGCCGCTTCGGTCATCCTCCATTTCCTCTTCGCCAACTGGACGGCGGTGACCGGTGGCGCGTCGGGCCTGACCATGCCGCCCGCGACCTTTTTTGGAACCCCCCTCGACCAGCCGGGAAAGCTGTACTGGGTGATCATGCCCATCACCGTCCTGATGGTCCTGGGCGCGGCCAACCTGTTCCGCACCCGGGTGGGACGCGCCTTCATCGCCGTGCGCGACCGTGATATCTCCGCCGAGGTGCTGGGGATCCCGCTCCTGCGCACCAAGCTGACCAGCTTCGCCCTGTCCAGCTTCTACGCGGGCGTGGCGGGGGGCATGTGGGCCTATTTCTTCCGCGTGATCACCCCCGAGAGCTTCCCCTTGGTGATGTCCATTTTTTTCCTGGCCGCGATCATCGTCGGCGGCATGGGGACGATCCTGGGCGGCATCCTGGGCGCGACCTTCATGACCATGGTCCCCGAAGCGCTGAAGCTGATCGTGGGCGGCTTGTCGCCCTGGTTGCCCGACGCCGTGGCGCTGCTCTCTCCGGTGCGCACCATCGTATTTGGCGCGCTGATCGTCGGATTTTTGATCTTCGAGCCAAGGGGTCTGGCCGAAGCCTGGCGCCGCCTCAGGCGGTTCTTTCATCTCTGGCCCTTCAAGACCTGACGACACACCCAAAAAAACAAACCAACGCGATGGATCGCGGGGAGGAACACGATGCGTATGAAGTATATGATCGACAGGCGGGCCTTCATGGGCCTGACCGCCGCCGCCGGGATGGCCGCCGGCGTGCTCGCCATGGCGCCAACGGCCCGGGCCGCCGAGGACGCCACCACGGACATCGTCCTGGGCGGATCCATTCCCCTGACCGGCGTTTTTGCCTTCGCCGGAGAGGGCATCCATGCCGGAATCCAGGACTATGTCCAAATCGTCAATGACGCCGGTGGCATCGAAGGTCGGATGCTGAAATACGTGCCCGAGGACACCGCCTATAAGGTGGATGCCTCGGTGGCGGCCTTCAACAAGATCACCAGCCAGTATCACACCAATCTCTATTACGGAGATTCCACGGCCTTCTCCAAGACCATCAACCCGGAACTGGAGCGCGCCGGAACCATGATCATGGCCGGAGCGTCCTTCGCCTCGGAACTGAATGACCCGGAGAAATACCCCCTGCAGTTCATTCCCGGCCCCGACTATACGGAGATGATCGGCATTCTGCTGAAATACATCGCCAAGGAGAAACCCGGCGCCAAGGTGGCCTTCGTCCATTCCGACACGGAATTCGGCCGGGACCCCATCGCCAAGGGCACCGAACAGGCATCCGCCCTGGGCCTGGACGTGGTGGAAACCATTGTCACTCCGCCGGGGTCCGTCGACGTCTCGACCGAAGTGCTGAAACTGCGTCGCGCCCGCCCCGACTACACCATCTTCCACGGCTATGTGCTGGCCCCCATCCCTGAATTCATCACCCAAGCCAAACAAATGGGCATGGAGAGCAAGTTCATGGGGACCTTCTGGTCCATGGATAACAGCATGGTCATGAAGATGGGTGAAGCTGGAGACGGCTTCATGGGAGTCATGCCCTACAACTACTACTACGACACGTCGGGCGACGCGCCGATGCTCGCCAAGATCCGCGAGATACGTCCGGAATATCAGTCAACGGCCTATATGCAGGGCTTCCTGACAACCATGTTGATGACCGAGGCGATCAAGCGGACCCTCCAGGATGGCAAGGAACTGACCGGCGCGAATATGAAAGCCGCCCTGAACAGCATCCGCGACTTCGACACCGGTGGCATTATCGGCGTGCCCATCTCCATTCCCGGCAACTCCATCCCGGTCGGACGTATCTACAAGGCCGACATGGCCGAGAAGAAGATGATCCCCGCCTCCGACTGGATCTCCCTCGGCAAGACCGGAGAGTGACATGGACGCGGCGGCCAGGAGTCCCGAAACCGCGACCTCCAATATCCTGGAGGTCCGGAACATCGAGGTGGTCTTCAACCATACCGTCCAGGTTTTGCGGGGCTTGTCCCTGGCCGTCGCCGCGGGATCGATCACCGCCCTTCTTGGATCGAATGGCGCGGGCAAGACCACGACGATGAAGGCCATTTCCGGCCTGTTGGGGCTGGAAAACGGCGCGGTCACCGGGGGAGAGATTCTCTTCAACGGGGCCTCGACCCTGAATGTCAAACCCCACACGTTGGTTCGAAACGGCCTCTTCCATGTCATGGAGGGACGGCATGTGTTCGAGGATCTGACGGTGGAGGAAAACCTGACCGCCGCGACCTATGCCCGGACCGGAGCCTCGGCCCGGGATTTCGACCGGGTCTATGACTATTTCCCGCGCCTAAAGGAGCGCCGCAAGGGCTTGGCGGGCTACCTGTCCGGTGGCGAGCAACAAATGCTCGCCATTGGGCGGGCCTTGGTGGCCAATCCTCGGATCATCCTGCTCGACGAACCCTCCCTGGGGCTTTCTCCCCTGTTGACGGAGGAAATCTTCACCATCATCGCGCGCATCAACGCCGAGCAGGGCACCAGCATGCTGGTGGTCGAGCAGAACGCGGCCATGGCCTTCGCCGTCGCCACCCACGCCTACATCATGGAGACGGGCCGCATCGTCATCGACGGACCGACGGAGCGGCTGGCCCGGGACCCGGATGTCCGGGAGTTCTATCTGGGCATCGGCGAGGAAGGAACCTCCCGCGATTACCGGCAAGTCAAACACTACAAACGCCGCAAGCGCTGGCTATCCTAAAGGGGCCCCCATGACCGACCTTCCCCCCATGACCGCCGTCCAAATGCTGCGCGAGCGCGCCCGGCGCGATCCCCTTGGCCTCGCCCTTCGGCAAAAGGACTTTGGTATTTGGCATCCCATCACCTGGGCCGAATACCACGACCGCGCCCGCGCCTTCGCCCTTGGCCTGCTGGAGATCGGCCTGTCCGAGGGCGGCCATCTGGGCATCCTCTCCGAGAACCGCGTCGAGTGGGTTCTCGCCCAGTTTGGCGCGGGCATGGCCGGGGGCGTCGCCATTGGCGTCTACCCCACCAGTCCGGCCTCGGAAGTGGCCTATGTCCTCGGTCATGCCGATGTCGAGGTGGTTGTCTGCGAAGACCAGGAACAGACCGACAAGGTCCTGGAGAGGATCGACGCCTTACCCCGCCTGAAGGCCATCGTGGTGATCGACACCAAGGGTTTGCGCCATTATCGGCAGGATATCATTCGCGCCTATGCCGAAGTGGAAGCCTTGGGAAGGGGCCGCGATCCCGCCCCGATTGATCACCGCGTCGATGCCCTTCGCCTGGAAGATACGGCGCTGATGATCTACACCTCCGGCTCCACGGGAAAGCCCAAGGGGGCGATGATTTCCTGGGGCAATATGCGCGCCGAGGCCGCGGCGATCATTGAACGTTTCGGTTCCGACACGGAAACCACCCATCTGTCCTATCTGCCGCTTTGCCATGTGGCCGAACAGATGTTCACGACCATGGGGCCCCTTTATGCCGGAAGCGTAGTGAACTTCGGGGAGAGTCTGCGCACGGTCCAGGAGGACCTGCGCGAGGTGGCGCCCACCAGTTTCCTCGGCGTGCCGCGCATCTGGGAGAAGCTGCATGGCGCCATCCACGTGAAGATGATCGAGGCGGGCGGATACCGCCGCGCCCTCTTCGATTGGGCGTTCAGGGCTTGCGCGCCCTTCGCCGAAACCCCAAACGCGAACCGCTCCCTTGGCCAGAGGGTGACCTACACCCTTGCTTACCTGCTGGTCTTCCGGGCTCTGCAAAATTTCATCGGCCTACGCCGGACCAAGGTCGCCATGACCGGCGCCGCTCCCATTCCACGGGCCATCGTCGCCTTCTTTCGCACCATGGGCGTCCCCCTCCTGGAAATTTACGGGCAGACAGAGAGTACCGGCATGATCACCGGCCAATACCTTGGCCAGGTTCAATCCGGCGCCGTGGGACCGGCCGTCCTGGGGGCCGAGATGCGCATTGGCGACATGGGCGAGCTTCTGCTGCGCGGTCCCCTGGTCTTCAAGGGCTACCACAAGAACGAGGAGGCCACCCACGCCACCATCCGAGACGGATGGCTGCATACCGGCGACGTGGCCGAGCTGTCCAATGGCCAGTACCGCATCGTTGATCGCCTGAAGGACATCATGATCACCGCGGGCGGCAAGAACCTCAGCCCCTCGGAGATCGAGAACACGGTCAAGGGCAGCCCCTTCATCAAGGAATGCATCGTCATTGGAGAGGCCCGGAAATTCGTCTCCGCCCTCATCCAAATTGACCTCGATACGGTGGGGAAATGGGCCGAGGAAAAGAGCATCGCCTATACCCACTACCGCAGCCTCGCGGAACACGCGGCGGTCAACGATCTGGTTCAAGCGGAGATCGACAAGGCGAACGCCACTCTGGCCAAAGTCGCCCATGTGCGTCGCTTCCACATCCTGACCAAGGAATTGGACCACGACGACGACGAGGTTACAGCCACCATGAAGGTCCGCCGGTCCAACATCGTCAAGAAATACAGCATTGAAATCACCGCCCTCTACGCATGAATTGGGTCGGAATAGGGAGAAAGAGACCATGAGCCGGAAAGCCGTCATCGCCGGATACCGCCGAACCCCCTTCACCTTCGCCCACAAGGGGGACTTGGCCTCCGCCCGCCCGGACGACCTGGGCGCCCACGCCCTGCGCACCCTGCTGGCCGCCACCGGCATTCCGGGGACGGAGATCGAGGACGTGATCTGGGGTTGCGCCTTCCCCGAAGGAGAGCAAGGCCTGAACATCGGCCGGGTCGTCGGCATGCTCGCCGGCCTGCCGGAAACCACGGCTGGCGCCACCATCAACCGCTGGTGCGGCTCCTCGATCCAAGCCGTTCAGATGGCCGCGGGCATGATCGCCATGGACGCCGGGGAGGTCTTTGTCTGCGGCGGCTCGGAAAGCATGTCCAAGGTGCCGATGATGGGCTTCAACACGCTGCCCAACCCAACCTGGAGCCCGGAGTTGGTGTCGGATTACATCAATGTCGGCCTGACCGCCGAACGCGTCGCCACCCAATACGGCCTGTCGCGCGAGGACCAGGACCGCTTCGCCTACTGGAGCCAGAGCAAGGCCGTCACCGCCCGGGAGGAGGGCCGTCTGGTCGACGAATTGGCGCCGGTCCCCCATGGCGACCGGGTGGTTGACACCGACGGCTGCGTGCGACAGCCCTCCCTGGAAAAGTTGGCTTCCCTCAAACCCGCTTTCATGGAAGGGGGCACGGTGACCGCCGGAACCTCCTCGCCCATGACCGACGGGGCGACCGCCGTTCTGGTCTGCTCGGAGGACTACGCCAAGGCCCACGGTTTGCCCGTATTCGCCGCCATCAAGTCCTTCGCCGTCTCCGGTTGCGCGCCGGGGGTCATGGGCCTCGGCCCCATCGAATCCACCCGCAAGGCCCTGCGGCGCGCCGGTTTGACCATCGCGGACATCGACATCGTGGAAATGAACGAGGCCTTCGCCGCCCAGGCCGAGGCCTGCCGCCGAGACCTGGACATCGCCGAGGAAAAGCTGAACATCGACGGGGGCGCCATCGCCCTGGGCCACCCCTTGGGCGCGACCGGTACCCGTCTGGTGGGCAAGGCCGCGACCTTGCTGAAGCGCGAAAACAAGACCCATGCCCTGGCCACACAGTGCATCGGTGGCGGCATGGGGATCGCCATGATCCTGGAGGCGGCATGACCGCGACCTTGCGCGGGGCCGCGGTCCTTGGCGCCGGGTCCATGGGCGGCGGCATCGCCGCCCAATTCGCCAACGCGGGCATTCCAGTCCTGCTGCTCGACCTGACGGTGGACACCGCGCGGGCCGGTCTCGCCCGCCAGGTCAAGGTCGGCGCCTTCATGGCTCCCTCGGCCAGGGCGCTGGTGAACGTGGGCGGCATCGACCATGATCTGGACCGTCTGGCGGGCGTCGATTGGATCGTCGAGGCCGTCAGCGAGGACCTCTCCCTGAAACGTGACCTCTTCACCAAGGTGGATCGGGCACGGAAGCCGGGAACGGCGATATCGTCCAACACCTCGACCATCCCCCTCTCGGCCCTGACGGAGGGCATGAACGAGGCCTTCAGCCGCGACCTCGTCATCACCCATTTCTTCAATCCCGTCCGGTACATGCGGCTGGTCGAACTGGTCATCGGCCCGTCCACCACGCCAGAGACGGCGACCCTGGTCCGGGAGAGCTGCGACCGGATCCTCGGGAAGCGTATTATCGACTGCCGGGACACCCCGGCCTTTATCGCCAACCGGGTTGGCTGCTACTGGATGACCGCGGCACTGATGGAAGCCTTCACCCAGGGCCTGTCCGTCGAAGCAACGGACGCGGCGGCGGGCAGGCCCTTCGGCGTACCGCCCACGGGTATTTTCGGCCTGCTCGACCTGGTCGGAATCGACCTGCTGCCCAGCGTGTGGGGAAGCCTGCTCGGCGCCTTGCCGCCGCGGGACGCCCACCAGGCCTATGCCATCCTGGCTCAGCCCCGCCTGCGCGATATGATCGCGCGGGGTCTGATCGGTCGCAAGGCGGGCGGAGGCTTCTATCGCCGGGTCACCGACGCCCGCGGCAAGCACCGGGACGTCATCGACCTGGAAACCGGCGCCTATCGCCCGGAGATCCCCGCCGCCCCCGCCCCGGCTCTGCCCGACCTGATCGCCGAGGACAGCCCCCGGGGCCGCTATGCCTGGGCGGTGCTGTCCAATGTCCTGACCTATGCCGCGACCATCGCCGGAGAAATCGCCGAGGACGTCCGCGCCATCGATCAAGCCCTGGAGCTTGGCTATAACTGGCGGGCGGGTCCCTTCGCCCTCGCCGACCAATTGGGCGCGACATCGATCGCCAAGCGGCTGCGCGCCGAGGCCCGCCCGGTCCCTCCCCTGTTGGCCGAAGCCGCGGCGAAGGGTGGCTTCTACAAAGGGGACACGGTCCTTTCCACCGCGGGGGGCCACCGCCCGTGGAAAAGGCCAGACGGCATGATCCGCCTCGCCGAATTGCCGATCCTGGAGGACAACGGCGCGGCGATCCTCCGCGACATGGGGGAGTCCATCGGCTGCCTGGAATTCCGTGGCAAGATGAACACCATCGATGACGCCCTGCTTGATAGCCTGGAGGCCGCGGCGGCGCGCCGCGACCTCGCCGGACTGGTCATCGCCAACGACAATCCCAAGGCCTTTTCCGCCGGAGCCGATCTGGACAAGCTGATCTCCCTCCTTGATGACCCCGTCGCGCTGGAGGCCTTCCTCGCCCGGGGACAGACCGTCTTTCGCGCGCTCCGAATGGCCCCCTTCCCGGTTGTCGGCGCCCCCCAGGCCCTGGCCCTTGGCGGGGGGTGCGAGATGCTCCTCCATTGCGATGCGATCCAGGCCTGGGCGGAAGCCCGCTTGGGTCTGGTTGAGCGGCTGGTGGGCATCATTCCAGGATGGGGGGGCACCACGCGCCTGCTGGTGAATGCCCAGACCCGGACCGACCTCGCCAAGGGTCCCATGCCCCATTTGTCGGCGGTCTTCAAGACCATCGCCGAGGCGCGGATCTCCGGCTCGGCCTTGGAGGCCAGGAGCATGGGTTTGCTCCGCCCCACCGACGGCATCACCATGAACCGAGACCGCCTTCTGGCCGACGCCAAGGCCCGGGTCCTCGCGTTGATACCGGGGTATGCCCCACCGTTGGAGGCCCTGACACCCCTGCCCGGTCCCACCGGGCGTCTGGCCCTGATGAATGAGGTCGTCGGACAGGCCGCGGCGGGGCGCCTCGCCTCCCATGACCCGGTCGTCTTGGACGCCCTGGCCGAAGTTATAAGCGGTGGCACCACCACCATTGGCGAACCCGTCCCAGAAACGACGCTTTTGGACCTAGAGCGGACCGCCGTCCGCCACCTGCTCGCCCTCGAGCCCACCCGAGCCCGTCTCCGCGCCATGCGTGAAACCGGCAAACCACTCTTCAATTGAGGAGACCGGCGATGTTCCCCTACCGCGCCCCCCTGCGCGATATGCGCTTCCTGCTCGATGAGGTCCTGGATGCCCCATCCGCCCTCTCCGGTCTCTTCGAGGTGGACAGCGCCCTTCTAAACGCCGTCCTCGGGGAGGCCGCGCGTGTTGTCGAAGGAAGTGTTGCCCCCGCCAACGGCCCCGCCGACCGGGAGGGAGCCTCCCTCGGCCCGAAGGGCGTGACCTTGCCCCGCGCCCTCCACGAGGCCTATGCCCCCTGGCGCGAGGGGGAATGGACGGGCCTCGCCCTCGACCCGGACCATGGCGGTCAAGGCCTGCCCCGGATCCTCGACATGATGGTCACCGAAATGGCCTGTGGCGGCGGACTCGCCTTCAGCATTTTGCCCGGCCTCACCCGGGGCGCCTGGAAGGCCATCCATGCCCATGCCTCGGAGGACCTCAAACGGGCCTGGTTGCCGCGCATGGCGACGGGCGAATGGACGGGTGCCATGGCCCTGACCGAACCCCAGGCGGGCACCGACCTCGGGTTGCTGCGAACCCGCGCCGAAGCGGATGGTGACGCCTACCGGATCACGGGCGCCAAGATGTTCATCACCGCGGCTGACCACGACCTGACGGACAACATTGTCCATCTCGTGCTCGCCCGCCTGCCCGACGCCCCAGCCGGGACGCGGGGTATCAGCCTGTTCCTGGTGCCCAAGATCCTGCCCGACGGCGCCCGCAATGGCTGGTCCGTGGGCGCGCTGGAAGAGAAAATGGGGCTCCACGCCTCGCCCACCTGCCTGGTGAATTACGACGGCGCCCTGGGCTGGCTGGTTGGCGCCCCCCATCGCGGCCTTCCGGCCATGTTCACCATGATGAACGACGAGCGCCTGTTCGTCGGCATCCAGGGGATCGGCGCGGGGGAAGCCGCCGTGCAAATCGCCGCGGCCTATGCGGAGGAACGCCTTCAGGGGCGTGCCTCGGGCGGACCCGCCCGCCCCGACCTCGCCGCGGATCCCATCATCGCCCATCCCGATGTGAGCCGCATGGTCCAGACCAGCCGCGCCCAAACGGAGGGAGGCCGCGCCCTCGCCGCCTGGCTGGCCATCCAGATCGACCGGTCGGAGATGCTTCCCCCTGGCCCCGACCGGGAAGAGGCCGAGGATTTGGTCGCCCTGCTGACCCCAGTCATCAAGGCCGCCGGTACGGACTTCGGCTTTGAAAGCTGTGTGAACGCCCAGCAGGTCCTGGGCGGTCATGGCTACATCCGCGACTGGGGCCTGGAACAATGGGTTCGGGACGTGCGCGTGACACAGATCTACGAAGGCACCAACGGCGTCCAGGCCCAGGACCTTGTGGGACGCAAACTCCCGCTGAACGGAGGCCGGGCGGTCCGGCGTTTCCTGAACCTGATCCGCGCCGACCTGCCGCGCATGGACACCCCCTTTTCCGAATGCGTGAACCACCTTCTCTCGCTTACGGACAGATCGGTCGAGACGGTCTTGGGGTCCAAGGATCCAGCGGCCGTGAGTGAAATCGCCACCGATGTCCTTCGCCTCTTCGCCATTTTGTCCCATGGCTGGCTTTGGGGTCTGATGGACGCGGCCGCGGCACGGGGCGACGAACCCTTTCACGCCGCCAAACGCGACACCGCCCGAGTCTTCCGCCGTCGCCTCGCACCGGAAGCGGAAACCCTCGTCAACCGCATTGCCCTTACCCTGGAGCCCATCACATGAGCCTTCCCGCCAACCTCGTGGATCGGGTCGCGATCCCAGCCATTTCCGCGCCCATGTTTCTCACCTCTGGACCCGACCTCGTGGTCGAGGTCTGCCGTTCAGGCCTTGTCGGCACCTTTCCGGCGCTCAATCAACGCTCCACCAAGGGGTATGCCGATTGGCTCGACGAGATCGAGGAGCGCCTCGTCCCCTTTCCCGACAGCGCCCCGTTTGGGGTGAACCTGATCGTACACCCCTCCAACCCCCGCCTTGATGCCGACGTGCAGGTCACCTGTGCCCACAAGGTGCCTCTGGTTATCACCTCGCTGGGCGCCGTCTCCGATCTGGTGACCGAAATCCACGGGTACGGTGGCTTGGTCTTCCATGATGTCATCAACAGGCGACACGCGGAAAAGGCGGCGGAGGCCGGAGTTGACGGGATCATCGCCGTTTGCGCGGGTGCTGGAGGGCACGCGGGAACCATGAGTCCCTTCGCCCTGGTCCAGGAAATACGGTCCATTTTCACGGGAACAATTGTCCTGGCCGGATCGATTTCCACCGGCGCGCAGATTTTCGCGGCGCGGGCCATCGGCGCCGACATGGCCTATCTCGGCACCCGCTTCCTCGCCACCCGGGAGGCCATGGCCTCCGAAGCCTATAAGCGGATGATCCTGGACAGCCGGGCCGCCGACATTATTTATACGCCGAACATTTCCGGCGTCGCGGCGAACTTCCTGCGCCCGAGCCTCGTCGCGGCGGGCCTCGATCCGGCTTCTCTCCCGCCGAAAGGCGAAATGGACATGTCACGCGAAGCCGCGGTCTGGAAGGATCTGTGGTCGGCGGGTCAGGGCATTGGCGCGATCGACGACCTGCCTCCCGCGGCGGACCTCTGCGCGACGTTGATCCGTGAATACGTGGAGGCGAGACGCGCCCTGACTGTCGATCCTCCCGTGGGTTGAAGACACCCTTCACCCTGGACGGGGGTTCCCTCCATCAAACAGGCCCGCGGGACGCGGTGTCATACCGGATGCGGGCCCTCGACAGGACGGGCGGCCGCCCCTTGGATCCGGATCCAGGACCGGCCGCCGGGCTGGGACAACCGTCACGCGGGAATGGCGTGAGGGTGACCTTCACGTCCTTCGAAAACGACCATGGACAGGCCATAGATGTCCCGAAGACATGAAGGTTGGACAATCTCCGACGGTGTGCCCCGGGCAATCACCCGCCCGTCCCGCAAGGCGACCAGGACATCGCAATACCGGGCGGCCATATTGACGTCGTGCAAGACCATCAAGACGGACAACCCATCTTCCCGGCAGAGGACACGGGCCAGAGACAGGACCTCCACCTGATGGGCGATGTCCAGGGCCGATGTCGGTTCGTCGAGCAGTAGGGAGGTGCCATCCTGGGCCAGCATCATCGCCAGCCAGACCCGTTGGCGCTCGCCGCCGGACAGAGTGTCCACCATACGTTCGGCCAGGAAAGCCACGCCCGTCCGCTCCATGGCTCGCTCCACCAAGGCCCGGTCCACCGGGCCGAAGCGACCCAGGGGACCGTGCCAGGGATAGCGTCCCAGGGCCACCAGTTCGCGGGCGGTCACCCCTTCTGCTGGTGGCGTGAACTGGGGCATATGGGCGACCAGCCGGGCATACTCCCTTTGTTTGAACCCCGAGAGGGGCCGATCCCGGTAGAGAATCCGCCCCGAAACGGGCTCCAACTGGCGCGCCAGCAACCGGATCAAGGTGCTTTTACCCGACCCGTTGGGACCGATCAAGCCGATCACCCGCCCCGCGGGCAGGTCCAGGGAGAGGCGCGACAACACCACCCTGGACCCGAGACGCGCGTCCACCCCCTGGAGAGAGAACACCGGTCCTTCTGGTTCCCTGACGCCTACCACGTGTACTTCAAAGTCCCCATGACCACCCTGGGCGTGCCCGACTGGCAGTCAAAGCGGCTGTAGCAGACCTGATAGTCGGTCCCCAAGATATTGGTGGCGTTGAGCGCCAGGCTCGCGCCGTCCATGGCGGGGAGAGCCTTTCCAAGGTCATAGCGGATCGCCGCGTCGAACAGGACATACGGATCGTTTTTGCGCCGGTCCGGCAAGGCGGTCGTGGCATCCCAGGCCCAGGTTTCTCCCATGTACCGAACACCACCCCCCAAACTCAAGCCATCGATCAGAGAGGCCGGAAGCGTATAATCCGCCCAGAGGGAGGCCATGTGACGGGGCGTTAAGGCCGGTTCATCCCCTTCATTCCCCGAATTGGACTTGGTGACCTCGGCCTTCGTAAAAGTATAGGCTCCGGTGAGTTTCAGATTGTGCAGAATTTCCGCCGTTGCTTCCAGTTCGATACCCTGGGAGTGGATTTCGCCGGTTTGCACACTAAAGCCCGTGTTCACGGGGTCACTGGTAACCACATTCTGCTTGGTCAAGTCGAAAAATGCCAAGGTAAACATGCCCGGGAACATGTCGGGTTCATATTTCACACCCACTTCGTATTGGACGCCCGTGGTCGGCTCGAACAAAGTCCCACTCACATCCGAACCGGTCGTCGGTAAGAAAGATTCCGCGTAGGAGAAATAAGGCACGATCCCGTTTTCGAAAATATAACTGACACCCGCGCGGAAACTGGTCGCCGAGTCCGACTGGGATGATTTTCCCCCTTCCAGAACATCCCGGACCTTGGTGCGGCTCCAGTCCTGGCGAACACCCAGGGTGAACAGCCAATTGTCATAGAGCTTCAGTTGTTCCTGCAAATAGATGCCCGTGTTGTGCGTCGTGCTTTCGTTGATCAAATAGGCATCGGCGTCGGCGAAGGTCTGATCATAGTCGAGATCCAACAGATCCAGAGTGGGTCCCGTGGTCCAGATGAAACCGTATTTGTCCCGCAGGTATTGATAGTCCACACCAGCCAGGACCGTGTGGTCGGTAGGTCCCCAGGAGAACGTCTTGGTCAAGCGGGTGTCGACCGCATAGTCTCGCCGCCATTCTTCAAAACCGGAAACACTTCGGCGAACCGTATGCCCGTCAGCCAAGGCCGAGGTGATTCCGTTGCTTTGGAACATGCCCTGATAGCTGAATTCCATATCGGACATGCTGACGTTCTGATTAAACGTCAAACTGTCGTCGATGTGATGCTCGAAGGCATATCCGAGCGAGTAATCCCGGTAGTCGTAATAGGTGCCGGCATCCTGGTCCAAGCGGATATCGGTGACATTGTAGCCCTCGGAAATATAAGAAATGGGCCGGTCGATGTCGTCATCCATGAAATGACCCATCAGGGTCAGCTTGGTATCCGGATTGAACTGGATGGTGGCCGAGGGCGCCAGAAAGATCCGGTCATTTTCCAGATCCTGGTCTTCCTGGAAATCCACCTGCTGGTCCGCGTCCCGAACGAGCCCCACCATGCGCAGGCTCAACTGATCCTCGGAATCGACACTGCCCCCGATGTCGAAGGAGAATTCCTTGTGATCGAAATTCCCCAATTCCAGATTGACGGAGTTGGTCATACCCGGACGGGCCACCTTGGTCGCGCGGTTGACCATGCCCCCCGGATCGGCCTGCCCATACAGAACGGACGTGGGTCCCTTCAGAACCTCGATCCGCTCGAACCCGAAGGGTTCGAAGCGATAGTTGACTGGCTTGACCAGACCATCCACATAGCTGCCGCCATAGGACGAGGCGAACCCGCGGATCCGATAGAAGTTGTTGAAGATATCCGCCTTTCCACCAAAGGGTTGGGCGACCACGCCAGCCGTATACAACAGAGCCTCGGATTCCTCCTGGACGTTTCGGTCCTCCATCTGCTCCGGTGTGATGACCGAGATGGACTGGGGCACTTCCACGAGCGGCGTATCCGTCTTGCTGCCCGTGGCCGTGCGATGGGCCACGTATCCCTGCACGGGTCCGCTACCCTGTTCCTGGGTTCCGCTCACACTTACGGGGGGAAGCTCCTGGGCGCCATTGGTGGAGCCGGGAACAGTCAGAACCACTTGGTTCCCGTCTATTTCGTAGGACAGCCCCGTGCCCCCCAGCAACCGGGCCAAGGCCTCCGACAGACTCATCTCTCCTTCCAATCGGGGAGCCATTCGGTTCTTGACCTGGTCCTGATCGAACAGGACCTGCACATTGGCTTGGCGCCCCAGGGCAACCAGTGCTTGGCCCAAGGGTTGGGATTGAATGTCCAGGATGGCCGCCTGGGCACCGGGCAAACCAATTGACAAGGACAGGCACAGTGAGCCGATAAAAGTCGTCCGCCTCAAAGCGCGCTTACTAATTTTTCTCATAGGTCGTGGATCCCTCCATTTGTCTTCTCGGTAAGGACGAATGAGATCCGAGGGTCTTAAAGAGACGTGACGACTTTTCTTCGAAAGAATGAAAAATTGTTACTTAGAAACGAAACCTATCGACGCAACAACCAGAGAAGGTACGGACCCCCGACCAAAGTGGCCATCAGTCCGGCGGGGATCTCCCAGGGGAAAAACACCATGCGTCCGGCGAAATCAGCCCCAACCATGACAATTCCCCCCAGCATCATCGCCGAGGCACCTTGAGTCAGGGGGCGGGTGAAGCCCATCAATCGGCTCATGTGCGGCGCCATCAGTCCGACAAAACTCATGGGGCCCACCGTCAAGGTCGCGACCGCGGCCAAGGCCGCGGCGAGCAAGACAAGGACCCGTCGAACTCCCGAAGGAGACACCCCCAATCCGCCTCCCACGGCATCACCCAGGGGCATGATCGCCACCCATCGAACGGTGGCCAAGGAGCAGACAATCAGGAAAGCGGTGACACCGAGCATCCCCAGAGCCGTGTCGCCGTCCAATCGATAGGTGGAGCCAGTCAACCAGCGCATCAGCAGGCCCAGCCGCGGCGCACCGACAATCATCATGTGGGCGACGAAGGCCGAGAGGAAGGCCCCCAACACCACCCCGGCCAACAACAGCCGGTCGGGGTGAAATCCGCTCCCCCTGGCGATCAACAAGACCGTGGCCAATGTCGTCCCCGCTCCAAGCGTGGCGGCGGCGAACAAGGCTGGCCCGTCGAACACCGGGACAAGGGCGACCAGGAGAACGACACCCAGGGCAGCCCCCGAACCGACACCCAGGACCTCGGGGCTGGCCAAGGGGTTGCCCGTCATCCGCCGCAACAGGAGGCCGGAGAGGGCCAGCCCGGCGCCCGCGGCCAGGGTTCCGAGCACCCGAGGCCAGCGCCAGGGCAACAGTGCCTGGAAATCCGAGCCAACCGCCCAGGACCATCCCCCCGCCCCCCGCCCCAGGGATAGGGCGCCCCAAACCACCAGGACCAGAAGCCCGAGCAGAACCACGAGCCCCAATCCGGGCCGGGAGAGTGCCCCCACGGCGCGCTCCGACCGCCCCTCGACCGTCCCCGACCGAACTCGGCGCATCAGCCAAAGCAGGAATGGAGCCCCCAAAGCCGCCGTGGCCACGCCCGTGGGAATTTCCGGCCCGAACCGCCCCGCGGCTAGCACGCTCTGGTCCGTAATCCACAGCAAAAGCGCCCCAAAACCGGTGGACCAAACGAGGCGCTGGGACACGAGACGTGCGCCGGACAAACGGGCCACGGACGGCGCGGCGAGCCCGACGAACCCGATCACGCCCACCGGCGCCACCACCACCGCGGCGAGAGCCGTCGCGACGGCGAGTCCAGCCAATCGCGTCTTGCCCAATCCCAGGCCCAATCCCCGCGCTCCGGCCTCATCCAGCCCCAGAAGGGTCAGGGGACGGATCATCAGCGCCGCGATCCCCCCGGCCAGAAGCAAGCGCGGCGCCAGACGGGTCGCATCCAACCAGCCGGTCTGGGACAGCACACCACTTTGCCAGACGAAGAGTTCGCTCAAGGTCCCATGGTTGAACAGCACCAGGACGGATCCGATGGTACTGGCGTAATATCCGACGATCATCCCGGCCAAAATCAGGGTCAAGGGCGCCATACCCCGTCCCAGCGACAGGCCGAAAACCAGCAGGGCGGAGACCAGCCCACCGCCGAGCGCGACCCCTTCCCGCCCTTCGGCCAGAAGCCCCGGCGCGGTGACCATCGCCGCGCCCAAGGCCAATTGCGCGCCCGCGGACACGCCCAGGGTGGTCGGCTCGGCCAGGGGATTGCGCAAAACCAATTGATAGAGAATTCCGGACAGGCCCAGCGCACCCCCCGCCAGCAGGGCCATGGCGAGGCGAGGCAAACGGGCATGGTGAAAAACCATCTGACGAAAGTCCGCCAGCTCCGGAGCAAAGGTTCCCCGGCCCCACAGGGTGAGGGGGAGCAGATCGCTCAGGTTCCAAAGGGTCAGGGACAGGGCCACGAAAGCCAGGGGAAGGGCCACGGCCATGGGGCCTTGGGGCCGGGGCCATCTGGCCAGGGCGAGGCCGGCCGGATGTCCGTTATCCATGCTCCGCGCCCCCGCCCTGGTCCTCACCCTGACCTTGGGACAGACGGTCGGCCAGTGCGTCGGCGAGACGGACCGCGGACGACAAACCACCCCACACGAAGACCGAAGGGATAGACAGGCACCGGCCCGCCCGCACCGCCGGCAAGGACCGCCAAAGGGTTGACTCCCGAAGGCGCGCCAGAGACCGCTGGGTCGAGGGTCCCCGGTCCAGGTACACGATCCGGGCATCGGGATGGGACAGCCATTCGATTCCCGTGGACACCCAACCATAGGCCTCCATGGGGCCGGACCAGGCGGTCCCAAGACCCAAGGCGGTCAGGACGCCGTGGAACAGGCTCGGGGCCCCGAACACATCCACCCTTTGCCCGCCCTGGTCCAGATCGACCAGATAGAGAGTACGGTCGTCCGATCCGGCCAGACGGTCCCTGGCACGGTCGAGGGCCAGAAACCCGTCTTCAAGTGCCCCTTCGGCCGCGGCCATAAGGGCGAGCCGTTCGCCCACCCACCGCCAAGTCCAAATCACCTGGGCCAGCCGATCCAGGCCGGAGGGGGGCTCCGGCATACGGTCCGTCGGCGCGATACGCGACAGCAACCCTTCGTTCACCCGATGTTCGGACGGCAACAGGATCAAATCGGGAGAAAGGGAAGCCATCAGTTCCCTGTTCGGCTCCCACACCGCGCCCAGATTGACCACATCCTCGGGCAAGGGAGGGTCGGGCAAATTCAAGCGATAATTCCGGGTATCGGCCATGGCCACCGGCACCCTCCCCATGGACAACATGGCCTCGGCCAACAGCCAACTGGTGGTCGCCACCCGGAGCACATCCGCCCCCGCGGGCACCGTTCCCTGGGCCCGGCCGCCCGATGGACAAAGGGCGATCGCCCCGGACAGGGACGCGGCGAGGAAACGGCGCCGGGACCAATTCATGTCAGACACGGACGGCGCCCTCGGGACGGCTGTCCGCCCCGCCCACCACCACCGCCGTCGCCGCCGCTGGTCTCCCATCGTCGACCAAATGCCCCCCCCGCAAGCGAACCACCCGGTCGGCCACGTGGAAATAGCGGTCGTCGTGGGAAATGGCGATGATGGTTTTCCCCATGGCCTTCAATTCAGGCAGGATTTCCGTATAGAACACCTGTCGGAAAGTGGGGTCCTGATCCGCGGCCCATTCGTCGAAGACCAATACGGGACGCCCGTCGAGCCAGGCCTGGATCAAGGCGAGACGCTTCCGTTGCCCGGTGGACAGGTCGGTGGTGGAGAACCGCCCATCGACGATCGCCACCTTGTGGTCCAGTTCCAGGCGTGTCAGGACAGGGGTCACCTGCTCCAACGGATCACCGTCCCGCGTATTCCCCTCGCAACCAACCTCCTCGAATAGGAAGAAGTCGGAGAATACCGTCGTGAACTGTTGACGGTAATCGTCCCGGCAGGCGTCCGTGACCGGCTCATCATTCCAGACCACCGCCCCCTCCGTCGGCTTGTAAAGCCCCAACAGGATCTTGATCAGGGTTGTCTTTCCACTGCCGTTATCGCCCACGATGAACAGCAGGGACCCAGGCTCGATGGTCAAGGAAAGCGGCCCCAGTTTAAAAGGATCTCCCCCTTCGGGCGTGGGAAAGGCATAGGAGACTCCCTCCAACCGGATTTCAGGAACGGTCGCCAAAGGGGTCACCCCCCCCGCCAGCAACAGATCCGGTTCGGGTGTGGCGAACTGCTCGGATAACGCCGCGATCCGACGAAAGGCCACCTGGGCCCGCGTGACGATGGGCAACTCCGTCACCAGATGCTCCAAGGGTCCTTTCATATACAACATGACGAGGACAAAGCCGCTCAGGGTCTGGGAATCCGCGCTCGGCCAAACCGATTGGACGGCCAGGGCGACCCCCACGACAATGAAGAACAGGCTCGACCCCAGTCCCTTGGCGACAACAAACAGGTTGATCGAGCGCAACTGTACGTCCCGAATGTCCTCGGCTGTCCGTTCCAGATGACGGGCATGGACATCCTGACGTCTCGTCCGGTTCAAGCGCAGTTCCTTCGCGCCCTCCGACAGGGAGCGGTAGGTTTTCTGCATTTCGTCTTCCAACTCACGGGCTTCGTGAAAACCGGCGATTCCCTTGAGCCGCGCCTTGTATTGAATGATCGATCCGAAGATGACGGCGGAAACGGTCGCGAGGAACATGACCGGCGACAGAATGGCCAGATAGGTCAGACATCCCAGGGTTACCGTGAAGGCCACGGATAGGGGCGCGAAGCAGAAGGCGAAGTCGCTGATCACATCCACATCGTGAGTGACCACGGGGATCAACCTATGGGCGCGATAGCGTTCAAGTTGGTCAATGGGGGCCCGGAGAATTTTCCGCCCGAGATCCTGTCGCAGTCGGGCGATCACATGCTGGCCCACGGCGTTGGCCCCCATGTCGGATAGGATCGATCCAACCAGGGAGAGAATGCAGAAGCCCGCGAAGGCCGCGAGCAATCCCGAGGTCAACCCTCCTTCCGCGTGGAGGCTCGTATTGATGGTGGCCAAAAGAGCCGTGATACTCAAGCCTCCCATGATCCCCACGCAAATGGCGACGGACAACCGTTGCCAATGGGGCCGAAGGAGTGCCATGAGCGCGCGAAAGGAACCGGAACCGACCGTTGGGGCGAGGTCCGATGGGGGGGACTGTGTCTTGTTCATGCCGGTAAGACGAATGACGCGGCCAGATCTTCAGCCCGAAGGCGACTCTTTTTGAAACCCTTCGTCCACCACGGCTATTTGCTGAACAAGGTCACCTCTCCCCCAACTTCCACGGCCCGCACGGGGAGAGCCTTGGGTAGGGCGGTCGCGACCCGATCCATCTGGTTGGTGTCATAGATCCCGCCAATCCGCATGGCCGCGACCCGGTCATCCCCCACCTTGATGGGATCGTCCAGATATCGGCTGATAAGTGGCAAGGCGATGGCCAGCGGGACGTCGTCGAGGACCAGCTTGCCCCCCCTCCAAGCGGTGACCATCTCCGGATCCACCGGTTCGACCACGCTCGAGCGCCCCCCTGCCATGGACCGGAACCGATTGCCCGAAGACAGAATGGTCGGGTCGTCGTCTCCGATATCGACCAGAACCGACCCTTCCTCCAGGGTCACCATGAACCCATCATCGTCGGACCAGACATTAAATCGCGTCCCCAGGGCCGTGACCGCCCTGCCCCCCGCATGAACCGTAAACGGACGGCTTGCGTCATGGGCGATGTCGAAAAAGGCTTCCCCATCGGGCATGATCACCCAGCGCTTGTTCCGAAAGACCGCGTAGATCACTGTCGTGCGGAGATTCAAGGTCACTTGGGATCCATCGAAGAGGGTGACTTTCCGTGGCGCGTCTCCTTCCGCCCAGTAGAGACCGACCCGCCCCGGAACGACTCCCAGGAACCAACCCAGGCCGATGGTCAGAACGCCAACCATGGCCGCCATGGCCATGCGGCGGAATGGCACCAACCGGCGATGCGTCGCCGGCCTTGGCGACGCGATCCCTGGCTTAAGGAATTCCGCGGCGCCCCAGAGACGCCGCATGGTCTGGAATTCCTTTTCATGGATGGGATCGGCGCGCACCCAAGCCTGAAAGGCTGCCCAATCAGCTTCGGAAAGATCGGGATCGTCAATCCGCAGACACCAATCCGCGGCTTCCTCGCCCACGCGCTTCCGGTCCGCGACGGTATTGAATTCCACCATAATTTGCCTGTCCAGCTACTCACAATTCCAGCGCTCGAAGTCCGGAATGCGTGGGATTTGGGACGGAGAAGAGCGGCGCTAGACCGCTCATTTGGGATCAACCGTGAAGGATGATCCGTTATCTTCTCGCCAGCATCAACCTGCTTCAACGTCATCATTTAACGAATTTCGACAATGTATCAACGCATCCCGGATCATGAAATGAACAAGTGTGGGTGAAACACCAAGCTGATCAGCTATGTCCTTTTGACTCACACCATGAATACGGTGCATTTCAAATGCATAGCGGGACCGGTCCGGCAATTTACTCAAAGCATCGGAGAGAGCCCGAATAGCTTCTCTATCCTGGCTGATGCTTTCTGGTGACAAGGGTTTCGAACAGCTTTCTATTTGCCCATTTTCCATGGCAAAATATCGCTGCTCCATACGCGATCTCCTGTATTGATCGATGGCTAGGTTTCGCACCATTCTCATCAGATACCCAGCCTTGGAGGAAATACTTCCCGGTAATGGGCCACTGAGGAGCTTGAGAAAGGCTTCCTGGACAATATCCTCCGCATGACTCCGGGAACCCGTAATCCGTTCCGCGGTGGCGATGAACGCCTGGCGGTGGCTCTGAAAGATGACGGTCCAGGGATTATCTTCCGAGAGTCTACTGTTCGACATTATTGGGTTCCACGGGGAAGGGAGTCTCAAGGCTCGCGTATCAGCGATTGAGTATCATTATCAATGACTCCCCAACGATCCGTGTTTGTCAAGCCAAGTCCCACCCCCATGCGCAACATTTGGGGTCGCACTTTTACCTCGGAGAATATCAGCCCGCGATGAGCGTGACTCATCGCGGGCGGGAAGCGCGTCATGCGGTCCGCATGTCCGCGGCACGGGCATGCTGGACGCCTCCGGTCCGCATGACCCGCCACGCCGCATGACGCATAAAGCCCAATTGACTTCGTCACATCAGAAATTTGATGGGCGTTTGGAGCGGTGCAGCGCCGTCGGCGCCACCGCGATCCATGCCCCTTGGTACAAGCGCCGGGACCAGCGCCAAATCCAAGAAGATCCAATGGCATCCGGTCTCCGGGATGACGACGCCTTTATTTTCAAGATCAGGGTCATCTTTCCCGGATTTCCCGGATGACCCCAAATCTGAATATAGATTAGGGGGGAGAGAGCAGGGATGCCCGTTGGGCGTCGAAAGCGGCCCAGACACCATCGACGCCTTCCCAGGATCCTTGGGTCGCGCCCTTGGAATATTCCGTGGCTCGCTGCTCGAAGAAATTGGCGTGTTCGACACCATTGAGGATCTCCACCAGCCAGGGCAGCGGGTGGGGTTTGATCTGTTCATACCCCCCTTCCGTCTGGCGGAAGTGGCCGTAGAGCATGGGCAGACGCAATTGAGCGAGCCGCCAATCGCAGATGTAGTGGACGTAGCCGCGGATATCCTCCGCCGTCATCCCCTCCACGGCACCCAGTTCGAAGGCCAGATCGACGAAGCGTTCCTCCAGACCGACCATGGTTTTCGCCACATCCAGAATGTCATCCTTGACGGCCTTGGTCAGGGCGCCGGTCTCGTGGTTCCAAGCGTGGAACAGTCGGATGATCCCCTCGCAATGGAGGCTTTCGTCACGCACCGACCAAGTGACGATCTGGCCCATACCCTTCATCTTGTTGTGGCGGGGGAAGTTCAGCAGCATGGCGAAGCTGGCAAACAGGGACATGCCCTCGGTGAAGGCCCCGAACATGGCCAGCGTGCGAGAAACATCGGCCACCGTCTCCACCCCGAAGGTATGCATGTAGTCGGCCTTGTCGCGCATGGCCGCGTAGTCGTGGAAGGCTTCGAACTCCGTTCGCGGCATGCCCAAGGTCTTGAGCAACAGGGCATAGGCGTCGATGTGGATGGTCTCGATATTAGTGAAGGCCGCCATCATCATCTGGATTTCCAGGGGCTGGAAAATGGGCATGTAGCGCTTCAGGTAGTTGTCGCTGACTTCCACGTCAGACTGGGTGAAGAAGCGGAAAATCTGGGTCAGGAGATTCCGTTCCTGGTCGCTGACCCGGGACGAAGCCCAGTCCTTCAAGTCCTCGCCCAGGGGGATCTCCTCGCCCATCCAATGGACCTGTTGTTGCTTCTTCCAATACTCGTAGGCCCAGGGATAGCGGTCGATGCTATAGGCGCCGGAGCCATCCAACAACCCCACCTTGCCGGTGTTGACCAAATCCAGGGGGTTCATGGTCGCGTAACGCATCTCTTCCAGTCCCTTCACTGACAGGCCAAACAGTCTTCGTAATCGGTTCTGCCCGCGGGACCTTCATTTGGGGCTTCAACCGCCACCTTGGCCTCTCCGGATCCGGCGAAGGCGGCTCGGCGCACCGACTTGGACCGGCAGTAATAGAGGCTTTTCAACCCCTTCTCCCAGGCGGTCCAATGGAGCATATGCAGGTCCCATTTGTGGATATCGCCGGGCAGGTAGAGGTTAATCGATTGGCTCTGACAGACCAGGGGCGCCCGATCGGCGGCCAGTTCGATGATCCAGCGTTGATCCACCTCGAAGGCCGTCCGATACACAGCCTTCTCCTCGTCGCGTAACACCTCCAGATGCTGGACGGAGCCCTCGTGCTCCAGGATCGAGGTCCAAACATCTGGCCGATCGGCCCCCTTATCCGCGAGAAGCGCCTGGAGATGGGGATTCCGCACCGTGAAAGATCCCGAAAGCGTCTTGTGGGTATAGATGTTTGCCGGAATGGGCTCGATACAGGCGCTGGTTCCGCCGCAGAGGATGGAAATGCTCGCCGTCGGGGCGATGGCCAGCTTGTGGGAGAAGCGGGCGCGGATGCCCCGCTCCGCCGCGTCGGGACAAGACCCCCGCTCATCGGCCAGCAGCACGGAGGCGGCATCGGCGGCCCGGCGTAGATGGGTAAAGATCCGCTTATTCCAAACCTTCGCCATGGCACCCTCGAAGGGAATGCCCCGGGCCTGGAGGAAGGAATGGAATCCCATCACCCCCAGTCCGACGGAGCGCTCGCGCATGGCCGCATAGGCGGCCTTGTCCATGCCATCGGCGGCGCTCTCGATGAAGTCGGACAGCACGTTGTCGAGGAAGCGCAGCACATCCTCGATCACCTGGTCGTTCCCCGACCATTCGTCCCAGGTCTCGATGTTCAGGGAGGACAGACAACAAACCGCCGTCCGCTCCCTGCCCAGGTGGTCGCGCCCCGTCGGCAGGGTGATTTCCGCGCAAAGGTTCGAGGACTGGACCCGCAATCCCAGGTCCCGCAGGTGTTTGGGCAGGGCGGTGTTGGCCGTATCGGTGAACAACAAATAGGGCTCGCCGGTCTGCAGCCGCACGTCCAGGATTCTCTGCCAGAGCTGGCGGGCGCTCACCTCGCGCAGGACGACGCCGGTCTTGGGGCTGCGCAGACCAAACGGCTTGTCCTCCCTGACCGCCTCCATGAAGGCGTCGGTGATGGCGATGGCGTGGTGGAGGTTCAGGCTCTTGCGGTTGAAGTCACCGGAGGGCTTTCTGATCTCCAGGAATTCCTCGATCTCGGGGTGATGGACATCCAAGTAGACCGCCGCCGATCCCCGGCGCAGCGACCCCTGGGAGATGGCGAGCGTCAGGCTATCCATCACCCGGATGAAGGGGATGATGCCCGACGTGGCGCCGTTGCCTTTCACCGTCTCGCCAATGGACCGCACCTCCCCCCAATAGGTGCCGATGCCGCCCCCGTTCGACGCCAGGGCGACATTCTCGTTCCAAGTGGACAAAATGCCCTCCAGGCTGTCGGGCACGGCATTGAGGAAGCAGGAGATGGGTAGACCGCGGGTGGTGCCGCCGTTGCTCAGAATTGGCGTGGAGGGCATGAACCACAGGTTGGACATGGCGTCGTAAAGGCGCTGGGCATGGGCGGAATCGTCGGCGAAGGCGCAAGCGACCCGGGCGAACATGTCTTGGATCCCCTCCCCCGCCAACAGATAGCGGTCGGCGAGCGTGGCCTTGCCAAAGGCCGTCAGCTTGGCATCCCGCGAGCGGTCCAGGCCCAATTCGGCGGGCTTGGGGCGGCGGCTCCGAAGCGGCACGGACTCCAAGGTCCGCTTCCGAGCGGACAGGGGCACCAGATTGCCCTGGTGGTCGAAATCATGGACGGGTGCCTTGTCGGCGGCGCTAGGAACGGTCATCGCATCTCCCCCTCCGGGACACCGGGTGGGGAGGCGGACAGACCATCATGCGCGGGATTCAGGCAACAAAACGCCCGACCGGAACAGACGATCCACCAGGGCACCCCGCCCGAGGATGGTTACAGGACGTCACGGCAGGTCTCCTGGCTCGCGGGTCGTCGCTTCCGTCCCGTCTTCCCAACGCCTGTTCGGCATCAGTGACACAAATGGGACGGCGGCTCTCCGTTCACAGTCGCGGGGGCGGCGCCGGTGTTCCACCGGCTTCCCTCTTAGCCCCAAATGATGTGCCACCTGGGGAACCATAACGCTAGATATGCTGATCGAAGGAAAATGCCCTGTCAAGCAATCAGCGAGACCGATCGGGCTAAAGTCCGCCGCGCATCCCCTCCAGGAGCGGTACCGAGCAGGGCAACCGGGTTCACCCAATTGCCCTGGCTCCTCTTTCACATCAAAGGCGTTCGGCGGCCAAACGCAGACGGGACCGAAGGCCGATCAAAACCTCCACCACCGCGAAGACGGCCATGGAGAGGCCAACCAGCGGGAACAGGATCGCCGATGCGCAACACAGGCCCAGCACCACGGTCGGAACACCCAAATCCCGGGCATACCGAGGAGCACCGAGACTGCCTTTCGGTCGCCGCTTCCACCAAGCCATGACACCAAACACGGACAGCGAGACAATCGAAAGACAGGCGAGCAGCAGGACAATCTGGTTCACGAGACCGAAGGCTTGTCCCATGTGGATACTGATCCCCCATTCCGCGGCCCGGCCCAAGGTCCCCAGATCCTTCAGGCCCAGGTCATAGAGGACCTCGCCGGTATATTGATCCAGGTGGATGACCCGTTCCTGTGTGATATCGTCGGGATAGACCGAAGCGGTGAAGACTCCCTCCGCGCCCTTGGGCATGGACAGAGAGTACCCGGGATGGATCCCCCGGCTCTCCACCGTGGCGACAACCCGATCCAGCCCGACGGGGACCCCTTCCGCGGCTCCCGAAAGGGGCATGGGCTGACGCTCCAGGATCCAAGGCGCGCGATCAACCGCTTCCCCCAGGGGCACCGTGGACGTGGGGAAGTTCGACCAGTAGCCGTCGGGCATGCCGATCCCGACCGCGTAGGACAGATCATAGAACCACTTGCCCCAGACACCCGACCAGGGTAACCCGGTCATGGCGAGAAACACGATGAAACCAGCGGTATAGAGGCCGGTGACGGCGTGAAGGTCCCGCCAAAAGGGACGGCCCGAGGTCTTCCGGGGAAGCAAGACACCACCCTTTCGCCCCCTTGGCCACCAAAGATAGAGCCCGGTTCCGGTGAGCAAAACGGCCCAGCCAGCCACCGCCTCGACGATCCGGTTTCCCAGCCAACCCACGTACTCCAGGCTGTGCATCTTACGGACGACCCACATCAACTCCGACCCGGCCGCGCCGCCATCCCAGTCACTGCCCAGGACTTGGCCGCTATAGGGGTTCACAAAGACATTGTCCTTAAGGCCATCCTTCCCGAGAATCGTCACCTGGGCCGAGCGGTCGGGCGCCGCCGGCGGCATGTAAGCCTTGACCTCCCCCGGATGGGCCTCGAGAGCCTGGGCCGTCAGAGTCGAGGGGGACAAGGGCGCGGCCTTGACCGGTCCGACCAAACGAAGGTCGTGGAAGACCAGATCATTGATCTCGTCCTTGAAGAGATAGAGACCGCCGGTCGCGGCCATCAGAATCATGACGGGCAGAATTATCAGGCCCGCGTAAAAATGCCAGCGCCAGACGGCACGGTACAACGCCGATGGTAAATCAGCGCGAGACGTGTTCGCGTTCATTTCATTTTTCCAAACAAGAGCACGACCACCGGCTCGGTTGGGGCCAGTGATCAGACAAAGGCGGCTTCAGCGGAAACCGGGTCCGATGGGAGGTGCTCTTGCCTGGAAGGGATGGGGTGCTGGACGGAGGACGGTCGTCCCGCCCCAGGCGATAGGAAAAGCCGCCGTGAGTGCGATCAGACTGAACGCGACAGGTAAGGCGGCGACCAACAGAACGTGGAATTGGCCGAACCAGGGACAGGGAACGCTCTCGGGAGACGCTTTCCTCCCCTCCCTGCCGGGCTCGTCCAAACTGGCGAGCGGGACATAGAGGATTTCCGTGCCCACGCACAGCCCGACATACCCTTCCCGCGCCGGTGGCCCAGGCAGGGGACCAACCAGCCTCAACGCGAGAGTAAGGATCAAGAGGAGAGAAAAAGCCGCCCTCCTTCCCCCGATCTTGTTGAGTATCCGGGTTTCCATTTGACGGAATTACCATAATTTCATGATAACCTTTAGAAAATTCCTCCACTCCAGAGAGAGAAACGAATAAACACTCCTTTTATATTAGATTATTCTAAATAAAAGCGCCCACGCGGACAATTTGAATGAAGAATGAACCGGCCTTCCACCCGCGCGCCCTATACACTTCCGATGGAGTGAACAAAACTAAGGGGGGTGAGAACCCCGAAATCGATGCCGTCCTCGAATCAGCCCTGTCCGACCCCGCGGAGCAAAACCGCCAAACCGCCGATGACACCCTGGCCCTGGACCTCTTCGCGGATGACCACCAAGGTGATGTCCGTCCTTGGGATGGAGCCCGATCGCGGGTCCGGACATTTTATGAATGATTGAAACACCGATTCGCCAAACCAATCGGCATAATCCCGGTATACCTCCTGCACAAGGCCGACCGTCTCATGGGCCGATCACATTCCGTCAGAAGATATTCCCAGGCGTATCCAGGCTATTTCCCTCAATTCTTAGTAATTTTTCTTGACTTGAGCTTCCCAACAATCTGAATTGTCCCTAGAATGACAAACCATCATAAGGCGCATATCCTTAGCTGGCGAGCTAGAACCTTCAAGCGGTACCATCCATCGGGGGCGAATATGAGTGGTTACAAACTGAATATGAGCAGTTACAAACTGAATATGAGCAGTTACAAACTATTGACCGCAGCTATTCTGTCCGTTTCACTTTTGAGTGGTTGCGTTACGACGGCGGCTGGAACTGGAACCGGGACCGCGAATACGACCGACGCTCTTGATGATTACACGACAGAGTACACGGTTACCGGTGCAGTTGCCTTGGGTGCCGTGGGATGCGGATTGGGCTTTCTCATCGGTGGCAATGTCGAAAGCTGTGTCGCCGGAGGCGTGGCCGGAGCGGCCCTTGGCGGCGCGGGTGGATACGCGCTCGCCGAAAACCAGAAGGGCATGGAAACAGAGAAGCTGTCCCTGATCCAAACGCGCGACACCTTAAAAAGCGAAGTCGACAAGGCCAAGAATGCGCGGGAGGTCGCCGCTGGCTTGGTTGCCTCGCATAAGGCCAAGATCGAAACGCTCCGAAAGCTACAGGCGGCCAACCAATCTCAGAACGTCGCCTTGGTTCAGGCCATCGCATCGGCGAAAGCCGACCTGAAGCGCATGGGAGCTGTCCGCGAGAAACTGGACAACCAAATCAAGACCGCCGAAGCCGCCTTGGATGCGGACAAGACACCCTCCAAGGACAAGAAAAGCGAAAACGCCAAGGCAAAGGCGGAACTGAAAACCATCAAGAAAAATTTAATCGCCGAACGGACAAAACTCGATAAGGATATCGCGATCCTGGAAGGGACCATCGGCCCCGAAGACGCGACGAAGCCGTCCGCCTAACGGAAATCAAAGGTCCTCCGACCGTCTCGACCCGATCTTGGACCAAGCCGCCCCGCCGGACTTCGCTCCAGTCCGGGTGGCCGTCCTCCGAAGCCATGAGTGCGGGCACGATCCGCCGTTTAGAAGATAAGGGAAAGAAGTGATGCCCCGTTTTGTCTTGCCCTTGGCGATTACCGGAGCCCTCGCCCTGGGAGCATGTACCGCCCAACAATGCGATCCGACGCAAGTGCGAAACGTCGCAACCTCCCTCGCCTGTACCGCGACAGGGGGCTTTTCCGCCAACCTGGATCAGGTCCGAAACGAAGTCGCGACTCTCAGGCGTGAGAAAGAGCTCACCCAAGCCGAACGCCAGGAAATGGAAAGCCAAGCCCAATCCCTGGCTAAGAACCGGTCCGCCCTGGAACGGGTTGTCGCGGATCAGCGGGGATCGCTCCAATCCTTGGACCTGGAGCTGTCCGCCCTGGAAGGGAACACCGACCGACAGGCCGCCCAGATTCAGGTCCTGGAACAGGAACTCGCGCGGGCCAAAGCGGAGCTCGAACACATGGATGATCCCGGCGTTTCAGCGGCCGAAATCACCCAATTGCGGGAGTCCGTCGAAGAGCGCAAGCGTTTGATCGAGGCCTACCTCGCGACCGTAAGACAGGAATAGACACGGTTGGCGGGGCCTATACGATCATGAAGTGATCCAACCGATCCGGGGAAAACGCGTGGGCAAGATTTTTGCGGTAATTCTGGGCTTTATCCTGATCGGAATCGGGTGGTTGGCCTTTACGGCTTGCGGGTTGGTCATCCCGGGTCTGGGGTCAGGGATCGCCTGGTGCGAGGCACCCGAATTCCCTCCGGACCCCCGTCTGGAGGCCCTGAAGGATCGGGAACGGGCATTGAATGGGGACGTCGCGGTGCTGGAAAGACGCCTTTCCCTGACCCCAGACTGCCCTGAACCGGAACCCGAGCCGGTCACCCCGCCACCGGACCCCGAGCCGGCGCCCCCGCCTCAAACACCCCAACCTGACACGCCCCAACCTGATGCGCCCCGACCTGACACACCCTCCCCACAGGCACCCGCGGAACCGGAACAGGCCCGGTTAAAGACCCCAACGGAGGAGTGCCCAATCATCCCCTCCTCGGAAGTGATGCTGGTTCTGGATGTTTCACCTAGCATGAATTGGGCCTACGAGATGCCTCCGTCCCTGATGCAGCGCTACCTCCGATTGGAGAGCAAGGCCCAGGCCTTGAGTTCCAACCCCATCGCTGGTTTGCTCGGCGGCATGGGGTTGCAACGGGAAATCCAACAGCTTGCTCTCGACATGGACCGCGTTGGAGGCCCCAAGCGCATCGAATTGGCCAAGGACGCCTTGGTCAATCTCGTGGACTCCTCCGAACAAGATATCACCTTCCGCTATGTCACCTTCTCTCCTTGCGGCCCCCCCCGTGATCGGGGCAGCTATGGCCCCGGCGAACGGCCCGGGTTGAAGCGGAAGATCCAAGGCTCCAACCTAGAAGGGGATACCGCCCTGGCCCAGGCCATCGCCGCTTTGCCTGGCTTGTCCGGGGCCACCGACCCATCGGAACCCGTAAACGTCGTGCTTCTATCCGACGGTGAGGACTCCTGTCGGGGAGACCCCTGCGCGGCGGCGAGTCAAGTGGAACAACAGGCACCGGGTATCAACATTCATGTCGTGGCCCTCAGCCGGGGCATTGAGAGCCTTAAGTGCATTTCGGCCAATACCAAGGGGCAATATTTCGACGTGGGCGACGCCAGCGCGTTGACCGAAAGCCTCCGCCAAGCTTCGGGACAGAACCTACCCGCGGCCTGTCGATAGTGAACGTTTCCAATCTGAAGGATCGGTGGAGTCATGGCACAACAGTCTGATGGAACGGAGAACCAGGGGTCCCAAGCCAAGCCGCCGGACGCGACTCCCGCGTCGGAGACGACCACGGATGGAATCGCGGGCGAGGGAAGCACGCCCCTCTCCCCCCGGGTTGTTGTTCGCCACTCTTGGTTGCCCGTGGCCATCGCCTGCGCGGTGGCGGCGGTGGTTCTGCTCATCCTCCTGATTCCTGGCGTCCTCCGCTATCCCGACGACACCCAGGGGCCAGCGATCGATCAGGCCTTGCTCGATGGGCGGGCGGAAGCCAACCGAACCTTGGAAGAGCGGATCGCGCGGCTGCGGACACTCTTGAGCGCCAATGTTTGTGTCTCCAACGGGGCCTTCGCCGTCCCCGAAGGCACGACCCTCTCGCCCGAGGATTGGCAAGCCCTGCCCCCTCCGGCGGCCAGTCAACTTCCCATGCCCCAAACCAGTCTTCCGCCGAACACCCCAGCCGAGGCCGGATCTCTGATCGATTACATGGATAAGGCCGTTGTCCTGGTGGTTCGCTCCGATAGCGAGGGGCGGATCACGGGCCACGGATCCGGCTTCGTCGTCGCCCCCAATACGGTCATGACCAACAGCCATGTGGCCGGTGACCTTCAACCCGGCGACAGTCTTCATGTGACCAATGCGTCAATGCCCCCCCTTCAAGCCACGGTCCTGTCGGAAACACCAGAAACCAGTCCAGGCAAACCCGACTTCGCGCTTCTGCGGATTTCGGGCGATGGATCGGCCCTCCGCTCCCTGTCCCTTGGCCCCATTCCCGCACGCATGTCCCATGTGGTCGCGGCCGGTTACCCTGGCATGGTCATGGAGACGGACCAGCGTTTTCAGGCCCTGTTCAGCGGCCAGGGCGGAACCGCGCCAGCGCCAGCGGTAACCGAAGGCACGGTCAACGCCATTCAGCCGCATGGCTCGCTCAACATCGTCATTCATTCCGCCCAGGTGACCCCCGGCAATAGCGGCGGTCCCCTGGTCGACCTCTGTGGCCGGGTGGTCGGCATCAACACCTTTATCCGCGCCGAACAGGAAGGGCGGCTGAACTACGCCCTTGATCCGGACTCCCTAGGCCGGTTCATCCGCGCCGCGGGCGTGGACCCCTCGGTGGTCAACGGCCCCTGCGACCCCACGGCCGGAGGTCAATCCGCTCCGGCCGAGGACGGCACGGCCCCCTCGGTCGCTCCCTCCAACGGCGCCGATGCAACCGGCCCAACCCCCTCGACCCCGGCGGCGGAATAGGCCATGACACGTCAACCGGTCACCGACACCAACCTATCAGGACTGCGTCCCCGCGGCGTCCTGGGCAAGCGGGTCATCGATAACTGGGAGCGTCTGGACGAACACCTGCGCGCGACCCTGGGCGACGCGGCGGCGGATTTGTTCGCCGAACCCGTCCCCGGATCCATGGGCAAGGTCTCCTGGTACGGTCCCGAGGGAGAGGTGGAGGATGGCACATCCCCGGATACGGGGACGACACCCGTTCCCCTGACCTCCCTGGACGAAGCCAAACAGGCCGCCGTCCTGGACCGCCTTGACACCCTGCGCGGCCAGATCCGAGGCGAGATCGACAACCTGCGCGCCAGTGGCCGCCGGGAAGCCACGGACCTGGCCGATGTCTTGGAAAGCGCCCTCTCCCTTCCCGCGGTGAAGCCGGGTCCGGACAGGTCCGGGATCAATCCCTTGGACTATGTCCATGTGGTTGGTGACCAGCCCGTCCTCGTGAACTGGGGCGTGGAAGCCGAACACCAATTCGCCTCCAAGGATCCCTTTCGGGAATTCGTCCGCCTATCCGAACCACCCCCAGTCAAGCCCAAGGAAGCGCCAGCGGCGACCCTGGCGGCGGCTCCCGTGGTTGTGGCCCCGGTGGCTGTGGATGGCGTGGTCACGGAAAGCCTGGGTTGGCTGACAGGGCTTCTCTGGCTGCTCTTCGCCCTATTGATCGCCGCCATTTTCTACGTCCTCCTGCTCGGATGTGGCCTGGATCGCACTGGTTTCTTGTCCAACCATTGTCCTGTTCCGACCAGAGCCGCCCCGGACACCACGGGCGAGGATCCGGACCAACGGGCGGAACTTGACCGTTTGCTGGCGGAGTTCAATCGTTTGCCCCGATGCGACACCCAAGCCCGCGTGACGCCTCCCCGGGAAGAGCACCAGGTCGAACAAGATGAGTTCGCCGAACGGGTCGCCAACGAGGGGGGACGGGACGGAGATGTCACCGTGACCTTGAGTTGGGATGGCCCCTCGGACCTGGACCTCCACGTGGTCTGCCCCGACGGAACGGAAATCAACTTCCAGAATGCGCGGGCCTGTGGCGGCGAATTGGACATCGACACCAACGCGGGGAGCCAACGGTTGCCCAATCCGGTGGAACACACGGTCTTCGAAACCATGCCAGCGGACGGCCGCTATAAAGTGCGTGTCCACAACTACACCCATCGTGGTCCGGGGTCCGGCCCCATCCCATTCAAGGTTCAACTGAAAAAAGGCGACGAGGTGATCGTCCAGGACGGACGCGTCAGCGGCCGGGAATTGACCGATGTCCTGGAATTCACCGTGCCCTAGGCGCGAGCCCCGGATAGGATAGGACCGCCCCGACGCGGGTTCCGCGTCCCGATCCTTCGCGCCCGCCCAATTCGGAAGATTGGATCTGGCCCGCTTCCTCTCCAAGGCCCGCCAGCTTTCCGGCCCGGCGCGCTCTTGGCTAAAGGTGAACCGCAGACGAGGGTCCCAACGTGGTCAGTCCATGACGGGATCCATCCTGATGTCAACCGGCCGCTTTCTCTCTCCTGGGGATCGGTCCGCGTCAAACGAGTCCGGTGAATGCTGAAAAAACCGTATCCCTTCAAACCAGACGCTACCGTGACCCTGGTTCCCAATTCGGGGATCCAGTTCCTGGACTTCGGCTTTCCCGAAGAGTTCGCCAAATCCGTGTCCCGGTCCTATTGGTGTGAACGCAAGTCCGATGTGCAGGACGGCCAAGGCCGAATGGCCGAGGACATCCACCCGGTCATCCGAGATGAAGAAGGGCAGTTCTACCACCGGGACAGTGAAAAGCGGACGCGCTACGCCCCGGAGGACGACGTCCTTACCCGCAACGGGGACCAAGCCTTCGACAAGTTGTCGGGGCGGTGGCTGCCTCTTCCCGTCTTCCGCGGCAAGGACGACGTTTCCTTCTGGCCCGGCCCCACCAACTGGGCGCGCCTGTTCATCACCCGCTTGGAGACACCGGACGAGGACGGCAACAAATGGCGGGTCACGATCGCCCTGGACACGTTGGTCTGCCAATCCCGGGACGGTGGCCCCTACACCATGCCAGAACCCCGCGACGCCACGGACCTCCAATACTTCGGCGTGGCCCACCAGCCAGACATCCTCCGATCCTACCTGTTGGAGGATTGGGTCCGGGATTGGTTGCGCGACATTTACCTGGACGCGGAAAACCGGACTGTCACGGGCAAGGCCCGCCGCAAGACCATGGAGGACTTGCCCCATCCCGGTGCCTATTGGGCCTACTACCTGCTCGTCCTGGCAACCCTGACCGGCAATCTGGATGGCGAGGACTGGGGGCAAAGGGTGGACCATTCCATCGTCTCGCCAAACATCCCCCTCTTCCGTTTCTTGGTTGAAGAGGATTACGGCCCCCGCAAAAAGCCCATTCCGGTCGATTTGGTGCTGGACATCGGCAACAGCCGGACCTGCGGCCTGTTCATCGAGGAAGGGGATGGGGCCCAGCGAGTGGATATGAGCCAGTTATACCGGCTGGAACTGCGCGACCTGTCCAACCCGGCCCATATCTGCGCGGAGCCCTTTGAAAGCCGCCTGGAATTCCACATGGCGGATTTCAACCTGGAAAGCTATTCCCGCATGTCCCGCCGTCCCAAACGGGACGCCTTCTGGTGGCCATCGTCGGTCCGGGTGGGACCGGAGGCCGCATGGCTCGCCTCGAAGTCGGACGGCACCCTTGGGGCCAGTGGCATGTCCAGCCCCAAACGCTACCTTTGGGATACCGCCGCCCGGCCGAGCCCCTGGGTCAACAACACCGGCACCCTGCGCCGGGGCGAACAACCCAAGTCCATCAAGGGTCCCGTGGTGTCCCGCCTGACCCGGGACGGACGACTGGCCCGGGCCGGAGATCCGGGCGCCAGCGTGGGCATGGAAGCGGCCTATTCCCGCTCCTCCATGTACATGCTGATGTTGATCGAGTTGCTGACCCATGCCCTGGCGCAAATCAATGCGCCGGGCAACCGGGCCTACCGCGCCCGGTCGGAGGAACCGCGCCAATTGCGCACGGTCATCCTGACCCTGCCCTCCGCCACGCCGGTGGCGGAACAGCGGGTCATGAAGCGGCTGGCGAAACAGGCCGTCGACCTGCTGTGGAAGGTCATGGACTGGGAAGACGGCAATCCGATCCGCCTGAAACCCCGTTTGAAGGTGGACTGGGACGAAGCCACCACCACCCATCTCGTGTACCTCTACAACGAGATTACCCAAAAGCTGCAAAGCTCCCCCCGGGACTTTTTCAGCATCATGGGCCGCGAGTCACCGGACGGTCATCCCGCCCTGCGCATTGCCAGCATGGACATGGGCGGCGGCACCACCGATTTGATGGTCATCGAACACGAGGTGGTGGACAACGACCGCACCATCCTGCCCCGTCAATTGTTCCGAGAAGGGTTCCGGCTGGCCGGGGACGATATCCTAAAGCAGATCATCGAGGCCCTGATCCTGCCCAGCATCGGCGAAGCCATGGCCATGGCCGGCGTAGCCGATCCGAACATCCTGCTGTCGGAGCTGTTCGGGGGAGACCGGGAAGGGATGGCGCAGCAGGAGCGCCAACGTCGCTCCCTCTTCGTCAATCATGTCCTTAAGCCCGCCGCGCTGATGCTGATCAATCACTACGAAACCGACTATGCCAGGGGTGTGGACCGCGCCCTGTCCTTTACCCTGGGCGATGTTCTCGGCCAGGGGGGCACGCTGATTGGCGCGCCGGTCCGGGAATTCCTGGAAGATGCCGCGAAACGCAAGGCCGCCCAGGGATTCCACCTGGAGGCGGTGGCGATCCGGTCCACGACCAAGCGGCTGGAAGCGACGGTCCGGGGCGTGGTGGCGGCCATGTTGACAGACCTTTGCGACGTGGTCCGGGCCTATGATTGCGATGTCCTGCTGTTGTCGGGTCGCCCCTCGACCATGCCCGTCATCCAGGATTTCATCTTTGGCCTGATGCCCCTGCCCGTTCATCGGGTCATTCCCATGAGCGGCTATGATATTGGCAATTGGTATCCCTTCCATTCGCCGACATTTCGCATCGAGGACCCGAAAACCACCGCGGCCGTGGGCGCCATCCTCTGCCAGGTGGGCGAAGGTCGGATCGAGGGTATGCTGGTCCGATCCAGCGAAATTCGCATGCGCTCCACCGCGCGCTTCATCGGCGTTCAGGAACGGAACGACCAGATCCTGGACAACAAATTGGTCTTCAGCGACATCGATTTAGACCAGGCAACCGGCGACACCGCCCATTCGGTGGCACTGACGCCCCCGGCCTTCATCGGTTATCGCCAATTGCCCCTGGAGCGCTGGAAAACCACGCCCCTGTACTTCCTGGGCTTCCGCGACAGCCGGTTCGCCGCGGAATACGCCATGCCCCTGACCGTGACCCTGGCCCGGGACGGCAACACACCCGAGGACGGTGAGGACGCCATGGAAGATTTCGAGATCCAAGACGCCGTGGACCGGAACGGGGAAACCTGCGGAGATAAGTTGAAGCTAACGTTTCAAACTCTGCGGGTCGAACGGGAGCAGGAAGCGGGCTACTGGTTGGACAGTGGCGTCTTAAAGGTCGGCAGGGAATAAAAGGAACGGACCGTGAGCGTAAGAGAGAAGGATTCCGCCCTGGGTCGGGCCTGCGATACCTATCGCCAGACCGCCTATGCGGCCATCGAGTGGATTAACGCCAACGAGCGCCTCGTGGGTCCGGCCCTCCCCGGCCTGGAGCGGTCGCTGAAAAGCAAGGCCATGGAAGGGCGCCGGTTGGCCAATGCCGCGGTCCGCCCCATGTCCGTGGCTGTCTTCGGCCCCAGTCAGGCCGGGAAGTCCTTCCTGGTGGGCAAGTTCATCACCCCCAACGGGAAACCCGCGAAAGTGCTTTTTGGTGAAGGGGACGAATGCGTCTCCAAGGACTTTCTGAGCGAGGTCAACCCCCAGGGGGGGCGCGAAACCACCGGTCTCGTCACGCGCTTTTCCCTGACGCCGGAAAGCGCGCCGCCAGGCCATCCGGTGCATCTGCGCCTGATGGGCGAAGTGGACGTCGCGAAGATCCTGGTCAACAGCTTCGTCTTCGACTTGACCCACACCTATGGCGATCCCTCCATGCTGGACCAAATCAAGGTGGCGGAGAGAATCGACGCCTTGGAAAAGCGTGCCGGAGAGACGCCTCTTCCAGGCATGTCCATGGAGGATGTCCTCGACCTTCGGGAATATCTGACCGACAACCTGAAGAAGCACCCCTATGTGACCAACACCACTCTGCGGGACCTCTATTGGCCCTCCATGGAGACCCTTCTGCCCCGCCTGGACACGGAAGGCCGACTTGCCGCCCTGACCCTGCTTTGGGGCGGTTTGAAACCGCTGGATTCCCTGTACCGGCGCATGAAGACGGCCCTGGATTCCATGCAGCATACCCGGATCGTCCACGCGCCCCTTTCGGTGATCGAGGACACCACGAACGGTGTTCTTCACGTCAACCGAATCTATGAACTGGATAAACCCGGCTCCCCGGGCAGCCACGTGGTCACCGTGTTGTTGGAGGATGGCGGACGGACCAGCCTGCCGCAAGCCGACATCACCGCCTTGACCTCCGAACTGCGGGTCGCGCTCGACGAAGCGCCCTGGCCCTTTCTGGAACATACCGACCTTCTGGATTTCCCCGGCGCCCGCGCCCGCGAGGATTCCGTTCCGGATAAGGTATTCGGCGGCAATGACGGGGGCGTGCTCGCCAAGGCCCATTGCTTCCTACGCGGCAAGGTGGCGGTTTTGTTCGACAATTACGTCGCCGACCTCGACGTTAATTCCATGCTGCTTTGTCTGCCGGACAGCAACCTGGAAGTCCGCAAGCTTCCCGACTTGGTGGCGGGTTGGGTCGAGCGCACCCATGGGGAAGATCCCACCGAGCGGAAGGACCGTCCCACCACCCTGTTCTTCTGCATGACCAAGTCCGATCGGCTGTTCAACCTTTCCCGCGGCGGGTCACCCAGTCAGGCGGTGGAAAACCGGATGGAGGTCAACATCAAGGAATTCACCGGTTGGATGGAGGAATGGCATCCAGGCCGTCCCTTCGATAACACCTATATGTTGCGGAATCCCAACGCCGGTGAAGTCAGCGACATTTTTGCCTACGAGGGGGAATCCCAGCCCGGCGTGGTTCGTCTGGAAGAGGGATTGAACCCGGACTTCGAGAAAAACACCTTGCCCGCATACGCCAAGGCCATGGAAGAGAACAAACTCGCACGCTCCCATATCGCCCGCACTCAGGACAAATGGGACTCCATGCTGGCCTTGAACGACGGGGGCGTGACCCTGCTGGCCAACGACCTCGCGCCGGTCTGCGACCCCGACCTGAAGTTCAGCCAGATTGATCCAAGGGCCCGTCGCTTGCGCGTCGACCTGCGTTCCGTCCTCACCCCCTATTTCGTCGACAACGATATCCAAACCCGGGTCGCCGAACGGATGAACAAGGCCAAGGCCGCCTTCATCCATCTGCAACAAAGCCGCTCGGGTTCGGCATTGGGCCTGTTCATTCAGACGCTGACCGTGAAGGAAGACACCATCAGGGGCGCGTTTCTGACCTATGCCCGCCGGGACCAGGGGGATCCCGGTGCGGACGGGCCGGTCGCCGCCACGCCCGCGGGAGGTGGTTCAAGCAACCTCTTCGGCTTCGACCTGGACTCCCTGGACCTTGGCCTCCCCTCCCAGGATCCGGCGCCGGAACGGGCGCCTCCTCCCAAGAAGAAGAAGGAAAAGGCCAAACGTTTTGGCGACTTTGCCCTTTCCCGTTGGTTGGACAGCCTGCACGACAAGGCCCGGGACGAGTCCACCCTGTCCGCCATCGGCATGACCGGCACCCATTTCATGACCATCGTCAACGAATTGGAAGCTGGCTGTCGGCGGTTCAATCTGGCCGCCCGCATGGACGAACGGACCGACCGGGTGGTGGCGCTTCACATGGACCCCACGATGAGCGCGACCACCATCGGCTTGGAATGTAGCTTGATCATCAATGAGTTCGTGCATGATCTGGGACGCCGGGAGATGACGGAGTCCCCCGAACCCCAATGGGCGGAGCGGGCCAGGGCCCTAACGACAAAACCACCGGCCCCTAAAGTTGGGGAATTTCCCACGCTCCCCGCCAAGGCCGAGGACATCGAAGCCGCGCGGAATCGGAATCCAAGGGTTTGGATTCAATCCTTCTTCAACATGACCCAGGAAAGCGCCGCGTCGAACGAGGGGCTACTGGTCGATCCCGAACAGAACGCCAAACTTGGCGCCCTTCTCGCCCGGTTGGAGGATTAAACCATGCGTGCCATTTCCATGAGCCTGGAAGAGGACTTCAGCTACGCCGAGGGCGGGGTGGCGGGCCTGCGCCTGATGGGCGGAGACATCTTTCCCGGCACGCCCGTGGACGTGGTGATCCGCCGGGCCACCAATACCGATCCCTTCCTGGGTCCTCGCGGCTGGCAGTCCAGTGAATTCCGCTGGCGCTCGGGCAACAGCCGGGCCGAGGGCACGGACGTGATCGTCCCCCTCGGCCCCCTGGTGGGCAGTTGGCTGGAGGACTACACCCCCCTGGAATTCGACCTCCCAGGTCTGGATCTCCAGGGATCCGCGGTCTGGTCGGATATTTCTCCTCCCGGCTCCGACGTCCAATCCAAGGGCCGGACCATGGGTCCCGACGGGGGCGATTCCTTCGGCGACGCCTCCGCCCCGCCCCCGCTACCGCCTCACCCGACGCAACAAGCGCCAACCGTCTCGGTCACCCCCCCCGAGCCTGAAACGGCGCCACTCGACTTAAAGGCCGCGCGGGAAGCGCCCGACGACATCCTGGCCAATCGCGCCGCATCGGATGGCACCACACCAGTCACGGGCTCCCCTTCCCCCGAGCCGCCAAAGCCAGGATTTCCCTGGTGGTTGGTCGCGGTTCTCGTTGTTCTGTTGCTGGCCGGAGCGGGCGCGGCTTATTCCCTGTTGGTCATGGACGAGGGGACAACGGTCACGGTACAGCCCGACTCTCCTCCCGTTGTCGGGGAAGCCGCCCCTCTCCCAACCCAGGACGAGCGTCTTACCGCGGCCGTGGCGGCGGTCGACCGGGGACAGCCAGATGACGCGATCCAGGCGTTGCGGGCCCTAGACGCGGAAAATCATGGTCCCACACTGCTCTATCTGGCCCGGGCCTATGATTCCATGGACTTCCAACCCGGTCTCGCGAGCAAACCCAATGATATCGAGGCCTTGAAACTCTACGCCCGGGCCTGTGAAGCAAACGCCGCGGGTGCCCAGGAGAGCTTGCGAACCTTGGAGGCGGCCCTGCGCGAGCGGGTCAACCAAGGGGATCGAATCACCGGTGAAACCCTGCGTCTGGCCTATCCACCCGCGGCCACGGCTTGCGGACTGTAAGCCGGGGCTTACCCATCGCCCGTCCCAGAAACCATCCTGCGTGAAACCAGCTCCCACGATCGCGCGGAATGCCCAAAAGACCTGTCAGGAAAAGGAACGCGACATGGCTGCCTTTCCCCTCCGCCTTGGAATGGTCCAAGGGCCTCGGATCTCCTGGATCCTGGCGGCGGTCATCCTGACCCTCGCCGGATCCTGTTTGCCCCTGGGGCAAAGGGCTTGGGCGGCCCCCCTTCTGGTCTTGGATTCCGCCAACCAGCCTATCCCCGGCCTGTACCAGCGGGTCCTGACCAAGCCCGGCGCCCAGTTGATGGCCACCGCCGGAGACCCGGATGGTCGCCTCGTTCCGAATTTTTCGGTCTATTATGTCCATGAGCGGCAGGAGCGGGACGACGGAGAATGGCTCTACCTGGGTCCCGACCGCCTGCGTCCCCCCACGGCCTGGATGCGCGCAGACCAGACGGTACCCTGGAACCATCTGATGAGCCTGACCTTCAACATGAACCCGGACCGGGCCCCGGTCCTGTTCTTCGAGGACAAGCCCTCCCTGGAAGCCATGACCTTTCCCGACGACCGGGCCCAGCGGGCCGAAACCCTCATCCAGGCCTACCAGGCCAGCGGGGCGCCTCCGGACAGCGGCCTCTTCTTCGTCGAGCCCCGTCCGGTGGTGGACTTCAACTCCTCCTTCTACCTGATGCCCGTCCTCAATGCCCAGGAACTCCGCCTGCGAGGCGTGCGTCGGGGACAACGGCTCAACATGGTGGAAGTCGCTGGTCTGGCCGATCCCGACACCCCACCCCAGGCCCCCACCCCGGAGCGGGAACCCTTCCGGGCGGGCATGGTTTTCGTCATCGACACCACCAAATCCATGCAGCCCTATATCGACCGCGCCCATCAGGTGGTGAAGGACATCCTCTCCCAAGTGACGAATACGGAGGCTGGGAAGCGCATGTCCTTTGGGCTTGTGGGATACCGCGATAGTCTGCGGGACAACCCCGCCATCGAATATGTGGCCAAGACCTTTTATCCCCTGAAACGGGAATTCGACCAGACGGCCTTCCTCTCCGCCCTGGGCAACATGAAGGCGGCCACGGCTTCGACCACGGATTTCCGTGAGGACACCATGGCCGGTGTCCAGGAAGCCCTGAGCCAAGGCAATTGGCGGGACTTCGACGCCCGTATCGTCGTCGTCATCACCGATGCCCCCATGCGTCAGGGGCGAAACGATGCGTTGCGCTCCAACGACCTCGACCCCGCGACCCTGGCCCGAGATCAGTCGTCCGAGGTCAACACGACCGCCTTCTTCTCCTTCTATCTGGACACACCCGCGGGCCGCGCCCATGTGGACGCCGCCCGCGGGAGCCTGGGTAAGCTATCGACCTTCGGAGAGTCACAGACCAATCTGATGTTCGAGCTGCCCGATGGCGACCTTGAGGCCTATACGAACCAAATCCGCCTGTTCAACGCCAAGCTATTCAACCTAATGGACGACGCCCAGGGCACCCAACTCAACGCCACCCCGGCCACCCCCGGGGAAGAGGCGATGGTGCATGGCATGGACGAGGTCATGCGGGTCATGCGTCTGGCCTGGGCTCGGCGGAATTCCGGTGAACCCGTCCCCAAGTTCTTCCGGGCCATGGCCTTGGATTTCGATCCCACCGACCGGTCCTACCGCCGATCCGTGGAGATCAACGTTCTGCTCAACAAAAACCAGTTAAACGACCTCTACCAAGCCCTGGGATTCATCGCCGAGGCCAGCGCCGATCAGATCGACAACAACACCGACAGTTTTATCACCAAGGTGCGGGAGGTGGTGGCCCAGGCCCAGTCCGACCCCTCTAACCTGGACTCCCTGGATCCCTCCGCGTCCAGCGTGGCGGCCATGCGGCCCGAGGAGATCGAAAACCTGTCGGATGTCCTGGCCTCCTATGTGGGATATCTGCCTTACGAGAGCCCCCTGCTCTCCCTCGACCCGGCCAGCCTGCGCAACCGGGGCCCCACCTTCTACTCGGATTTGATCCTTCGCTTGGATGGCCTACGCGCCATGTACAAGCACTATGCCGAGGATTTGGACCGATGGGTCAAGCTCAACCCAGAGGCCTCCGACGCGGAAAAAGTCTATCCCGTGCCCCTCGACCTTCTGCCGTGACCATGCCCCAAACCCGAACCATGGTCCTGGGCCAAGGATACGCCGCCGAGGCCGATCTTCCCCCCGTCATCCTTCTGATCGAGGGGATGGGGCTGACCCGCCGGGATGGGTCACGGAGCTTCGCGTTGGATGTCCCCAGTTTCCGGCTGCGCGCCGGAGAGAAGGTGGCCATTGTCGGGCGAAGTGGCAGTGGCAAGAGTTCCTTCATCGAACTGATCGCCTGCGCGCGGGCGCCCAGTACCATCCACCGCTTCGCCATCCGCCGATCCGATGGCGGTGGCAAGGGCATCAACGTCGCCGCGGCCTGGACCAACCGGTCGGAGCGGCGCCTGATCGAGTTGCGCGCCCGCACCTTCGGCTATGTGCAACAAACGGGTGGCCTCTTGGACTTTCTGACGGTCCGGGAAAACATTGCCCTGACCCAGACCCTGTCGGGACGCAAGGATCCCAACAGGGTCCTCATGCTGGCCGAGACCCTGGGCATCGCCCACCTGTTGCGCCAAAGGCCCAGCCGTCTGTCCGGTGGCGAACGCCAAAGGGTGGTGATCGCCCGGGCCCTCGCTCACCGCCCCTCTATCCTCGTGGCCGACGAACCCACCTCCTCCCTGGATGAAGCCACGGGGGAGCAGGTGCTTGGCTTGCTCCACGCCCTGGCCGACCAGGAAGGGGTTCCCCTTCTGGTCGCCAGCCACGACCGTGCCGCCATGACCCGCCACGGCTTCGCCCTGGCCGAGGTCACCGAACGACCGCCAACTGCGGAGGACGCGGGAGGGTCCGTTCTTCAATGGCCGGAAGGGAACTAGCCTGATGATCCCACTTGGTGTCTCCCTGGGGATAAAAGATCTTGTCCGGGGGCAGTCCGGCTTGATGACCCAGGTCATCGCCATCGCGGCTCTCCTCGCGCCCCTCCTGATCCTTTACAGCCTGCGCTATGGCGTGGTGTCCACCCTGACCGACGATTTGGTTTCCAACCCGGAAAACCGGCGGATCCAGACTCTACGCCAGGGGGTCTACGACCAGTCCTTCATGGACAGCCTGGGGACGGACCCTCGGGTGGACTATCTGATTCCCATGGCCACCCCCATTGCCCGGTCCATGGACTTTTCACCGGACACGGGATCAACCTCAACCGTGGTCCGGGGCACCATCCTGGCGGCGGTGTCAGGGGATCCCCTGCTGCCAGGGGGAATCCCCCCACCCGCCCGGGGCCAAATCGTTCTAACCCCCTCCATGGCCCAGGACCTGGGTGTTTCCATCGGCGGCGACGCGGCCCTGTGGCTGGGGCGCACCCTGGAGGGGCGGGACGAGACCCTGGTGGTTCCCTTCACGGTCATTGGCCTGACCGACCCCGCGGCCTGGAGTTCCAAGGGCGGACTCGTCGACCCGGACAGCAATTGGCGGATGGAGATGTGGCAGGAGGGATACGCCGCCCCGACCTTGGGCGGACGCACCGGCAAGCCCCTGCCCGCGACCCGCGAATACCGGAATTTCCGCCTTTATGCCAAGGACCTGCCCGCCATCGAGGGCCTGTTGTCCCGTCTGTTGGCCGATGGGGTGGAGGCGCGGGCGCCCCGGTTGGCCGATTACCAGGCCATCCTGGCTTTGAACAGGGTCCTCGGCACGGTTTTCCTGCTGTTGGCCTCGACCATGACCCTGGGGTTCCTCCTATCCTTTGGCGCGGCCCAGTGGGAGGCCGTCGCCCGCAAGCGGCATGCCATCAGCATCTTGCGGCTCCATGGTCTGGGCCGGTTCCAGTCGGCCTCCATGGCCCTGACCCAGGCTGGCGCCATCGCCCTTCTCGGCGGAGCCCTGGCGACCGGCGCCTATTACGCCGTTGCCCAAATGCTCAACAGCGTCTTGACTCCGATCTTCAAGCTTGGGGGGGATGTCAGCCGCCTGGAACCCCTGCATATCGCCATTGCCGTTGGAGCAACCCTGGCCGCGGCCCTGCTGGCCGCCTCCCTGGCCGCGGGACGCATCGCAAGAATCGAACCTGGAGAGGGGATACGCAATGCCTAGATCACGGTCTTGGAGCGGCATGAGAGCGTTTGGCGCGGTCCTGTTTGGGCTTGCCACCTTTGGCCCGACACCCGGCGCGGTCGCGCGGACCTCTCCCCCGGCGATTTGGCCCCCCAGCGCCTGGGATCCCCAACCGGACGGAACGGATCTGGTCTTGCCCATGCCCTGTGGCGGGTCCATGGCCTTCAAGGCGATCCCCACGGAAACCTCTCCAAACTGGATGTGGGATACGGACGCGGTCCTGGGCACCACGAACCCCGCCTTGGGATACCGAGAGAACCGGGTTGTCAGCGGAATCGCCGGAGGGTTCGCCAAGGAAGAGAACCCCGCCAAACGCTTTTATTACATCGGCAAATATGAAGTCACACAGCACCAGTACGACGCGGTGATGGCCGATCATTGCCCCCAACCCATCGACGATTTGGACCGCCTTCCCGCCGAGGCGCTGAACTGGTACGACGCCGTCGATTTCACCCGGCGGTATACCTCCTGGCTGGTGCACACCGCGCCCGACAGTCTCCCCAAGGAAGACGGGAAACCCGGCTTCCTGCGTCTGCCCACGGAGGTGGAATGGGAATTCGCGGCCCGGGCCGTGCCCTTCGTCCTGCCATCGAAGGCCCGGGATCGCCTGTTCCCCATGGACGGCTCGACCCTGGACTACGCCTGGGTCAGCGGCACCCAATCCTGTTACGGATATGCCCAGGCCGTGGGTGAGTTGAAACCCAATCCCGCGGGACTTTACGACATCTTAGGCAATGTGGCGGAGATCACCCAGGATCTGTTCCATGCCCGCACCCCCTCCAGCATCCACGGTCAGGTCGGGGGGTTCACGGTCAAAGGCGGATCCTGCGAGACCTCCAAGGAAGAGTTGCGGACTTCCCAACGGGCGGAGGTTCCGTTCTTTAACGCTGACGGCAGCGAGAATCACCCGCCCTTTACCGGCGCCCGTTTGGTGATCGCGGCACCGGTGTTCACCAGCCTCTCTCGCATGGAAGCCATGGAGCGGGATTTCGGATCCAACGCCTCTGGGACCCAGCCTCCCCAGGATGACCCCGTGGGCTGGCTGAAGGCCCTGGCGGCGACCCAGCGGGACGAAGGACTGAAGCGGGATTTGGATTCCATCGCCGCGGCCATGACGGCGGAACGGACCGATCAGGCGCGGAAGGAGGCCCGCACCGCCCGCCGCGCCTTGTTGAATGGCACCATGTTGATGCGCGTCTACCGGGCCGACGACATGGAAGCCACCCGACTGGGCCTCTTCGCGGGACGGGAGGGGGCCACCGACGCCATCAAACGGGCGGCGGACCAGTGGAAGGGACGCCGGTCCCTATCGGCGGACGCCTATCTGAGCATGGTGGTGGACTCCGTGGAGTCCTATCCCGACGCCCTTCTCCAGGAAGTCCACTCCCAGGTTCGGACCACTCTGACGGCCACGAACAACCAAGCCCTACCCGCCATGCTGGACCGTTTCCTGGCCCATGTCGCCCGCTACCGCGCGGAAGGAGACCCGTCGATGGAGGCCATTCGCCAAGACGCCTTGGCGCCCTTTTAACCCGGATCGGTCACCGCGAAGGCGAGGGACCGCCTGTTGGACCTGTTTGGCCACTTGGCCTCGGGCCATGTCTTCATGACCAACAAGACCCGGCTGATCCTGGCGGGCGTCGCAAACATGCTGAAGGCCCAGTTGCGATTGCGTGCCCACCAAGGCATGGATCCGTCCAAGGTCGCGCCGTACACCATTCGGGAGAAACTCCTCAAAATCGGTGCCCGGATCATCACCTCGGTGCGGTGGATCAAGATCTCCACGCTTCACTACCGCTTATACCAAGGTGCATGGGTCGAAACCCATGCGCCTTGTATCGCGTTCAAACGCCACGCGGGCTTTACGCGCCAGGAGGCGCGGCGGCCAGTCAGCCGCTTCCAACCCGCGATGAATCACGCTCATCGCGGGCTGGTATTATGAGGTGTCTCGGTTACCTGTAGACCAGAGGACGAGCACAAACCGCGCGACAACCAGATCGGGGGGCTGGGCACGCGCCGTTCTTCAACACGCGATGCCAATGGAAAGCCCACTTTCGGGATGCCTCATCACCGCCATGGGAATGTCGTAGATCTCCTCCAGACACTCCGGGCGCATGACCTCGTCGGGTGCGCCACGCATGATGAGTCGCCCATGCCGCAAGGCAATGATCTCGTCGCAATACCGAGCGGCCATATTGACGTCGTGCAGAACGACAAGAACACCCAGCCCCCGACGCACCGACAGATCGCGCACCAAGGAGAGCACCCCCACCTGATGGGCCAGGTCCAACGCGGAAATCGGTTCGTCGAGCAGCAACCAACCCACATCCTGGGCCAAGAGCATCGCAAGCCAAGCCCGCTGACGTTCCCCGCCCGACAACACGTCGATCAAGGTGTCGGCGAAATCAGACACCTTCGCCGCGGCCATGGCTTCGGCGACTTTGTCGTGATCGGCGCCACCGAAACGACCCAAGGCACCATGCCAAGGATAGCGTCCGAGGGCGACCAGTTCCTTCACCAGCAGTCCCGGCGCGGCGGGGGTGCATTGAGCGAGATAGCCCACCTCGCGCGCGAAGGCTCTCTCTCCCCACGTCCGCAAGACAGCGCCATTGAAGCGGATTGTTCCCGACGTTGGCGCCTGCTGACGCGCCAGCATCTTGATCAAGGTCGACTTGCCGGACCCGTTATGTCCGATCAACCCGATGACCCGTCCGCGTGGCAAGGTCAGGCTCAACGGTGCCAGAAGTTCCCGCTCCGGCAACCGGAAGCAGACTCCCTCCAGGTCGAACCGGGCCAGGTCGAACCGGGCCAGGTCGAACCGGGCCAGGTCGGATCGGGCCCGATCGGATCGGGCTCGATCGAACCGGGAGGGCTCCGAGACTTCGGGGGACGGACCGGTTCGCTCCCTCTTCATCAGCCAATTCTTCATGACACAGTCGTCCTTCCCAGGCTCACCGTCGCTTCCGTGGTTCGCTCATCGGACCCTGTCCTCTCTCCCAGCCAGGAGGGAGACACCACCGAGGGATCCTCGGCGAAGTGTTCCCGCGCGGCGTCCGGCGGCCCATCGAAGACAATGCACCCCTCGGCGAGGCGAATGACGCGGTCGGCAATGTAGAAATAGCGGTCATCATGACTGATGACGACGAGGGTCTTCCCCTGGCGGCGCAGGTCTTCCAGAAGAACGGTGTAAAAGAGCTGTCGGAAAACGGGATCCTGATCGGCGGCCCACTCGTCCGTCACCATGACGGGTCGCCGCTCGAGATAGGCGTTCAGCAGGGCCAACCGCTTCTTTTGCCCCGTGGACAGATCCAGCGTCGAGAAACGATTCTCACGCACGCCCACCTTATGGGCCAAGTCAAGGCGCTCCAAATGACCACGGACTTCGTCTTCCGTCAGATCGTGGTCGACCAGATCGTCAAACAGGTAGTAATCGGAAAACACCGTGGTGAAGAGTTGGCGATAATCGTCGCGCTTGGCCGTCGTCACGTCCTCCCCATTCCACAGCACTGCGCCATCCTGGGGGTCGTAAAGCCCCAGCAGGAGTTTGATCAACGTCGTCTTGCCAGAGCCGTTCTCACCGACGATGAAAATCAGCTCACCCGACCGGATTGTCAGATCCACCGGACCCAGGGCGAACGGAACCCCGTCCTCGATCGGGGGAAAGGCATACCGGACGCCCCGCAACTCAAGGCTCTCCATGTGGCGCACGGGCGCGCCCTTCGCGTCCAGGGGTAAATCCTGGCCGTGCTGGTCGAGTTCCGTCGAAAGGGTCGCGATCCGCTGGAAGGAAATCCGAGCTTGATCGAGGATCGGCAAGGCATTGGCGATCCGCTCCACCGGGCTCTTTACATAGAGCAGAACAATAACCGCGCCACTGATGACGGTGCTGTCGATACCAAGGCGCGACTGACCGAACACTAGAATGGCGATAGCCAGGAAGAAAATCGCCGATCCGGCGGCGTCGGCCACCCAGAAAAGGGCCATGGCGCGGCTCTTGAGCCCGGCGATCCTATCCGCGGCGGCGGTCAGATACGTTCCGTGGACCCGCGCCCGGCGCCCCCGGTGCATCTTCAATTCCTTCGCGCCATCGACCACCGCCCGATATTGCTTGTGCAGGTCGTCCTGGGTGTCGCGCACGGCCTCGTAATGGCGCAACCACCCCCGTTTCGCGACCATATTGATGGCGAGACCAACCGCGAGGGACAGCACCGCGACCAGGAACACAACCCCGGAGAGGGTGAGCAGATAGGCGAAACTCCCGACAATGATGGCCAGGGAAATCGCATAGCCCGAGGCATTGAAGGTAAAGGCCGAAACCGTGTCGATGTCATTGGTCAGCATCGCCATGAGTCGATGGGCCCGGCGCGCTTCCAGCAGCGGAACCGGCGCACGCAGGATCCGCGCCGAAATCGTTTTCCGCAACGCGGCGATCACGCGCTGCCCGACAAAGCTGTTGACCACGCCAGCCAGGGCCGTACCTCCCACACTCAGCAAACCGAGACCGGCGAAGACGGCGATGAGCCGCCACGCGGTGTCCCCATCCAGATGCAAGGCACGGTTGACGGTCGCCAACAACCAAGCGGTCGCCAGACCACTCACCGTACCCAATACAGCGCCACAAAGGGCCAACGGCCAGAAGGGCTTCAACAGATGTCCGGCCGCGCCCACGAGGCCAACCGGTTCCTTGGAAGACCGTTGGCCGGTCATGATGTCCGCCTTTGCAAAAGCCAGAGAAAATAGGGACCACCGATGAGGGTCGCGACCAATCCGGCGGGGATCTCGTTGGGAAACAGGACCATGCGACCGACCCAGTCGGCGACGATGATCAACCCCGCGCCAAGCCCGCAGGCGCACAGCAGGTGACGTCGGGGACCGCGCATGCCCAGCATCGCCGCCATGTGTGGCGCCATCAGGCCAATGAAACTCATTGGCCCCACGATCAGGGTTCCCCCGGCGGTCAACAGAGCCGCGATCGTCAGGACCACGAACCGCGCGCGCCGGGGATCAACCCCCACGGCGCGGGTGGTGGCCTCGCCCAAGGGCAGGATGGCGAGCCATCGATGGAGCAGAAGCGCCAGGGCAAGCAATAGGACCATCAGGGTAAGGGCGCGGAGCACCGTGGCGCTGTCCAACAAATAGGTGGAGCCGGAAACCCATCGCAGCACCGCTAGGGCCCGTGGGTCGCCTCCACTAATGAACAGGGCAACAAAGGCGGAAAATCCGGTATTGATGGCGATTCCCACCAACAACAGACGGTCCGCGGCGAAGCCGGAGCGGCGCCCAAGCAACAACAGGGCGGCGAAGGTTCCCAGGGTTCCGATGACACAGACCAACGTCTGAGTCTCCAGGGTGAGCGACAGACCGGCCATCATCAGCACGATCACCAGCATCACGCCCCCCGCGCCGATTCCCAGAACCTCCGGTCCCGCCATGGGATTCCCTGTGAAGCGCTGAATCAGGCATCCCGCCGCGGCCAACATGGCGCCCGCCACCAGGGCGCCGAGAACCCGCGGCGCCCGCCAGGGCAACAGCGGTCCAATATGGTCAAAACCAGCCCAGGCCCACCCCCCCTGATCCTGCCCCAGGAACAGGGCAATCCAGACAATGGGAACGAGACCAATCAGGCAGATGGCAAGGACCCCATTCGACCCTCCGCCAAGTCGGGCCGGAGCGTAAGGGGCCGTAACGGCCTCCGCCCCCCGACGGAGAAGAGGAAGCAGCAGGACCAGGAGGGGACCGCCGATGACCGCGGTCACCACGCCCGCGGGCAATTCCCGTGCCCCAAGGTCCACCCGAGCCACGAGTTGGTCGGTGAGTCCCAGCAAACCGGACCCGATCACCGGCGCCCAGAGCAAACGGTCCGCGAACCGCCGGGCGCCCACCAGTCTCGCGAGGATTGGCGCGGCCAACCCGACAAAGCCGATCACGCCAACGGCGCTGACCACGAACCCGGCGAGCGCCACGGCGATCACCAGCCCCAGAACCCGCGCCCGTGCGGGGGACAGGCCGAGCCCCCGAACCGTGTCTTCCTCCAATCCCGCGACGGTCAAGGGTCGGAGCGCGACGAGACACAAAACCGCCGCCCCAAGGACCCGGGGCAACAGATAGGTGACCCCGCTCCAGTCCTGTTGCGCCAGGGATCCACTGGCCCAAAGGAACAGTGTCGCAAGCCCCTGATCATTGAACAGTCCGAGAACCGTCGCCACGGCGGCGCAGATCAGGTTCACCACCAGACCGGCCAGGATCAGGGCAAGGGGCGACAGGGCCTGTCGCGAGGCAAAGCCGAAAACGGCGAGCATGGCGGCCAGCGCGCCAGCCAGCGCGATCGGCTCCCGCCCGTCGGCGAACCATTGGGGCGCGACAAAGGTCCCCAAGGTAATGGCAAGATAGGCCCCCGTCGACACCCCCAGCGTTCCGGGTTCGGCGATCGGATTGCGCAAGACCTGCTGGAAAAGCGCCCCCGACAAGCCAAGAGCGGCCCCCACCAGCAGCGCCATGACGAACCGCGGTAGAAGAACGTAATGGACGGTCAGCGCCGCCATGTCGTCGGCCCTTGGTGACCACGCCGCAGCCAACCACTCCTCCACCGGCAGATCCCGCCCAAGGGTGGCCGTCAGAAGGGCGACAGTCGGCACCAACAACACGGCACTGAGCAGAACCGGGCCAGAGGCGGGCGGACGCCCGGCGGATAGCCCAAGGGTTATTCCCGTCATCGCGCGTGGCCTTTCGTGGTATCCAGGGCCCGGGCCAGCAGGCGGGCGAAGCGCGCCACGGAAGGCAACCCTCCGTTCGCGAGCACCGGCGCGGTCTCATACACCCGCCCTTCGCGCGCGAAGGGCAGGATCGACCAGAAAGGCCCCTGCGCGTGCCCGCCCCCAAGCCCCCCGCCAAAGGGCGTGGCAATGGTGACGAGCCCGGCCTCTGGCTCTTCCAGCAGGGCATCCAACGCCACGGTCGCGACGCCTCCAAGAGTCGGGCGTTTCCAGGCGTTTCGCAGACCAAGACGGGTCAACACGCCGCCATACAGGCTCTCGCGGCCATGGATGCGCACATGGCGGTCGTCGATCACCGTAACGAGATAGAGGGGTCGAGACGCGCTCTCCGCGACGGCCCGCCGGGCACGGTCCAGGCTCCGGTCAACCCCGGCGAACAGGGCATCGCGGGATCGCGCCCGCCCGATCCGATCCGCGAGCCGCCAAGTCTCTTCGCGCGCGTGATCAAGCACGTCCGCCCCCGGTCGAAAAACCGTGAAGCTGTCGGTGGGCGCGATGCGGTCCAACGCGGATCGCGCCGCGGTCAGGCCCGGCGTGATCAGAATCCGCGACGGTGCAAGGGATTGAATAAGCTCAAAATTCGGCGCGAAGAGCAACCCCACGTTGGTGACACCGGACGGCATGGTTTCTCCGCCGCCGACATAGCGATCATACCAACCCGGCGCGGGAACACCCAGGGGCGTCACCCCCAGGGCCAGTACCGTTTCAGCCAAACCCCAGTCGAGAACAACAAGACGCTCATCGGTCGAGGACGCCCCGCCCAACAGTGGGACCGTCGAGAGCCGCGCGACCGCGCCCCTCGACGAAAGCCCCCCCAGAAGCATCCCGACGGCGAGCCGGGCGCCCCACAGGCGCCGACTCTCTCCTCGAGACGACAGTCTCATCGGGTCCTCACCACGTATACTTCAAGGTCGCGAGAACCGTCCGCCCAAGCCCGTAGTAACAGCCTGTGTCCTGACAGCGGGCGATGTATTCCTTGTCAAGCAGATTGCTGCCATTGACCGCCAACTGCACGCCCGCCAAACGCGGGGCCAAAGCACCCAGGTCGTAGCGGACGGCGGCATCGAAAAGAACCGCGTCCGCGACCTGGAACGTATTCGCATTATTGCCCTGAGATTTTCCCCGATAGCGGACGCCGCCACCGATGCCCAATCCCTTCAAGTTCCCCTCGTCGAAGGCGTAATCGGCCCAGGCCGACGCAAGATGTTTGGGAATGCCCGTGGGCGTCTTCCCCTTGGTGCCGTCGTTGGCTTCGGTCACCTCGGCGTCGACATAGGCATAGGACGCGATCACGGACAGGTTCGAGGTCAGGGACGCCTTGCCCTCCAGTTCGAGACCACGGGAGCGGATCTCGCCGGTCTGAACACTGAAGCCCGTATGAACGGGGTCAGCCGTGAGGACGTTTTGCTGCGTCAGCTGATAGGCCGACAGGGTCACCAGGGCATTCACGCCCGGCGGCTGATATTTGATGCCAACCTCGTATTGCCGCCCTGTGGTCGGGTCGAAGGATCCTCCACCGAAATCCGTTCCACTGGTGGGCTCGAAGGATTCCGAATAACTGACATAGGGCGCGAGTCCATTATCGAACAGATAACTGAGACCGACCCGCCCGGTGAAGTCATAGTCGTCATGCTTGGTGGTGACCCCCGTCCGATCATTTTCGACCTCGCTTCCGACCCGGTCAATACGACCGCCCAGCAACAGGGACCACCCACCGTATTCGATCTGATCCTGCGCGTAGAAACCCAGTTGGCGTTGGGTCTGACGCTGGTCGGCGAAGACAGGCGGCGTTGTAATCGCCTGGGTATGATCCGGGGCCAGGAAGTCGATCGATGGCGCCCCGCCGAAGCGACCGTCCTGCGACCAAGACAGCCATTGATAGTCGACCCCCCCCAGAACCGTATGATCAACTGGCCCCGTGGCCAGCTTGACCTCCAACTGGTTGTCCAGGGTTAGGTTATTGAGATTTTCGTCGGAGGTGAAAGCACTCCGGTCGAGGGTATGCCCATCGGCCTGAACCGTTCCGCTGGAGAAGATCGCGGCAAAATCCGTCTCCATATGCAAGAAACGGGCGTTTTGCCGGAAGGTCACCGCATCCGTGAAGCGGTGTTCGAAATTGTACCCCACCGAGACCGTCGACCGCTCGAACTTATCGAAATCCGTGTCGCCAGCATAGAAATCCCGGGGAATATCCCCCGCCACACCGGACTGCCCCGTTCCGGCGACGGGCAGCTTGTTGAAAAAGCCCGCCTCCGGATCGTATTGGTAATTCAGCAAGACAGTAAGGTCCGTATCCTCGGTGGGCCGCCAAGTGATCGACGGAGCGATAAAATAGCGTTGGTAGTGCGTATCCTCGACTTGCGTGCCGGTCCGGCGGGCCAGGCCCGTTACGCGATACAACAGATCGCCATCCTCCGTCACCGGTCCGCCGAGATCGAAGGCCCCTTCCATATGCCCATCGCTCCCACCGCGCAACAGAACCTCGTGCACGGGGTCCTCGGTCGGACGCTTGCTCACAAGGTTCACGATCCCTCCCGGGCTCGCCGATCCATAAAGCACGGACGTCGGACCCTTGAGCACTTCAACGCGGTCGAATAGGTAGGAATCAAACTGGGGGACGGCGAAACCGGACGAACTGGACAAGAGTTTTGTTCCATCCAGGTATTCGTTCAAATCGAAGCCACGCCCTGAAATTAAATCGAAGCGATCATCGGAGCCGGAGGCTTCCGTCGCCACGCCAGCGGTGTAGCGCAAGGCCTCATTGACATTTTTCGCGGCACGCGCCTCAATTTCGTCCTTGGTGACGACAGAAATGGACTGCGGAGTTTTCACTACTTCAGCGTTTGTCTTCGTACCGACAACGGAGCGGCGAGCGACATAGCCTTCTCCGGGTCCATAGGGGCTTTGGCTGCGAACATCTCCTTCGACCACGACCGCAGGCAAGACAACGGCATCGGCCTCGCCTTCCGATACGCCCCGAAGGATCACGACGCCGTCGGAGATCTGGTATCCCAAAGGCAGATTACCCAAGAGGTTGACGAGCGCTTGATGCGGCGTCAAGGACCCATGAACGGCAACCCCTTGCAGCCCACGCACCAAACCGGGATCAACCGACACCTGAAGGCCCGCTTGCCGCCCAAACGTGGTCAGCGCTTGCCCGAGAGGTTGTTCAGGAATATCGAATTGCATCCGACCAGCAGGCACACTGCGCGGCGCATCCTCCCGCGCCCCTGCCGCAACCGGTCCGCATATCACGAACACCGACGAAATCGCGGTCACCGCGACGAACATACGCCCACTCAAGCCCTTGCCTTCGGCACGGACCCGCCTTTTCTCCACCACCGTCATCACGAATTTATCCTTGAGCAATCATCTGGAACGAAGATATTCAAATGCATCGCACTCGCAATCCCCATACAGCAGACGTCGGCTCGGATCCTTTTTTCAGCTTTTTTTGAAAAGAAATGCGGATGCCGCCGGGGCAAGCGCTCAACTTTTGGATAACACCACCAACCAGGAAGACAGACTGTGGACACCCAGCCCCTCATGCGCCTGGGCAAGCGCTCTCAGCGCTTGCATGGGGTTATTCAGATCATAGACACCCGTCACCCTCAGGTCTCCCACCTCACCATTCGCGAAAACGATGGCTCCATTGTAGTAAGGCCGCAGGGCATCCACGACTTCCGTAATCGACCGATCCTGGACGACAAGCTCGCCCGTCCGCCAACTCCCCACCTGATCCGGTTGCCCCGCACCCTTGTCGACGAAGCCGTCTTTTCCGACGCGAAGCCAATCTCCCGCGGTCAGGCTTTCGGACACCGCCCGTCCCCCGCCCGCGTAGTCCACGCGCACCAAACCATGACGCACCGCGATATTTGCTCCGCTCCCGGACACACTCTCATCGAACGCCGTGCCAAGAACCCGCGTCGTGACTCCCTCCGCGCGAACCTCGAACGGACGGTCCGGATCGGGGGCAACCTCGAAAAAGGCGCGCCCCGCGAGAAGACGAACCCGGCGCTCCCGCCCATGGAATGCAACGGAAATAGCGCTCTCGGGAGCGAGAAAAACCATACTGCCATCGTCCAGGCGCAGATCCCGCCGTTCACCCGTTCCGGTCACATAGTCGGCCCTGACCTTCAGAATGAGTCCTGGCATCCGGAGAGACACGAAGCCAACGACGAGCAATGCCACGAGCAGGCTGGCGGTGGCCCGCCAAACCAACCGCCTTGACGGGAGAGCCCCGCCGGCAGACGCGCCTTGCCCCTCGCCCCGCCCTTTCTCTTCCTTCCCCTTGAGAAAAGGGGCGCCTTGAGTGGTGCCTTCGGAGAACACAGTGCCAATGAGCGCATCGACATGCGTGACATCTCGCCACGCCGCGGCGTGCGAGGCGTCGGCCTCCAGCCAAGACCGGAAGCGCGCCCACAAGTCCGGGTCATCTGGAAACTCCCGCGAAAGAAGCAACCACTCCGTCGCCTCCCGCTCCACCCGTTTACAGGTCATCCCAGATTTTGCTGCCACAGGTCCGCCCCACGCCGTTTGTCGTCCGTGTCGCACCCCATCGGGAAGCGCCACGGGCGTCCATATCATTCATTGCCATATCATTCATTGGACGAACGGCGCGGCTCCATTTTCGCCGGAATTCCCAAGCGTGCCCGAATTAGAACTCGCCAAACGCCGACGACAATGGTTCACACCCTCCGCGATCAAGGAATGGGCCAGGGTAATGGAAATGCCGAAATGCGCCGCGATTTCCTTCAACTTGTACCCTTCCATGCGGTGCATTTCCAAGGCCACTCGGGTCCGCTCCGGCAATTCCGCCAAGGCCGCCTGAACAATGGCCAGTTGTTCACGATGGATCGCCTCCGTCTCGGGAGACGGGCTCGCTGCAAGGGATGTGTCGGAACATGTATCATAGACATCCGTCCCATAACGGGCTTCCCGCACCTGCTTCCTGCGGCCATCGAGCGCAATATTCCGAACGATGCGATAGAGATATCCGAGCGGTTCATCGAATAAGGTTCGCGTCGTGGCCCCATAGAAACGCAACCAGGCTTCCTGAACCACCTCCTCGCCCCGCGCGCGGTTGCCGACGAGATCACTCGCATAGTCAACAAGCTTCACGCGATGGGCCATGAATAGATCCAACATACTTTTATTTCGAGCCATGGCCTGACATTCAACCTTCCTGCCCGCTCCGATGGCACGGACCTCTTTCCGGGCGGTCTGGGCCATAATGCCGACAGTGAGAGTTACTCGCAATATCAATAACAACCTTTATCCGGAGTCTCCTAATTCTATTTACCCCAATATGCAAGAAGACGACCCCATCCACCTGACGGAACTTCTCCACTCCGAGGCCATACTCGTGACGCACAATCCGCTGACTTCCATCTTCCGTCTTCGGATGATTATCCTTCAGCACGCAGAGCCGGGATCTCGGCTTCAACCCCGGATCAGTCACGCCCCACACGACTATTTTCAAGAATAATGAATGACAACAGGCAATCCCTGGGTCATCACGGGCCGGAAGGACGGGGCGCGCTTGCCCAACCTCCAACTAGCCCCTCGCCTCCACCTTCCATATCCCCCATGCCCGTGTCTTTCCCATAAACATTTTACAACAACTTTACATGCCGAACGCGGTTCAGAGCCCCACCATGACTCATCCATTTATTCAAGGCATGTTCCTTATCCACATGTTCATAGGCGGCTGCGCCGGTTCGACGTCCGGAGCGATCAAGATTTTTCGCTGGCAGCTCATGGGGCGCACCCTGATGGGTCAGTTCCGCCAGACGCTCTCTCCCCACCGGGTCGTCGTGACCCGGTATGGAAGCCGCAACGTCACCGACGACATGCTCTCTTCGGTCCGAACCTTCTTCTTCATGTATCTGATGACCTGGGGCCTGCTGTCCCTGGCGCTGATGCTGTTCGACCTTGACCTTCTGTCAGCGACTTCGGCGGTGGCCCAGGCCATGGCGAACGCGGGGCCGGGCCTCGGGCCGCTGGTGGGACCCGGCACGACCTTCGCGGCGGTTCCGGATCCGGCCAAGTGGCTTCTGGCCCTCGCCATGCTGCTGGGTCGGTTGGAATTCACCGCTGTCTTCATCCTCCTGGTACCCGATTTCTGGATACGGTAGCGATCACCGGTCTACTCGATGAGAAGTCGATATCCCACGCCGGGCTCGGTCCACAGGAAGCGGGGCGCATTGGGATTGTCCCGAAGCTTCTGGCGCAGGCGGCCCAGGTGAACGCGCAGGTATTGGGTCTCCTTCACGTAGGCCTTTCCCCAAACTTCGCCCAGCAGGTGCTCGTGGGTCAGCACCTTGCCCGCGTCGCGGGTCAGCAGGCGCAGCAGGTCGAATTCCTTGCGGGTCAGCTTGACCTCTTCCCCGTCGACCCAGACGCGGCGGCCGGGGTAGTCCACGCGCAGCCCACCCTCTTCATAGACCGTCGCCTCCGCCGCTCCGGGCCCCACCGGCCGGGCGCGCAACAGGACCCGGGTCCGGGCGATCAGTTCGGCGATGCCAAAGGGCTTGGTCACATAGTCATTGGCCCCGTTCTCCAGGGCCTCGACCTTGTCCATCTCCCCCGCCCGAACCGAGAGCACAAGGATGGGCACGGCGCTCCATTCGCGGATGGCGGCGATGACGGCCTGTCCGTCCATGTCGGGTAGCCCCAGGTCCAGGACCACCAGGTCCGGCCGCTCCATGGCACATTTGCGGATGGCGTCCTCTCCCCGGACCGCCTCGATCACCTCGTAGCCGTGGGCCGACAGACTGATGCGCAGGAACTTGCGGATCTGTGCCTCGTCGTCCACCACCAGGATCCGGGTCTTTTGCTCCTGGGTCATCATGGGCTCCCATCCGTCATCGGGATCTTTCCGGTCCCGTCCTCGCTTTCCGTCTCGGAAGCGTCAAGACAAGGAGGCGGGTCGAGGGGCAGGCGCAGGACGATCGCCGCGCCCCGTTGACCGCGGCCGTCCTCGGCCAGGATGCTCCCCCCATGGGCCTCCACCAAGCCCCGGCAGATGGACAGACCCAGACCGGTCCCCGCGATCCGGCTGTCCCGGGCCTTGACCCGGTAAAACATGTCGAAGACCAATTCGCGTTCGTCGGGCGGAATACCGGGGCCATCGTCTTCCACCAGGATCCGGAACCAGCCATCGCGCGGCCCCGCCTCGACCCGGATCAAGCCATCGGCCGGAGAGTGCTTGGCCGCGTTGTCCAGGATGTTGACCAGAACCTGCTCGATCAGCACCGGATCCACGAACAGCAGCGGCGCGTCCGGCGCCATGTCCACCCGGACCTGGAAGGGGGCGAGCAGATCCCCCAGCCGGTGCACGGCCCGCCCCACCACGTCCACGGGGTCGGTCCAATCCCGGCGGGGGCGCAGGGCGCCGTAACCCAGGCGGGTCATGTCCAGCAGGTTCTGGACGAACCGGTTCAGGCGGTTGGCTTCCTCCAGCACGGTATCGACCAGCGACCGCCGGTCCTCCGGGGAAATCCGCTCCCCGACATCGGACAGCGTCGTGGCCGAGCCGATGATCGACACCAGGGGCGTCCTCAGGTCGTGGGACAGGGAGGACAACAGCGCCGAGCGCAGGTTTTCCGTTTCCGACAGCAGGCGCGCCTCCTCGATGTCCTGGGAGAGCTGGGAGCGCTCGATGGCCACGGCCGATTGATCCGCGACCGCCGCCAGCAGACTCCGTTGCTCCATCGACAGTGACCGACTTGGCCGCTCGAAGGCCACCCCCAGCAGGCCCAGCATTCCCCGCCCGGTGCGCAGGGGCATGAACAGGTACCCGGCCCCGGGCAGGGTATCGGTCCCCCATCCCGCCGGCCGCTCGTTCTTCCAGGCCCAATCCGCCGCCGCCCTGTCGGTGTCCGACAGATGATCCTCGGGCGGGTACCCCGCCGCGATATCGAGGTCCACGCCCCCCTTCCCGCCGGGCAGCAGCACCAGGGAGCGGGCGGAGAGGGTGGAGGCCACATGATGAACCGACGCCCAGAGCACGTCGTCCAGACTAGCGACCGCCACCACCTTGCGACTGAAGGCGTAGAGGTTGGCGGTGCGCCGGGCGGTCTGACGGATGGACACCAATTGCTCCCGCACCCGCCCAGCGAGGTTGCCGGTGATCACCGCCACCAGCACGAAGAACATCAGGGTCAGGATATCGGCCCGGTGATAGACGGTGAAGGTCATGAAAGGGACGGTGAAGAAGAAATTATAGACCAGCAGGCTGAGTCCCACCGCGTAGAGGGCGGGCCACAGCCCCAGCCGCATGGCCACGAACAGCACCGCGGTCAGGAAGACCAGCGACAGGTTGGGCAGGGGCAGGATCCTTTCCACCAACCAGGCGGCGACCCCGGCCAGGGCCACGGCCGCGGTGGCCCAGGACAGACCGGGCAGCCAGCGGTGGCTGTTTCCCTCCGGCGCGCGGACCACCGGTCCCTTGGGCGAAGCGTCGTCAACACCCGTGACGGTAACCTCGAAGTCACGGCCCAGGCGCAGCACCCCATGGGGCACCGAAGACCCAAACCAACGCCGCCAGGCCGGGCGCCGTGTCCGCCCCACCAGGATGCCGGTGACATTGCGGGCGCGGGCATGGGCCACCAGATCCCGCGCCACCATGCCGGAGCCACGCAGGGTCTCCACCTCCGCGCCCAGGCGTTGGGCCAGGAGAAGGGTGTCCTCCAGGCGGCCGCGGGAGGCCTCGTCCAGTCGATCGTCGGACCGGGTTTCCACGTGGACGGCGATCCAGGGGATGCGAGCCCGCTCGGCCATGCGCTTGGCGGCGCGGACCAGTCCCGGCCCGGTCGAACCATCATCCAGGCAAACCATCAGGCGGTCCCGGGCGGGCCAGGGGCCGGGCACGGCATGGGCGCGCATGTGATCGAGCATGTCCCGGTCCACCCGTTCGGCCGCCGTGCGCATGGCCAGTTCCCGCAGGGCGGTCAGGTTCCCCCGCGAGAAGAAATGGCGCGCCGCCCGCCGGGCCTGTTCGGGAACATAGACCTTGCCTTCGACCAGGCGCTGGACCAGGGCGTCGGGCGGCAGGTCGACCAATTCGATCTCGTCGGCCACCTCCAGCACGGCGTCGGGCAGGGTCTCACGGACACGCACCTTGGCGATGCGCTCGACGATGTCGTTCAGGCTCTCCAGGTGCTGAATATTGAGAGTGGCATAGACGTCGATGCCCGCGCCGAGGACCTCCTCCACGTCCCGCCAGCGCTTCACATGGCGGCTGCCGCCGACGTTGGTGTGGGCCAGTTCATCGATCAGGACCAGCTTTGGCTTGCGCTGGAGAAGGGCATCCAGGTCCATTTCCGTGAACACCCGCCCCCGATAGCCGATGCGCTTACGCGGCAGCACGGGAAGACCGCGCACCAGGGCCTCGGTCTCTTGACGGCCATGGGTCTCGACCACGGCCACCAGGACATCCAGTCCCTCCTTGCGCCGTTCGTGGGCCGCCTGGAGCATGGCGTAGGTCTTGCCGACGCCGGGCGCGGCGCCGAGGAAGATCTTCAGACGTCCCCGTCCGTCCTTCCGCACTTCCTTGAGCAAGGCTTCCGGTTCGGGACGCCCGCCGTCTTCATCCGCCATGGTTTCCCGCTCCGACCATCGAGCCTCGACAGAAGACTCATTTTCCCAAGCTGTCCAGGGCCATGTTCAGAGCCAGGACATTGACCCGGGGCTCGCCAAGAATCCCAAACTGGCGTCCCTCCACTCGCCCGGCCACCAGATCCCTCACCCGATCCTCGGGCAGGCCGCGCGCATGGGCGACCCGGGATACTTGAAAAGTGGCCGACTGGGGGGAGATATGGGGGTCCAGCCCGGATCCGGAGGCGGTCACCAGGTCCACGGGCACCGTCGCCCCGCCATCGCCGCGCGCGGCCGCGGCGCGCGCGGCGACGGTCGAAATCAGATCCCGGCTCGTCGGCCCCAGGTTGGAGGCACCCGAGGAAGCCGCGTCGTATCCCTCTCCGGCGAAGGAGGGCCTGCCGTGGAAATAACCCGCCCCGGTGAAGGATTGCCCCAGCAGGGTGGACCCGATGACCCGCCCCTCCCCATCCCGGACCAGCGATCCGTTGGCCCGGTCCGGAAAGGCCACCTGGGCGACCCCCGTCACAAGCAAAGGGTAAGCCACTCCCAGGAGCGCGGTGAACACCAGGCAGAGGGCGCCCTGGCGCAGAAACATGATCGCAAGCATGGATTTTCTCCCCTACGCGAGACCGAGGCCGGTCAGGGCCATGTCGATGAGCTTGATGCCGACGAAGGGCGCCACAAGGCCACCCAAGCCATGGATCAATAGATTCCGGCGCAGCAATGACGCCGCCGAGGCCGGACGGTAGGCCACGCCCTTCAGGGCCAGGGGAATGAGCGCGACGATGATCAGGGCATTGAAGATCACCGCCGACAGGATGGCGCTTTCCGGACTGGAGAGCCCCATGACGTTCAACGCCTGGAGCTGGGGATAGGCCGCGAGGAGCATGGCCGGGATGATGGCGAAGTACTTGGCCACGTCGTTGGCGATGGAAAAGGTGGTCAGCGCCCCCCGGCTGATGAGCAGCTGCTTGCCAACCATCACCACGTCGATAAGCTTGGCCGGATCGCTGTCCAGGTCCACCAGATTGCCCGCCTCCCGGGCGGCGGGGGTCCCGTCGTTCATGGCGATGCCGATGTCGGCCTGGGCCAGCGCGGGCGCGTCGTTGGATCCGTCGCCGCACATGGCGACCAGCCGCCCCTCCACCTGTTCGGCGCGTATGCGCTCCAGCTTTCTCTCGGGCGTGGCCTCGGCGAGGAAATCGTCCACCCCCGCCTCGGCGGCGATGGCCGCGGCGGTCAGGGGATTGTCGCCGGTGATCATCACCGTGCGGATGCCCATGGCCCGCAGCTGCCCGAAGCGCTCACGGATTCCCGGCTTGACGATGTCCTTCAGGTGAACCACGCCGAGCAACCGGTCCCCGGCGGCGACGACCAGGGGCGTCCCTCCGGACTTGGCCACCCGTTCGACGGCGCGACCGCACTGCTCGACCAGGCGATCACGGTTGGGTTCCCCCGCCATGCGGGTCAGGTGGTCGAGGACCGCGTCCACCGCCCCCTTGCGAATAACCGTCCCATCCGTCAGGTCGCAACCGCTCATGCGCGTATGGGCGGAAAAGGGCACGGTGGCCGCGACCCGCTCCGGGACCGGGTTCATGTGGAAGGTCCGCAGGACGAAGGAAACGATGGATTTCCCCTCCGGCGTCTCGTCGGCGACCGAGGCCAGCAGGGCCGCCTCGGCTAGGTCCCGCTCGCTCGCGCCGGAGAGCGGGATCAGGGCATCGGCCATGCGGTTGCCGTAGGTGATGGTCCCCGTCTTGTCGAGCAGCAGCACATCCACGTCCCCGGCGGCTTCCACGGCCCGGCCGGACTTGGCGATGACATTGGCCTTCACCAGCCGGTCCATGCCCGCGATGCCGATGGCCGAGAGCAGGCCGCCGATGGTCGTGGGGATCAGGGTCACCAGCAGGGCCAGGGAATAGGCGACGGGGATGGCCGCCCCCGCGTAGCGGGCGAAGGGCTCCAGGGTCGCGACCACCAGCACGAAGATCAGGCTCAGGCCGACCAGCAGGACGGTCAGCGCCGTCTCGTTGGGGGTTTTCTGGCGCTTCGCCCCCTCCACGAGACCGATCATGCGGTCGAGGAAGCTCTCCCCGGGCTTCTGGGTGACCTTCACCTTGATCACGTCGGAGACCACCCGGGTGCCTCCGGTGACCGCCGAGCGGTCGCCACCGCTCTCGCGGATCACCGGGGCGGATTCTCCGGTGATGGCGCTTTCGTCGACGGAGGCGATGCCCGCGACAACCTCGCCGTCGGCGGGGATCACGTCGCCCGTCTCGCAGAGGATCAGGTCGCCGGGCCGCAGGGCGGATCCGGGAACCGGATCCCATCCCTCGGCCCCAAGGGTCGCGAGCTTTTTGGCCGGGGTCTCGGTCCGGGTGGCGCGCAGGGCGTCGGCCCGGGCCTTGCCCCGGCCCTCGGCCAAGGCTTCGGCGAAATTGGCGAAAAGGACGGTGACCCAAAGCCACAAGGCGATCTGGGCGACGGTGGCGGGATCACCCAGGCCGGGTCCGGCGAAGGGCGCCGCCAGCGCGAGCCCGGTGGCGAGAAGCGCCACGACGGCGGTCACGAAAAGGACCGGGTTGCGGACCAGATGCCGGGGATCCAGCTTGAGGACCGACTGGCGCAGGGCGGGTCCGGCGAGGGCCGGATCCAGCAGGCGCGTTTCCGCGGAACGGTGCTTGGACATCGGAATTTCTCTCGTTTCAAACGGGATCAGTAGACGTGGCCGCCGACCATGGCGAACTGTTCGGCCAGCGGACCGAGCGCCAGGGTGGGGAAGAAGGTCAGCCCGCCGATGATGAGGATCACGCCAACCAGCAGACCGACGAAAAGCGGCCCATGGGTCGGGAAGGTCCCCGCCGTCTCGGCATGGGCTTTCTTGCCGACCAGGGATCCGGCGACGGCCAGCATGGGCAGGATCACCGCGTAGCGCCCGAGCAGCATGGCGAGGCCCAGCATGGTGTTCTGATAGGGCGTGTCGGCGCCGAATCCGGCGAAGGCCGAGCCGTTGTTCCCGGTCGCCGAGGAATAGGCGTAGAGCAGTTCCGTCAGACCATGGGGACCGGCGTCCTGGACGCTGGCGAGCCCGGCGGCCGGCACCGTCGACAGGGCGCCGAGAATCAGGATGCCGAGCGGCATGGACAGCAGGGCGAGCAGGCCCAGCTTGACCTCCCGGGCCTCGATCTTCTTGCCCAGGTATTCGGGCGTGCGCCCCACCATCAACCCGGCGATGAAGACCGACAGGATGACGAACAACAGCATCCCGTAGAACCCGGCGCCCACCCCACCAAAGACGATCTCCCCCAATTGAATGAGCAACAACAGCGCCATGCCACCCATGGGCGTAAAGCTGTCGTGCATGGCATTCACCGAGCCGTTGGACGCCGCCGTGGTGGCCACCGCCCAGAGGGAGGAGTTCAGGACACCGAAACGGACCTCCTTGCCTTCCATGTTCCCCGCGGTCTGGTCCACGGACAGGGCCGGGATCAGGGGATTCCCCGCGTGCTCGGCGGCGTACACGACCGCGAAGGCGGCGAGGAACAGCAGGGTCATGGCCGCGAAAATCGCCCGGCCCTGCCGGGTATCCCCAACCATGCGACCGAAGAGGAAGCAGAAGGCCGCGGGGATCAGCAGGATGGAGACCATCTCCAGCAGATTGGAGAGCGGCGTCGGGTTCTCGAAGGGGTGGGCGGAATTGACACCGAAGAAGCCGCCCCCGTTGGTACCCAGTTGCTTGATGGCGATCTGGCTGGCGGCGGGTCCCTGGGCGATGAGCTGGCGGCCGCCCTCCAGGGTGGTCGCGTGCACATAGGGGCTCAGGGTCTGCGGCACGCCCTGGACCACCAGCAACAGGGCCAGGACGATGGACAGGGGCAAGAGGATGTAAAGCACGCCGCGAACCAGATCGACGGTGAAGTTACCGATTCCCCGGGCGGAGCGGCGGGAAAAGCCCTGGATGACGGCGACGGCCACCGCCATGCCCGTCCCCGCGGAGAGAAAGTTTTGGGTGGTCAACCCGACCATCTGGCTGAAATCGCTCAGCGCGACCTCGCCCGAATAGGCCTGCCAGTTGGTGTTGGTCACGAAGCTGACCGCCGTGTTGAAGGCCAGTCGGGTCCCCATGGGCGCGAGGTCCTGGGGATTGAATGGCAGCAAGTGCTGAAGGCGCAGGATGGCGAAGAGAAGCAGGAAGCCCGCCAGATTGAAGGCCAGCAGGGTCAGCGCGTAGGTGGTCCAATGCTGATCCTTGTCGACCTTGGCGCCGGCTAGTCGATAGAGCGTCCGCTCCACGGGCGCGAGAATGGGAGTCAGGAGGGTGCCCTTGCCTTCGTATACCCGGGCCATATAGCGTCCCAGAAGGGGCGCGGAAGCGGCGATCATGGCGAGGAAGAGGACGAGTTGGAGGCTGTCGGTCATGGGCATGGCGCGGCCTCTGTCAGAATTTCTCGGGCCGCAGCAGCGCGAAGCCCAGATAGGCCACCAACGCCACCGCGATCACGAGACCGGAAATATGGATGAAGTCCATGGCGCCCTCCCCTCAGGCCCGGTCAAGGGCGGGGACGGCCGCGGCGAAGAGGCCGAAGGCCCCTACGGCGAGTACCAGATATAGAACGTCGAGCATGAGATCCTCCTTCGTTGTCGGGTTCGAAGGAGAATGGGCGCACGGGCCATAACGGCGCGATGGGAGAAGCAACCGCCGCCGTAAAATCGCCGAAAACTCTTTATGGGGATGTTATACGGCCTTAAACTGGCGTTGATTGAAGAAGATGGGATCCTTTATATATTTCCCAAATATTTCTTGGATAAACTATCCTATTTTCTCTTTTGAGAACTTCACTGGTTTCGCCAACGCAAAAGTCGCCTGGAGTAAGGCCTCCTGCTGCTCTTCCGAGAGCCCACGGAACAGCTCGACCAAAGCCCGCTCCCGCTCGTTGCGCGGTTGATAAGGATCCACGAGCAGATCCGATGGATGGCAGTCGAGTGCGTCGGCCAACCGCTGCCTCCATTCAAGCGACAAACGGCGGCGCCCCTTCTCCAAATGGCTGATCTGCTGATTGCTGGTACCGACCCGCTCCGTCAACTGCTTTAGCGTCAGCCCCCAGGCCTTGCGCCATTCCCTGATTCAATTCTCCATACGACTCCAACATTCTGTTTCCCGAGCGAAGATGGCTTGTTGGAAGATGCCACTGGATCCAGCTTTCCAACAGCTTTTTAAAGGCGAACTCGCCACAAGTCGCACACACCAAATACGAGATATTCTAGTATTTTCCAACTTTTTTGAGCATTTATGATTGACACGATACCAACACTCAGTTGGATTTTAATGAGACACCAACGCAGGATCGGAGGATTGCCACGTGTCTGAACGGCGGAACTCGCAAACGCCGGATCACAACGAGGAGGGAACCCCATTCAAACGGGCCGCCGAGTACGTACGCATGTCCACCGACCATCAGAAGTATGGTACTGAAAACTGACCTTTCCCCGAAAAAGTGGACCCGGGTTTATACGGCGTGAAGCTCGGCTTGCTCCGGGGTTATGTAGCCGATCGCGGAGTGGATGCGTCGGCGATTATCGTCGCCTTCGATATAGGAAAACAGGTCGCGCCTTGCC
>JAIOYK010000009.1 GCA_021741145.1 Rhodospirillum sp. | reverse complement strand
AACACCCGGATCACGGGGTTCTCAGGGGCGTGGTTTGGCGGCTATCGGGGTCGTGGCAGACGCTCCGTTGTCCGGCTCCGCCCGAAATTGACTGGGGGTTCGCCCCAAGATCCGGCGGAATTCGGCGTTGAAGCTGGATTTACTGACAAAACCGGAATCCAACATAATTTCCGTCACGGAAAGCGCCGTTTCGCGGAGCATCCGGCAGGCGTGCTGGATCCGAAATTCGTTTACATGCCTGGAAAAACTCCGTGCCGCGCACCGGTTGATGGCATTGGTCACATCCCGGGCGGGAACACCCAAGCGGCGGGCCATCCGCGCCACGGTCAAGGAACTGTCCTGGTAGAGTTTCCCGTCCCTCAGAACCGCGTTGATCCGGCCGAGGAGCAGCCGATCCTCCCGGGACGGAGACACCGGATCACCGCGCCGTCGCTCGGCCCTCCCCAGACGTCGTGGAACCATGGCGGCGCCAACCAAAACCACGATGAAAACCAAGGCGGCGAAGACTCCCGACGCGCCACCGAGGACCGTCAGGGCATAGGCCGTTCCCTTGACCGCGCCGAGCACGAAAAGCGCGCTGTCGGCCAGAATGATCAGGGCCAAGAGAACCATCGTCGCCATGATGGCCGTCCGCAGAACGGGCATGGCATGCGCCGAGACATGGATAAAGGCATCGGACCCACGGCGCGCCAGGGTAACGAGACCGAACAAATACGCGCTGGTCACGGCCAAAACGACGAAATCCGGAAGAATGGGGCTGCCCAGAATCGCCACTTGGCACAGCAGGACCAGAGCGCCATGGGGAGAAAGGACCGACGTCGTCCAATAGGATCGGTCAACCATCAGAGCGCGAAACCCAAGATAGGCGAGCGGAGCCACCAGGACCGCGACAAGCGGTTGAATGGTCCCGGCCCACTGGGCACCAAAGGACAGGCGAGACCCGAGAAGGGCGCCAATGACACCCAGACAAGCCAAAAAGCCCGCGAGAAACACCCTCGCGGCCACCGGAAGGCCAGCGCTTTGACCCACGGCGGCGCAGGCAATCGCCATCAACGCCGTGACAAGCCAGGTCAGTGGAATGGTTTCCAGAATGACCTCCAGAACGAACTCAAGTCGGGGAAACATCGGACCAGACAAAACCGATCCCAACCATGAACCATGGATTGGAATCGCGACGCCAGCGATCAAGACTCTTTTCGGCCACCAGGCGACTTTTTTTGGGCCCCCCGCGCGAAAAAGCCGGGGTGGCTTCTCTCACGACCACCCCGGCTCCCCTGTTGGGGGCGCCAATCCCTCCCCTGGCGCCCCCTCCGACACGATGCTCTTCCCCTTTGGGCCGAGGTCACGCGGCCTTTTGCGCGCCCGCGGCGACGATATCAACGATGTCGTCCATGATCGTCGTGATGTCATAGTCCTTGGGCGTATAGACCCGGGCCACGCCCGCGGCGAGCAGAGTCTTCTCATCCTCTGGCGGAATGATACCCCCCACCACGACGGGCACATCCCCCAGGCCTTCGCTCCGCATGCGCTCCAGCACCTCGGTCACCAAGGGAACGTGGGAACCCGACAGGATGGACAGACCGACCACATGGACGCTTTCCTCCAGGGCGGCGTTGACGATCTGGGCCGGGGTCAGGCGAATCCCCTCGTAGACCACTTCCATGCCCGAGTCTCGGGCGCGCACGGCGATCTGTTCAGCCCCATTGGAATGGCCGTCCAGGCCGGGCTTGCCAACCAGCATCTTCACCCGACGGCCCAAGGTCGCGGATAAGGCATCCACCTTTGCCCGCACCGCGCCCAGGCGCCCCGGCGCGCCGGTGGAAACGGAGCGACCCACGCCCGTGGGGGCGCGGTATTCGCCAAAAACCTCGCGCAGGATCTGGCCCCATTCGCCGGTGGTCGCGCCCGCGTGGGCGCAGGCGATCGTGGGCTCCATGATGTTGGACCCTTCCGTCGCGGCCCGCCGTAGGGTCTCCAGGCTCTCCCGGACCTTGGCCGAATCGCGGGCCTCCCGCCAGGCCACCAGGGAGTCGATTTGTTCCCGCTCGGCCGCCGGGTCGACGGTCATGATGGCGCCCTCGCCCGCGGCCAACGGGCTGGCGGCCCCTTCCGTGAACCTGTTCACGCCGACGACCACCTGCTCGCCGCTTTCGATGCCGCCAATGCGCTTGGCGTTGGATTCCACCAGCTTCTGCTTCATGTAGCCGGATTCGACCGCGGCCACCGCGCCCCCCATGTCATCAATCCGCGCCAGTTCCGCCCGGGCGGAGTCCTTGAGGGTTTCCACCTTGTCGGTGATCGCCACGGAGCCATCGAAAATGTCCGGAAACTCCAGCAAATCCGTTTCATAGGCGACGATCTGTTGCAGCCGCAGGGACCACTGCTGGTCCCAGGGGCGAGGCAGACCCAGGGCCTCGTTCCAGGCCGGAAGCTGCACGGCCCGGGCTCGGGCGTTCTTGGACAGGACGACGGACAGCATTTCCAGCAGGATCCGGTAAACGTTGTTCTCCGGCTGCTGTTCGGTCAGGCCCAGGGAGTTTACCTGCACGCCATAGCGGAACCGACGGTACTTTTCCTCCTCCACGCCATAGCGCTCGCGGCAGATTTCGTCCCACAGCTCGGTGAAGGCGCGCATCTTGCATAGTTCGGTGACAAATCGGATGCCCGCGTTGACGAAAAAGCTGATGCGTCCCACCACCTTGGCGAAATCCGCGGGCGGAACTTGCCCCTCCGCCTTGACCGTATCGAGCACCGCGACTCCGGTGGCGAGCGCGAAAGCCAATTCCTGCTCCGGCGTCGCGCCCGCTTCCTGCAGATGATAGGAACAGACGTTGGTGGGGTTCCACTTGGGAACCTCCTTATAGGTAAAGGCGATCACATCGTTGATCAGCCGCAGGGAGGGCTCCGGCGGGAAGATATAAGTTCCCCGGCTCAGGTACTCCTTGATCAGGTCGTTCTGCACCGTGCCCTGCAGGTCCCCCCGAGTCGCCCCCTGCCGCTCCGCCGTGGCGATGTAGAGGGCCAGCAGCCAGGGCGCCGGGGCGTTGATGGTCATCGAGGTATTCATCTTGCCCAGGGGGATATCCTCGAACAAGGTCATCATATCCCCCAGGTGGGAAATGGGCACGCCGACCTTGCCCACCTCGCCCTTGGCCAGAACATGGTCGCTGTCGTAGCCCGTTTGAGTCGGCAGATCGAAGGCCACCGACAGGCCCGTCTGTCCCCGCGCAAGATTCGTTCGGTACAGCGCGTTGGACGCCTTGGCCGACGAATGGCCCGAATAGGTACGGAAAAGCCAAGGTTTGTCCCGCGTCGCGGTGGTTGTAGGCGGGTTGGTCTCGGGCCTCTCGGACATGCTTGTCTCCTTCAATAGTCGGCTACCGTTCGACCCCGGCCCCTCAAAAAGGCGAATTTGCGAACAATAATTACCGAACACCCCATCTGTACGAAACAAACTATCATTTTGTGCATTGCGGGGGAAGGTCTCATTCGATATCCCTCGTCTCAAGCACGGCGCGACGCCCCGGACGGTTGGGGGTGCGCCGGGACCGACAATCCCCCTTTGGAGGACCAATGATGAGCGAAGCGGCGGACGTCATCGATCTGAAGCCCGGCCAGGCCCAAAAGGACTTATACGAACTGGGCGAGATTCCGCCGCTGGGTCACGTACCCAAGAAGATGTACGCCTGGGCCATTCGGCGCGAGCGGCATGGCGAACCCGAGCAGTCCTTTCAGATCGAGGTGGTCGACACCCCGGAGATCGACAGTCACGAGGTCATGGTCATGGTCATGGCCGCGGGCGTCAACTACAACGGCGTCTGGGCCGGTCTGGGTACGCCCATCAGCGTCTTCGATGTGCACAAGGCCGATTACCACATCGCCGGGTCCGACGCGGCCGGCATCGTCTGGGCGGTTGGCGCCAAGGTGAAGCGCTGGAAAGTCGGCGACGAGGTGGTCGTTCACTGCAACCAGGACGACGGCGACGACGAGGAGTGTAACGGCGGCGACCCCATGTTCTCGCCCACCCAGCGGATCTGGGGCTACGAGACGCCGGACGGTTCCTTCGCCCAATTCACCCGGGTCCAATCCCAGCAAATCATGCCCCGGCCCAAGCATCTGACCTGGGAAGAGAGCGCCTGCTACGTGCTGGTGCTGGCCACCGCCTATCGCATGCTCTTCGGCCACCGCCCCCATGTCCTGCGGCCCGGCGACAACGTGCTGATCTGGGGAGCCTCCGGCGGCCTGGGATCCATGGCCATCCAGCTCTGCGCGGCGGCGGGCGCCAATGCCATCGGCGTGATCTCCGACGAGACCAAGCGCGACTTCGTCATGAGCCTGGGCGCCAAGGGTGTGATCAACCGCAAGGACTTCAACTGCTGGGGCCAACTGCCCACCGTCAATGGCGAAGGCTTCAAGGAGTACATGGGCGAGACCCGCAAGTTCGGCAAGGCGATTTGGGACATCACCGGCAAGGGCAACGACGTGGATTTCGTCTTCGAGCACCCGGGCGAGCAGACCTTCCCGGTTTCCTGCAACGTCGTGAAGCGGGGAGGCATGGTGGTTTTCTGCGCTGGCACCACCGGCTTCAATCTGACCTTCGACGCCCGCTTCGTCTGGATGCGCCAGAAGCGGATCCAGGGCAGCCACTTCGCCAACCTGAAGCAGGCCGCTCAGGCCAACCAGTTGGTGATCGAGCGCCGGGTCGACCCCTGCATGAGCGAGGTCTTCTCCTGGGAGGATATCCCCAAGGCCCATACCAAGATGCTGAAGAATCAGCACAAGCCGGGGAACATGGCGGTTCTGATCCAGGCCAGGAAGCCAGGCCGTCGCACCATCGAGGATTGCCTCGAGGGATAGGAAAAGAAGACGAAGAGGAAACGTTCCAAGAAGACGGCAAGGGCGCCGGAGGGGGACATCCCCGTTCCCCTCCGGTGTCCGGACCAAACCGACGGCGGACAAACCACCGCGGACAAGCACGATCACGAACTTCTTATGCCGAGGGACCAACCCATGAGTGCCCTGCCCAAGGAAACCTCCGCGACCCTGGTTCTCCAGGATCTTCTTTACGTCTGCGAGCGGTCCTACAACACCGTCGATCAGGCCCTCTCCAAGATCCGCGACCATGTACGCGCCATGGTCGCCCCCACGGGCAAGGTCGACTCGGCCCTGCTGGACCAGCACCAATACGCCGCCCATGGCCTGTCCTGGTACACCACCTATGTGTCCGCCCTGGGCTGCATGCTCGACTGGGCCAAGCGGCTGGAGGCCGAGGGCAAGCTGGGCGAACTGGAAAGCCTGATCCTTCAAGCGGCCTATTCCGAATACCTGCACCAGATCTTCGGCGGCGTGCCCATGAGCCAGGGCGAATACGCCCGTTTGGCCGATTTCGGCATCGTCGTGCGGGAACGGCATCTGCTGCAAACGCCCTACACCACCCTGCTGCGCGAACACGGCTTCACCGAAGCGGTCAAGGCCCGCATGGCGGAACTGATGAAGGACGGTCACTTCGGGGCCCTGGGGCTGGAGGACGAAACGCTGGACATGGTCCGCGACCAGTTCCGCCGCTTCGCCGACGAGCAGGTCGCGCCCCATTGCCACGAGTGGCACCTGAAGGATCAGTTGATCCCCATGGAGGTCATCGACCAGATGGCCGAGATGGGCGTCTTTGGGCTAACCGTACCCGAGGACTTCGGCGGCCTGGGCATGGGCAAGACCGCCATGTGCGTGGTCACCGAAGAGCTCTCCCGGGCCTATATCGGCGTCGGCTCGCTCGGCACCCGCTCGGAAATCGCCGCGGAACTGATCCGCCTGGGCGGCACCGAGGCCCAGAAAGAGCACTACCTGCCCAAGATCGCCAGTGGCGAGATCCTGCCCACCGCCGTCTTCACCGAACCCAACACGGGCTCGGACCTGGCGAGCCTGCGCGCCCGCGCGGTGAAGGACGGCGAAACCTACGTGGTGACCGGCAACAAGACCTGGATCACCCATGCGTCGCGCTCCGACCTGATGACCCTGCTGATCCGCACCAATCCGGATGAACCCGGCTACAAGGGCCTGTCCATGCTGTTGGCGGAAAAGCCCCGGGGCACGGAGGAAAATCCCTTCCCGGCCGAGGGCATGACCGGCGGCGAGATCAAGGTGCTCGGGTACCGGGGCATGAAGGAATACGAACTGTCCTTCGACGGCTTCACCGTCCCGGTGGAAAATCTGCTGGGCGGCGAGGAAGGCCAGGGCTTCAAGCAGCTCATGGCGACCTTCGAAAGCGCCCGCATTCAGACCGCGGCCCGGGCGGTCGGTGTCGCGCAAAACGCGCTGGAGGAGGGCATGCGCTACGCCCAGGACAGGGTGCAATTCGGCAAGCCCCTGTACGCCTTCCCCCGGGTCCACGGAAAGCTGGCCTGGATGGCGGTGGAAACCATGGTCGCGCGCCAGTTGACCTATGCCGCGGGCCGGGCAAAGGACAGCGACCGGCGCTGCGACATCGAAGCGGGCATGGCCAAGCTTCTGGCCGCGCGGGTGGCCTGGTCCAACGCCGACAACGCCTTGCAAATCCATGGCGGCAATGGCTACGCCGAGGAATATCGGATCAGCCGGATCCTCTGCGACGCCCGGATCCTCAACATCTTCGAGGGCGCCGCCGAGATCCAGGCCCATGTGATCGCCCGGGGACTTCTGAGCAGGTAACCGCGGCGCTCACCCTATCGCGTATCGTGCGCGACCACTTCGACCGGGGAGCGATCCCCGGTCGCCTTTTTGGGGTTTCAGCGGCGCGAAACCCCGCGAACCCGGACTTCTCCCCGTCCTCTCGGTTACCAAGGCGCCCTGAATTGGCCGGAGGCGCCTGGAGCAAGGCATGAAACATCACATTCGAGCATTCACGCTCTTCGGCATGGTGGGGGGTGTCGGATTATCGTGGATGCGGACGTGCTCTATCTGGGCATGCGGGGCGGGGGGCTGAACCCTTACACCGCCCGGGCCCTGTCCGTCCTGGCGGACACCACCACGACCTGGTCTCTGAATCGCTCCATCACCTTCCGGGGTCGGTGTCGAGACAAGGGGCCGATCCACGAGTATTTCCACTACCTCTCGGTCAACGCCATGGGTGGCGGCCTGAACTACACCGTCTACAGCCTCGTCGTTTGGCTGTTGCCCCCCATGGCATGGACACCCCTGGCCGCCCTTGTCTGTGGATCGGGCCGTGGCTGGATCGTCAATTACGCGATGAGCCATAACTTCGTCTTTTCCAAGAAGCGAACCGACGAAAAGCCCCAGGAAGGGTAAACCTCCCCCCATGCCCCTTTACGCCGGGACGATCAGGTGCACCGGATCCGGGGCCATGGAGATGCTCACGGGCATGTGCGCGACCGTATCCCCATCGGCCTGCAGGGGTTCCGCCCCGTCCATGCGCACACGGATCCGCGTGGCCTCCATGACCTCCACGTCCGGCAGGTGGGGCAAACGCCCCATGGCCAGGGCCAAGGCGTAGCGGGCCACGTTCCCAAGGCCCGGGCGCGGCAAAAGCACCACCTGGAACGTCGGATAGGAAATATTCGCCGCGGGCGCGGCGATGAAAGGACCCCCATAATACTTGCCATTGCAGACAACCGCGGTGGCCACGTCGCGGTGGAGGATTTCCCCATTGGGACGTTCCACCTCGACCGACACCGGCGGGAAACGATAGGTCAGAGCGCTTTGCAGGGTCCGCCAGACATAGGCGAACTTTCCCGAACGGCGCTTCAGGTCCAGGTCCACCGTGTCCACCACATGGGCGTCGAACCCCGCTCCGGCCATCATCACGAACCGGCGGGGGCCGCCCAGCGGCGTCTCGGCGCTGGCCGTGACCTCGCCCATGTACAGCTCCCGGGGCTGACCTCTGGCGATGATCCGCGCCGCTTTCGTCGGATCCCGGGGGATCCCCGCCTCGATCGCCAGCACATTGGCCGTCCCCAGGGGAATGATCCCCAGGGCCACGCCCGACCCCGCGAGCCCATTGGCGACTTCGTTGATGGTTCCATCCCCACCCGCGGCGACAACCACGTCCAGGGACTCACGCCGGGCTTCCCGGGCGATCAAGGTGGCGTCACCGGGCTTGGTCGTCTCCCGCAGACTCACCCAGCAGCCTTCCCGCTCCAAGGCCAACAGGGCCTTGTTCAGCCTTCGGCCCTTCAAGGTTCCGGCCGCCGGATTGGCGATCACCATCACCCGGCGGGGCAGAGCGGCGAGCGCGGACCGAGAAGAGGAGGAGGAGGCAAAGGGGAGGAGGCGCGGCATTCCAAGGGGTCCTTCCGTGGGGAGATCCTTATCGGGTGACGGATAAATATGGCCGCGCGAAGGCGGTCAAATCGCTGGTGACAACCCAATCAAGGGGAAAAGGCCAACCAACATCAAAGGGGCGAATGGGTCCATGAAAGATCTAAGATACTCGAAAGTCCCGTCTTTTCCCTTCAGACTGTAATAAAAGTGTAATATTCCAGTCCTGGATATGCTTTCAAACTCCCATCCTCTCAAAGATATAGACATATTTCACTTCGGCGACAAGGCGGTGAATTATTTATGTCGGGATAATAACTCAATGACTTCCGCTCGGACGGAAGGGTACAACCCATCCAGCGGCGCGCCCTGAAATGGCGAGGCGCTTCCGGACTCACGGACCGATCTGGTGGAATCTGGACCGGACAATGCCCCGATATGCCGCCCTCGAGACGCCACCCCCGACACGCGGCCCCCGACACGCCATGGAACACGGACACGCACTCAAAGCCATGACGGAACCACGTCGATACCGCGCCATTTTCATTTCAGACATCCACTTGGGAACCCGCGGCTGTAAGGCCGACTTCCTGTTGGATTTCCTGAAACGCACCGAATCGGACACCCTCTATTTGGTGGGCGACATCGTTGACGGCTGGCGCCTGCAAAAGCACTGGCATTGGCCCCAGGCCCATAATGACGTGGTCCAAAAGCTTCTGCGCAAGGCGCGCAAGGGGACGAAGGTGATCTTCATTCCGGGCAACCACGACGAATTCGCCCGAAGCTATTGCGACGCCGAATTCGGCGACATCCATGTGGTGCGCGAAGCCATTCATGAAGGCGCCGATGGCCGTCGCTATCTGGTCATCCACGGCGACGAGTTCGATGGCGTGGTGAAATACGCCAAATGGCTGGCCAAGCTTGGGGACTGGGCCTACGTCTGGCTGCTGGAGGCCAACCACTGGTTCAACTTGGCCCGCTATCGCTTGGGTCTGCCCTACTGGTCGTTGTCCAAATACCTGAAGCACAAGGTCAAAAACGCCGTGAAGTACATCGACGACTTCGAGACGTCGATGGCCGAAGTGGCCCGTATGCGCGGCGTCACCGGTATCGTCTGCGGCCATATCCACCACCCCGAGATCCGCGAGGTGGAGGAAATTCTGTACTGCAACGACGGGGACTGGGTGGAAAGCTGCTCGGCCCTGGTCGAACACCACGACGGCCGCATGGATATCCTGCACTGGTCCGAAACCCAGCAACTTTCCCTGTTCTCCGGTTACGCCGGGGCTCGGGACGCGGATTCATCGGACAATCCGGCCGAAGCGATCTTCACCGCCGGGCGGGTCCACCTGGCCCTGGAGGCCGACCGGACCGACGCGTCGACCGACACCGGCGAGAAAGAGCCGGTCAGCCCCGCCCCATAGGGCACTACCCTCAACGAAACCAAATCCCGACGAAAGGGACTTTATCACCATGCGTATCCTCGTCGTCACGGACGCCTGGTTCCCCCAGGTCAATGGGGTTGTCCGAACCCTCGATACCCTGCGTCGGCGCCTGGAAGCCCGGGGACATGAGACGGTCTATATCACCCCCGATAGTTTCCGGACCATTCCCTGCCCCACCTATAGCGAGATCCGATTGGCCCTTCTGCCGGGCAAGACCATGGCGGAGGCCATCAAGACCTTTCAACCCTGTGTCGTGCACATCGCCACCGAAGGCCCCCTGGGGGTCACCGCCCGGCGCTATTGCGTGAAGCGCGACATTCCGTTCACCACCGCCTTCCACACCAAGTTCCCGGAATATGTCAACGCCCGCTTCGGTCTGCCGGTGAGCTGGGGGTACAAGGTGATGCGGTGGTTCCACGGCCCGTCTCGCGCCATCATGGTCGCCACCCAGGGGATCGAGGATGAACTGTCTTCCTGGGGGTTTTCCAACATCAAGCGCTGGACCCGGGGAGTTGATACCGACCTGTTCCGGCCCCGGCCCAAGGATAGCCTGGACCACCTGATCACCGGTCCCCGCCCCTGGTTTGTCTACGTCGGCCGGGTCGCGGTGGAAAAGAACATCAAGGCCTTCCTCAATCTGGACCTGCCCGGCACCAAGATCGTCGTCGGCGGCGGGCCCCAGTTCGAGTCCCTGAAAGCCCGCCATCCGGAAGTCCATTTCGCCGGGGAACGCCATGGGGAGGATTTGGCCACCCATTTCGCCGTCGGCGATGTCTTCGTCTTTCCCAGTCGCACCGACACCTTTGGCCTGGTTCTGCTGGAAGCCCTGGCCAGCGGTCTGTCCGTGGCGGCCTACCCCGTGTCCGGCCCCCTGGACGTGATCGGCGACGCCCCCGTGGGTGTGTTGTCCGAAGACCTGCGCGCCGCGGCGCTGAAAGCCCTGGAGATCCCCGCCGAGGCCTGCCGGGACTTCGCCCTGGCTCGGTCCTGGGAGACCTCCATCGACCAGTTCCTGAGCAACATTTACCCCTTCGAGCCCGGTGATTTCTTCGCGTCCGACGCGTCACCGGTGGAGGTGGGCGGATCCGCCTGACCCCCCTCCTCCGCCCTGTCTTCGAAACGACCCGTCGATGGCGATTTGATCTCGGCTCCGGCCCGTGCTAAATGCCCTGGGACGCGGACGAACCCGTTCCGTATTCACTAGACTGGAAGGACGCGGCGGAGGGATCGGCTTCCCCCTGCCATCCCCGTCCCATTTCCAGGCGCATTTGGCCGGGCCATGCCCATTTTTTATTTATACAGAGCACTGACCACCCTTGGGGGACCGGCCATTGATATCCTGTTGCGGCACCGACAACGCCACGGCAAGGAAGACGCCATCCGCCTGGGAGAGCGGCTGGGCCATCCAGGCTTGCCCCGCCCTCGGGGTCCCCTGGTCTGGACCCATGGCGCCAGCGTGGGCGAGGCCAAGGCGCTGCTGCCCCTGATCAGTGCCCTCCTGCGCCAGCGTCCGGGCCTCTCGATCCTGCTGACAACGGGCACGGTCACTTCGGCCCGGGTCGTCGCCAATGCCCTGCCCGAGGGGGCGGTCCACCAGTTCCTTCCCGTGGACAAGCCCTCCGCGGTTCGCCGTTTCCTGGAGCATTGGGATCCGGACTTGACCCTGTGGAGCGAGTCCGATTTTTGGCCCAACCTGCTGGTCGCCGCGGGCAAGCGGGGCAAGCCCATGGTCCTGTTGAATGGCCGGATCTCAGACCGGTCCCACGTCTCTTGGAGGCGTCATCGGGGATTGGCCAAACGCATGATGGCGGGGTTTTCCCTCTGCCTCGGACAAACGGATCGGGACGCGAGACGGCTGGCGGAGATGGGCGCGCCCCGGGTGGACAGCCTGGGAAACCTGAAATGCGCCGCCCCCCCGGATCCAGCCGATCCGACCGTCCTGGCCCAAGCCCGGGCCGCCCTTGGGGACCGTCCCCGTTGGCTGGCGGCCAGCACGCATGCGGGAGAGGAAGCCCTGGCCGGGCGAACCCACGCCGCCCTGAAGGCACGGTTTCCCACTCTTTTGACAGTGATCGTCCCCCGCCACGCCGAACGGTCAGAAAGCTTGGCCGAAAGTCTGAGGGCCCAGGGATTGACGGTAACCCGCCGGTCCGAGGGGTGGCCCGGGCCAGAAACGGATATCCTGCTGGGCGACACCATGGGTGAAATGGGCCTGTACTATCGCCTCGCCCCCATCGTGGTGATGGGGAAAACCCTGACAAAGACCGGCGGGCAGAACCCCCTGGAACCCGCGCTTCTGGACTCGGCCCTGCTTTGGGGACCGGGCATGACCAATTTCGCGGAACTGGCCCTGCGCCTACGCGCCGCGGGCGCCGCCCAGGAAGTCGCCGACGAGGCTGCCCTGACCGAGGCCGTGAACGCGCTGCTGGAGTATCCCGACAGAGCCGCCGACATGGCCCGGGCCGCCCGTCTCTGGGCGGAGGGGGAAGGGGCCGTGCTGGAGCGGATCCTGGAAACCCTTGCTCCCTACTTGGACCCCTTGGTTCCCATCCCCCCCCATCGCCCCCTGGCCCGACCACTCTCCCTGGACCGCGCCGCGATGGATCCCCTCGCCGTAGGGAGCCCATGAAAGCCCCCGACTTCTGGCATACGGATGCCTTCCCGGCGCGCCTGCTGGAACCGGTGGGATTGCTCTACGGCATGGCCACACGCCGCCGCCTCGCCCGGGGTGGCGCGGGGCTGCGCCTGCCCATCCCCGTGATCCGCGTGGGCAATCTGACCGCCGGCGGCGCGGGCAAGACCCCCGTGGCCATGGCGGTCATGGAGATCCTGCTGTCCCGGAGCGTGAGCGCCCATTTCCTGTCCCGGGGTCATGGGGGAACCCTCCAGGGTCCCGTCCAAGTGGACCCGGACCTGCATGGCGCCGAGGACGTGGGGGACGAACCCCTGCTGCTGGCCAAAATGGCGCCCTGCTGGATCGCCCGGGACCGGGCGGCGGGAGCGCGGGCCGCGGTGGGCGCGGGCGCCCAAGCCCTGGTCATGGACGACGGCCACCAGAACCCGGCCCTGGCCGTCGACCTCTCCCTGGTTGTGGTGGATGGCGGCTATGGCTTCGGCAACCGCCGTCTGATCCCCGCGGGCCCCTTGCGTGAGCCCATCGCCCCGGGGCTACGCCGGGCCGACGCGGTGGTCATCCTGGGGGAGGATACCGCGGACATCGCCCGCTGGATTCCCAAGGGCAAGCCCGCCCTGGCCGCCCACCTGGAGCCGGGTCCGGAAGCGGCGAACCTGGTGGGACGCAGGGTCGTGGCCTTCGCTGGAATTGGCCGCCCCGGAAAATTCTTCGCCACCCTGCGCCAGATTGGCGCCAGGGTGGTGGCCCAGCATCCCTTCGCCGACCATTACCCCTACGCGGAAACGGACATCCAGCCCATCCTGGACGAGGCCTATGACCTGGGCGCCCTTCCGGTGACAACGGCCAAGGACGCCGTCCGTCTGCCCGCCGACCAGCGTCCCCAGGTCGACGTCCTGGGGGTCCGCGCCGCTTTCGAAGCGCCCGACCTCTTCGCCGAACTGATCGCCGACCACCTGGCACCCAAAGCCCTGCCCGCCCCCGGATGACATGAGGGACGAGCCCTTCCCTAGGGAAGGGCACCCGGGTGCACCCCGGACTCCCCTTTAAGGCACCCCCTTTACGGCATGGGCATCGGGACAACTCACGGGATCCAAGACCAGAACCAACCGGGTTTCCCCCATGCCCTCGATGGGCGGGGAGCGATGGACGATTCCCGGACAATCGCCGACCTCCCCCGGGATCCCCCGCAGCAAAAGAGGGGACCAGGGCGGCGCCATGAAGCGAGGATCGGGGTCGCGGCCAGGCCTTCCCGGTCCAAACTGGGTACCCGTCCCCCGGTATGTACAAACCAGTCGAAGAGGAACCCGGTCCATGTGATACCGGCGACAGGCATTGGTGGTTACCACGTCCAACCGGAGACGCAGATGGGAGCCACCCACCAGATCGCCAAAGGCATGGGCGAGGCGGATGATGTCCCGGGTCAAGACGTCCCATTCATACCCGGCGTTCCCCGGACGCCGCGCGGCGAGGAGACGCGGCACCGCCTCCACCGGGGTGATCACGCGAAGGCTCGGCAACGCGTCCGGGTCGAGGGTCTCCAGCCAGCGCCGCGTGCCTTCGTCCGCCGGGCGGCGCCAAACCAGGGCGCCCAGATCGATCCCATGGATCCGGCTCAACTCCTCGGCGCGCCAAACAACACGCACTCCCTGTCCCGTCCGAAGCACCTTTTCCTCCAACACCGGAGACGGCCTTGCATCAACGTCGCTCATCGGTTCCCTGTCCCGCGCAGAATCACCTCCAGGGCCTGGGCCGCTGTCGCCAAGGCGGCCCGGCGGTCCCCCCGGCGCACGTGGGCGCGCATTTCCCGCTCGGTCCACTTCATCAGAGCCAATGTCGCCTCCAACTGCCGGGACCGGGCGCTTTGGTCGCCGGAAAGAGGGTCCACGGGGGGCGTGGATTGGGGCGAAGGGCAAGTCATCGGTCCTCCTCGAGGGCAAGGGGTTGGGACTGGGGGAGTGACATCATCCGGACCCTCCCAATTGAAATGTTATGTTATCACATATCAATTCACAAGCCCCTGAGTGACGCCCCGCCGACGACCTCACTCCAGCCTGGACGACCTCCTGTCCATCGGGTTAGAACCAAGGGGAGTATTTCCTCCGCCCTGACCAGGATTCTCGCCCTTGTCCCTCGACTTCCTGATCGTGCAGTTCCTGGGCGGACTGGCCGGAGCCTCTTCCCTGTTCCTGGTGGCCGCGGGGCTTTCCATCATCTTTGGGGTCACCCGGGTGGTGAACTTCGCCCATGGCACCCTGTTCATGCTCGGGGCCTATGGCGCCTATACCCTCCGCGAGACCTGGGGACTGACCTTCTGGCTGGCCGTGCCGCTGGCCGCCCTGGGAGTCGGCCTATTGGGCGCGGCCCTGGAAATGACTGTCCTGCGCCGGGTCTACAAAGCGCCCGAGTTGTTCCAACTGGTCGCCACCTTCGCCATCGTCCTGATCGCCGAGGACCTGGTGCCCCTGATCTGGGGACCGGAGGATCTGCTCGGTCCCCGGGCACCGGGGCTGAAGGGCGCCGTCGTGATCCTTGGGCGGCGCGTCCCGGAATACGACCTGTTCCTCATCGCCCTGGGGCCGGTTGTCCTGTTGGGGCTGTGGCTGGTCTTCACCCGCACCCGCTGGGGCTTGCTGGTGCGCGCCGCGACCGAGGACCGGACCATGGTCGCCGCCCTGGGCACGGACCAACGCTGGCTGTTCACCGGTGTCTTCGCCCTGGGGTCCATGCTCGCCGGGCTGGGGGGCGCCCTGATCCTGCCCCGGGAGGCCGTGCACCATGACTTGGACATCCAAATCATCACCGAGGCCTTCGTGGTGGTCGTCGTTGGCGGCATGGGCAGCGTGCCCGGCGCCTATCTGGCCGCGGTGCTGTTGGGGCTGGTCAACGCCTTTGGCGTCGCCCTCTTTCCCCAAGCCACCTTGGTGACCATGGGATTGGCCATGATGGTCATCCTGGCACTCCGTCCCCAAGGCCTCCTCGGCCGGTTGGAGCCGGAAAGCGCCGTCCCGGCGGTGGGACCCGGCCCCGTCCTCCACCCCGCCGGTCCAAGGGGCCGCCTCCTCTGGGCGGGTGCCGTTCTCGCCGGGGTTTGCGCGCCCCTGGTCCTGGGAGACTACGGCCTGTCCGTCCTGGCGGAGGGGATGATCCTTGCCCTGGGGGCCGCCTCCCTGCACCTGCTCATGGGACCTGGGGGAATGATCAGTTTCGGCCACGCGGCCTATTTCGGACTGGGCGCCTATGGCGCGGCCCTGGCCGTGGTCCATGGAGGCCTGTCCATGCCCGTCGCCCTGGTCTGCGCGCCCCTGCTTGGCGGATTGGGAGGGCTGTTGGTGGGCTGGTTCGTCACCCGGCTGTCCGGGGTCTACCTGGCCATGTTGACCCTGGCCTTCGCTGAAATCATCCATGCCATCGCCATCCAATGGGTCCCGGTCACCGGGGGTGACAATGGGCTGATCGGCCTTTGGCCACCGGACTGGGCGGCGGACCGGATGACCTTCTGGTGGATGGTGCTGGCGATTTGCGCCCCCGCCCTTTGGGGTCTCCGCGCCCTCGTGTTTTGCACTTTCGGGCAGAGATTGCGCGCGGGGCGGGACGCTCCGACCCGGGCCGCCGCCTCGGGTCTGTCCGTGGCCCGGGTCCGCTGGATGGCCTTCGCCCTGTCGGGCGCCTTCGCCGGATTGGCCGGAGGACTCTTCGCCTTCCTCAAGGCTGGCGTTTTCCCCACGGTCTCCGGGATCCAAGGCAGCGTTGACTTCCTGGTCATGGTCTTGTTGGGGGGCGTCCATGCCCTGGCCGGGCCGGTGCTCGGCGCGGCGGCCTATACCTCGCTCGAGTTGCTGATCTCAACCCAGACCGACCAATGGCGCCTGATCCTGGGCGCGGTGATCCTGCTGATCGCCCTGACGGTCCCGGGCGGGCTCGCCAGTATTGGCGCGGGGGGAAGGACCCGGTCATGACCCCGCCCCTGCTCCAGGTCGAGAGCCTGCGGGTTTCCTTCGGTGGCGTCACCGCGGTGGATGACCTGTCCTTCACCCTGGAAACCGGCACCCGAACCGCCCTGATCGGCCCGAATGGCGCGGGAAAATCCACCCTGTTCTCCCTGATCGGCGGCCAACGCCGCCCCGACGGCGGCCGGGTGATCCTCGATGGAAGGCCGGTCACCGGCCTCGCGCCGCACCGACTGGCCCACCTGGGTGTGGGACGGACCTTCCAGATCGCCCGGGTCTTTTCCTCCATGACCGTGGCGGACTGTATCCGGGTGCCCGCGCGGGCGGCCATGGGCCGGTCCGAAGCCGAAACGAGAGCCGCCCGCCTCCTCGTCCGCCTGTCCCTCGACGCAGTCGCCGACAGCCCGGCCCACGCCCTTTCCTATGGTGATATCAAACGCCTGGAACTGGCCATGGCCCTGGCCGGAGCACCGCGTCTGTTGCTGATGGACGAGCCCACCGCGGGCATGGCCGCGGCCGAGCGCCTGGCCATGATGGATCTGGTCGCCAGGGTCGCCGATGGGGAAGGGGTGACAATCCTCTTCACCGAACACGATATGGATGTGGTCTTCGGCCACGCCGACCGGGTGCTGGTTCTCGACCATGGCCGTCTGCTGGCCGAAGGGACCCCCGAAGCGATTCGGTCCGACGCCCGCGTTCGCGCCGTTTATCTGGGCGGGTAACCCCTCCATCCCATTCCGATCCATTGTCTCCCCTTGACAGCGATGCTCCGTCGGCTTACCTCTTTGGCACTCACCGGCCTTGAGTGCTAACAGCACCCACTCGCGCCGGTTCGTTTTGTGGCAAATCAAAGATTTGCAATTCCGACGGAGGCTAGTCCATGAATTTCCGCCCGCTGCATGACCGCGTTCTCGTGAAGCGCCTCGAGAGCGAGGAGAAGACCGCCGGTGGCATCATCATCCCCGACACCGCCAAGGAAAAGCCCATGGAAGGCGAAGTTGTCGCCACTGGGTCCGGCGCCCGCGGCGATGACGGCAAGATCGTCCCCATGGACGTCAAGGCCGGCGACCGTATCCTGTTTGGCAAGTGGTCCGGCACCGAGGTCAAGATCGATGGCGTCGATTACCTGATCATGAAGGAATCCGACATCATGGGAATCACTGGCTAAGCCAGGATACCCCAGGCGCCGGACCAGGGGTCTGGCGCCTCGACACGACTTTCCCCGGACGTGGTCCCCTTGGCCTCCAGGCCGAACGACCCGCCCCTGAAATCTGATTAATGAGGAACATGCAATGTCCGCTAAGGATGTGAAGTTTTCCACCGACGCCCGCGACCGCCTGCTGAAGGGCGTTGACATTCTGGCCAACGCCGTCAAGGTGACCCTGGGTCCCAAGGGCCGCAACGTGGTCCTGGACAAGAGCTTCGGCGCGCCGCGCATCACCAAGGACGGCGTCACCGTCGCCAAGGAAATCGAACTGAAGGACAAGTTCGAGAACATGGGCGCCCAGATGGTCAAGGAAGTCGCTTCCAAGACCGCCGACATCGCCGGTGATGGCACCACCACCGCCACCGTGCTGGCCCAGGCCATCGTCCGCGAGGGTGTGAAGTCCGTCGCCGCCGGCATGAACCCGATGGACCTGAAACGCGGCATCGACCTCGCCACGGCCGCGGTTGTGGCCGACGTGCAGGCCCGCTCCGTGAAGATCAAGACCTCCGCCGAAGTCGCCCAGGTTGGTACCATCTCCGCCAACGGCGACGTGGAAGTCGGTCAGATCATCGCCACCGCCATGGAAAAGGTCGGCAACGAGGGTGTCATCACCGTCGAGGAAGCCAAGGGCCTGGAGACCGAGCTGGACGTGGTCGAGGGCATGCAATTCGACCGTGGTTACCTGTCCCCCTACTTCGTGACCAACGCCGAGAAGATGGTCGCGGACCTCGAAAATCCGTACATCCTGCTGCACGAAAAGAAGCTGTCCGGCCTGCAGGCCCTGCTGCCCGTGCTGGAGTCCGTCGTGCAGTCCAGCCGCCCGCTGCTGATCATCGCCGAGGACGTCGAGGGCGAAGCCCTGGCGACCCTGGTGGTCAACAAGCTGCGTGGTGGCCTGAAGGTCGCCGCCGTCAAGGCGCCGGGCTTCGGTGATCGCCGCAAGGCCATGCTCGAGGACATCGCCATTCTGACCGGTGGTCAGGTGATCAGCGAAGACCTGGGCATCAAGCTCGAGAACGTCACCATCGACATGCTCGGCACCGCCAAGAAGGTCACCATCACCAAGGAAGAGACCACCATCGTCGATGGTATTGGTGAGAAGGCCGACATCGCGGCCCGTTGCGCCCAGATCCGCGCCAACATCGAGGAAACCTCCTCCGATTACGACCGTGAGAAGCTGCAAGAGCGTCTGGCCAAGCTGGCTGGCGGTGTCGCGGTGATCAAGGTCGGTGGCGCCACCGAGACCGAGGTGAAGGAAAAGAAGGACCGCGTCGACGACGCCATGCACGCCACCCGCGCCGCGGTGGAAGAGGGTGTGGTCGCCGGTGGCGGCGTGGCCCTGCTCTACGGCACGCTCGCCCTGGCCGACCTGAAAGGCGCCAACGCCGATCAGACCGTCGGCATCGAGATCGTCCGTCGCGCCCTGCAGGCCCCGATCCGTCAGATCGCCGAGAACGCCGGCTCCGATGGCGCCGTGGTCGCTGGCAAGGTGCTGGAAGCCAACGACCCCAACTTCGGCTACAACGCCCAGACCGGTGAGTACTGCGACATGATCAAGGCCGGCGTCATCGACCCGACCAAGGTTGTGCGCGCCGCCCTGCAGGACGCCGCTTCCATCGCGGGTCTGCTGATCACCACCGAAGCCATGGTCGCCGACATCCCCGAGAAGCGGGACGGCGGTGGTGCCCCCGACATGGGTGGCATGGGTGGCATGGGCGGCATGGGCGGCATGGGCTTCTAAGAGACGCCCCGCTGAACCAGCCTGTTCTAGGGAAGGGGCCGCTCCGAAAGGGCGGCCCTTTTTCCGTTGGGATGTCCTCGAACAAAAACGAGGGCCGAAGCCCCCGTTGTCGCATTGAATCTCCCCACCCGTCACAGCCCACCCGTCACGGCATTTGAAGAATGCACCCATACCAACCAAGGCCTTCGTAGGTTTCGTAGCCCGGGCTCCGGTGGAAACCGACCACGGATCCATTCTGCTGGGAATAATGCCCGAACGCCTTGCCGTCGGTCCGCAGGTCCACCTTTTCCGACAACAAGCCCGACCCGTCCGAGGATGCGATGACCCGCAGGTTCGCATCCAGAAGCAGGGCCCGGGACCGATTGGCCTCCCGTTCCGTGAAGCGCACGCCCTCGACGATGGATCGGGCCTGGGGACCCCAATCGAAATGGATACCCAAAACGCCCAGGACAGCCCCTTGGGCATCTCCCCCCTGGCGAATCGCCGCGGCGTAGGTGGCGACGGGCGCGTTCCCCAGAGCCCCATTTAGAACGATATCCGCAACGGAATAGTCATTCCCAGAGGGCGCGGCCAGGGCGTCCCGAAACCAACTCTCGGAAGACACCGAATGCCCCTGGACGCCATAGCGGTCCGGACGACCATTGGCGACGACCCGACCGTTCTTGTCGCAAATCCACAGGTCCAGGTAGACCGTATAGGCCGACAGGATCACGCCCAGGCGCTTTGACGCGTAGGCGACCGCGTCATCCGACGGTCGGGAGAGGCAGTCCACCACCGCGCTGTCCGTGGCCCACCACCGAACGTCGCAGGTCCGCTCATAGAGGTTCCTGTCGATCAGTTCGACGGCGTTGAGGGCCAGATCAACCATGCGCTGCCCCCGCAGGTGATCAACGATTCCCCGGCCAATGCGGTCCAACAGCTCGACCTTGGCCGACAACTCGCCCCGAAGCGCCCCGGCGATCTCGGCGATTTCCTCGGACACACCCTTGACCTCATTGGCGACCACGGCGAACCCCCGTCCCATCTCCCCGGCGCGGGCGCTTTCGATCAGGGCATTCAAGGCCAGGATCTTGGTGCGGCCGGTAACAGCCTGAATTTCGGCGATCTTGCTGTCCGTCGTCCCTCGGACATCGGCGGTCAGAGCGATAATCCGCGACGGATCCGTATCCTCGTCGGACAACTCCCCGCCTTGTTCGGTCCGACCTTCCTCATACACGGTCATATAACGTCCCCCAAAGACGAACCGGTCTTCGCCCCATTTCAGGCGTGCGAAAGTGACTATCAAACCGTCGCGATAAATACCTTTGCACAGCCTTTGATCAGATTTGGTATCATAGTGCCCATTTCTCGCCAATGATTGAAACAAAAATTTCTGAACCGTTACGATTTCCGCGCCGCCGCATGCCTCGAGAGAGGACCGCGCTTCCCCCATCCAATCAACAACGGGACGAGTGGATTCCTGGATGTGCATTTAAGAGCGGACTAGGGACTGGATTTAGCCTTATCCTATCCCTTCGGATGGATCGACCGCGCCCCGAACCATGGGCCGGGCGAAAAGGAGGAAGAAAAAATGCATCGGAGGGCTCCGTGAAAGGCGGCGACACCCCCATATCGAGAAACCCCCTCCTAAGCGGTGTCCGCCGTGTGGCGCTCGCCGCCTTGGATCGGCGCCGTTTCCTTCTGTCGTCCTCCCCCGTTTCGCCAAACGGCGTCGAGGGCACCGCGTCTCCCTCCGCCCCGAGGCACTCCGCCGCCGAAGCCCCGCCGAACCCAACCCTGCAACGGAATCCTCTCCCCCTGACACACACCGACCCCCTGTCCGATCTTTATCCGGCCATCGAACCACGCCGCACCGGTCGCCTGAAAGTGGATGATCCCCATATCCTCCATTGGGAGGAAAGCGGCAATCCGGAAGGCATTCCAGCTGTCTTCGTCCATGGTGGCCCGGGGGCGGGCACCGCCTCCTTTTGCCGCCGCTACTTCGACCCGGCCCGTTATCGCATTATCGTCTTCGACCAGCGGGGCTCCGGCCGCTCCCGGCCCTACGCGGAACTGGAAAGCAACACGACCCAGGCCCTGGTGGCCGACATGGAGCGCTTGCGGACCCACCTGGATATCGACGCATGGCTGATCTTTGGCGGATCCTGGGGGAGCACGCTGGCGCTGGCCTATGGACAATCCCATCCAGACCGCTGCCTGGGGTTCGTCCTGAGGGGGGTCTTCCTGTTCCGGGCCTTCGAAGTGGACTGGTTCCTGAACGGCATGGGACGCTTCTTCCCCGAAGCCGCGCAATCCCTTCTCGACCATCTCCCAGAGGAAGAGCGGGACAATCCCCTGGCCGCCTATTACGCTCGGTTAACCAATCCGAACCCTTCCATTCACCTGTCCGCGGCCCGGATCTGGAGCAATTACGAGGATTCCTGCGCCCGCCTGCGCCCCCGGCATTTGGAGGGAGGCGACGGCCGCGCGGCCTTGGCGCTTGCCCGCATGGAATGCCACTACATGGTCCACGGTGGCTTCCTCCGGGAAGGACAACTGTTGGAGGACCTGCACCGCGTCACCCACTTGCCCTGTACCATCGTCCAGGGCCGTTATGACGTCGTTTGCCCCCCGGTCACGGCCTGGGAGGTCCATAGGGCTTGGCCTGGAAGCACCCTGACCATGGTGTCCGACGCCGGGCATTCCGCCCTGGAACCGGGTATTCGCGCCGCCCTGACCGTGGCCACCCGGACCTTCGCCGAGCAACATTCAACATAGACGGCTTTTCTATCAATCGGCGACGACTTGCGAAGCGCGATTATTTTCCTTTCGCGGGTTGATCAAAAAAACGAGAGAAACCGTTATGAAACTGAAATTTTTCTGGACTGACGCATCCCTTGCCCGTGGCTTTGGGGAACGAACAGCGTAAAAGGATTGCCGGAAATCGAATCCGTCCCGTAAGGTTGCATGACAATTCGCGAACAGCGTAGGAACATGAGGCGGAACACTTCCCATGGATGACTTGGTCGACACATTTGGCCCGGAAGGACCGCAAGGAAAAATCCTGATCGTGGAAGATTCCCAGTTCTTCATGCATGTGCTGAAGCGCCGTGTTGGCCAGGACTTGGGCTTCGAAGTCATCGCCGCGGAAACCATGGCCGAGGCCGAGGCCGCGATCGAGGCCCATGGATCCGAGTTGTTCCTCTGCCTGATCGACCTGATCTTGCCCGACGCGCCGAACGGGGAAATCGTCGACCTGATGACCGGCCACAAACTGCCCACGGTGGTTTTCACTGGTGCCTTCAGCGAGGATCTGCGCGAGCAGGTCCTGTCCCACAACGTCATCGACTACGTGACAAAGGACAGCCCGGCGAGCCTGGAATACTTGGTCTCCATGGTCCGCCGCCTCTGCATGAATGCCCGACTCAAGGCCATTGTCGTGGATGATAGCAAGACGGCCCGGGCTTATATCCGGGACCTTCTGTTGCTCTATCGGTTTCAGGTCCTGGAGGCCACCAACGGGGAGGAAGCGCTGGATCTCCTCAAGGAACATCCCGATGCCCGCCTGGTGGTCACGGACTACTACATGCCCAAGGTCGATGGTTTCGAACTGACCAAGCGAATCCGCAAAACCCATACCCGGGGGCAACTGGCGGTGATCGGCGTCTCCACGGGGGGCAGCGCGCCGCTTTCAGCCCGCTTCATCAAGTACGGGGCCAATGATTTCATCAACAAGCCCTTCCTCCGCGAGGAGTTCTTCTGCCGGATCGCGCAGAACATGGACAACCTCGACTATATCAACGCCCTGTCCCGAGCGGCCCAACTTGACCCGTTGACCGGACTCCACAACCGGCGTTTCCTGTTCGAAGCTGCGGGGAAATCCCTGGCCGCGACCCTGCGCGCCGGGGGACGCCCCGCCGTCGCGGTTGTCGACCTGGACAACTTCAAGGTCATCAACGACACCCATGGCCATGACGTGGGGGACCAGGTTCTGGTGGCCCTGGCCGATGTGCTGCGCGAAACGATTAAACGCAAATCCGATATCGTCGCCCGATTCGGAGGTGAAGAATTCAACATTTTCACGCCTGACCTGCATCCAGACCTTGCCTTCACCTTCTTCGATGGCATCCGCGCCGCGGTCGAGGCCAATCGCGTCGACATCCCCGATGTCGGCCCCATTCAGGTCACCTGCAGCATCGGCGTCACCGTCCAACCGGACGAGGATTTACGGATCATGATTCAGCGTGCCGATGTCTTGCTCTATCGCGCCAAGGAGGCGGGGCGCAACCGGGTCGCGGTCGACAGTCCGGTCGGATCCGAGCGGATCACCAACCCCACCAATGATCCGGCCTCCCCCATGACAGCCGCCGGCGAGGTCTAAGGGTGCTGGACCTCTTCATCGATGCCGACGCCTGCCCCGTCCGCGCCGAGGCCCTGAAAGTGGCCGAACGGCACCGCATGTCCGTCCATGTGGTGGGCAACCAGCCCATTCCCATCCCCTATGGCGAACCTCGAATCCAGCGGGTTGTCGTGCCCGCCACCCCCGACGCCGCCGATGACTGGATCGCCGACCATATCGAGGGCGGCGACATCTGCATCACCAATGACATTCCCTTGGCCGCGCGCTGCCTGGAGAAGGGAGCCAAGGCCATCGCGCCGACGGGAAAGCCCTTCACCACCGATTCCATCGGCATGGCCCTGGCCATGCGGGAGCTGATGCGGGACCTACGGGAAAGCGGCTCGGTGAGCGGAGGTCCCGCCAGTTTCTCTGGCAGGGATCGCTCCCGCTTTCTCCAGGCCCTGGAAGAGGCCGTCCAGGCGGTGAAGCGGGGAAAGTGACATGAACACCTCGCCGCCCGTCGTGATCATCGGCGGCGGACCCGCGGGCCTGATGGCCGCGGATCGGCTCTCGGAAGCGGGACTCCCCGTTGCCCTGTTCGAGGCCCAGGCCACCCTGGGCCGCAAGTTTCTGATGGCCGGACGGGGCGGCTTGAATATCACCCATTCCGAACCAACGGACCGCTTCCTCGCACACTATGGATCCTCACGGGAGCGCCTCGCCCCCTGGATCGGGCGGTTTGGGCCAGAAGCCATCCGCGCCTGGATGGCCGATCTGGGCGAGGAGAGCTTCGTTGGCTCCTCCGGCCGGGTCTTCCCCAGGACCCTGAAGGCCTCTCCCCTGCTGCGGGCGTGGATCCGGCGCCTGGCCAACCGGGGGGTCGCCTTCCATGTCCGCCACCGCTGGCTGGGATGGGCCAGGGACGGCGCCGCGCACCGCTTCGCCATGCCCGAGGGGGACATCCTGGTCCAGGCCAGCGCCACCCTTCTCGCCCTGGGCGGCGCGAGTTGGCCGCGCCTGGGGTCGGACGGGGCCTGGACCGGCCCCCTGGCTGAACTTGACCTTCCCTTGGCGCCTTTCCAACCCGCCAATTGCGGGTTCAACCGGCCCTGGAGCCCGATCCTGGTGGAGCGCTTCGCCGGAACCCCTGTCAAGCCGGTGAGTCTGTCCTTCAACGGCGTCTCCCGCCGGGGGGAATTCATCCTGACCCGACACGGGGTGGAAGGGGGGGTGATTTACGCCTTCTCCGCGGCCCTGCGCGATGCCATCGCCACCCGGGGGGAAGCCATCCCCCATTTGGACCTAGTCCCGGACCGGTCCTTTGAAACCTTGGCCACGGACCTGGCCCGGCCCCGGGGTGGCAAATCCCTGGCCACCCACCTGAAACGGCGCGGGATCCCGGCGGTGGCGGGCGGCCTGGTCCGGGAGTTGGCGCCCGATAGCCTGAACAGCCCGGCGGCCCTGGCCCGGAGCCTCAAGGCCCTGCCCCTGCCCTTGGTCTCGCCCCGTCCCCTGACCGAGGCCATCAGCACGGCGGGCGGTCTCTCCCTGGCGGCCCTGGACGACGGCCTCATGGTCCGGGACCGGCCCGGCCTGTTCTGCTGCGGGGAAATGCTCGACTGGGAAGCGCCGACGGGAGGCTATCTCCTCACCGCCTGTCTCGCCCAGGGCCGCGCCGCGGCGGAGGGAGTCATTCGGTGGCGAACAACTGGCCCATGTCCCGAAAGCTCTTGAATTCCAGGGCATTGCCCGAAGGATCAAGGAAGAACATGGTCGCCTGCTCCCCCACCTGCCCCTTGAAGCGGATATAGGGCTCGATCACGAAGGTCACGCCCGCGGCCGTCAGGCGGTCGGCCAGGGCATGCCAATCGTCCCAATCAAGAACAACGCCGAAATGGGGAACGGGCACGTCATGGCCATCCACGGGGTTCTCGATCCCGCTCCGGGCCTGGGCCTTGCCGTCGAGATGGGCGACGATCTGATGGCCCATCAGGTCGAAGTCGATCCAGCTGTCCGAACTCCGCCCCTCTCCACAGCCCATCAACCCGCCGTAGAAGCGGCGCGCCTCCGTCAGGTCGTGGACGGGAAAGGCGAGATGGAAGGGGTTGGGCATGGCAAAGCTCCGGATCGACAGGGGCGGGGAACAGAGATCCCGCTCCATATGGGGTATGGTCGCCGGAAGTAAATCTCCCTTCTATTCGACAATGCCAGCCCCGAGGACGGGACCCGGCGCTCCAGAGGAATCCCGCCGCTGGATCAACAGGGCGAGCCCCGTATCCGACGCCAGTTCGGGGCCAGACAAGGGGATCTCCCAGGTTTCCGCCCGGCCATCCCAGGGACCCAGATCCCGCAGGGAGCGCACGACGTTCACGTGCGTCAGATGGCGTCCGGCGTTCTCCCCCCGGCTCACGGCGTTGTCGGTCCGGGGGATCAGGGACAGGAGAGTCAGACGGGCCTCCGTCTCACCCTCCGGGACCTGGGGCAGGGAGACGGTCAGGGTGTCGCCTCGACGCTCCAGGGACAGGGACACCCGGTCTCCAGCCCTATTCCGACTGGCCTCCAGGGCCGCCATCACCTGAGCGGGTCGGGATCCGGCCACGTCTGTCCGCCCATCGATCACCATTTGCGGGGTATAGACGTAAGAGAGAGTCATGCGCTGGGCATAGGCCCGCTGGCGGTCCGTGCCCCAGGCCGTGGCGTGGGGGTCGGGCCATCCCAGGCGGTCCCAATAATCGACATGAAAGGACAGCGCGACAACGTCCGGGCGACGGGCGAGGTCCCCCAAAAGGGCATCCGCGGGAGGACAGGAGGAACAGCCCTGGCTGGTGAACAGCTCCACCACCGTCGGCGCCGGATCGGCCGGGGACGCGGCGCGGTCCCCGGCCCAAGCCCTGGCCGACAGGGTGAAGGGAAGGACCGACAGGACAAGCAGGGCGCCAAGGCCCTTCATGGAGGCGAAGGGCTGGGAGGCGAAGGGCTGGGAGGCAAAGGGCTGGGGGGATCGGTTTTTCATGTCCCCATCATGCGCCCAATTTACCGGCCCTTGGGATCACAAGCCCGCGACCGGAGAAAACCTCCGGGATCGCCGTCCATCACTCCTTTGGCCTGCTGGACCCGTCCTCGCCTTCATCGTGGATCCCATCCTTGAAGATCCGGCAGGTTCGGCTTTCCCCGTTTTGGGTAAAGGTCGCCGCGACAAAGCGATCCCCATCGTCTCTCTGTCCCATTTCCAACGTCATGGACCCGTCTTCCAGGGCCTTGACCATGGCGTCCCCCTCCAGTTTGAAGGCACCGGCGATGGTCCCGAAGAGGGCGTTGATCTCGTCGAACATCTCGGGCTTGGGGGTCTTGGATTCGGACATGGGAAACCTCGGCTGGGTCGCTTTTGGGGGATGGGGACAGGGATGGGGATGGGGTCAGCGGGGCTGGAGGGCCTTTTTAAAACATCTCGCCACGGGAAGACCACCGCTTTCCATTGCGACCTTGGCGATGCCGCTCCAGCCTTAGCCGGGCAATCCCCAAACGCGGCGCGCCATCAATTGGGCCTTAGGGTCCTCGACGCCCGCCAGACGGGCATTGGCCAGGAACTTGGCCTCGACCTGACGGTCGGACAGGGGGGCCTCGGGCATACCCGTCGCCCCATGGCGCACTCCCATGACCGGCTTTCCGCCCTCGACCTCGATGATCACCCGTGCCGCCTGGGGGTGGGTCTCGAAAATCGCCTTGTCCTTCCCCAGGCCATCACTCACCGGAAGGGCTCGAACCTTGGCCATGGCCTCGGCCAACCCTGGCCCCTCCAAGACAGAGCGACGCAGGTGGGACACATTCAATTGGCCAAAGGTCAAAAGACAACCGATACCAAAGCGCAGGGAGTGCTGCGCCTGGGCCACGGTTTGGGGATCCCCGCGGAACAGGCGGGAGACCGCGCCGGGCTCCATCTGACAGATCACCCGACTGACCCGAGCGCTGGGGATGCGGTGGATACTGAGCAGGTTGGCGACCTCCTCCACCGCGGGCAGGATTCCGGCGGTCAAGGGGTGCAGCTTGAAGGACAGACCTGGATCCGTCAGAAACCAGGTCTTGCCCAACTGCCCCCAGGGATTGGGCGCGCCCTTGGGCTTCGATCCGGCCAGAACGGAAAGGGCGCCGCCTCGGCCCTCCAGGGCGTGGTCCGGACCGGCCATGCCATCATTGGCGAACAGGCAGGCCCGAACGGCCTCCTCGCTCATGCCCGCGAGCGCCGTCGACCGGGCCGACGTCCCCTCGCAGATGGACATCACGCCCCCCTTGGCGACGGCCAGCCGCAGAGCATGGGCCGTGGTCACGGCATCCAGCCGAAAAGCCCGGGCCACGCCGGCCACCGCCCCCAACAAACCGGCCAGGCCGCTGATCGACCAGCCCCGGGCGACCACCGGCCCCGCCACCGCGGCGCCCACGACCCCGGCGATTTCCATCCCCGCGATGAATCCCGCCACCATGTCGATGGGTACCGCGCCACTGGCCTCCGTCGCGGCCAGCACCGCGGGAAAGACCACCGCGGCGGCGTGAACCCGTCCCGCGGCCAGGGTATTGTCGAATTCCAAGGCATGGCAGGCCACGCCGTTGACCATCGCCGCGCCAGCGGGATTGAGCCGAGTTGAATCCCCCATCACATGGCACCGCCCCTCGGCGTGGATGCGGGGCGCGGTGGCCCGGATGGTCTTGGACACGGGGGTCGTGGTGCCCGCGAGCGCGCAGCCGGTGATATCCAGAAGAGACCGCCGGGCGGCGTGGACCACCGGAGCGGGAACCAGATCCAACCGCAAGTCCGAGGACCAAGCCGCGAGACGCCCGGCGAGATCCGTACCCTCCGCCCGAGACGCTAGGTTCCGCCGCTCCGTGACCGGCGCCTCGTCGGTCTCGGAACGGGGATCGGTGTCCCGCGCCTCACCCTTCATGGAGCATCACCTCGAAGTGCATCCAATCGCTCCTTCGAGCGAGTTTCTCGTACACCGCCCGAGCCCGATGGTTGTCGGGCTTGGTTCGCCAATAAAGCTTCGACCAGCCTTCCCGCCGCCCGAGGTCCGCGCAGGCCTCGATCAACAGGCGTCCCAACCCCAAGCCCCGGGCCTCCGGATCCACGAACAGATCCTCCAGGTACCCAAGGGGGCGCAAGCTCCATGTCCCGGGATGGGTGATCAAGGTGGCGAAACCAAGGGGACGGTCGGCCTCGCCCACCCCCACCAGGGCTCGGACCGCCCCATCCCCTGGGTCCACCAAACGGGTCCAAAGCCCCTCCGTCACCGCCCGTGGAACATCCGCCTCATAGAAAGCACAATACGCCTGCCAAAGGGGCAGGAAGGCATCCTTGTCCTCGGCGCGGATGGGGCGAACGGATGGCGGCATGGGTGAAGCCCCTTGAAAGCCCTGGAATATCACCGACTTAACATGATGTCCGCCCCAGCCCCCGAAGGCAAGTGTCCGTTGAGACAAAGCGTCCTCCTTTCCGCCCCTTTCCCCCTCATATCCGCGTGACAAGGCCTTGGGAAGGCCGTACCGTAATCTACAATTGGATCCAAATTTCCCCATGTCCCTCTCCTTTCCCTATTCCCCGTTTCGCGCAATCCGGAAGCCCTCTCCATGCCCAACTCGACCTCTCCCGAAACGTTGTCCGCCAACAATCTGAATGCGTTCTGGATGCCTTTCACGGCCAACCGCCATTTCAAGGCGTCGCCCCGGCTTCTGGCTTCAGCCAAGGACATGCATTACCGAGACGTGGATGGGCGCGAGATCCTGGACGGCACCGCGGGCCTGTGGTGCGTGAACGCCGGACATTGCCGCGACCCCATCAGCCGCGCCGTGGCCGAACAGGTGGGAACCATGGAATACGCCCCCTGTTTCCAGATGGGCCACCCCAAGGCTTTCGAGTTCGCCGCCCGTTTGGTGGCGATGATGCCCGCGGGGCTGGACCATGTTTTCTTCTCCAATTCCGGGTCGGAATCCGTGGACACCGCCCTGAAGATCGCGCTGGCCTACCACAAGGCCCGGGGGGACGCTGGCCGCTATCGTTTAATTGGACGGGAGCGGGGTTACCACGGCGTGGGCTTCGGTGGGATTTCCGTGGGCGGCATCGTCTCCAACCGCAAGACCTTCGGCCCCATGCTACCGGGCGTCGACCACCTGCCCCATACCCATGACTTGGCGCGCAACGCCTTCTCCAAGGGGCAACCGGAGCATGGGGCCGAATTGGCCGACGAACTGAACCGCATCCTGACCCTGCACGACCCCAGCACCGTGGCCGCGGTGATCGTCGAACCCGTGGCCGGATCCACTGGCGTGTTGATCCCCCCCAAAGGCTATCTGGAGCGCCTGCGGGCGATCTGCGACAAGCACGGCATCCTGCTGATTTTCGACGAGGTCATCACCGGATTCGGTCGCCTGGGCGCCCCCTTCGCCGCGGAATTCTTCGGAGTCACCCCGGACATCATGACCACCGCCAAGGGGTTGACCAACGCGGCCGTGCCCGCCGGGGCCACCTTCGTCTCGGGCAAGATTTACGATGCCTTCATGCATGGCCCGGAGCACATGATCGAGCTGTTCCACGGCTACACCTATTCCGCCCACCCCCTGGCCTGCGCCGCGGGCCTCGCGACCCTGGACATCTACCAGAACGAGGGCCTGCTGACCCGGGCCGCGGAGTTGGCCCCGGTCTGGGAGAAGGCCATCCACGGTCTGGCGGACCTGCCCAATGTGAAGGATATCCGCAATATTGGATTGATCGGCGCCATCGAACTGGAGTCCATTCCCGGTGAACCCACCAAACGCGCCCTGGATATCTTCCTGCGCTGCTGGGAGAAGGGCCTGATGGTCCGCTATACCGGCGATATCCTGGCCTTCTCTCCTCCGCTGATCATCTCCGAGGAGCAAATCGGCCAACTCTTCGACACCGTCGCCGAGGCGATCCGCGAAGCCGCCTGAGAATCGCCCTGTCCCCCTCGCCGCGGCCACGAGGGGGACTGGACGATCAAGCCAGAATTCGATCCAGGGGGGCCAGTGTCGCGCCCCTGGCCTTCAGGCCGTTGCGCAAGGCCCGGGCCGCGGCGACGGCATGGACGCCATCCCCATGGACGCAAATACTGTGAATCTCCGTGGGCAGCACCTTGCCCGCGCGGGTAACCAGACCACCCGCGTCGAGCATGGCGGTCACATGGGCGAGCGAGGCCTCCCCCCCTTCCACCATGGCGTCGGGCTGACTCCGGGGGACCAGGGAGCCGGATTCCGTGTAAGCCCGGTCGGCGAAGACCTCGATCCCCACTTTCAATCCAGCGGCCCGACCGGCTTTTTCCAACTCGGAGAGGGCCGGAGCAAGCAGGATCAGCTCCTTGTCGAACAAGGCGACCGACCGGGCGATCACCCCCGCCAGGTCCGCGTCCTCGCAGGCCGCGTTGTTGAGCGCCCCATGGGGTTTCACATGGGTCATGGCATGCTCCTCCACGCGCGCCATACCCTCCAGGGCCGCCAGTTGGTACAGAAGCGTCGCCTCCAGGTCCTTGGGTGCCATGGCCATGAAGCGGCGCCCAAAGCCCACCAGATCGGGGAAGGAGGGATGGGCGCCGATGCTTACCCCGTTCTCCCGGGCGAGCGCGATGGTCCGGCGCATGACCATGGGGTCGCCCCCGTGGAACCCACAGGCCACATTGGCGCTGCCGACGATGGATAGAAGCCCGTCATCGTCGCCCATGCGGTACATGCCAAAGCTTTCGCCCATATCGGCGTTCAGGTTCACGCGCATGGCGGTGTCTCCTCAAGATGTCCGGGAAAATGGTCGGGTTGGGCCATATCGACGACTCCGCCGATTAAGTTGCCGCTCTGTAGCGCCTCCAGGTCGTAGCCGTCGACCAACCTGTCCTCTGTGATCGACGCGATGGCCTCTTGGACGCGGCCTTCCAGATGGTCGAGGGCGGCCTCGGCCTCTTCCAGGGTCACCGCCTGGAAGCGGAGCCGGTCCCCGGGGCGGAGCGCCGCGAGCCGGGGCAGGTCGGCGGAGATCACGACCCCCGGCTTGGGATAACCCCCAACGGTCTGGCCATCGGCCAGGACCAGGATGGGCTGTCCACTGCCCGGCACCTGGATACAGCCCGGCGCCATGCCCTCCGACAGGATTTCAGCCCCCCGCTCTGGGTGGTGGGCCAGGGAAGGGCCGCTCAAGCGGATCCCCATCCGGTCCAGATCCTTGGTCACCTCGTATTCGGCGGAAAATACTGTTTCCAGAGCCTCCGAGGTGAAGTGGTTCTCCTGGGGGCCGGGCAGGACCCGGATCGCCCCCGCCCCCAGGGTGAAGGGCGCGGCCAAACGGCGGTCCGCCCCAGGCGGTGCCGGAACCCGGCACCGCAAGCGATCCCCCTCGGCCAGGGAGCGACCGTCCAGCCCTCCGATTCCAGCCCGGACGTAGGTGGAGCGGCTGCCGAGCACCGGGGGCAGATCCAATCCACCGGCGATGCCAACCAGCCCCACCATGGCATCGTCGACCAGCCGAATTTCCAGGATTTCCCCCGGATCGATGGTCACCGTGGTCCAAGGCGCGGCATCGACGGCCTTCCCGCTCCGGGCAACCCGGGCGGACACCCCTCCCCCCAGGGCGAGGCGAACAGGCGCCTCGCCAACCCGAACGCGAGGGCCGGTCAAGCGGACTTCCAGGACGGCTTCTCCGGGGTCATTTCCCAACAGGGCATTGACCAGACGCAGGGCGACCCGATCCAGGACACCGGCCAGGGGAACGCCCTGCCCCCGGAATCCGATCCGCCCCAAATCCTGGACGGTGGTCATCGCCCCGGGCGCGAGGATCTCCAACAGGGCCGTCATGACCGCGCCTCCACCAAATCATGGGGATCACGCCGACCCGCGGCATAATCCCCGGCCAGGGCCTTCACCTCCGACGCGGAAACGGGCTCGAAGCGGACCCGATCCGCGGCGGTCAACAGGGCTGGACGCTCCCAGGCGGCGGAGAACAGGGGAACCGGACAAGACCCGATCAAGGTCCAGCCACCGGGACTCTCCCAGGGATAGATGGCCGTCATGCGGTCGGCGATGGCAATGGAGCCCGCGGGAACCCGCGTCCTCGGTTCGGCCCGGCGGGGCAGGCGCAGCCCCTCGGGCAAGTCGCCCATGAAAGGGAAGCCGGGCAAGAAACCGATCATATGAACCCGGAATACCCGACCCACGTGGCGTGCCACCACCTCGTCAGGTGACAGATCCAGGGTTCGCGCCGCCTCTTCCAGGTCCGGCGCCAGGGCGGGATCGTAACAGGCGGGCAGCAGCCATTGGCGCTCGACCCCGTCCACGTCTTCGGCGCCCTTGGCCAGAACCTCGGTCACCGAGGCTTCGATCACCGCGCGGCGCGTCGCGAGAGGATCGTAATGGACGGTAACCGAACGCAGGGCCCGGACCACCTCCACCAATCCCGGAATGTGCCCCGACTCCGCCGCCGTCCGAAGCAGCGTGGTGGCCTGGGCCACGCGGCGGGTCGCCTCTTCCCCCATATCCCCGGCAAGGTCGATGGTGAAGGCGGAGTCTCCCAGGGGTCTTAGGGTTACACTTTCCAAGGGGTGGTCCTCTTCCGTGGGATCAAGGGAGTCATTTTGAAAAGACATTGACAATTTGTCAACGTTATGGCGACGTTTAATTGGTGTGGGGCGAGACCTTGGGGGTCCGCCTTCGTGAAAGACCCTGATTCGGGAGATCAGACGATGGCTCACTTGCGTACCTTGGTGGCTTCCGCCGCCTTGACTCTTTCCCTTGGCGCCGCCCCGGCGATGGCCGAGGACTGGACCATGCCGACACCCTATCCGGACGCCACCTTCCATACCCAGAACATCCGCCAGTTCGCCGAGGACGTGGACAAAGCCACCAACGGAGAGCTGAAGATCATCGTCCACAGCGCCGGGTCGCTGATCAAGCACCCGGAGATCAAGAACGCCGTGCGGGGCGGAACCGTGCCCATCGGTGAGTTCTTCCTCTCCCGTCTGGCCAACGAGGATCCGATCTTCGCCGTCGATTCCCTCCCCTTCCTGGCCACCAGCTATGACGAGGCCGCCAAGCTTTGGGCCGCCTCCCGCCCGAAGATCGAGGAAAAGCTCGCCGAGCAGCACCTGAAGGTCCTTTACGCCGTACCCTGGCCGCCCCAGGGGCTCTATACCAAGGGCGCCGTGGACAGCGCGGAAGGCCTGAAGGGGGTGAAAATGCGCTCCTACAACTCTTCCCTGGAGCGGCTGGCCCAGCTTCTGGGCGCCGTGCCGACCCAGGTGGAAGTGCCCGACCTTCCCCAGGCCTTCGCCACTGGCGTTGTCCAGGCCATGATCACCTCGCCTTCCACCGGGGCCAATTCCAAGGCCTGGGATTTCCTGGACCACTACTATGACACCCGCGCCTGGCTGCCGAAGAACATCGTGGTCGTCAACGCCCGCGCCTTCGACGCCCTGAGCACCGATGTCCAAAAGGCGGTCATGGACGCCGCCGCCGCCGCCGAGGCCCGGGGCCTGGAGATGAGCATGGCCGAAACCGACGCCCAGACCAAGGTCCTGGCGGAGAACGGCATTACCGTGGCCGCCCCATCCGATGACCTGAAGGAAGCCTTCGCGAAGGCTGGCGCCACCATGGCCGCGGAATGGGCCGAAAGCGCCGGAGAGGATGGCAAGGCCATCCTGGACGCCTTCAACAAGTGATCCCGAAGGGGCGCGGACCTTTGTATCCCTCGGTTCGCGCCCTTTTCGTATCCGGTCCCACCAAAGGCCAGCCCGACCAAAGGCCGGCCCCTCCAAAGGCCAACCCCACCAAAGAGAGGCGATGCCCCATGCGTGGTTTCCTCGACCGACTCTACCTCATCAGCGGATCCCTGGGCGCCCTGTTCCTGGTCGCCATCTTCGTGATGGTCCTCGCCCAGGTGGGGGCCAATCTTCTCGACGTCCTGGTCCATGCGGTGACGGGACGCTATCGGGGCTTTGTCATCCCCTCCTACGCGGATTTCGCCGGGTTCTTCCTGGTGGGGGGCACCTTTCTGGCGCTCGCCCATACCTTCAGGGAAGGGAGCCACATCCGCGTCGGCCTTCTGTTGCAGATCCTGCCCGCGCCCCTGAAACGGGGGGCGGATGTCCTCTCCACCGCCGCCGCTCTTGTCCTCTCGGGCCTACTGTCCTGGTATAGCTGGCGGCTAGTCCTGGAAAGCTGGTCCTATGGCGACACATCCAGCGGTCTGGTGAGTGTTCCCCTTTATCTGCCCCAATCGACCATGGCGCTGGGCGCCACCCTCTTCACCATCGGTCTGCTGGACACCCTGGTGATCCTGATCCGGGGCGGCGAGACCCTCGCCACCCGCCTGTCCAGCGCCGACGACCTGACCGGGGAGGCCTGACATGGACGACCTGCTGCAAGCCTCTCTCATCCTCGCCCTGTTCCTGTTCCTCTTCCTTGGCGCGGGCCTGTGGGTGTCCCTGGCCCTGATCGGTGTCGGCGTGGTCGGCATGTCCCTGTTCACCGGCGCGCCCTGGGGGCCGTTGATGGCGTCGACCATCTGGGGGGGCATCAACGCCTGGTCCCTGGCCGCCCTGCCGCTGTTCATCTGGATGGGCGAGATCCTCTTTCGCTCCCGCCTGTCCGATGACCTGTTCGAGGGGCTGGTGCCCTGGATGACCCGTCTGCCAGGTCGCCTCCTCCATGTGAACATCTTCGGCTGCGGTATTTTCGCCGCGGTTTCCGGCTCCTCGGCGGCGACCGCGGCGACGGTCGGCAAAATGGCCATTCCGGAATTGGCCCGCAGGGGGTACGGGCAAAACATGGTGCTCGGCACGCTGGCCGGATCGGCGACCCTGGGGCTGCTCATCCCCCCGTCCATCATCCTGATCGTCTATGGAGTGGCGACGGAACAATCCATCGCCCGCCTGTTCATGGCCGGAATCCTGCCTGGGCTGATGTTGATGGCTCTGTTCGTCGGCTTTGTCATGATCTGGGCCCTCCTCAACCCCAAGGCCGTCCCGCCGCTCGACCGGAGCTATTCCTGGGCGGACCGTTTCAAGGCCCTGCCCCGACTCGCGCCGGTGCTTCTGCTGATCGCCGGGGTCATAGGCTCCATCTACGCCGGGATCGCCAGCCCCACCGACGCCGCGGCCGTGGGCGTTTTCCTGGCGTTGGCGCTGTCCGTCCTGTCCGGCGACCTGACCCGGAAGACCTTCCTGGAGGGGCTGCTGGCCGCTACCCGCACGTCTTGCATGATTGTCTTTATCCTGGCGGGCGCCAGCTTCCTGACCCTAACCATGGGGTTCACGGGGATCCCCGCGGGGCTAGCGGCATGGATCGCCTCCATGGAGCTGTCGCCCCACGCCCTGCTCGCCGCGCTGACGGTGTTTTTCGTGGTGATGGGCTGCTTCCTGGATGGTATTTCCATCGTGGTCCTGACCACCTCCATCATCCAGCCGATGATCGAGACCGCGGGGATCGATACCATCTGGTTCGGGATTTTCCTGGTCATCGTCGTGGAGATGTCGCAGATCACCCCACCGGTGGGCTTCAATCTGTTCGTCATCCAATCCCTGACCAACAAGAACATGCTGAGTATCGCCTGGGCGGCCCTGCCCTTCTTCCTATTGATGGCGGTGGCCCTGGTCCTGCTGACCCTGTTCCCCGACATCGCCACTTGGCTGCCCAACCGGATGTAACGGACAAAACCATGAACGACGAGCCCGACCCAACGCCCGACCGCAAGCCCAACAGTCTGCTTGAGGAGATACGCCGCCAAATGCCCGTGGCCAATCAGCCGATGATCGTCTCCTCGGAGCATCTGGCCTCGACCGAAGCGTGGCGATTGAGCGAGTACGAATATGGGCTGATCGTCGCCTTCAACGCCTTCAGCCGATGGATGACCCGCTGTATGGCCGCCGCGGGGTTCACCGACTTCAGCCCGCTTGATGTGCTGGTCCTCCACAACTGCAACCATCGCAAGCGATCCAAACGCCTGGCGGACATCTGCTTCGTGCTCAATATCGAGGACCAGCACACCGTGAACTATTCCCTGAAAAAGCTGATGAAAGCCGAACTGGTGGAGAGCGAACGGCGGGGCAAGGAGCGCTTTTATAGCACCACCGAAAAAGGCGCCCGGACCTGCCAGGAATACCGGGATTTGCGGGAACGTTGCCTCGTCGACACCATTCGTTCCCTCGATGCCGACGGGGAGGACCTCGGCCGCATGGCCACCCTGCTGCGCGGCCTTTCGGGGATTTATGATCAGGCCGCGCGGGCGGTGTCGTCGACGTAAACTTGGGGGTGGAGGGTGGTCCGAATGTGAACCGAGAGTCCCCCCCTTTGACGGAAACGCGCCGGGGCGTCTCATCCTTGCGCTTTGCCATGAATCGGCGGATACCCAAATTTGCGTGAAAACGCCCGGGAAAATGCCGCGGCACTGCCAAAACCGACCATGGCCGCGACAGATTTAACGCTCCGTCCAGAGCGCAGTTCGGCACGTCCCAGGGCCAAGCGCCAGCCCGTCAGATACGCGCCCGGAGAGTGGCCAACGGTTCGCTTAAAGGTCGCGATGAATTGTCCGCGCGATAATCCCGCGACGGTCGCCAAGTCCGTAATGCGCCAATTTCGCACCGGATCATCGTGCATGGCGACAAGGCTTATATGAAGCTTGGGGTGCGCAAGCCCCGCCAGCAGCCCGGCATCGACCGTGCCAATCGCGATTGCCTTACGGATCGCCAGCACGACGACGGCCTCGCAGAGTCGTGCCTGAATCGTGCCCCCACCACAACGAGCCACGCCGACCTCGGCCACGATCAACTCCGACAGTCCAAGCAATCCTGACTCGTCTTCCAGCGAGAAACACAATTCTTCTGGCAAGGCGCCAACCAACGGATTGGCGTTACCGCCAAAGTCCACCTTTACGGCGGCGCATACCGTCATCCCGTCCGGCACCACCGATGGGGATCGCGCCCGGTAGAGCACATGGGTCGGTCCACCACGGCCATTGGCATCGACGATAAGCAGATTCGCCGCCTCCGCGGACTCGCATTGCGTCGCGCCGAGGGGAAACGCTTTCAGAAAAGCGCTTAACCGATCATGTCTTCGTTGGACATCCGAATTTTCGATCATGCCGTCCCCCTCATTCCTGATCGAAAATTGTTTATCCTATCGCAAGGGACCAGACGAGCCCGTCGTAAAAGCAATCGAAGAGAGATCCCATGACACAGGATTCCGCCGCCAAATTCGACGCCTCCCGCGCCCGGGAATATGCCCGCCAGAGCCGGATCGGACTGGCCGGATATGACGCCTGCCATGAGCTTTCCGCCTGCATGCTGTCGGCCACCTTGGGCGAAGGAAAGCCGGCGCGGGTGCTGGTGATTGGCGCTGGAGGGACAGCGGGTGAAATTATCACCGCCGCGCGACTGGAACCCCTTTGGTCCTTTGTCGCCGTTGATCCGTCGCCGCCGATGCTGGATCTCGCGCGGACCCATCTGGTCGACGCTGGAGTGTCCGATCGGGTGGAAACCGCGCTGGGCACCGTCACGGACATCGAGTCAACCCCATCTTTCGATGCGGCGATCATGATCGGTGTCTTGCACCACCTGCCGACAGATGTGGCGAAGCAGGATATTCTGGCACAAATCGCAATGCGGGTGCGGCCGGGTGCGCCCTTCGTCGTCGCGGGAAATTACAGAAGGTATGCGTCTCAGCCGCTGTTGATGAAAGCCTGGGCGGCGCGTTGGCGCATGAACGGCGCGGAACCGGAGGAAATCCAGGCCAAGATGGGGAAGATCCTGCAAGGCGCGGAGCCCCCCCGGTCGGAGGAAGCCGTGATCTCCCTGCTCACCGAAGCGGGCTTCGAGGAGCCGCTTCGGTTTTTTTCCAGCCTCTTCTGGGGCGCTTGGCTGACCCGGGCGCTTCCCGATGAGCACGGATAAAGAAGGGGGAGGTTCACCTCCCACGGCCAGCGTCCTATTGGCTCAAATCCTCGCCCGCGATGGCGCGGTCGAGCAGGGCCAGGGTCTCCTCGACGCCATAAAGGGCGACAAAGGTTCCCATCCGCGGCCCCTGGTCCTGGCCCAGCAGCACCTGATAGAGCACCTGGAACCAAGCCTTCAGGTCGCCCAGGTCTTCGTGGTCCTTGCCCACCTCATAGACCCTGTTCTGGGCTTCCTCGGCGGAAAAGCCCTCTGGCAAGTCGGCCAGTTTGGCGCGCAGATCCGAAAGCGCGGCGATTTCCGCCGCCGTCGCCGGGCGAAAGGTCTTCTCGGGCAGGACGAAGTCCTTGTAGTAGGCGATGGCCCGCTCGACCAGCACCCCCAGCATGGGCGCGTTCTCGGGCGTCGCGCCCGGCGCATACCGGCTGATGTAGTGCCAGAGAACCGCCGGGTCCTCCGAATGGCAGACACTGACCAGATTGAGCAGGATGGAATAGGACAGATGGGCCTTTTCCTCCGGCGGATGGCCGCCGTGAATATGCCAAGCCGGGCTGGCCAATTGGGTCTTCTCATCCTGTTTCGGGAACGTCTCCACGAAGGTCAGATATTCGTCGATGGCCCGGGGGATCACGTCGAAATGCAGACGCTTGGCCGCCTTGGGCTTCTGGTACATGTAAAGCGCCAGGCTTTCGGCGTTGCCGTACTTCAGCCAGTCCTCCACGGACAGGCCATTGCCCTTGGACTTGGAAATCTTCTGGCCCTGGGCGTCCAGGAACAGCTCATAGGTCAGGTTCTGGGGCGGGGTGGCGCCCAGGATGGAGCAAATGCGGCTGGACAGCTTCACGGAGTCGATCAGGTCCTTGCCGGACATTTCGTAGTCCACGCCCAGCGCGAACCAGCGCGTGCCCCAATCGGCCTTCCACTGCAGCTTGACCGCGCCACCGGTGACCGTTGTCTCGACCTCCCGGCCGTCCTCGCGCTTATAGGCGATGGTTCCGGCCTTGGGGTCGGTATGAATCACCGGCACCTGCAAGACGATGCCCGTTTCCGGGCAGACCGGCAGGAAGGGGGAATAGGTCGCCCGGCGCTCCTCGCCCAGAGTGGGCAGAACCACGCCCTTGATCTTGTCGTAGCATTCCAGCACCCTCAACAGGGCCGTGTCGAAGCGGCCGGAGGTGTACCACTCCGTCGCCGACTGGAATTCGTAATTAAAGCCGAAGCTGTCCAGAAAAACCCGCAGGCGCGCGTTGTTATGGGCGCCGAAGCTGCCATGGGTGCCAAAGGGATCGGGCACCTGGGTCAGGGGCTTGCCCAGGTGGGCGCCAACCAGATCCTTGTTGGGGATGTTGTCGGGCACCTTGCGCAGACCGTCCATGTCGTCGGAGAAGCAAAACAGCTTCGTCGGCATATCCGGGGCCAGCACCTTGAAGGCATTGCGCACCATTGTGGTGCGCACGACCTCGCCGAAGGTGCCGATATGGGGCAGACCCGAGGGGCCATAGCCCGTCTCGAACAGGACATACCCCTTGTCGGGCAGTTTGCCCTTCAGCCGTTTCTCGAGCAGGGCGCGCGCTTCCTGGAAGGGCCAGGCATTGGAGGACAGCGCGAGATCGCGGTCCTGGGCGGGCGGGTCGAGGCTCATCATCGGCATGGGTGTCGAGTCCAAGAAGGATTGAAAAAGGCGTGAGGCCCTTGATTACCGCCCGCTTCCGCCCGGGTCAATCCCGCGACGCCTCGAGCGCGGGTCAACCCCGTGACGCCACCAATTCCTGGCCCACACTCGCCGCGGCCGACCAAACCGGCCCTCGCCAATCGTCGGCAACCTGCTGACGGAACAGGCGCAGGGAAGAATACCAGGGCGTTCCCTCCCCCTCCGTCCCCCAATACCACCCCGCGTCGGAGGGCAGAAGGACCCAACAGGGCCGCCCCAGGGCCCCCGCCAGATGGGCGACCGCGGAATCCGTGGTCACCACCAGATCCATGGAAAACAGCAGGGCCGCGGTATCGAGAATCGTCCCCGTGCAACCACCGCTCCTTTCTCCTCCATTGGCGAAGGGAAACGTGATCCGGTCCCCCCAAGGGTCCATGGCACCCCGGGCCGCTTCCCCCCACCAAGCCAGGGCGATCCTGTTCACACCGGGTAGGGTCAGCAGAGGCGCCAAGTCCTCCAGGGGCATCCCTCCGCCCAGACCACCCTCCCGATTGGCCCGACTCCAGTCCAATCCAAGGTTCAATCCGGGTTCCAGACGCTCCCCCCAGGCCAGAACAAGATCCAGGGGCACCTCCAAATAGGCGCCATCCGGCTCCTGGTTCTCTGGCGTCACCCCCATCAATCCGGGCAAGGCACTCAGGTCCAGGGTGATGTCATGGTCGTCCCCCACATGATCCCGGAGACCAACACGGGACAAGCCCCGGACCAAGGACAGCAGGGGAAGGACGTCTTCGGGCGCTTCCAGGGAAACCTCAAGGCCCCCGTCGGCGAGACGCACCGCGAAACGGAGAAACAGGAGTGTTTCCTCCAGGGAACCAAAGGCCCGCAACAGGATCCGTGTCCCCGGGACTGGAAGGGCGTTCCAGGGCTCCAGGGGTGGCCCGCTTCCCGCCTCGGCCATATCCCGCCAGCCTTGCGTCCAGGTTCCCCGGGCCAAGAGGACCTGGGCCCGTTCCCGTGACAGTCTGGCATCCCCTGGACAGCGCTCCAGCGCGCCGGTCAACAGGTCAAGGGCCAAGGCACTCCGCCCATCCCCCCGCAGCATCCGGGACAGCAGACAAATCGCCTCGCTCTGGGTGGGATCCCGGTCCACGACCACACGCAGGATCCGCTCCGCCCCGTCCCGATCCCCCAGGGCGAGGGTCGCGCGGGCCAGCAACACCAACCCCTCGATCCCATGGTTGGACTCTCCGGGTTCCCTGTCCATGAGGGTCCGGGCCAAGGCCCGCGCGGCCACGGGGTCATCCATGGCCAGCAGGGCGCGCCCCAACCGAGCCACCGCCCCGGCGCTCAGGGGGACGAGTTCGCTCCTCTCCAGGTCTTCCGCCTCGCCCCGGTCCCCCCGTACCCGGCGGATGGCCGCCAACAGAGTCCGGGTTCCCAAGACTTCTTCCGGTTTGCCCAGAAGGGCACGATACCCCGCTTCCGCCCGATCCAGGTTGCCCGCCAGATGATCGGCGTGAGCCGCATCGAAGGACGGCGGTCCGACGATGGCCTTATTTGTGACGGAGGGATCCATGACCAAGGGAACTTTCCATTTACAGGATCTCCAGGTTACAGGATCTCCAGGACACTTTCCGGAGGCCGACCGACCCGGGCCGCGCCGGGCGTCAGAACGACGGGCCGTTCAATCACCTGGGGATTGGCGACCATGGCCGCGATCAGGGCGGCGCCGTCCAATGCGGGGTCGAGTCCCGCCGCCACGGCGTCCTTTTTACGCAAGAGATCCCTTGGACCCATGCCCAAAAGGGACAAAATCGTGGACAATTCCTCTTCCGACGGTGGGGTTTTCAGGTATTCCACGACCTTGGGCGTGATCCCCTTCTCCTCCAGCAGGGCCAGGGTTGCCCGGGACTTGGAACAGCGGGGATTGTGGTAAATGGTCACGTCCATGGAAGAGGCGTCCTTTTCTCAACGACTTGATCCCAACGCGAGAGCGGGGCAAGTTTATCGCCGTCCCTCTGGAAACCCAAGCCCCCAGGACCCCATGCGCCGTTTCGCCCCCGCAATCCCCCGTGCCTTTCTCTTTTTGGTTCTTCTTGTTCCGGCACTCCTCGCCCCAACGGCGCCAAGCCAGGCTCAGTCGTCGCTTTCGGCTCCCTTGTCCACCGTGGCGGCGGGTCCCACCCAGGGCACCGCGGGGACCGATTCGACTCCCCTGGCCGACGGGGATATCCAGGCCCTGGAGCGGATCCTGGGCAATCCCCAAACCCGGGCCGCTCTGCTCCAGGCCCTGAAAGAGGCCTCGACGGGGAGCGACAATAGGGGCGACGCCGCCACGACCGAGGATCCAGGGCGCGCCTTGGATGACGCCGAACAGGGCCTGATCACCGCCATGACCCACCACCTGCGGGCAAGCTGGAGCGGGTTGATCAACGGTGCCCGGCTGCTGGACAGCCTGCCGCAGCTCTGGTTCTGGCTGGAAATGCAAACCCAACCAGACTCCCTGGTCCTCTGGGGAGCCTTTATCTGGCAGTTCGGATTGGCGATTTCCGTTGGCCTGATCGGCCGTTGGCTGGCGGCCAAGGCCATCCAGCGCCCCGGGACCCGGGTCGATCTGGCCGCCGAGGGGTTGCCCATCTATGGACGCTGGGCTTTGCTTCCAGTGCGCTTACTGTTGAACATGCTCCCCGTGGGTGTGTTCGCCCTGGCCACCAATCTGACCTTGCCCCTGATTGATGCCGGGTTGACCGCCCGGGTCATCGCTGGCGTGGCCGTGGTCGCCTTCGTCTTGGCCCGAGCCGTTCAGCATGTCGCCCGGGTGCTGTTCCTGCCATCCACCCAAGCCCTCGCCGTCTTGCCGATCAGCCCCGAGACGGGGGCCTATTTGTATCTCTGGGTCCGCCGCCTGAGCACGGTCGCGGCCATTGGCGTCTGCCTGCTGGGCACGCTGGATATGATACTCGTGCCCCAGGGAGTCCTCTCCCTGACCCGGAAGGCCGTGGGACTGGTGGAATTCGGCTTGGTGGCCTTGATCATCCTGCAAAACCGCCGAACCCTGTCGTCCTGGCTCCGCATCCATATCATCGATCTGGGGGGAGGAAGCCGGGCCGCGAAGGCCGTCGGTCGCCTGGCGGAGGTCTGGCACATCCTCGCCCTGGTCTATGCCACCGCCCTATTCCTCATGTGGTTCCTAGAGGTTCCGGGCGGCTTCGCCTTCGCCACCCTGGCTACCATCAAGTCCCTTGCGACCATCCTCGTCGCCTGGATGATCTCGCGGGTGGCCATCGGCCTCTTGGACAAACTGTTCACCATTTCCGAGGAAATGCGCCTGCGCCATCCGGGCCTGGAGCGCCGGGCCAACAGCTACCTATCGGTTCTCAAGGGGGGAGTGACTCTGGTCCTGATCTTGTTCGCCGCCATCGTCATTCTGGAGTCCTGGGGCGCGGACAGTCTCGACTGGGTTTCTGGCCCCCTCGGCCAGCGCCTGATCGGCGGCGTCCTGTCCATCGCCCTGGTGGTGGCCATCGGACTCGTCGTTTGGGAGGCCGTGGTGGCCACCGCGGACCGATTTCTGCGAGACACCGACGAGAAGGGCAACACCATCGAATTGGGCCAACGAGTCCGAACCCTGGTGCCCCTGGCCCGGACGGTGATTCTGATTATCCTGATCCTGATCATCTCCCTAATTGTCCTGTCCGAACTGGGCGTGAACATCGGCCCCCTGTTGGCCGGTGCCGGCGTCCTTGGTCTGGCCATCAGTTTCGGGTCCCAAAAGCTGGTCCAGGACGTCATCACCGGCGCCTTCTGCCTGATCGAAGACGCCATCGCCGTGGGCGACGTGGTCACCGTGGCCGGACATTCGGGCGTGGTGGAGGGGCTGTCCATCCGCTCCATCCGTCTGCGCGATCTGACCGGCAGCGTGCACACCATCCCCTTCAGCACCGTGGACACGGTCACCAACATGACCAAGGACTTTAGCTACTACGTCATGGAAATCGGCGTGGCCTACCGGGAGGACACGGACCATGTCTGCGAGGTCCTGCGCCAAGTGGACGATGACCTGCGGACCAACCCGGAATACGCCAAGGAACTGCTGGAACCCCTGGAGATCCTCGGCGTCGATCAGTTCGCCGATTCCGCGGTGATCATCAAGGCCCGCCTGAAGACCCGCCCGATCAAACAATGGTTCGTCGGCCGGGAGTTCAACCGTTTGATGAAAAAAGCCTTCGACGCCGAGGGGATCGAGATCCCCTTCCCCCATACCACGCTGTATTTCGGCGTGGACCAGAAGGGCGAGGCGCCCCCGGCCTACCTGCGCATGGACCCCAAATGGCGCGCCCCCCGGCCCGAGGCGGGCCCTCCCCCACCCCCTTCCGAACCGGAACAGGGCGCGCCCGTGGACCTGCCCGACGCGGATGGGCGGTGAACGACCATCGTTCGGGTCTAAGCGCCTCCAAATGACCAAAGTCGCATTTTTCCGTTCAGGAGAGTCTACCCATGATTAAATTCCCTTTCGCCAAGACCGCCGCGGTCGTCCTCGTCCTTTGTGGCACGGCCCAAAGCGCAGAAGCCGAAACCTGGACCTTCAAGGACTGGAACATATCCACCACCAAGAACCCCACGACAGGCAAGATGGACTGCTTAGCTGTGACCAGCGCTGACGTTGAGAATCAGGTTCGTCTAACCTATGAACAGGGTTCTGAGTTTTCCTACCCCACCATAACGTTTCGACATCTTGAGGTGCTCCCGCGTCACGAACCCCTGCTGTGGCAGGACGCTAAACTCACCTTCATTTTCGACGATTCTAGTGAATTTAGCGGCACAACCGAGGACATCTCTCCCTTGATGATCAACGGAGAAGGCCGCACTGCCTTCGATGGGTACCCCTACAACAACGAACTGGCGATGACCTCGATGGCGCAGGGGGATCGAATGTCCGCAATCCTCACCGACGACGGCACCAAGATTTTCGACGTCTCTCTCAGCGGATTCGTGGCCAGTTATCTCAAGATCGTCGAGCAATGCGGCGCCGAGCGCGACGGAATTTTCTAGAAGCCTTCTAGAATGTGTCGAGATCAAGCTGGTCCACTTCGTGGGCCACGTTGATCGCAGAACACTCTAAAGCCCCGCGTCCTCGATCACCTTGAGGAAGGCATCGCCGTACCGGGCCATCTTGGTCTGGCCGATGCCGTGGATCTCGCGCATCGCCTCCCGGGTTCGGGGACGGTGGCTGGCCAATTCCACGAGGGTCCGGTCGGCGAAAACCACATAGGCGGGCACTCCCGCCTCCTTCGCCAGGTCCTGGCGTTTGCCGCGCAGGGCATCGAACAGGGCCCGATCCGCCTCGGCCAGGTTGATGGCGGGGGCGGCGCGGCTTCTCTCGCCGCGATCCCGCTCCCGCTTACCGCTTCCGGTTTCCAGCACATCGGCCCGCAGCGCGATGGTCTCCCGCCCGCCCAGCACCTCCTTGCCCGACTCGGTGATCAGCCAACGGCCATGGTTGGCGATATCCATGGAGATCAGCCCGGCGGCGTAGAGCTGGCGGAAGATGCCCCGCCAGACGGTGCGCGGCCGGTCCTTGCCCACGCCAAAGGTGGGCAGGCGGTCATGGCCCCATTGACGGGTGGCGTCCGTATCCGTGCCCACGAGAATGTTGATCAAATGTTCCGTGGCGAAGCGCTGCCCGGTGCGGGCCATGGCCGACATGGCCTTTTGCGCGTCGATGGTGGCGTCATAGGTCTCCACCCCGTTCAGGCAGAGGTCGCAGTTGCCGCAGGGTTCCGCCTTCTCGCCGAAATAGGCCAGCAGGCTCTGACGACGGCAGTGGGGCGCCTCGCAGAGCGCGAGCAAGGCGGTGAGCTTCTGGTTCTCGACCCGCTTTTGCTCCTCGCTCGACGAACTTTCCTCGATGCGCTGGCTGTGGAGCCGCACATCGTCCAGGCCATAGAAGGTCAGGGTATCCGCGGGCAGACCGTCCCGCCCGGCGCGGCCGATCTCCTGGTAGTAGGACTCGATATTCTTGGGCATGTCCCAATGGCAGACAAAGCGCACATCGGGCTTATCGATGCCCATTCCGAAAGCGATGGTCGCCACGATCACCAGCCCGTCCTCGGCCAGGAAGGCGTCCTGGTTGGCGTCCCGCACCCCCTTCTCCAGACCCGCGTGGTAGGGCAGCGCCCGGTGTCCGGCCTCGTTCAGGGCTTCAGCCAATTCCTCGGTGCGGGCGCGGCTGGAGCAGTAGATAACCCCGTTTTCCCCCTTATGGGCGGCGACGAATTCCAGGATCCGCCGCTTGGTATCCCCCTTGGGGCGCATGGCCAGACGCAGGTTTGGACGGTCGAAGCCCCCCAGGAACATCCGAGGTTCCTCGGTGAACAGACGGCGGGCGATATCGTCCCGGGTGGCCGCGTCGGCGGTGGCGGTGAAGGCCACCGTGCGCACTCCACCCAGTTCTTCCCGCACCCGGCCGATTTCCATGTATTCCGGCCGAAAATCGTGGCCCCATTGGCTGACGCAATGGGCCTCGTCGATGGCCAGCGTGGCAATCTTGCTGTCCTGGAGAAGGGCAATGGTCTCCGGCCGGGTCAGGCGCTCCGGCGCCACGTAAAGCAGCTTCAGCGTCCCCTGTCGCAGCCCCCCCATGATCCGGCGGTATTCGTCCATGCCGATGGAGGAGTTCAGCGCCCCGGCCTCGATCCCCAGGGCCGTGAGTTGGGCCACCTGGTCGCGCATCAGGGCGATCAACGGAGAGACCACCACCGTGACCCCCGGACTGGCCAGGGCGGGAAGCTGGTAGCACAGGGATTTGCCCGCGCCCGTGGGCATGATGGCGAGCACGTTCTCCCCGGCCAGGATGGCCTCGATAATCGCCGCCTGCCCGGGGCGAAAATCCTGGAATCCCCAGACGTCGGCCAGCAGGCTGCGCGGATCCAGGGGGAAACCGGTTGAATCGGTCGCGAATTCGGAGGCCAGGGGGGCGTCGAAGACCATTGGGAATCCGGTCAGGGTTGGGAACGACGACACCATAAAGGAGCTTGCACCCGTTGTGCAGGGAAAAGACCGCCGAGCGGGGAATGAAGATCCACGCGGCCTTCCCTCCCGTTGAACCGGCCCCCATTGAACCGGCCCCCATCGAGGGCTCCCCTATTGGTTCCGTCCTTATTGGGATCGCCGAACACCACCGCCGAATCCCGCCCGCCGTTACCGACCCCGGATATTGGCGAGGAACTGGGTCACTTCCCGTTTCAGAGCATCCGATTCGTCCACCAAATGGTCCGAGACGTCCACGACCTCACCCGAGGTGGAACTGGTTTCCGCCACGTCCTCGGCGACGTCCTTTATGATTCTGGTAACTTCCTGGGACCCCAGGGCCGCCGTTTGAACACTCTTCGAAATCTCAGTGGTCGCGGACTTCTGCTGATCAATCGACGAGGAGATACTGGCCGAGATTGAATTCAGATTCTCAATTGTATCGACAATGTTCTGGATTGCCGTCACGGACCTCTGTACTTGATCCTGGATACGCGTTATTTGACCTCCGATTTCCTCTGTCGCTTTCGTCGATTGCGATGCAAGGGACTTAACCTCGTTGGCGACGACGGCGAATCCCTTTCCCGCGTCGCCAGCCCGAGCGGCCTCGATCGTGGCGTTCAACGCCAAGAGATTGGTTTGCGAGGCGATGCCGTTGATAAGACCGACGATCTCGCCGATCCGTTCGGACGCCACGCTCAACCCATTCACGTCCTCGCGGATATGGCGCGCCTCCGCGACCGCGGCATCCGAGGCGGCCGCGGAATGCGACACCTGATTGGAAATCTCTTGGATCGAGGCACTGAGTTCCTCCGCCGCCGCGGCGACCATTTCGACGCTTCCGGACGCCTCGACCGATACGGTGGCCACGGTGGTGGTGCGCTCTCCCGCCCCATTGGCCCGCGCCCGCATGGTTTCGGCCGACCGTTTCATCCCATGGGCACGGGTGGTCACGGACTCGACGATACCAAGGACGGATGTTTCGAAATTGCTGGCGATGCGCGCCAATTCTTCGGTGCGCTCCCGGGCCATCCGGTCTTCATCCTCCCGCCGCTGCGTCTCGAGATGCTCCTTCTCCTGGGCGTTTTCCTTGAAGACCTGGAGCGCGGCCGCCATTCGACCCAGTTCGTCCCGAGAGGCAATGGGGATGACCACATCCGTGTCGCCTTCGGACAGCCGTTGGGTCGCTTCGTTCAGCGCGGCCAAGCGGGACAGGATATTCCGCCGAACATAAAAGTAGCCAATCGCCAAGGAAATGAGGACACCGACGATCGATATGAGGATCATGGTCGTCCGCGCGAAGGAGACCTCGTCGGCCATGGCCGCCTTATCCGCTTCGATACTGTCGCCAATCGTCCGTTCCGTCTCCGCGGCGAAGGCACCAAGGGCCTCTTCCCGCGACAAGACGCTGGCGCTCAAATCCGTCAGACGGTCGAGTGTCGCGAGATAATCCCTATTCATCGCGATAAAGCCGTCCGCTTGACCCACTTTGATTTGGTCCACCAAACCTGTCAAAATCTCCTGTGTCCTGCTTTTTTGGTCGGGATTCCGGATCGAATTCACATTGCGTTCCAAGGCGGTCAACGTCTTGGCGATATCTTCGGCGATCCGCTCGACAGCGCTCCCTTCGGTCAACGCCATCAAACCCACGACCTGTTTGGGCAGTAACAAACTGTTGACCTTGAGACTATTCATCTCTTCGGCTTGAAAGAGCTTCACGTCCAGGATCGTATCCAGGGTGTCGTAGACTTTGTTGACCGCGCCGGGATCCTCAATGAGGTCGTATAGCGTCGAGAGGGCATTGCTGACGTCGGCTCGACCGTTGGCCACGAGGCTTTCCGTCAACTCCGTCATCCGCCCGGCGTCGGACAGAATCTCCCGATAGACTTTATTGCGCGTTTGGTTCAACCGGACGCGATCCTCGGTGACCGACGCGAACTCCGCCAAGTCTCCCGTGAACCGAGAGATGACCCTTTCGAATCCATCCGCGCGATCACCGCCGCGATCAAGACCGCGAAAGAGCTCAATATTGTTCTTTATCAGGGATGTGGCGTCCGTTACATCCTTCCGCAGCCCCGCCAAGGTCTCCCCGTCCCTCGCCTTGGACATTTCTTCCCGATGCCTGCTGAGATTCCCCGCATCGGTTACCAGTTCCTTGGCGAGCAGAACGAGGGGTATTGACTTCTCGAGAATTTCCTGCTGTCGCGTCTTTATCGACTGAAGAACAGCCAATCCGGTACCACTCGCGACAACAGTTAGAAGGGCAACACAGGCGAATGCCAGTATCAAACCCGTGCGCACGGAAATGGTCTTCATCGCTTTCTCTCTACGCCTGGAGAATCTTAAATCGAGGAACCCAACCGGACCAAGACGAGCCGTCCAAGGACACCCGAAAGGACACCGCTCCTTGCAAAATGCGACGAGAACGGCGCGTCCCCCCTTAGAGGGATCCTCGATCATAAACAACATCCGGTGTTCCGGCCCCTGGGGCCGGAACAGGTCAAGGAATGGAAAGGTCTAGGGAACGCTGAAAACCGGCGTGAATTCGGAAGGAGCCAACGATTCCGCGACCGGAAAGTCCTGCACGTTGGTCGTATCCACATTGAAGATCACGGGTCCGATGTGATCCGCGGTCGACGTCCCCTCCAGGAACCGCACGGCCTGATCAACGGACAGGACACCCTGCAAGGCCGCGCTGTCCGTGGGAGCACTGACAATCACGCCACGGCGCACGCCACGGTAGATCGCGGGTGTGAAATAGTCGGCGACCAGTTTCACCTTGCCAGTGAGTCCCCGTTGCCGGACGATCGCCATGGCCGCCTCGATGGCGACGGCGTTTCCGGCGATATACTCCACATCGGGGAACTCATCCAAAGTGTCCTCGACGAGCGTCTTTTGAATGTCGTTTCCCGTATCACCGTACTTGACCGTGACCAAATCGACGGCCGCGTCCTTAATGACCTCTCGAAATCCTTTGTCGGTGAACTTCACCCATCCCGCGGTCTCCGGCCCCGGAATCCACGCCACCTTGGCCGGCGTGGACCCAGCGGGGTGTTGCTCCACGAAATAGCGCCCAGCGGCCCGGCCCATATCGACCCAGTTCACCGCTACCATCCCCGAAAGGCCGTCGCCTTGGATCTGATTGACCGTTGCGAACACGGGAATGGACTTCGCGGCTTCCACCACCGTGGGCGTCATAAGGTCATAGGACACCGTACCAAGCAGAATGGCGTCATAGGTTCCCGCGGCCGCGCAATGCTTCACTTGCTCGATCTGTTTATCGAGATTCGGATAGCCACCTGACTCGAAGATATCAGCGCGAACACCAAGCTTGCGGGCCTGATCAACAACCCCAAAGTTCGTCGCCACCCAATAGGGATCCTTCAGATGCGGAAAAACAACACAGAGGTTCCAGTCCTTGGACGCCTTTTCCATGGAGGAATAGGTGGTTTCCTTGGGGTTATTGCTGAAGTCGTAGGATGGAGACCACTGGTCCACCGTCCAAGTTTCGCCCGCCGAAGCGGAGCCCGCGAGACAAACGAGCGCCGCCCCGCAGATAATGGAAATTTTAATCATGTCGAGAAGCTCCATCAGGAATTTCGGTGACTCCCAACGCATATAACCATTATGCGGTGTGGATGCAAAAAAGTTCCAAGATTGTATATACTTTAAGATTTATAATGACAAGCTAATTATCAAATTAATTATCGTATAAGGTATATGTTTTTCAAAGTCACACCAAAAAAGCCATACCAACCTTGCACAAGCAGTTTTTCCCCATCGCCCCCAGGGCTTCGTGGCTCCCAACGCCGCGCGACAGGTTCGGTTGAAGCCACCACGGACCACCCGGGATTCCATGGTGAACAGACGCCGGCCAGGAGGGTGGCGGGGTGGAAGCAAAGGTGGGATGAGCACGTGCAGCCCCGATACACGGAGAAAAGACAACGCCCCAGGATCACCATAATGGCCCGCTTCACTGGTGCGCATGAAAGGCTTGCTCTTTACCCTCCTCGCCCTCTTGGTTCTGTTGGGTGTCCCCGTCGGGGTCAGCGCCCTGGTCAACGGTGGCGGCGCCAAGCCGTGGTCCGTCGCCAACAACGGATCGACCGGCTTGGCCCCCAATCCCGTGACCAGCCACGAGGCGGTGGTCCAGATCTACGCGGCCCGGACCTACTCCTGGCGCAGGATCTTCGCCGTCCACGGTTGGATCACGTTCAAGCCGGCGGGCGCCGACCGGTACACGCGGGTGGAGGTCCTCGGCTGGAGACAGGGCGATAAGGTTGTCTGGAACAGTGGGGGGCCGGACGACAGGTGGGCAGGGTCCACTCCGACATTGCTCCGCGATATCCGAGGCGAGAACGCCGAGGCCCTGATCCCCGCCATTGAACAGGCGGTCGCGGTCTATCCCTGGCGGAACACCTACTCCGCCTACCCTGGCCCCAACAGCAACACCTTCCTGGCCTACCTGGCCAGGGCCGTTCCAGGACTGGACGTTGACCTGCCCCCGACGGCCATCGGCAAGGACTGGCGCCCCATCGACAACCCCTTCGGACGGGCGCCTAGTGGAACCGGCGCCCAGGTCTCCCTGCTGGGTTTGCTGGGACTGATGATCGCACCGGAAGAGGGGGTGGAGGTGAACATCCTGGGCCTGTCCCTGGGTCTGGACACCCATCCCCTGGCCCTGCGCCTGCCCGGCCTGGGCCGATTTCCCGCCCCATCGGGTTCGTGACCCCGTTCCCTCTTCGTCGGAGTCAGGCGCCAGCGAAGCGGGACGCCGTGAGAAATATAAATCCCTGAAGCCCTTGGCACCCCAAGTCCATTGGCGTAAATCCTGAAAAACGGGATAGACTATCGGGCGGAAAAAGTCCGGGCCAAAAGGGTGTTCATGAAACCGGTCCACCGGAAATTCAACGATGGCGATGTGATCTTCCGCGAAGGGGAAAAGGCCCCCTCAGGCTATATCATCGTGTCCGGAATGGTGGATTTGTACAAAGTCAGCCCCCGGGGAGCGGTTCCCCTTGGATCCCTGCGCAAGGGGGATCTGTTGGGGGAAACCGGCCTGTCGGACCGGACCGAACGCATGGAAACGGCCATCGCCAAGGGACCCGTCACCCTTCAGCAGGTGTCCCGCGAGGATTTCCTGAAACGCACCGCGGACGACCCCGAGGTCGCGGTGAAGATCATCGCCAAGCTGACCCGGCGCCTGCATGGCCTCGCGGACCGGGTCGCCGACCTTTCGGGCACCACCCTGTCCCCTCGCGAAACCCTGCCCGCGCCCATCGGATCCGACGCGCTCCCCCTGGACATCCACGACAACGAAACCGAACGCCCGGGCTTGCTCGACCGGGTCCTGGGAACCTTCCGCCGCAAGGATCGGGCATGGCCCCACCGGAGCGCCCACTCCCTTCCGCCTCGCCCCCCCGCGTTCCCGTCCGCGGCCCAACGTCCCTTGGTTATCGCCGTGGCGACCCTCCCCAACGACGAGGCCAACGCCCAGCGCGACCGAATCGTCGCCTGCTTCAAGGATCTCCCCGGGATCCTGATCAAGGCCAGCGACAAGGCCGTGGAGGTGGGGGGAAACGACGGACCCCTCGCCGCCCTGGCCCAGGCGGGCACCCAAGCCCGCAACATCCTCCGCAAGGAGGACGCCGACCTTGTCCTGTGGGGTCTCGTCGATCCGCCGGCCCGGATCCTTGAGATCCGGTTCACCGGCATCCAATCACCGGAGGATGGACGCCCCGGCCAGCCCAACGCGCTGACGTGGCTCTGCCTGCCGATGGATTTCGGCGAGGACTGGACCGCCCTGCCCCGGGCCGTCGCCCTGGCCGCGGTCGAGCCCCGAACGGAACTCCAGGCCCGGGCCATCGCCACCAGCCTCCCCACGGCCGTGGAGCAGGCCCGGGTGGTTGGGCTCGACCCGCCCGTGGCCTATGGCCCCATGGAGCGGGCCGCCATCCTATCCTGTTTTGGCAACGCTTCGGCCGCGCTCGGCCACCACGGGCGAGATTCCAACTGGTACGAACTGGCCATCGACGCTTATGGCGCGGCCATCGGCCTGCTGCCTCGGGAAGCGGACCTGGAATGGGGTCTCCTCCACCGGGCCATCGGCATCTGTCTGCAATCCATGGGGGAGCGGGCCGAGGCAAAAGATCTGTTGATCCAAGCCATCGAGGCCTACCGCGGCGCCCTGGAAGCGGTCCGTGCCCAGGACATGCCCCGGGAATGGGCGGGCATCCAAAGTCGTCTGGGCATGGTCCTCTACAGGGTGGACCTGGAAGAAGGCAATCTGGACAGTTTGAAAGAAGCCTTGGGGTGTCTTCAAGGCGCCCTTCAAGTCTTCAACCGCGCCACCTATCCCTGGAAGTGGGCGGAAGTCATGCACAATCTCGGCCAAGTACTGCAAGTCTATGGTGATCAGGCCCGATCCGACGAAATCCTGGAACGCGCCGTGGACGCCTGCCAACAGGCCATGGAGATCCGCACCTTCGAGGCCGCTCCCATGCTCTGGGCGGCGACGGAGAATAATATGGGATCCGCCCTGTTCCTGCTGGCCAAGCATTCCCAGCGGCGCGAAGCCTTGGAAGAGTCGGCGGACAGTTTTCGTTCGGCCCTGGGCACCTACCGCATGCATGGCGCCGACCGGCTGGCCATCGTGGCCGAAAAGAACCTGAAACGGGTGGAAGACATGCTGAAGCGAACGGGGGGACCGCGGCCGGTGATCGATCCGGGCTGGACCGAACGGCCCGCCACGGTCGGCACTGACGATGGCGAGGGCTGGGACGCCGCGGATCGCGCCGGACCGCCGACTCAAGCCACCGTGGCCGGAGGAGGACGAGGGCCCCGGACCGCGACATCCGGCGGCGGGAGAGGCGAATGACCCGCGCCCCCAAACGCAAGCGCTCCGGCGGCCTCCTGCCAGAAGACGGCGGAGAGCGGATCATTCTCGTGTCCGGCGGCATCCGCGACCTGGGAGTCCTATCCCATGTGATGGAAAGCGCCCTGGGCCTCTGGGCCGACGGCGCCGTCGACCGGGTGATCATGACCGCTTGGCGGGCGGACTTGACCGCCCATCAAGGGCTGGCGGAGGACCTTATCGCCCGGGGAACGGAACTGCTCACCCTCTCCCCACCCCATGATTTCGGCCTGCCCGCCCTGGTCTCGGACTTCCATGCGGTGCACCGGGGCCTACGCCTGACGGACATGCGGGACAGCGTACTCAGACTGAGCCCCGATATCTTCATGGATTTCGACCGCATCCCCGCTCTGTTCGAGGCCTGGGACTCCGCTCCGCCCCCCGACCCGACTCTGCCACGGGTTTTCGAACGCCGGATTTGGCTTTCCCACGCGGGCACGGTCCAGCCCTGCCTGGCCAACCCCGCCCTGTTCCTCGGCCAAACCGCGGATCTGTTGAAACTGGGCCAACCGGACCTGTGCCTCGAGGCGCTGGCCGGGGGAGTTCCCCACCGCTGCTGGCCCGAGGAGCGCTTTTTGCTGACCGCCCTGCTTCCCCATTTCCCCGTGCTGCAGGAATACCGCGCGTTCCTCGCGCGCACCTCACGCAATGGGGAACCCGGTTGGATGGAGCCCTTCCTGTTGGGACTGCGGCACCATGGGGTCTATCGGGAATGGCTGGGACTGTGGCTGCGCCTGCTCGACGGACTCTTCATGCTGGCCCGCCCGGCCTATGTGGGTCCCTTGGTCCGGGTCGGAGAAACAGCCCGGGACGAATACGGCATGGTGTCGCCAAAGGCCCTTCTCGACCAAGCCCCCAACGAAGTCGGGGGACTGACCCCCGTGGAGGCCTTGACCCGGGCTGGGACCCGGCTGCGGCTCTGCGCGGATCAGCGGTGGATCAGTGATTTCTGGGCCTCGGTGAACCGGGACACCATGGCCGCCTCGCTCATGGACGGGGCCAACCGGGCACTCACCCATGTCAACGATCCCCCCCGGCGCGAGGCTTTCCACGATTTGATGGTCGACCTGTTCGGCCCCCTGGCCGAGGGCTAGGCGACCATGGCCTCCTCCACCCCAATCCGGGCTCCCCGGATCCGCGACAACGTGATCCTGGCCATCGACCAGGGAGCCTCCACGACCCGGGCGGTGGCCTTCGACGACCAGGGGGCGGTGCTGGCCCGGGCGTCCCTGGAACAGTCTCAAATCTACCCCGAGCCCGGCTGGGTGGAACAGAACCCCGACGATATCTGGCTGGATGTCCTGACCGTCTGGCGCAAGGCCCTGGAAGGCAGCGGCGCCGACCATATCGCCGCCATTGGCCTGACCAACCAACGGGAAACGACGGTCGTCTGGGACCGGCGGACCGGCAATCCCATCTATAACGCCATTTCCTGGCAGGACCGGCGGGGGGCGGACCAGTGTCGCGACCTGGTGGAAAAGGGATACGACAGCCTGATCCAGGTGCGCACGGGCCTGGTGGTGGACAGCTATTTCTCGGCCTCCAAAGTCTCCTGGATTCTCGCGAATGTCGACGGCGCCCGATCCCTCGCCGACCAGGGCCACCTGGCTTTTGGCACCATCGACAGCTTCCTCCTTTGGCGCCTGACCGGAGGCAAGGTACACGCCACCGACGCCTCGAACGCCTCGCGCACCATGCTGTTCAATATCCACAATCAACGCTGGGACGCGGACCTGCTCGACCTGTTCGGAGTCCCCTTGTCCATGATGCCCGAGGTCCGGGACAGCGCCGCCCTCTTCGGCCATACGGACCCGGCGATTTATGGGCGCCCCATCCCCATCGCCGGAATCGCCGGGGACCAGCAGGCGGCCCTGATTGGCCAAGGATGCATCCGCCGCGGGATGCTCAGGGGGGGATTTGGCACAGGCTGCTTCCTGTTGGCCAACACGGGCCGCTCGCCCGTCGCCTCCCGGAGGCGCATGCTGGCCACCATCGCCTATCGCCTGAACGGCGAGGTCACCTATGCCTTGGAAGGCACCCTGTTCAACGCCGGAACGACGGTGCAGTGGCTGCGCGACGAGTTGGGGGTGATCGAAAGCGCCGCGACCACCGAATACCTGGCTCGGGGCCTGAAGACCAACCGGGGAGTTTACTTCGTACCCGCCTTCACCGGCCTGGGTGCCCCCCATTGGGACCCCAAGGCCCGGGCCGCCATATTCGGCCTGAGCCGGGACACGGGCGTCGCCGAATTGGCCCGGGCGGCCCTGGAAAGCGTCTGCTACCAATCCTTGGATCTGGTGGAGGCCATGGTCGCCGATGGGATGGGTCGCCCCCAGGTCCTGCGGGTCGACGGGGGCATGGCCGCCAATGGGTGGATGCTGAAATTCCTGGCCGATATCCTCGGTGTTCCCGTGGAACGCCCCAAGGTCACGGAGACCGCGGCCCTGGGCGTGGCCCTGCTGGCCGGCCTGACCATCGGTCAACATTCAGACCTGGACAGCGCGACCCAGACTTGGCGCCGGGATCGGAGATTCGAGCCAACCATGAACCCCGGCCACCGCCGATCCCTGATCACCGGCTGGCGGACTGTCGTGGAAAAGGTCAAGGATTCGGGTTGACGGGCCAAAAAACCGTCACATTCGACGTGGCGGCCCTTGAAATGAACGCGGCGGACCGAGAATCGCATTAATCTTTCAAAAACCTGTTTTCACCGCCGATCCAAGGGGTTACGCGGACTGGTTGAGAACATGGTCCGCCAGCACATCCGCTCGACCCCACCCAATGCGTCCTAAGCCCTTGGCCCCAGGCCAGGAAAAGGGTATCACCGATAGCGCAGGTGGGATCTTTTGGGGTTTGTTTGGAATCATGCAGTCTCGTATTTCGGCCACGGTAAAGTGGTTCAACGCAACCAAGGGCTTTGGATTTGTCCGCGTCAGCGATAACGAGCCCGATGCGTTTCTTCATGTTTCCGTCCTTCAGCGCGCGGGCTATGCGGCCCTCGACGAGGGGGCGGTGATCGTCTGTGATCTGGGACCCGGACAAAAGGGGATGCAGGTCACGGAAATCCACGAAGTGCAAGGCGGCGCGCCCAGTGCTGGCGGTGGCGGCTATGATCGCGGCGGTTACGGTGGCGGCGGCGGCTATGATCGCGGCGGTTACGGTGGTGGCGGCGGCTATGATCGCGGTGGTTACGGCGGCGGCGGCGGTGGCTATGACCGCGGCGGCTACGGTGGCGGTGGCGGCGGCTATGATAACGGTGGAGGCGGCGGTTACAGTAGCGGCGGCTATGATAGCGGCGGCGGTACCTTCGGCACCGAGTCCTCGGTCGATGGCGTGGTGAAATTCTTCAGCCCCGACAAGGGCTTTGGTTTCATCGTTCCGGATGGCGGCGGCAAGGACGTCTATTTTGGGTCACGCACCCTCCAGGACTCGGGCGTCACCGACCTGGAGCAGGGCCAGCGGGTCCGCATATCCATCCGCATGGGCAAGAAAGGCCCCATGGCTGGTTCCCTGGAAGTGATCTGAATCCGGTTCGGCCCCGCCCCAACAGGGCGCCTCTCGCGGTTCGGTCGCCTTGTTGGGGCGGCGGAAGACGGGACGGGGAGTGCTGGGGCGGGTCGCTGGGCCCCTAGGGCTCTGGTTCAGGGTGGCCGCCGTTTAACGGTTTCCGATACACGAATTTCACGGTAAGAAAGAGTGGCCTCTGGATGAACCGGATGGCCACTTTTTTATTGATCCCTTTCCACGTCCCGGGCCCCCGGCGGCCGTATTGGCTTCGCGGGATCCGAGGCCCCATCCAACGGGAGAGTCACCTCACATGACACATGCCTCCACCCGCGCGTCATCCACCCTGGTCGCCGCGACCCTTGGCGCCGCGTTCTCCCTGGGCCTGAGTGCGCTGCCCCTGGGAACGGCCCAGGCCCAGGACCCGGTCAAGATCGGTCTGTTGACCACCCTGTCCACCAATGGCGGATACCTGGGCGAGGACGCCCGCGACGGATTCCTTCTCGCCGTGGACATGGGAGGGGGAACCCTGGGTGGCGTGCCGGTGGACGTTCTTGTCGAGGACGACGAACGCGAGCCGGAACGGGGCGCCCAGGCCGCGGAAAAGCTGGTGAAAGCCGACAAGGTCGAGATCATGACCGGCGGCATTTTCTCCAACGTCGCCATGGCCGTCGTGCCCAAGGTGGTCCGCGACGACGTCTTCTACATTTCCCCCAACGCCGGTCCCTCGGCGCTGGCGGGCAAGGGCTGCCACGCCAACTATTTCAACGTAGCCTACCAAAATGACAACCAGCACGAGGCCATGGGCCAATACGCCCAGGGCGCCGGATTCAAGTCCGTCTACCTGCTGGCCCCCAACTATCCGGCGGGCAAGGATTCGCTGACCGGTTTCAAGCGATTCTTCAAGGGCGTGGTGGCCGGAGAAACCTATACCCAATTGGGCCAAAGCGACTACGCCGCGGAAATAGCGGCCATTCGTGACGCCAAACCCGACGCCGTCTTCTACTTCCTGCCCGGCGGCATGGGGATCAACTTCCTCAAGCAGTTCAATCAGGCGGGTCTGACCAAGGACATCCAGGTCCTCGGTCCGGGCTTCTCCTTCGACGAACGCCTGCTCGGCGCCGTGGGCGACGCGGCGGTCGGCGCGCGAAATTCCAGTCAGTGGAACCACGACCTGGACAACGCGGCCAACAAGGCCTTCACCGAAGCCTTCACCGCCAAATATGCCCGGCCCATCACCCAATACGCGGCCATGGGCTATGACGCCGCCCAACTCATCGGGTCGGCCCTGAAAGCCACCGGAGGCAAGGTGTCCGGGGATAGGGATGGTTTCCGCGCCGCCCTTGAAAAGGCCGACTTCGCCTCCGTCCGTGGAGACTTCAAATTCGGACCCAACCACCATCCCATCCAGTCTTTCTGGCTGCGGGAAGTCGTGAAGACCGATACGGGAATCGTCACCAACAAGGTCTCGGGCAAGATCTTCTCCGAGCACCAGGACGCCTACGCCGCCGATTGCACGATGTAAGTCAACGATCCCGGGCGGGCGGGAGCCCCCCTCCCCCCGCCCGTTCCTTTTTCTCTTCCCCTCCCTGAAGGGATCCGCCGGACGCCATGCTGGTCGTCGAACAGATCCTCAACGGCCTCCAACTGGGGGTCATGCTCTTCCTGATGTCGGCCGGACTGACCCTGGTGTTCGGCATCATGGGACTGATCAATCTGGCCCATGGATCCTTCTACATGGTGGGCGCCTATGTGGCCGCCTGGGTGACGGGACTGACCGGATCCCTGTTCTTGGGACTGCTGGCCGCCCTGCCCGCGGCCATGGTCGTGGGCATGGGAATCGAAGTACTGGTCATGCGCCGCCTCTATACCCGTGACCACCTGGACCAGGTCCTGGCCACCTTTGGCCTGATCCTGTTCTTCAACGAAATGGCCCGTATTCTCTTCGGCCGCCAGCCCCTGTTCCTGGATGTGCCCGAGATGCTGAGCGGCACGATCGAGATCCTACCCGGCGTTCCCTATCCCGCCTACCGGTTGGCCATCATCGCCGTGGGGATCCTGGTCGCCATCGCCCTCTGGCTGTTGATCTCCAGGACCCGCCTGGGCATGCGCATCCGCGCCGGGGCCAGTGACCGGGAAATGGCCGCGGCCCTGGGGGCCAATGTCACGGGTCTGCAAACCCTGGTCTTCGGCCTGGGAGCCCTGCTGGCCGGGCTGGCTGGAGCCATGGCCGGTCCGATCCTGGCCGTGGAATCCGGCATGGGGGAAAAGGTCCTGATCCTGGCTTTCGTGGTGATCGTCATTGGCGGCATCGGATCGGTCCGGGGCGCTCTGGTGGCCGCGCTGACCGTGGGTCTGGTGGACACCCTGGGCCGCGCCTTCCTGCCCGACCTGTTGCGGATGGTGACCCGTGACGCGACCGCCGATTCCCTGGGTGCCAACCTGTCGCAAATCTCCATTTACCTGCTCATGGCCCTGGTCCTGGCCTGGAAGCCCAAGGGGTTGTTCCCGAGCCATGGCTGACCGCGCCCGCATCGCACCCCTGGCTTTTCTCGCGCTGCTTCTGGCCCTGCCGCCCCTGCTGGAGGCCGCGGATCAGGCCTTCTACATTTCCCTTCTGACCCGCGTCCTGGTGTCGGGGCTGGCCGCGGCGAGCCTGGATCTGATCCTCGGCTATGGGGGGATGGTCAGCTTTGGCCACGCCGCCTTCCTTGGGGTCGGTGGCTATGTCTTCGGAATTCTGATGAGTCATGGGTTCATGGGCGACGCCTTGGTCCTGGGCGGCGTCGAGATTCCGGGAACCAACGAGGCCCTGATCCTCCTGCCCATCGCGACGATACTCGCCGGATTGGTCGCGCTCGCCATTGGCGCCATCTGCCTGCGCACAGGGGGGGTTCATTTCATCATGATCACCCTGGCCTTCGCCCAAATGCTCTATTTCCTGTTCGTGGGGATGGAGGATTACGGTGGAGACGACGGCCTGTCCCTGTGGGATCGAGCCACCCTGGCGGGATGGGATGTCTCCAGCGACATGGCCACCTTTTACCTCTCCCTCACCGCCCTGGTGGCCTTCCTGGTTCTGGCCCGGCGGCTGGTGGATAGCCGCTTCGGCATGGTGATCCGGGCCGCGCGACAGAATGAACGCCGTCTGGCCGCCCTGGGCCTACCGGTCCAGCGTTACAAACTGGCCTGCTTCGCGTTGGCGGGCATGGCCGCGGGACTGGCTGGAGCCCTGACCGTGAACCACGCGGAATTCGTCAGCCCCGCCATGGTCCATTGGACCCGGTCCGGGGAAATCCTGGTGATGGTCATCCTTGGGGGTATGGGGACCCTTTATGGTCCCGTCCTGGGCGCCGTGGTCTATTTCCTGCTGGAACATCTGCTATCGGGCTGGACCGAACACTGGATGGCGGCCTTCGGCCCGGCCCTGATTCTGGCGGTGCTGTTCTTCCGGGGAGGCCTCTGGCGCCTGATCGTCGGCAAGGAGATGGACACGGCCGGGGGAGAGGCCCGGGGGGAAGCCGTGCACCATGGTTGATCCCAGCCCCCCAACCCTGGAATTGAAGGGCCTGTGCAAGGCCTTCGGCGGCATCACCGCGACCGACAACCTCTCCCTGACCGTGGCGGCGGGGGAGGTTCACGCCCTGATCGGCCCCAATGGGGCGGGCAAGACCACCACCATGGCCCAAATCACGGGAGAGATCCGCCCCGACGCTGGACACATCCTGCTCGACGGCCGGGACATCACGACCCTGCCGGTCCATGCCCGGGCCGCCCTCGGCATCGGACGATCCTTCCAGATCACCACCCTATTCCCCGACTTTTCCGCCCTGGACAACGTCGCCATGGCGGTCCAAGCGAAGGCGGGCACATCCTTCCGCTTCTGGCGCCCGGCGAGACAGGAGTCCGAACTGCGGGACCCCGCCCGGGACGCCCTTGCCCGAGTCGGCCTGGGTGACCGGACGGAGGTTCCCGCGGGCGACCTCTCCCACGGAGAAAAGCGCGCCCTCGAACTGGCGATGGCCCTGGCCGGACGCCCCCGCCTGCTGCTCCTCGACGAACCCATGGCGGGAATGGGGCCGGAGGAAAGCCCGCGCATGGTGGATCTGCTCCTCGCGTTAAAGGGGTCGGTCGCCATGCTTCTGGTCGAGCACGACATGGACGCGGTCTTCACCCTGGCCGACCGGTTGACCGTCCTGGTTACCGGCGCGGTGGTCGCCTCGGGCGAGCCGGACAGGGTCCGGGCTGATCCGGACGTGCGACGCGCCTATCTGGGAGAGGGGGACCACGCTCCATGTTAGAACTCACCGGCCTGACCGCCGCCCATGGATCGAGCCAGGTTCTGTTCGGTGTCGACCTGTCCCTGCCCCGGGGTTCGGTCCTCGCCCTGATGGGCCGCAACGGGATGGGAAAGACCACCACCATTCGCCGGATCATGGGGTTGATGAAACACCGGAACGGCCGGATCACCCTGGATGGGGAGGACATGACCCAATGGCCCCCGGCCCGTGTCGCCCATGCGGGCATCGGTCTGGTGCCGGAGGGACGGCGCATCTTCCCCAATCTCACTGTTCGGGAAAACCTGATCGCCATGGCCATGCTTCCCCGTCCGGGCAATACCACCGCTCCCTGGACCCTGGACCGGGTCCTGGAGTTGTTCCCCCGCCTGGCGGAGCGCCTGAGCAATATGGGCACCCAATTGTCCGGGGGTGAACAGCAGATGCTCGCCCTGGGCCGGGCCCTGATGACCAATCCCCGGCTGCTCATCCTGGACGAAGCGACGGAGGGCTTGGCCCCCCTGGCCCGGCAAGAGATCTGGGCTTGCCTCGCCCGGCTGAAGGCCGAGGGATTGTCCATCCTGGTCGTCGACAAACATGTGGATGTCCTGGCCGAACTGGCCGACCACCACGCCATCATGGAAAAAGGCTGCATCGCTTGGCGGGGAACGGGGCAGGACGTCCTCGACCCCGCGGTGAAAAGCCGTTGGTTGGGAGTTTGACCCGTGACCGTGCGCCCAAATTGGACCGAAGCCGACGCCGACTATCTGGAAGCGGAATACAATGCCCGTCGGGCCGTCCCCGAATTCGCCGCTATCGTCGAACGCTGGATGGTGGACTCCCGGATTGAACGGGATCGGGGTGCCCACCATCCCAACCTCGCCTATGGCCCATCGGAGCGTCAGGCCCTCGACCTGTTCCTGCCCGAGGGTCCCGGTCCCCATCCGATCCTGGCCTTCATTCACGGAGGCTATTGGCAGGCCATGGACCGGACGGTCTTCTCCTTCATCGCCCGGGGATGCCGGACCCGGGGGATCGCCTACGCGGCCATCGGCTATGACCTGTGTCCCTCGATTTCCATCGGCGGGATCATCGGGCAGATCCGCGCCGCCCTCCGTTTCCTCCACGACGAGGCCGGAGCACTTTCCTTGGATCCGGCCCGCCTGGGTCTGACAGGCCATTCCGCGGGGGGACATCTGACGGCCATGATGCTAGCCGAAGCGGACAAGGACGGACCTCACGCGGGCGCCATGGGGCCAGACGACGCCGGGGGACCGGTCCCCCCGATCGCCGCCGCGATGTCGATCAGTGGTGTCTTCGACCTGTCCCCCCTGCGCTTCACCTCGATCAACGGGGCGCTCCACCTGTCCTCGGATCTGGCCTGGGCCTGGAGCCCCGGCATGCGGTCCCCCCGCGTCCCCCATGAAACCGTCGAACTGGCCCTAGCCGTGGGCGACCTGGAAAGCGAGTCCTTCAAGATCCAATCCAACACCCTGGCCGAACGCTGGCGGGCCGCGGGCGCCCATGTGAGCGAATTCCCCCGCGCCGAGCGCGACCATTTCACCATCCTCGACGATCTGGCCAACCCCGAGGGTCCCCTGCTGGCCTGGCTCGCCGCCCGGCTCATCTGAGTGGATCCAGAGTGTGAAAGCACCCTCCCCCAAACCGGTGAATTGCTTTATTGTCCGCCTTCCGAGACGAACACTCCGCCGATAAACCTCCACGTCCCATTCCAGACCCAGCGGGAGAATCCCATGCAGAAAATATTCGTGATGATCAAATGCGAGCTGGGTCGGGCCTATGAAGTCGCCGACGACCTGATCGAACGGATCGAGGAAGTCTCGGAAGTTGACAGCATCTCCGGTCAATACGATCTCATGGCGAAGTTTTACTTAAAGAATGGCACTGACATTGGCCATTTCGTTACTCAAAGTGTCCAAACTATTCCCGGAATCAAGGACACATTTACGATCACGGCTTTCAAAGCTTTCCAATAAGATACATCATCAGTACATAATGAACTTCCGATTTAATGATAAATCTCGAGTTATCGATAATTTTATTTACCTCCACCCTCACTTTAGGTTACCATTTGGTTGCGGTTTGGGCTTAAATGAACGATGGACGAGATCACAAATAACGTCGTCTCCCGTGGGTTTTCCTAGAACAAAAGCTCGTTGGCCGAAAACCTACATCCCCCCATCCGTTAGGCGCGGAAATAGATAGGAAAATTCGCTTTGGGCCACACCAAGGCGAATAGTCGTTTTCGTGACGCCTTGAAGGCGTCTCCGATGGCAATGGAGGTCTCATGGCGCGATCCACGATCATGCCTACTGGCGTGGAGCGGTTTTTTTCAGAAGACGAAATTATTGTATCAAAAACCGATACCAAGGGCATCATCACCTACGCAAACCAGATTTTCCTGAAGATCGCCGGTTATACCGAGGTGGAAGTCATCGGACAGCCCCATAACATGATCCGTCATCCGGACACACCGGGCGGCATCTTCAAGCTACTTTGGAACCGAATCGAGAGTGGCGAGGAGGTCTTCGCCTATGTGTGCAACATGGCGAAGAATGGAGATCACTATTGGGTCCTGGCCCATGTGTCTCCTTCCTTCGACGCATCAGGCCGCATCACGGGCTACCATTCCAACCGGCGTGTTCCCGAGAAGCGGATCCTGGATGGCGTGAAAGCCTATTACACGAAGCTTCATGACGTGGAGCGCCAAGCCGGAGGCGGCAAGGCTGGCGCCGCGGCCGGGCTCGCCACCATCCAAGCCATGTTGGACCGAAAGGGATTGAGCTACGATGAATATATCCACGGTCTCTAAGCTCCAATTCGCCGGTTTCGCCGCCTTGGTGTTCGCCAGCCTGACCGCGATCCTCGCCTTTATGAACGGAGATAATCCCGCGGGCGCGACCGCCCTGTGCGCGGCCGTCGCCGGGGGGGCGACCCTGCATTTCATTCGGCGGGTAACCGTTTCGATCGCCAAGGCTTCCGACGCATCGGAAGCCGCGGCCCGGGGAGACCTGGGTGTGCGAATCATGAACATTACGGGCCGTGGTCCCATCGGCCGCATGCATCACAACATCAACCACCTGCTGGATGTGACCGAGGCCTTCGCCCGGGAGGCGGGCGCCGCCCTGGATTACGCCGGAAAAGGAGAGTACTACCGCAAGATCCTGCCCGGGGGCATGGTTGGCGACTTTGGCACTTACACAAAGACCGTCAACAAGGGCTTGGAGGCCATGGACAACAAGACCTCGACTTTCCGAGAGAGCGCCAAAAAAATGGGGCGGCGGATCATGGACGTGGTGAACACCGTTTCCGCGGCCGCGACCCAATTGGAAGCCTCCGCCGAAAGCCTGTCCACGGTCTCAGGAGAGACCGAACGTCAGTCATCCCGTGTCGCCTCCGCCGCTCGGGACGCCTCCCAAAACGTTTCGAGCGTTGCCGCGGCGACGGAGGAGTTCTCCCATTCCATCAACGAAGTCACCAATCAGGTCGCGCGCACCACGGACGTCGCCAGCGCCGCGGTGACCGCCGCCGGAAAGGCCGAGCACACCATCACCACCCTGGCGGAGGCCTCGGCCCGAATCGGCGAGGTTGTCGTCCTGATCAATGACATCGCCAGCCAGACCAACCTTCTCGCGCTGAACGCCACCATCGAGGCGGCCCGGGCGGGAGACGCGGGCAAGGGCTTCGCCGTCGTCGCCAACGAGGTCAAAGCCCTCGCCAACCAGACCGCGCGCGCCACGGACGACATTGCCGGTCAGATCGATGGAATGCGCTCGGCAATGACAGAAGCCGTCACCGCCATACGAGGTATCGCCGCGACCATCCGGGAAATCAGCACCGCCGCTCAATCGATCCATCACGCGATTGATGAGCAACGGGCCGTGGTCACGGAAATTTCCTCCAACGTTCACCAGACCGTGAGTGGCGTGCGCGTGGTGGCCGAAGGAATCGAAATGGTGGCGAAGGGCGCCCGGGACTCCACGGGCGCGGTGGAGGAGATCAGCCAGGCCGCGACGGACCTTTCGCGCAATAGCGAAAGCCTGACCCGTGACGTGGAAGCCTACATCAAACAAGTATCCACCGCGAAATAGGACCCGTGCCCCCTCCCACGGGTCAAGGAAAGGGGCGCGGTCCCTTGGGGTCCCGCGCCCTTTTCCGGTCATTACAGGCCTGGTCAAACGAACCAGGCATTGAACAGGAACCCAACGGCCAGGATCCCCAGGGACACAACACCGACGAAAACGGCGATCAGCTTTCCTGTCAGGACCTTGCGCAGGATAATGATCTCCGGCAGGGACAGGGCGATCACCGACATCATGAAGGCGAGCACCGTCCCCAGGGCCGCCCCCTTGTCCAGCAGGGCCTCGACCACCGGAATGACCCCGGCGGCATTGGTATACATGGGCACGCCCACGGCCACGGCGGCGGGAACGGACCACCAGGCGTCGGCGCCCATGATCCCGGCCAGCATCTCCTGGGGCACGTATCCATGGACGAAGGCCCCAACGGCGATACCCACCAAAACCCAGACCCAGACCTGACCGACGATCTCGCGCACGGCCTCCACCCCCTGGTCCAGCCGCCCTCGGAAATCAGGCCTATCGCCACCCCGCTCGGGAATCACGGGACCGGTATGGATCTCCCGCACCCAGCCCTGAAGCCATCCTTCCAACCTCAACCGCCCAATCACCCAACCGGCGACGATGGCCACGCCCAGACCGAAAACCAGATAGGTCAAGGCGATCTTCCAGCCGACCAGACCAAACAACAGGCCCAGGGCAACTTCGTTGACCATGGGCGCGGCGACAAGGAAGGAGAAGGTGACTCCCAGGGGAACGCCGGCGGAGACGAAGCCGATGAACAGGGGGATGGCCGAACAGGAACAGAAGGGCGTGAGAATGCCCAAACCCGCGGCCATGACATTGCCCACCCCCATGCGCCGCCCCGCCAACAAGGCCCGTGTCCGCTCCGGCGAGACATAGCTCCGAACCACGCCCATGAGGAAAACGATCAACACAAGGAGCAGCAGAACCTTCGGCGTGTCATATAAGAAGAAGACCAAGGCCTCCCCCAGGGAACTGGCCCGGTCCACGGGCAAAAGGGTGACCGCACCCTCGGCCAGGGGCGCGAGACTCCAATACATCCCCACCCAAGCGATCAAGGCGCCGATGAGAAGGGACGTCGGAACCAGAGGCGAGCCGCCCTTGGCGCCGAATATGGACCGCGCCCGGGGGGCTGGCCCCCCGCAACACCCGCCAACCGGGGGAGGCGGCGCCGAGGTCGCCCCGGAACAGCAACCACCCGCCTGAGGAGAGGGCGTGGGGGCCGGAGCGGAACAGCAACCTCCCGTGGCCACGGGAGGGGGAAAGGCGGGAGAAGGAGGAGTGGGAGGGATCGACGCCGACCCCGCGCAACACCCGCCTCCCTTCGCGGAGGTCCCCGGAACAGTCGAAGGCTCCAGCGGAGACGGTGGGGAAACTTGGGTGGTCATGCGGCGCTCCTTTCCTGGGCATTGGCCGCGGCCAGAACGGCATCGACAATCCGCGTTATGTCCGGGGGCAGGTTCGGGGCGCGGCGGTAGCGCACCCATTGGGCATCCCGCCGGTCGGTAACCAGGCCCGCGACTTTCAAGATCCCCATATGGCGGGACATGCGGGACTGGGTGGCCCCCAGAACGGTCATCAATTCACAAACGCAATGCTCCCCCCCATCCCACAAGAGTCGGATCGCCCCCAATCGGGTGGGTTCGGACAGCGCCGAAAGAAGAGTCAGAACGTCCATGGAGCGGCCCCTTTATGCCAAATGGATGCCATAAGCGTGGATTTCCGCATATGCGTTAATGCGCATTATACAACCCAAACCAACGCCATCGCAAGACCCGTCTTCCGAACCGCCCCCCCAGCGGACCCGGGCGCTCCACGCGACCGCACCCGCTTCCCCCCTCCCTTCCACCGCGAAATGCCCGATTTCCCCGACGCCCCGGTCCTGCTAAATTTCCCTTCCCCTTCAATGGAGAACCGGCATGGACTGGGGCGTCGCCATTTTCGCCATTCTTGGAGCCCAATTGCTGGGCGCCATGACGCCAGGGCCAAGCTTTGTGCAAGTCGTCCGAACCTCCATCGCCGAAGGACGGGCCGAGGGAATCGCCGTGGCGGTTGGCTTGGGATTGGGTGCCCTGGTTTTCGCCCTCCTCGCCCTGGCGGGTTTGCGAGAGGTGCTGGATCGGGCGCCCCAGGCTTACCTCGCCTTCCAGGTTTTGGGGGGCCTCTACCTGCTGTCCATCGCCTGGCGTCTCCTGCGGGGCGCCCGCGCGCGCCTGGAAAATCCCCCCCCTGTCGAGGCGATCTCGGCGGGGAGCCAGCCGCGGGCCAAGGGCGTGATCCGAGCCTGCCTTCGAGGAGTCGCCACCCAGATGTCCAACCCCAAGATCGCGGTGGTCTTCGCCAGCATCTTCGCGGCCCTGATGCCCGGCCCCGCCCCTGGATGGGTCTTCCTGGTGCTCCCGCCGGGTATCTTTCTGCAGGAAACCCTGTGGAATATCCTGGTCGCCTTGGTCTTCTCCAGCGCCCGCCCCCGGGCGGCTTACGCCCGGGCCAAGACCTGGGTGGATGGTGCCGCGGGGCTGGTCATCGGCACCCTGGGTGCCCGGCTCATCTGGGATGCCCTGACCACGCGATCCCCATGACACAACCGGAGTCCCAGCCATGGACTGGATCGTCCCCCTCGCCGCCATCCTTGGTTCCCTAATGCTGGGCGCCATGAGCCCGGGTCCAAGTTTCCTCCATGTCGCGCGTCTCTCCGTGGCCAGGGGATGGAGAGACGGCGTCGCCTGCGCGGTTGGCATGGGCCTGGGCGCCATGGCTTTCGGCCTTCTGGCCCTGGTGGGTCTGCATGGCCTCCTCCTCCATGTCCCCATGCTCTATCTGGCCCTGAAGGTCCTGGGCGGCGCCTATCTCCTGATCCTCGCCTGGCGCCTCTTCCGCGGGGCGACGGATCCCCTGACCATGGACCCCGTGCCGATTGACCGAAATCGGACCCTGCCGGGCGCCCTGGCGGGAGGTCTCGCCATCCAGCTCGCCAATCCCAAGACGGCCTTGGTCTTCGGCGGCATCTTCGCCGCCATGATGCCCGCGGCGCCCCCCACCTGGGTTTATCTGACCTTGCCACCGTTGATCCTATTCCAGGAAACGCTGTGGTATGCCCTGGTGGCCCTGCTGTTCTCCAGCCCCAAGCCCAGGGCCCTCCACGCCCGAGGAAAGCACTGGTTCGACCGCATGGCGGGGACCGTCCTCGGCGCCCTGGGTATTCGGTTGATTTGGGACGCCCTCCAGGCCCGCTAATACCAAGGGGCATGGGTTGAAACCCATGCCCCTTGTATCGCGTTCAAACGCCCCGCGGGCTTTGCGCGGCAGAAGGCGCGGCGGCTGGTGAACCGCTTCCAGCCCGCGATGAGTCAAGCTCATCGCGGGCTGGTATAAGCCCCATGGGCCAAGCCATTTTCCGATCGGACTGAATCGCTTCGCGTTTCCATCCAGCCGAAAGAATGCACATAAAATCAAATTTCTTGAGCACGACCCGTGACGGCCAGGGCGGCCAGAAACAATCCCCCTTGATCCCTGGTGGCCGTGACGAGCCTGGAGAATGTCTTGGGCTCTCTCATCAACTGGATCCTGGGAAGGGGCCGCGGCGGCGCTCGAGGTTCTGTAATGGACCAGTAGGGTGGGCGGGTGAAAGCAATTCCCATGTCCCTTGCATCCCACCCACGGTCTCGTAACCGGAAATCACCGCTCCGGGACGTTAAGGGGCGGTCCGATCCGAGGACGGGGAGAGGAGGGCGGTCCCTCCCTTCACGCCCTGAGGGCCGGGAAACTCCTGGAACAAGGCCCGGGCGAGGGTTCCGACGGATCCCGCCAAATCCCGGTTCCGGTCGACCAGGGCCGCCCGCCCCTGATAGACGGTTCGGCCATTGTCCCGGATGGTCAGCGTCAAGCGCTTGTCCACCTGTTCGGCGGAGGCCCCCGCCGTGGCCTGTCCCGCGGGCCGGGGAGTCATCGCGGTTTCCAAGGTCACTTTCCAGGGCGCGGCATAGGCTTTATCGGCGTCCAGCCGGGGGTGCCCTTCCCGCTCCAGCAGGGCGCCCACGATATCCGCCGCGGCTTGAAAGACCGGATCCGCGGTCTGTCCCCGAGTCAGGGCGTTGATGACGAAGGGTGTTGGCGGCGGGTTGGCTGGCAGAGTGTGGATCCGTTCGACCCGCACCGTCGACCCGCCTATCATGTCCATGCCCCCCTCGCAAGCGGCCAGGACCGGCGCCAGAAGCAGCACCGCCACCCAAAAAACCGCCCGGGTCCGGAATGGGGCGCCCGTGGAACCTGACGCCATGATGACATCGCCAATTGGGATCACTTTGGCCTCCGCTTTGGTTAGGGGTGGGCCCGAGTCCAGGGGAAAGGCCTCCCTCCTCGGAAGGAAACCCTTGCACGCGCAATAGCTTACCGCCGTTCTCCCGACGAAACAATGGACCGCGCGGAAAATCACGTCAGACCGGGCGGCGCGCCCGAAAGGCCGCGGTCAAGGTACCGTCATCAAGGTAGTCCAATTCGCCCCCGACGGGCACGCCCTGGGCCAGTCCAGAAAGAGTAATGCCCAAGGGTTCCAGGCGATCGGCGATGACATGGGCGGTGGTCTGTCCGTCCACCGTGGCGGGTAGGGCGAGGATGACCTCGGACAATCCACCGTCCCGGGCGCGGATTTCCAGACGATCGAGCCCCAGGTCGTCCGGTCCGATCCCGTCCAGGGCCGAGAGCAGCCCCCCTAGAACATGGTACCGCCCCCGGAAGGCTCCGGCCCGTTCCAACGCCCAAAGGTCGGCCACATCCCGGACAACGCAGATCAACGCGGGGTCGCGCCGGGGATCGGCGCAGACCATGCAGGGGTCGCTGGTGTCCAGATTGCCGCAGATCGAGCAGGCACGGACTTTCTCGGCCACCTGGGCCAGGGCCTCCATCAGGGGCCGCATCACCCCCTCGCGCTTTTTCAGCATGTGCAAGGCCGTCCGGCGGGCCGACCGAGGCCCCAATCCCGGCAGGCGGGACAACAACAGGATCAGGCGGTCGATTTCCCCACCGGACATGGCCGGGACCCCTTGGTCAGAAGGGAAGATTCAGACCAGGGGGCAGTTTCAGCCCGCCGGTGACTTCCGCCATCTTTTCCTTCGAAGCCTCGTCCACCTTGCCCTTCGCGTCGTTGAAGGCGGCGACGATCAGGTCTTCGAGGACCTCCACATCCTCGGGATCCACCAGGGACTTGTCGATCTTGATCCCGCGCACGTCACCCTTGCCGTTCAGGGTAACGCGGCACATGCCCGCCGCGGACTGGCCCGTGACTTCCAAGGCCTTCAACTCTTCCTGGACCTCGGCCATCCGGGTCTGGATCTGCTGGGCCTGCTTCAACATCTGCCCGATGTTCTTCATGTCTCGTCGTCTCCGCTAAAGGGGTCATCCATATCGTCTGGATCCAAGGTACCCGGTTCCAGGGTGGGGTCCATGGCCGCGTCCAGGATCACCTCCTGGGCCTCGGCTTCCTCCAGGGCGGCCCGGGCCTCGGGATTTTCCCGAACCGTCCCAACCGTCGCCCCCGGGAAGGCCTCCAGGACCGCGCGTATCAAAGGATGGGAATGGATATCCGCCTGGGTGGATTCATGCAAGGTCGGTTGACCCGGTTTATCGGTCACCGTGACCATCCAGCGTCGCCCGGTCCAGTCGGCCAACAATTTCCCCACCTGACCGGCCAACTTGGCGGGCGCCCCGTCCAGCGGGTGGATTTCCAGCAGCCCCCCCTTGGGGTCGTAGCGCACCAGTTGAACATCCCGGAAGAGATGCCCAGCCACCACGGCCTCCCGCTTGTCGCGGCACAAGCCGACCAGATCCTTAAAGGTCGCTGGAACCCGGCCAACGGCGCCCCGGGAGTCCTCCAGCGCGACAGGCGCACGGTATGGGACCCTTGGGGGCGGGGCCTGGGAAATCGGAGGTTCGAACGCGGGCGCCGGTTCTTCCGCGGGCGGTGGGGCCATCATGGGCCGCGCCACGGATCGCGGCGGGCTCTCCGGCGCGGGTGTCGGAACAAGCCGAGGACGGGCCATCCCCGGTGGCGCCAGACCAGAGTGCTCCCCATTCCCCCGAGAGGGGGAGGCGGATTGCCCCACGGCATTGGCCATCGCCGTCCCGCCGGAGGGCGGTTCCCCCCCTCCACCGGCCCCTCCACCACCAGGCCCCACCCCAGTGGGCGGACGAGGCGCTGGCGCAGCCTTTCCGGTGAGATGACGCAGGGCGTCCTCGGGTGTGGGCAGGTCGGCGGCGTAAGCCAAGCGAATCAAGGTCATTTCCACGGCCTGGAGGGGAACCGGCGCGTCCCGAGATTCCCCGAGGCCCTTCAGCAGCATTTGCCAAGCCCGATTCAGGGCGGCCATGGACAGACGGTCGGCCATGTCCTTGCCCCGGGTGCGCTCGGCTTCCGGAACCGCCGCGTCGTCGGCGGACGCGGGCACGACCTTCACCCGGGTCATCCAATGGACCAGTTCCAGCATATCCTGCAGAACCACGAGGGGATCGGCGCCGAGGGCATATTGCCGCTCGAGCAGCGCCAAGGCCTCGGCCGTATGCCCCACCAGCAGGTTATCGAGCAGGTCAAAAACCACGGCCCGGTCGGCCAAACCCAGCATGTCCACAACCTGGGCCTCGGTCACCGCGCCGCCGCCATGGGCGATGGCTTGGTCCAGCAGCGAGAGCCCGTCGCGGACGGAGCCATCCGCGGCCCGGGAGATCAGGGACAGGGCCCCTGGATCCACGGTCGCCCGTTCCTTCACGGCGATGCGCCCAAAATGGGCCGCCAATTCGGCCACGCCCACCCGCCGCAGGTCGAAGCGCTGGCAGCGGGAGAGGACCGTAATGGGAACCTTGCGGATCTCCGTTGTGGCGAAGATGAACTTCACATGCTCCGGCGGTTCCTCCAGGGTTTTCAACAGGGCGTTGAAGGCCGCGGTGGACAGCATATGTACTTCGTCGATGATATAAACCTTGGTCCGCGCCGAGCTCGGACGGTAGCGCACCCCGTCCAGGATTTCCCGGATGTCGCCCACGCCCGTGCGGCTGGCGGCGTCCATTTCCAAGACATCCACATGGCGATCCTGGGCAATGGCCCGGCAATGGTCGCAGACGCCACAGGGGTCGATTGTCACCCCGCCCGTCCCGTCGGGGCCAATACAGTTCAGCGCCCGGGCGATCAGCCGGGCGGTGGTGGTCTTGCCCACACCCCGCACGCCAGTCAGCATCCAGGCCTGGGCCAGACGACCGGTGTTGATGGCGTTGGTCAGGGTTCGGACCAGGGCTTCCTGGCCGATCAGGGCATCGAAGGAGGAGGGACGGTACTTCCGCGCGAGAACCCGATAGGGACCGGTCTCCGGCGATGGGGAGTCTGGGAGGTCGGTTTCGCTCATACCCGTGCCCGGTTTCGGGAGCCAGTCCCCGGATTGACCCGTCCCCGGAGTGAATGAAGGGGGAAACCCGCGGGGAGCGGGCCGATCTCCCCCGGGCGCGGCGGGCGCGACAAACCGGGGACTCAGAGGAATACAGTGGAAGACTGGACGCGACCCGGGGCGAAACTCGTTACGGCTGCTTCCTTCCGGACCTGACCGGGTTGGCGAGGACCTCGTCCACGCCAGCCTTCCGGGCGCACTATGGACCAGCGTCCCGCCGGGATGCAAGGGGTGAGTTATCGCGGTTAGGGCAATCGTGTGAAGCCCACCTTGGCGGGCGACTGGCCCCTTGAGGCCCCGCGAAACGGACGTGGAGGGTGAGCCAAGCCGTCGGAGACGGCGCCCGGCGTTTGAGGGTCGGCAAAACCCAGGTCAATCGGGGTCACCCGATTGACCTTTTCATCCCCGATCCCCGGGAAAGGCATTCCGGTTTCCGCCCTTTTGATCTAGGTTTTTCGCATAGCGGAAAACCGCTGCCCGGATGGGAGGGCTCTGGATCGTGCCGCGATGGCGGCCCAATCCGTTATCTTCAACCGAACCCGGCCCAGGGTGGGATGGGCCGACCGCATGGGGAACGCGTGACCTTGAGCCAAAACGAAAAATTGACCATCGACGAGTTGGTGGAGAACTTCGAGTTGTTCGACGACTGGGAAGATCGCTACCGCTACATCATTGACCTGGGAAAGAAACTGCCGAACCTAGCCGAGGAGGAAAAGACCGAGGCCAACAAAATCCGCGGTTGCATGAGCCAAGTGTGGATCATCCCCGAGGTCCATGAGGGGCCGCCCAAAACCCTGAGCTTCCGCATCGATTCCGACGCCCATATCGTCCGCGGTTTGGCCGCGGTGATGCTGATCCTGTTCTCCGGCAAGACGCCCGAGGAGATCCTGGCCATCGACGCCGACGCCAAGTTGAAGGAGTTGGATCTGGACAGCCACATCAGCCCCAACCGACGCAATGGCGTGGCGAGCATGATCCAAACCATCCAGAACATGGCCAAGATCTCCGCCTGACCTCGGACAAGGGGCCGCGGATCAGGGCTCGAAGCTCTTGATGCCGATCAAGTCTGTATCGTAGGGCGTGGTCTGGTACATGTCGTTGATCCAATTACCGAAAAGCAAGTGACCGTGTCCCCGCCAATTGTTGACGGGGGCGCGCGTTGGATCGTTGTCCGGAAAATACCCCTTGGGAAGGGTGCCCCCCTCTGTCCTGTCCCGCTCGTATTCGCTGGCAAGCGTGCCGGTGTCGTATTCCACGTGGTTGAACATGTGCACGGCCCTTTGGTTCGGATCATCCAGAAGGCAGAGCCCGGTTTCATCGCTTTCGGCCAGAACGGAAATCCCTGAATCCAGCGGAATATCCTCCTTCCGGACCTCCGTCCAGCGCGAAACGGGGATGGCGATATCGTCGGCGAAGCCCCGCATATAGGGGGACCAGGGACAGCGGTTCCAATGGCGGTAGACGCCGAAGGCCTTCGCTGGCAGTTCGTATTTGGGCATGCCGTGAAAATGGTGGACCGCCGCCTGGGCCGCCCAGCAGATGGTCAGCAGCCGGTGCACATGGGTCTGGGTCCAGTCCAGGATCCGGCGCATCTCGTCCCAGTACAGAACTTCGTCGAAGGGCAGGCGTTCCACCGGCGCGCCGGTGATGATGAAGCCGTCGAACCGCTCATTCCGCACGGCCTCCCAGGGGCGGTAGAAGGACTCCATGTGATCGGCGGAGGTATGTCGGGATTCATGGTCCGTGATGCGCACCAGGGTCAAATCCACCTGCAACGGCGTGGCGCCGATCAAACGTGCCAATTGGGTCTCGGTCTGGATCTTGTTGGGCATCAGGTTCAGCAGCCCCACGCGCATGGGACGGATGTCCTGGCGAACCGCGTGGGTCTCGTCCATGACGTTGATGCCTTCCCGCTCCAGGATCCGTCGCGCGGGCAATTCGTCGGGAATTTTGATCGGCATGGTCCGGGTCCGCTCCTCTTCGTCCACCGGAGCGACGACCGTGGCTGAGATCCGATTGGTTGCCGGAACGGCCACATCCTTCCATTTCTTCTGGAAGCGCCACCTTGCCCGGATCGGCGGGTTGGCGTTGGGCATCGCCCCAACTCATGATGAGGGCCTGTTTTACAGACCAGCATGCTATCCGGCAAGGCTCCCGCTTAGGGAGCTCCTGGGTAAGCCACCCGCTTATGGGAGCCCCTGGAAAAGGCCATCCGCTCAGGAGCCGAGGGCATCCAGCGCCCGCCGGTCGCGCAGGATGACCCGTCCCCGGCCCAGGGTCACCAACGCCCGGCGCTCGAAATCCTTAAGCTGACGGCTGACCACCTCCCGCGCCGTGCCCAATTCGGACGCCATCTCCTGGTGGGTTCCCTCCCAGGTTCCATCGCGATCATGGGACAAAAGAAAACGCGCGAGCCGCGCTTCAATCCGCCCGAAGGCCACTTCCTCGATCAGCATCAACAAGCCCGAAACCCGGGTGGCATAGGCGGAGAAGACGAAACGGCGGAAATCCGGGCTGCTGTCCATCAGGCGGGAGAAGGCCCCCGCGGGAAGAACCAGCGCCTCGACGGCGGTTTCCGCCACCCCCTCCGCCCCATAGGCTTCGCCGTTCATCAGACAGGCGGTTGTCAGCACGCAGGTCTGTCCCCGCTCCACCCGATAGAGGACGATTTCCCGCCCGGTCTCCGAAGTTTTGCTGACCCGCACCGCTCCCTCGGCCACCATGAGGAAAGCCTCGCAGGCCATGCCCTCCGCGAAGACCGCCTTGCCCGCGGGCAAGTGCGCGGCGCTCATGGACCGCGTCAACGCCAAGCGGTCCCGCTCCGGTAAGGCCATCAGATCGGGAAAGGCCTCGAGAGCGGGAGGGGTCGGAGCCATGGCGACGGGATCCGCCGGATCAGGACAGACCCTGGCGACCCATGGCCAGGAATTTCTCACGGCGGCGGGCGCGCAGAACGCCCCCTTCCAGGGTCGACAGGGTCGACAGGTGGCGCTCGAAGGCGTCCCCCACGCGCTCGAAGGTCACGGCCCGGTTCCGATGGGCGCCGCCCATGGGCTCGCCGATGATTTCATCGATGATCTTGAACTCGAGCAAATCCTGGGCGGTCAGACGTAGGGCTTCGGCGGCCTGCTGGGCCATTTCGCCACTGCGCCAAAGGATCCCGGCGCAGCCCTCCGGCGAAATCACCGCATAGATGGAATGCTCCAGCATCATCACCACGTTGCCCGTGGCAATGGCGATGGCGCCGCCCGATCCCCCTTCGCCGATCACACAGGTGACCATGGGAACCTTCAGGTTCAGCCCCTTTTCGATGGAGCGGGCGATGGCCTCGGACTGGCCCCGCTCCTCGGCGCCGACGCCGGGATAGGCGCCCGCGGTGTCGACCATGGTCAAGACCGGAAGGTGAAACCGGTCGGCCAAATCCATCAAACGCTGGGCCTTGCGGTAGCCCTCGGGCCGAACCATGCCAAAATTGTGCTTCAGGCGGGTGTCGGTGTCATGGCCCTTCTCCTGGCCCATGACCACCACCGGTTCGCCCCGGAAGCGGGCCAGCCCCCCCACCAGGGCGTGGTCCTCGGCGTAGAGCCGATCCCCGGCCAGGGGCGTGAAATCGGTGAACAGGGCTTTGATGTAATCCAGGCAATGGGGTCGGTCCGGATGGCGGGCGACCTGAGCCTTCTGCCAGGGGGTGAGCTTGGCGTAAACGGCCTTGAGCTGCTTTTCCACCTTCTGCTGAAGACGCCCCACCTCCTCGGCGATGTTCATTTCATCGGCGTCGCTGAGGTGACGAAGTTCCTCGATCTTGCCTTCCAATTCGGCGATCGGCTTCTCGAAGTCCAGAAAGTGCATGGCGATCCACGTCTTGTTTCGGATTGGGGCGCGGGACCCCGCGCCCCAATCCTCGGGGTAGAAGGAAAGAAAGTGCCCCTCCCTATCACAGGACGCGGCCCGGGCGAAGGGCCATTCTCTCCCTTATTCAAGGGGCAGACAGACCCGTGTCAGCCATTTGGCCGGTGGCAGGTTCCGGGGATTGTTTAAATATTCCTCGAAACAGGGGTGATCGGCGGGGTCTCGGCCACTCCCGGGCAACCATTGACCATAGAGCCAAGCATAGGCCCGTTCCAGTTCCATATAAGGCCCTTCATGGACCAAACTGGCCACGGTCATGGCGGGAATCACCAGGATCTCGCCCCCCTCCGGCGCGGGAGTCCCCTCGGGGACAGTCACTCCCGCATGGGCGCGCAACGCCTCCTTGGGCACCTGGGCCGGATCGTCATGGTAAACGCCAATCATGCCTGTCCCTGGGCCGAGCAGACCAAGGGGACCGGCCCAGGCGAACAGACGTTCGAACTGGGTGCCGATGGCGTTGTACTCCCCCCGGTGGGGCAAGGCCGCCAGCCGGATCTCGGGACTTTCCATCACGGAGACATCGTAGGATTTGATCGTCTGGGTCATGGTGGCGCACTCCGTCGCTTGGATGAGAAACACACCGGGCGGATTGATCAGGGGCCGCCGGGCATGGTCGCTGGTGGTGGCTTCCTTGGCCATGGGGCTTGTCCTCTCCGGTGGTCACGCCCGGAAGAGTACCGGTGGACCGTTTGATCCGTCTTGCTCGGTTCGAAAGACCCTCACGGAAGCTCCAATCGGAAGATTGTCCCCTCCGGTCCCGTGGACACCAGGGTCAAGGACCCCGATTGGGCGCGGGCCAGTTCCCGGGCGATGGGCAGGCCCAGGCCCGTCCCCCCGGGTTTGGCCGAGCCGGAAAAGGGCTGGAACAGATTGTCCCGCGCCCGGTTGGGCAGACCCGGGCCATCGTCGCGGATCTCGATGACGGTTCTTTTCGCCCGCTCTTCCCGCCAAGCCCGCAAAACCACCTGGGTGGATCCGGCCTCGGCGGCATTGTTCAGCAGGTTGGTCAGGATGCGGAACAGATGCCCCTCGTCGGCGCGCAGGGGACAGTCCCCCTCCCCCTCCACCCGCCAGGTCACACCCGGAAACTGGGCGCGTGGGCGGGCCAGGACGGGGGTGACCGCCTCGGTCACGGTCATGTCCCGGGGCCGTGCCTTGGGCGGCCCCTCCTTGGCGAACTTCAGGGTGTTGGAACAGAGCGTAATCGCCCGCTCCACCGCTTGGGCGATGCCCTGTGTGATATGCTTGACCTCCGGATCGGCGGAGGTCTCCAGACGGTCGCTTTCCAGAAGGGCGGTTGTCAGAATTCCCTTCAGGTCATGGGAGACCTTGGCCACCGCCGTGCCCACGCCCGCCAGCCGGGCCCGTTCGGCCAGGGCATCGCGGAGCGCGATCTGCATGTCCCGCAATGTCTCCTCGGCCATGCCCAGTTCATCCCGGCGCCCACTGGGCTTGATCACCCGGGCCGGATCGTCCGGGGCCTCCGAGAAAGCCGCCATGTTGGCGCTCAGGCGCCGGATCGGCCGCACGGTCAACCACGTGAGCGCCAGGAAGACCAGGGCTCCGGTGATCAGGGAAATCACCAGGGACAGCCAAAGGATCCGCCAGGAGTAATCGAGCAGGTCCATGCGCAGGGGGCCGTCTCCCAGGTAGACCTGGATGACCACCTCCGGGTCCTTTGGGGACCAGCCGGTGACCTCGATCACCCGATCTCCGCCGTACAGCAGCACATCGAAGGTATCCCAGACCTTATCCCAGGCGGAATACCGCCGCAGGTCATAGGCGGCATCCACATGGTGGGGCATGTCCGGCCCGAGCATGAGCACGGACTGGTAGGGGCGCCGGGCCTTCATGGCGATGGCTCCGGCGTGGGACAGCAGCATGGTTTGAAGGTCCGGATCGACCATGCCGTCGGGCGAGGCCTCCAGGCCCAGGAGGGCCAGATGGCTCTGCCCCAGCCGCTCCTCCAGGAATGTCACCCGGCGGAAGGAAATGGAGGGCACGTAGATCAACACCTCGGACAGCATGACAAAGGCCGCGGTCAGCAGCAACAGCCGCGCCGAGAGCCCCCCGGCCAAGGACGGCAGGCGACGGGGGGAAGGGGGGGAGGACGGATCAGCCATGGTCATCCAAAGCGGGAGAGAAAGCGCACCAGCTTACGGGTCCGTGATCCGAAAAGGGAGTCCGTGTAGAAGGATCCCGCGGCCCGTTTCCCCGCCTCCCCCAGGGTGGGATAGGGGGCGATCATGGTCGCCAAGGCGCCAATTTTCAACCCGGCGTGCAAGGCCAGGACCCAGCTTTGGATGACCTCGCCCGCGCTTTTCCCGGCGATGCCCACGCCCAAAATCCTGCCCTTGGGAGTGACGATGACCTTGACCAGCCCGGCGGTGGCGCCCTCGGCCCGGGCCCGGTCGTTCTCAGCCATCTCCCAGCGCAAGACCTTGTAATCCACTCCCTTTTCCTTTGACTCCGCCTCCGTCAGGCCCACTTGCGCGATTTCCGGATCCAGGTAAGTCACCCGGGGACAGGCGGACAAATCAACCTTGGCGGGCAACCGGAACAGAGTATTCTTGATGACGATCCCGGCGTGGTATCCCGCCACATGGGTAAACCGCGGGCTTCCGGCCCCATCGCCAGCCACATCTCCGATGGCGAAGACCTTCTTATTACTGGTTCGGAGACGGGAATCCACGGGGATGCCCTTGGGATTCTGGTCGATCCCCGCGGCCTCCAGGTTCAAGCCCACCAGATTGGGGCTCCGCCCCAGGGCAACCAGCAGGTGGGAGCCGTTCAGAATCCCCTCCCCCCCCCCGTCGGACCGGGCGATGGAAAGGCGCGGCCCCTCCCTGTTCCAGGCCACGGCGCGCGCCGCCATGCCTTCGTGAAGGTGGATCCCCTCCTCGGCCAGGGCGGTCCGGGCCACCGCCACCAGTTCCGGATCGTCCCGGTTCAGCAGACTGGTCCTTTCCACGAGGTGAACCTCCGCGCCCAGGCGGCGGAAGGCCTGGGCCATCTCGCAGCCGACGGGTCCGCCCCCCAGGATCAGCAAACGCCGGGGCAACTCGGCGAGGTCGAAGAGGGTCTCATTGGTCAGGAAAGGGCCATCGGACAGCCCCGGGATCGGCGGAACAAGGGGGGCTGAACCCGTGGCGACAACCACCCGCCGGGCGGTGACGACACGCTCCGATCCGTCCGATCCCGCCACGGCGAGGGCGGTGCGTCCCGTGAAGCGGGCCGTGCCGGTGAACACGGACACGCCCAGGTCCTCGAACCGCGCCACCGAATCGTGGGGGGCGATCCCCGCGATGACCCCCCGGACATGATCCCGGACCCGGGCCATATCCACCCGGGGAGGATCCAGATCCACGCCGAATCGAGCCGCGGTCCGGGCCACCTGGGCGGCATGGGCCGCGGCGAGCAGGGCCTTTGAGGGGACACAACCGAAATTCAGGCAGTCCCCCCCCATGGGGCCACGCTCCACCAGGGCCACGCTGGCGCCCATTTGGACCGCGCCGGCGGCGACGGACAGTCCCGCGGACCCGCCGCCAATCACGCACAGGTCAACCGTCAGAGGGGTAAATGTCATCGCCTCCGCCATCTCCGTCTTCCTTTTTCTTGCCGCCCCTTAGCCTTTTATAGGCAACCGGCACCAGGGCCAGGGCCGCGAGTCCCAGCAGGGGACCAAAGACCACGGGGTCGGAAATAAGGGACAGGTCAGGGCGTCCCCCCGCTTCCAGCACCGCGCCCAGACCGTTGCCAACCGAGGCATAGACCGCCGTCCCCGGGATGATGCCCAGAAAGGTCCCCAGAACATAGGTCCGCGTGGGCACACCCGCGAAGGCAGGCACCAGATTGACCAGCCAAAAGGGGAAGAGGGGGACCAGGCGGAGGACCAGAAGGTAGGAAAAGGCATGGTCGCGGAACCCCCGTTCCATGCGCTGGGCCATCCGCTGGGCCATTTTGCCGGACAGCTTGCTTTTCCAACTGTCTCCCAGGACATAACGGGCGAGCAGAAAAATGCCCGTGGCCCCCAGGGTCGCCCCCAGAACCACGTAGACCGTGCCCGCCAGAACGCCGAAGACATAGCCGCCAATGATGGTTATCCAGACCGCGCCCGGCAGGGAAAAGGTCACCGCCACGAAATACAGCAGGATGAACACGCCAATCGCCAGCAGGCCATGCCGGTCCACCCAGGCCTGGATGACCTCGTGGTTTTCAGCAAAGGCGGTGAAGCTCAGCTTGTGATGCACTCCGCTGGCGAAGACCCCGGCAACCACGGCGACGAACAGCCCCAGGGCCAACAGACGACCCCAGGGCCAGCCGACCTCCACTTTGGGCGCATGCGCCGCGCTGGTCGCGCTCCCCTTGCCTTGATCACCAACCTTGCCTTGATCACGCGGTTCCATGAGTCCTCCGGCCACTTGACCGTTTTCTTTTTATGACAGGGGTGGTACTCCTCGCCGAGGCGGACGCTCGGTCACCGGACAAAGGTGCGCTCCGAGCCTTCAAAAGGTCCAATAAACCTTTCGTGAGGCGGAATTTCCCGCGGTTGGTCGTTGACCGAACGCGATCCCGCCGCTATACACACCGCCTTTCGGAATTCTGGAGCGCCCAGGGCGCCCCCAAGTCGGAGTACAACCGGTGAAACGCACCTATCAACCGAGCAATCTGGTCCGCAAGCGCCGCCACGGCTTCCGTAGCCGCAGCGCCACCGTCGGCGGCCGTCGCGTCCTGACCAATCGTCGGTCCAAGGGCCGGAAGCGCCTGTCCGCCTAATTTTGGCGGCCGGGAGGCCCGGGAACGGAGTCTCTCCCATGGGATCCAACCGCGAAGAGTCCAGGGACCCGTCCCGGACTGAATCGCCCGAGGAGTCCAAGGGAGAAGGCTGGCGATCCCGAGAAGGAATGCCATCGTCCCAACCTGATCCCGCTCTCCGGTTCGAGTCCTTCCGAGAGGACTCGGAACCGCCGGTCGAGTCCCACCGGGGTAAGGCGGACACGGGGCCCAAGGAACCGGGCGTCAAAAATCCGAGTGCCAAAATCTTGGATCCGAGCGACAGCTCCCTCATCGGCCGCTTGAAACAGCGGACCGATTTTTTGCGCGTGGCCGGAAAGCGAAAGAAATGGGCCGCCCCCGGGCTTGTCCTCCAGGTGGCGCCCCAACCCGGCGCGACGGCCCGGCGCCCGGCGCCTGATCGGCCGATCCGCGTGGGTTTCACCACCAGTAAGAAAGTCGGAGACGCGGTGGACCGAAACCGGGCCAGGCGGCGCCTGCGCGCCGCGGTCGACCTTGTGTTTCCACGGGAAGCCCAGACGGGCCGCGATTACGTGGTCATCGGTCGGGCGGCCACGGTGAGTCGTCCCTTCGATCTTCTGGTGGCCGACCTCCGCGCCGCCCTGAAACGCCTGGGCGCGCGCCGATGATCCTCCTCCACTGGGCGTCCCGGGGAGTCGGGCTGGTCCTGAAGGGTATCATTCAGATCTACCGGCTGTTCCTGTCACCCCTGCTGGGCCAAAACTGCCGATATGACCCCTCCTGTAGTCGCTACGCCCTGGAGGCGATCACACGCCATGGTCCCTTTTGGGGCGTTTGGTTGGGGCTCAGGCGGATTTCGCGTTGCCATCCGTGGGGAGGCATGGGATACGATCCCGTTCCCGAAGACCCCCGGCCCCTGCGCTGGAGGTCCCCGTGCGCGTCCACGCCGGATGACCCGACGGAGGGAGACATGTCAACGGGGCACGGGCTCGGCGATCAAACGATCCGCGGCCCGGGCGACCCGGCGGCCAATCAAAGTAGTGGGAAGACGGATTAATGCTGGAACAGCGTAACCTTATCCTCGCCATCGTGCTGTCCATGGCGGTCTTGTTCGGATTTGAATACTTCACCGGACCAAAGACCCCGGCGCCAACGCAGCAAGCGGCGGAGACCACCACTGGCGCGCCCACCGTCCCCACGCCGGGCGCCGCTCCGTTGGCTCCTGGGGGAACGGCGATGACACCGACCGCGCCGGGCGCCACCGCCGAGCAGGTCGCCACCGAGACCCGGGTCCAGGCGCTGGCCTCCGACTCCGATCGGGTCACCATCGACACGGCCAGCCTGCACGGCTCGATCCGCCTCAAGGGCGGGCGCATCGACGACCTGACCCTGGTGACCTACCACGAGACCACGGACCCCACGAGCCCGGCGATCTCCCTTCTTTCCCCCACCGGCGCGCCCAACCCCTATTACGCCGAGTTCGGTTGGGTCACCGGGGACAAGGCGTTGAAGGTTCCCGACAGCACGACGGTCTGGACCGCCTCGTCCAAGACTCTGACCGAATCCACCCCGGTCTCGCTGACCTGGGACAACGGTCAGGGTCTGCGGTTCACCCGGCGGATCTCCGTTGATGCCCACTACATGTTCACCATCGAGCAGATGGTCGAGAACACCCAGGACACCCCGCGCACCCTGTACCCCTACGGCCTGATCAAGCGGGATGGCGAGCCCAAGACCGTCAACTTCTACATCCTCCATGAAGGTCCCCTTGGCGTCTTCGACGGAACGCTGAAGGAAAAGAAATATAGCGACCTGAAGGATGATGGTGAAATCAAATACACCACGGCGGGTGGCGGTTGGCTGGGCATCACCGACAAATATTGGCTGACGGCCCTGGCCATGGACCAGGACATGCCGAGCAACGCCCGCTTCCTTTATGCCCCCAAGGACACCACGGACGGCTACCAGACCGATTACACGAGCAGCAAGGCCTATGAAGTTTCCCCCGGCGCCATGGTCCAAGTGACCAACCGCTTCTTCGCGGGCGCCAAGGAAGTGGACCTTCTGGACGCCTATACCGATAAGCTGGGCATCACCAATTTCGATCTGGCCATCGACTTCGGCTGGTTCTACTTCCTGACCAAGCCCTTCTTCCTGGCCCTGCAGTTCCTGCATGGGATCCTGGGCAACATGGGTCTGGCCATCCTGGGCTTCACTGTTTTCCTGAAAGCCCTGTTCTTCCCGCTGGCCAACAAGTCCTACCGCTCGATGTCCAAGATGAAGCTGCTCCAACCGGAGATGAAGAAGCTTCAGGAGCGCTTCAAGGACGACCGTCAGCGCCTGAACACCGAGATGATGGCCCTCTACAAGAAGGAAAAGGTCAACCCACTGGCGGGCTGCTTGCCCATCGTCGTCCAGATCCCGGTGTTCTTCGCCCTCTATAAGGTGCTGTTCGTCTCCATCGAAATGCGGCATGCGCCCTTCTACGGCTGGATCAAGGATCTGTCGGCGCCCGATCCCACCAATATCTTCACACTCTTTGGTCTCATCCCCTGGGACCCGCCAAGCATGCTGATGATCGGGATTTGGCCGGTGATCATGGGTATCACCATGTTCCTGCAACAAAAGCTGAATCCGGCGCCAGCGGATCCGACCCAGGCCAAGATCATGATGTTCCTGCCCCTGATCTTCACTTTCATGCTGGGGCACTTCGCCGCGGGTCTGGTGATTTACTGGAGCTGGAACAACAGCCTATCCATCACCCAGCAGTGGATCATCATGAGGCGCATGGGCGCCAAGCCCTAGGGCCACACCATGAACGACACCCCAAGGACCCCGACCGTCCAGACCGGATTAAACGCGGCCTTCCCCGAACAGGGGGAGGCCGCGAAAGCCGTTGAACGGGGCCGTTGGCTGTTCACCCAGCCCTGCGGCTTCCTCAAGGGCTGCGTCGCCCTGACCGGTCTGCCCGAGCACAGCCTGTCGGAAATCGCCTTCGCCGGACGCTCCAACGTGGGCAAATCGAGTCTTGTCAACGCGCTGACCAGTCGCAAGACCCTGGCCCGCACATCCAACACCCCCGGCCGCACCCAGGAGCTGAACTATTTCCGCCTGGGTCCGGACGAGGCTGATCCGGCCCTGATGATGGTCGACCTGCCCGGCTACGGCTTCGCCCAGGCTCCCAAGGACACGGTGAAGCGCTGGACGCGGCTGATCATGGAATACCTGCGCGGTCGCCCCCAATTGCGCCGGGTCTGCGTTCTCATCGACGCCCGCCATGGCCTCAAGGACAATGACCGAGACGTGATGGAGATGCTCGATGCCTCGGCGGTGGTCTATCAAATCGTCCTGACCAAGGCCGACAAGCTGAAGCTGACCGAACAGGAAGCCATCCTGACCAAAACGCGTGCGGAAGCGGCGAAACATGTCGCCGCCCACCCGGACGTGATCCTGACCAGCAGCCAAACCGGCATGGGTGTGCCCGAATTGCGCGCACAACTCGCCGACCTTGCCCTGGGCTGGGGCGACCGGTGATGGATTACGCCCAACAAAATCAGCATCGACGGGGAGACCACAGCATGAGCGACACACCCAAGGCCGACTCCACCCTGTCCGCCGAGCCCACCATCACCGAGGATCCCGACCTGTGGCTGCGCAAGGCCAAGACGTTGTCGGAGGCCCTGCCCTATATGCGCGCCCATGCCGGGCGCACCATCGTGGTGAAATATGGCGGTCATGCCATGGGCGACCCCGAGCTGGCCAAATGCTTCGCCCGGGACGTGGTCCTGCTCAAGCAGGTGGGCATGCACCCCGTGGTGGTCCATGGCGGCGGCCCCCAAATCGCCAAGATGCTCGACACCCTGAGGATCCAAAGCAGCTTCATCGATGGGCTTCGGGTGACCGACGCGGCCACGGTGGACGTTGTGGAAATGGTCCTGGCCGGATCCATCAACAAGGCCATCGTGACCGAGATCAATCAGGCGGGCGGATTCGCCGTGGGCCTGTCGGGCAAGGACGGGCGGCTGATCCAGGCCCGCAAGCTGCACCGGACCGTCCGCGATCCCGATTCCAATATCGAGCGGGTTCTGGACCTGGGTTTCGTCGGCGAGCCAACCGCGGTGAACCCCCATGTGCTCGACCAGTTCCGGGAATCGGACATCATCCCCGTCATCGCCCCCATCGGCATCGGCGAGAACGGCGAGACCTACAACATCAACGCCGACACCGCGGCCGGTGCAGTGGCGGCCCAGATGAAGGCCTCCCGCCTGCTCATGCTCACCGACATCAAGGGCGTTCTGGATAAGGACAAGAACCTGATCCAGGATCTGACCGTGGACCGGGCCCGCCTTCTAAAGGGCGATGGCACCATCAGCGGCGGTATGATCCCCAAGGTGGAGACCTGCATCAACGCCGTGGAGAAGGGCGTGGAAGCCGCCGTGATCGTGGATGGCCGCGTGCCCCACGCCATCCTGCTGGAAATCTTCACCCCCCGGGGCGCGGGCACCCTGATCCATAAATAGCATAGGATCAGGGCACCACTCGGGGTCGCTCCAGGGCTCCCTCCTCCCCATATCAAAGGGGTGAACACACCCCCTCATCTGGAGAAAGCGCGTGACGCGACGGGAGTTCGAGACCTGGGTCTTCGACCTGGACAACACCCTTTATCCGGCGACCGTTGACCTGTTCTCCCAGATCGACATGCGGATGAAGGCCTATATCTCCCGGCTTCTGGATCTCCCGCCGGAAGAGGCCTTCCGTCTGCAAAAATATTACTACCACACCTATGGTACGTCCCTCCGTGGCCTGATGGAGGAACACCATGTGGACCCCGCGGATTTCCTCGCCTATGTCCACGACATCGACCACACCGTTCTGTCCCTGGACCCCGAACTGGACGCGGCGCTTTCCCGCATCGCTGGGCGCAAGCTGGTCTACACGAACGGCAGCGCCAAACATGCCGAGGATGTCCTGCTCGCCATCGGCCTACACCACCATTTCGAGGCCATTTACGACATCGCCGCCGCCGATTTCGTGCCCAAGCCCCAACAACCCAGCTACGATAAATTCCTGAGGGTTCACGGCGTGGATCCCAAGACGGCCATTTTCTTCGAGGATTCCCACAAGAATCTGCTACCCGCCCATACACTGGGCATGACCACGGTCCTGGTTCGCAACGCGGTCCACTGGTCCTCCCACGAAACCGACGATACCGCCCTGGACCACTGCCACCACGTGACCGACCACCTGGGACCCTGGCTCACCAACTGGCTGGACGGACGCAACGCGCGATGACCGGCCGGGGCGCGTGACGCGGCGGCGCGCGGTCTCTCCCCCGACCGCCTGACTTGAATGCGGCTCTCGGTGCCCTCAATTTTTTGTTTCGCCATCCCCTTTTCAAACGCCGGTTAATACCAAGGTGCATGGGTTGAAACCCAAGCCCCATGTATCGCGTTCAAACGCCACGCGGGCTTTACGCGCCAGAAGGCGCGGCGGCTGGTCAGCCGCTTCCAGCCCGCGATGAGTCACGCTCATCGCGGGCTGGTATAAACCTTCGTTTGGGTCGATGCACGAGGCCATGCGGATAGCACGCCCCCTAAAAAAGCCCCATTCCTCCAATAAACGTCTAAATCCCAACACCGTCAAAGGGAGACACAAGGGTAGTCTTTAACTTTCCCGGGTTTTCATGCGTTTTCGCGTGAATTTCCCTTGGCGTCGATTTCTTTACCCGCATCCTCCTCCATGCTTTGTTTGATTTTCCGACAAAAACAGTCTAGTGTCCTGTCCATAGTTCGGAAAATTTAATGACTTTTCTCCGCCAATGTCGCTTCCCATATAGGAAGGGACGGTTCGAGGGAGAATACGTTCCGGACCGTGGAAGGGGAATTCGATAAGGAGGCGAGGCAAGAGATCTCCACACACCCCGATGAAACTGGATGGCGATGGGAGAGCACATCATGGTTGGCTATCGAAAGACAGAAACACGGAATCGGCGCGGAACCAGCAAGTCAACGACAGCGACTTGGCCGGATCCCTTTCCCGGTACCGAGGAACCCACCATCGCGGACCTGATGTCCGATGATGTGCTGTTGAGCGTGATGGCCAGCGATGGCGTCGCGGCCCATTCCCTGGAAGCCCTGATTTCCTCGACGCGCGGACGGCTCGAAGGTTAGGCTTAACCCCTTTTTTCCAACACCCCAGAGGTCGCGGCTCCTGACCTCTAGGCGACGACGACATCCGTGTTCGATGCCCTATCGAACGCGGATGATTCGTGATGAGGCTTGGTCCAGATGCCCCCCACCCTTTCCCTATCACATCTCCCAAGCGGATAAGATAGAATCCGGGCCATGGATACGCATACGGACATCACCGGCATCGCCTATATCATCCTGATCGCCATGGGCTGTGGGCTGCTTTTCACGCGTCTGCGCCAGCCGGCCATTGTTGGCTATATCCTCTGCGGCGTCTTGTTGGGTCCCTCGGGTTTGCAACTGGTTGAAAACCGCGGGGACATCAGCCTGATGGCCGAATTGGGCGTGTTGATGCTGCTGTTCGTCATTGGTCTGGAACTCAAGGTCTCCACCCTGATGACCGTGTGGAAGATCGCCCTGGGCGCCACGGTGATTCAAGTGGGCGGCAGTCTGGGGGTCATGCTGCTGGTCAAGGACTGGCTGGGCTTCCCCCTGGGACAAGCGGTGTTGCTGGCTTTCGCCCTGGCCCTGTCTTCCACCGCGGTGGTTATCAAGCTGTTGGAGCAATTGGGCGCCCTGCATACCCGGACAGGCCGGGTGGTGGTCGGCGTTCTCATCGCCCAGGACATGGCCGTCGCCCCCATGATCATGGCCCTGAACGGTCTGGCGGGGGAGGGCTTCACCACCTTCGACGCGGGCAAGGTGGTGGCTTCGATGGTTTTTCTGGCCGCCCTGGTGCTCTGGCTGGCCCGCCGCCCCCTGCCCATGCCCTTCGCCAAGGAAGCCACCCGCCACAAGGATCTGGTGCCCTTGGCGGGCATGGCCTTCTGTTTCGGCGCCGCGGCCCTGTCTGGATCATTCGGACTCTCGGCGGGATATGGCGCCTTCCTGGCTGGGCTTATCCTGGGCAACTCGGACCAGGCGGAATCTTTTGAGCAGGGATCCCAGCCCATCCAAGCCGTTCTGCTGATGGTCTTCTTCCTATCCGTTGGCCTGTTGCTGGATCTGGGTTTCCTTTGGGACAACGTGGGGCGGGTGATCTTCCTCGTAGCCATGGTGCTGGTCTTCAAGACCCTTCTGAACATTGGCGGCTTGCGTCTGCTGGGCCTGGACTGGCCCCGCGTGATCCTGTCTTCAGTCATGCTCGCCCAAGTTGGTGAATTTTCCTTCGTCCTGACGGGCATGGGCCTGCATCTGGGTCTTCTCGACGAGACCACGGGACAGCTGGTCGTGGCCATCACCGTCCTGTCCCTGGCCGTGACTCCCCTTTGGGTGGGTGTGGCCCGCCGTTTGGGACGTCCCGGCACCCCCCTGCACACCCTGGGCGACGTCCTGCGCGGCATCTTCGGCCCGGTTCGCCACAGGATGACGCGGACCCGGGATCGCGTCCTCCGTCTTGTGACCCGCGCCGCGCCGCGCCCCCTCCTCGCGGTGGCGGAGGGTCCGCCCGAAGGAGAGCCTGAAGGGGAGCCCAAAGGAGAGTCCGGAGAGGGAGGGGCGACAGGCGAAGTCGACAGAGACGATGGACCGGTGGACTACGCCTCGGCGAAGGACCGTCAGACCGATGGTCGGGGGGTACCCGTGCCCGCGACGCCGGAGCCCAAGTCCCATGCCTGATCTGTTCCTTGAACTGGCCCATGGCGGCGTGGTGATCGGTGTCGACGAGGTGGGCCGCGGCCCCCTGGCCGGACCGGTGGTGGCCAGCGCCGCCTGGATCGACCCCAAGCGGATCGATCCAACCCTACTGGCCGCCCTGGACGATTCCAAGAAACTGTCTCGCAAGGCCCGGGAGGCCCTGGCCCCCGCGCTTCTGGCCGATCCCGGCGTCCGGGTCCGCGTCGCCGAAGCCAGCGTGGCGGAAATCGACAGCCACAACATCCTGCGGGCGACCTTCCTGGCCATGGCCCGGGCTGTGGATGCCTTAAGCAAATCCCTACCCGGCGGCCCTCTCGGCTCCCCTATTGCCCTGGCCCTGGTGGACGGCAACCGCCCTCCGCCCCTGCCTTGCCCCGTCCGCTGCCTGATCAAGGGGGATGGCCTCTCCTCCTCCATCGCCGCGGCCTCCATCGTGGCCAAGGTGGACCGGGACGCGACCATGGCGACCCTGGCGGAGGCCCACCCCGGCTATGGTTGGGACCGCAACGCCGGATATGGCACGGCGGAGCACCGGGAGGCCCTGACACGCCTGGGCGCCACGGCGCACCACCGCCGCTCTTTCGCACCGGTGCGGCTGGCATTGGACCGGGGATCGGAGAGCCCACCCGACCGAGTGAACTGACACTTTCAAAAAATTTCCGGGACAGGGCTGCCCTAGATCCGGGGGCGCCTTTTTTTCGCCACACCAGATAATGCGTCTGGCGGGCCCGCGGAGTCCCTTCCATTAACCCTCCAGAAACCTCTTGTTAATTCTTCGGAAAGATGAAGAAGACACTGATTCAACTCGGTAATCTTTGATTTACGATTCGGGGCGCACAGTCCATTCCATGATGAACACGCTCCGCACCAACCGCATCTATCAAGGCGACTGCATTGACGTGATGCGCTCACTCCCCGCCGGATCCGTCGACCTGATCTTCGCGGACCCTCCCTACAACCTCATGCTCGGTGGCGAGTTGTTGCGCCCCGATAACAGCCGGGTCGACGGCGTCGACGACGACTGGGATCACTTCGAGACCCAGAAGGCCTACGCCGACTTCACCAGGGCCTGGTTGACCGAGGCCCGCCGCGTCCTGAAGGACAACGGTAGCCTGTGGGTCATCGGCAGCTACCATAACATCTACCGGGTGGGCGCCGAGTTGCAGGATCTGGGCTTCTGGATGCTCAACGACGTGGTCTGGCGCAAGTCCAACCCCATGCCGAACTTCAAGGGAACCCGCTTCACCAATGCCCACGAGACGCTGATTTGGTGTTCCAAGGGCCAGGACGCCAAGTACACCTTCAACTATGAAGCCATGAAGAGCCTGAACGAAGGCCTTCAGATGCGCAGCGACTGGACCCTGCCCCTGTGCAATGGCGGCGAGCGCCTGAAGTCCGGGGAAGGCAAGAAGCTCCACCCGACCCAGAAGCCGGAATCCCTGCTGTACCGTGTGATCCTGTCCTCCACCAATCCAGGCGACGTCATCCTGGATCCTTTCTTCGGCACGGGCACCACGGGCGCGGTGGCCAAGCTACTGGGGCGCCGTTGGGTCGGCGTCGAGCGGGATAGCGCCTACATCGCCGCGGCCCGGGATCGCATCGCGTCCGTCCAACCCATCGACGACATCAATATGCTGATCACCCCGTCCAAAAGGACGGAACCGAGAATTCCCTTCGGAACGGTCATCGAGCGGGGTTTGCTGGCGCCGGGCACCGTCCTGACCGATGCACGCAAGCGTTTCACCGCCCGGGTTCGGGCCGACGGGACCCTGGTTTCCACTTCCGCCAAGGGCGACGTGAAAGGGTCAATCCATCAGGTGGGCGCCGCCGTCCAGGGAGCTCCGGCTTGCAATGGTTGGACCTTCTGGCACCTGGACCGCCCCGAGGGGATCGTACCCATTGATGTGTTGCGCCAGCAGGTCCGCTCGGAACTTCAAACCCTTCAATAGGTCTTTGGCCGATCCTGTCGGCCCGACCCGGAGCCTGTTCACCATCCCGTAAAGACCCGCCCCCTTCCAAGGGAGCGGGTCTTTTGGCGTCCGTTCCTTCACCATATGGTCCCGGACCGACAAGACCCCATATAGTATCCAAATATAGGCGTTTTCCCTCTCTTGATCACGGCGCGATGGCTCTCTTCCCCTGGCCCCTTTGGGTCCATACCAGGAGACGCATTCTCCGTTGGGCGGAGGGAGCGGCTTGGTTGGTGGAGATGCTGGCCGATCACCGGATCGTCAGTCACGACCAACCGATCGGTTCCGCTTTGGAGTCAAACCGGATTCACGCCCACGAATCCGCTGTTTCAAACGGACCGACCCGACCGCCGCGCCTCCTGGCGCGTAGAGCCTGCGTGACGTTTGAACGCAAGACAGGAGGTTCACCATCTTCTGTCCCACGTCCCCCGATTTCCGCCTTCCGTCCACGATCGCCCTCGACGACTTCTGGGCGGGATAGTCCACCGGCCAAATCCTCGAGGTCCACGCCCCGGATTCCGGAAAACTGGGCATGAGCCTTGTCTCTGGGATCCATGCGGTGCCTCGAAAGCAGATGCGGCGGGCGAGGGCCAATCCTGCTTGCCAAGGGCGGTGGGGCATCCCGACGAATCCCTATGGCTCCGCGACGCGGGGGGCGATTATCCGCAAGGGGGATCTCTTCGGGGGCCCGGAGCCGTTGCCCGTGAAAGGGGATCGCCCGACCGCGTAGGAGGCGCTCTATCCCCGCTCCCGACTTTCCAGGATATGAGTCTTGTAGTGCATATCCTGGACAAGCACATGCTGGATGAACCAGTCCTTGAGGAAATCAAGGAGGTCCTCCCTCTCGGACCGCTCCAGCGGCGCGGCGACGAAAGCTTTCAGACGGCTTTCCAAGCTTACGTGATTTTGGCGGTGTTCGGAAAACCCGGGAAAATTCAGGGACGCCAGGATCGCTTCCTCCCGCGCATCATGGTCTTCCTGGCTTTCGATCAGGGCCAGGATCCGCGCACGGAGTCCTTCCTGGTCCAAATGCGCCCCTTGAACATCGAGGGTCAGACTGTTGATCACATCCATCAATCCCCGGTGGTCCCAGTCCAGACGCGGATCCCCCACGCTATAGGCATCACTCCATTTCAACAGGGGTTTGGTCGTTTTGGCCAACGATGCGTCGTCCATGGGCTTTCTGTCCTTGGCGCGCGGCCCCATCGGAGAAGGAGCCTGTTGTCGGTTCGCGTTATAAGGAGCCTATCACGGGCCAGAATCCGCCGCGGAAAATCGTCACGCGACAGGCCCTCGGTCCGCCCGCCACCATCTGTTCCAGGCCGGTCGAGTGCCACCCGGCGCCTCAGTCAAACAGCCGGTCGATTTCGTCCTGACTGATCCCCTTCTCCGTATCCTGCGGTCCATTGAGCAGCCGGTTTTCCTCGCCCCGGTCGACCCCACCCCTTTTGGCCACGGCTTCTGGTTCGATGGGCAGATCGTTAAACGTATCGCGACCCCAGATTTCCATCATCCGATCCACCCGCTGCTCGACATACTTCATCGTATTGACGACCTTGGTGATTCTCTGGCCGGTCAAATCCTGGAAGTTGCAGGCCTCGAAAATACCCATGGTACTTTCCTGGATTTCGTCGGCCAGTTGGCGAATGAAGCTGTCCTTCTCCTGGGCCTGGATCTGCGATGTCAGATTACCAATGACCTCCACCTGATCGAGGATGGAATCCGTCGCCCGCTCCGTCGCCGAAACCACCGCGTCCAACTCGTTGGTGACCGTGGTCAAGCGATCCCCTTCATCACTTTGCGCCATCAGAAGGGATATTTCCTTCTTGGTGGTCTCGATACTGTGGGCCAGCGCGTTCAATTCGATCTTCAGCAGACGGATTTCTCCAAAGTCCCGCTCCTTCTTGACACGCAACTCCTCGGCTTCCGCCCGTTCCGTCGCCGTAATGAAGGGCACCGCCACTGGAGCGGCCTCCGCCACCGCGACCGGCAAACCATCCATCCGGCTTTCCAGGGCCTTGACCTCCACGGTCAGGGCACGGATCTCGGCGAGAAGCTGGGCATTATCGACCGTGGCCTTTTCGGGACTCCCCGATAAGCGGCGGCGCTGTATCTCGGCGGTGAAAGGCTTCTGGTTTTCGACGCGTGGCATGATAGCTACATCCCTTTGAACGCGACGGATCTTAGATCCTGGATAGACCGATTATGCCGCCAACCTAACGGCCCCATCTTGTTTCCCTTGGGCCTTGCGGTCAACCGTCGGAACGTCAGATCACCGTATTTGTCTAATTTCCGCCAAGGAACAAGAGGTGGACCCGCGGATTCGGCGAATTTTCTCGGACCCTGAACGGACCTCTGATACCCTGTGAATATGATCACTTTCGGATACAGTCGCTCAAAGAGAGGGACATATCGAGGACGCTGTTTGGAATTTGTCGCGAAATCCATCACCACCGTCACCGACGACCGACCGCGAAACCAGAAGCGGCGGCCACGGATAGAATATATGCCAGGGTCCCCTGGGAGGTCCTGAGTCGAGAACCAATAGAAATAGACCAATAGAAATAGACCAATAGAAATAGAATTGTCCGAATTGGTGCTTGGGACGAGCCAAACGAACCTGTGGGGTGTGGGAGTTCATAATGACGGCACGGGATCAAGGGCAGCCCCCCTTCAAGGGAGGCGTTCCATTGGATGCCCCCCCCTTGGAAGGGGGCGATCCCATTTTGATCGAGGTTCTGTCCAAGATGGAGGACGGGGCCGCCCTTTTTGATTCCAACAGCCGCTTGATTTTCCACAACGCGGGATTCGAGACCTTGTTCGAGGCCCTGCGCCCCATCCTCACCCCCGGCCGCCCCTTCGAGGAAATCACCCGGACCTTCGCCGCGGGGGGATGCGTCGACGTCGGTCCTGACGGCGTTGACGACTGGGTGGCCCGCCGCCTGGACCGCCGAGGCCGCGGAGAGCCCATCGAATTCAAGCTTTGTAATGGACATTGGGGCCTGGCCACGGACACGCACCTGTCCAATGGGCAGATCCTGACCACCGTGCGCGATATCACCGCCATCAAGATCCGCGCCGACCAGATCGCCGAAAGCACCCGGCGGATGGAGGAGGTGGAGGACCAGTTGGAACGGGCCCTGGACTCCATTTCCCAGGGATTTTATCTCTGCGATTCGGACGACCGGTTGGTTCTGTGCAATGGCCACTTGGGAGACCTTTTGCCTGGTCTCGGCCGTCCCCGCCCTGGCATGGCCTTCTCCGAAATGATGGCGACGGCCGGTTTGTTGGGCGCCATTCCCGCCGCGACAAGAAATCCGGAAAGCTGGCTCCGCCTTTGCATGGCGCGCCACCACTCTCCGCGAGGGCCTTGGGACTTTCAGAACGGGAAAGGCCGCTGGATCCGGGTGGCCGAGGCCCGCACACCAGAGGGCGGTTGCGTCGGACTGCTGACCGACATTACGGAGACTCGCGCGGCCACGGACCTTGTGCGCCAACGGGAGCAGCGCCTGGACGCCATCATGAACTCCATGCTCGACGCCCTGGTTGTGATCGACGAGGTCGGCCGCATCCAGTCCTTCAACAGCGCCGCGGAAAGCCTGTTCGGTTACCGCGCCGAGGACGTGATGGGGGCCAATATCTCCCTGCTGGTGGGGGGAGGACACGCCGCCGGGCATGACCGTTCCATCGCCGACTACCTGCGAACCGGGCAGGCCAAGATCATTGGTATCGGCCGGGAAACCATGGCCCGACGGGCCGACGGAACGGAAGTGCCGGTCGACCTGTCCATCAGTGAGCTGCGCCAGGGCGACACCCGCCTGTTCGTCGGCATCCTGCGAGACATCACCGAGCGCAAGGAGACAGAACGCCTTTTGCGGGAAAAAGAAGAAAGATACGCGCTCGCACTTTCCGGCACCAACGAAGCCATTGTCGACTGGGATGTCGAGAACGACCACATCATCTATTCGGAACGCATCGGCGAGATCGTCGGTCTGGCGCCCGAGGAATTGAAAACCTCCGCCAAGTGGGTTTCCATGGTCCATGCCGACCACGTCGACGGGTATCTGGCCCAGATGCGCGCCCTGATGAAGGGTGAAACCACCTATCTATCCTGTGAATACCGCTTGGCCGATGGCGTGGGTCAGGGAGAGCGCTGGGTCCGCCACCGGGCAACGGCGCTCCGCCGACCCAACGGCAGGGTCTACCGCATGGCCGGGTCCGTTGGCGATATCACCGACCGGCGGCGCGCCTTGGACCGGTTGAACGAGACCAAGAACCAAGCCGAATACGCCAACCGCGCCAAAACTGAGTTCCTGACCAACATGAGTCACGAATTGCGCACCCCCCTGAACGCCATCATCGGCTTCTCCGAGGTCATTCAGCACGAAATGTTCGGCCCCACCGGCGCCCCCCAATACCAGGAATATGCCCGGAACATTAGCGAGTCCGGTCGTCACCTCCTGGATGTCATCAATGACATCTTGGATGTGAGCCGGATCGAAACGGGCCGCATGAAGCTCTTCCCCGAACCCCTGGACTTCACGGAAGTGGTGGACAGCGTCCGGCGTCTGATCAAACAGCGGGCCCAATTGGCTGGAATCCGCCTGGACATGACGGTGGTCGCCCCCTTGCCCAAAATCCAGGGCGAAGTCCGCCGCCTGAAGCAGGTGCTGGTGAACATCCTAGGCAATGCCATCAAATTCACACCCGACGGTGGCCTGGTGCGCTTGGTGGCTCGGGCCGACGGCATCACCGGTGACTTGGTGGTGGAAGTGGTGGACTCGGGGATTGGCATGGACCCCCGGGATATCCCCCTGGCCCTTGAACCCTTCCGCCAAGTCGACGGCAAGCTGGCCAGACGCTACGAGGGCACGGGCCTGGGTCTCCCCCTGTCCAAGGCCTTTGTCGAATTGCATGGTGGCAGCCTGTCGGTGGACAGTATCCTAAGCCAAGGAACCAAGGTCACCATCCGTCTGCCCACGGATCCCTCCTACGACGGTAAGGAGGATACCGCGTCCCCCCTTCCCACGGATCATCCTTCCGGATCCCATCCCCCCGGACTCCCGTCCAAGATCATGAAGCCGGTCGACTGAAGCCGGACAGCCTAGAGCCGTTTCTGATCGGACGGAAGAATGCTCTAAAATCAAATATCTAGAGCACACCGTGCTCTCTAGCTCTTCCCAACCGCGGGACGATAGCGCCACTCCGTGACCCCCGACGTGGACGCGGCCCCGGCGAGCGCCACCATGGCCCCATGGTGGGGCGAGCGCGAACAGGCGGGATCGGCTTCCGCCGCGTCCCCGGCCAAGGCCAGGGCTTGGCAGCGACACCCGCCGAAATCCCGTTCCCGGTGCGCGCACGTTGTACAGGGCTCCCGCATCCACTCCTGACCGCGATAGGCCTGGAAGGCTGGCCCCTCCAGCCAGATGTCCCGCAAGGGTACCTCCCGCACCGATTGGAAGGACAGATGGGGAAGGCTCTGGGCCGCGTGACAGGGCAGGGCCAGCCCCTCTGGCGTAATGGTCAAGGTCTTCAGACCCCAACCGCCCATACAGGCCTTGGGGACCGTGGCGTAGTAATCGCCCGGCACGTAATCAATCACCAGACGGCCTTTCAATCGCTCCCGGGCGGCGCGCACGGTGGCGGTCGCGGCATCCACTTGAGCGCGAGTCGGCATCAGGGCATCCCGGTTGCGCTCCGCCCAACCATGGAATTGCACCGTGGCCACTTCCATCCGGCGGGCCCCCAGGGACAGGGCCAGTGTGATCGTCTCTTCCAATCGGTCCAGGTTGTGGCGATGCATGACCGCGTTCACGGTCAGGGGCAGCCCCTCCTCGGTCACCCAACCGGCGACGGCCATCTTGCGCTCGAAGCCGCCCTTGTATCCGCCAACGGCGTCGGCGCTGGCCGCGTCCACCCCCTGGACGGACAGTTGAAGATGATCGAGGCCCGCGTCGGCCAAGCCCTTGACCCGCTCCCGGGTCAGCCCCACGCCGGAGGTAATGAGATTGGTATAAAGGTCCCGCCCCCGTGCCGCGGCGACGAGTTCGGGCAGGTCTCTGCGTGTCGCCGGTTCCCCCCCGGTGAAGTGGAAGTGGAGGATCCCCATGTCCGCGGCCTGGTCAATGACCGAGATCCACTCCTCGGTGGTCATTTCCCCGGTCCGTTGGGCCAGGTCCGCGGGATTGGAGCAATAGGGACAGGCCAGGGGGCAGCGATAGGTCAATTCCGCTGTCAGTCCCAAGGGAAGGGACCTGGCTCCTTTGTCCTTTCGCTCCATTCCAGGCACCACCGCGTTCATGGTCCGACTCCGGTTCCCTCGGCGACCCGCTCCCCAGGAGGATCATCCGCTGGAGGATCCATCTCGAGCATCCGCCGATCCCCCAGCGCGCCAAGGAAGGCCATCACATCCCGGGCAATCTGGTCGCGGGGCGCCTTGAACTGGATGGCCAAGGCGTCGATCACCTGATCCACGTCCTTCTCGCCGTCCACTTCCGCCAGAATGGCCGCGCCCACGGCGTCCAGCTTCAGGGTCCGTTCCGGTGCCAGGAGCATCCAGGTGCCTCGGGTGTCATCGAACCGGGTCCGCACCCCACGGGGGAGGCGGGGGCGGTCCCGAGTCGATGGCCCACCGGTGGTGGAGGTCTCGCTCATCCCAGAAGACCCTCCCCCGGGGTCCAGGCGCCGGGCGGGATCCGCCCCGGTTCGACATAGGCGTATTCCAGGGCATCCAACTGAGCCCAGAGGACATTTGTCTTGAAGGTCAGGGCCGCCGCGGCGGCTTCCTGCTTCTCCCGCGTGTTGGCGTGGTCAAGCACCCACGTCAGGCCGAAAGCCACATCCCGGGGCGCCTCGGTCAGGCGCTTCCGGAAGTAGCTCAGGCTGACATCATTGGCGAAGTCGTAATGGGCAAGCAGCCCCTCGATGCGCTCCGCGTGGATGGCCGGAGCGAACAGTTCGGTCAACGAGGACGCCACGGCATCGAGCAGAGGCATGTCGCGCACGAAGCGGACATAGGCCTCCACGGCGAAGCGGGTCGCGGGCAGGGCGCCCTTGCTGGAGGCCACGTAATCCGGATCCAGGCCCACGGCCTCGGCCAGCTTGAGCCAGCGGCGGATGCCGCCGCCTTCCTCGATCCCGCCATCGTGGTCCTCGATCCGCGACCGCCAGGCCCGGCGCAGGTCCGGATCCTCGCAGCGGGACATGAAGGCCGCGTCCTTCAAGGGAATGTGGCTTTGGTAGATGTACCGGTTCAGCACCCAGGCCCGCACCTGATCGGGCGTGCAGCCCCCAGAATGCAACCGCTGGTGAAACGGATGTTTGTCATGGTATCTGTCCACGCCAATCTGGCGCAGGGCCTGTTCGAAATCCTCGCGGCTTCGTGGAGCTGCTTCCCCTTCGGTTCCGTCTCTCACCAGTCCACCTCCTGTCCGTCGCGGCCGATCTCCCAGCCCGCGCGCTCCGCCTCCCGACGTTCCGGCGAGGCCGGGTCGAGGACGGGGTTGGTATTGTTGATATGCAGGTAAATCCGTCGGGCCACCTCCAGATCCCGGAAGGCGGCGATGGACCCGTCCTCCCCCCCCATGGTCATGTGGCCCATGCGGGCACTTGTCTTCTCTCCCACGCCGGTGCGCGCCATTTCATCGTCGGCCCAGGCGGTCCCGTCGAAGAAAACAAGGGGCGCGCCCTTCAGCCGGGTGGCCAGTTCGCGGGTCATCTTGGCGCAGCCGGGGATATAGAAGGCCCGGGACTCTCCGCCCCACAGCTCAACGCCCACGGTCTGCTCCCCCTCCATATCCGTCACCACGACGCCGCTTTCCGCCCAAAGGGGCACCTTGCCCGGCACGGCGAACAGACGCGCCTGGAGTCCAGGTAGCAGCGCGAAGGGTTGCTCCAGGGACACCGGGACGAGGGTGACTTTCTCCGGATTCAGCACCTTGAACACGGCGTTCGTGGCGATGATTTCAGCAATGGCCGGCGTGACGAAAAGCGCGAAGGATTGCTGTTCCCGAAGGGTCAGCAACCCGGCGAGATGATCAATGTCCCCATTGGTGACGAGAACACTGGATAGGGGTGAGTCACGGAGTCCCGTGGGATGGAGGGCCGGAGTGCGATTGATCTGCTCCCGAATATCCGGGGAGGCATTCAAAATCGCCCAGCGCCGCCCATCGACGGAAACCGACAGGGAAGACTGTGTGCGAGGCTCGAACCCTTCGACCCCGGCACGCACCTTCCGGCAATTGTCACAGCCGCAATTCCACTGGGGAAAGCCGCCACCCGCGCCCGACCCCAATACGACCGCGCGCATTGGGACGATGCTCCTTGAAGCCATTCCGGCCAAAACCGAGGGGGCCGGAAAGGATGAAGCGCGGACGCGGGAGCACCCTTGAGCATGGTATAGCTCGAGAGCACGATGCCGTTTGGCCGCGAGGTGCTCCGATGGAAATCCCCGCGTCCGCCCTAGCGCCATTGGACCGCGGAGTGGCCCAACGGAGGAAAGGAAGGAAAACGCGCCCTTTAGAACAGGGGCATGTCGCCTTCATCGGCGGGGGCATAGGCGCAAATCTCGGCGCCGCAATCGATTTCGTTGATTTCGGGGGTGGTCCATTCCATAAGTGAGTCCTCCTGATGATTCGTTCCAGTGGTCCATCCCATTTCGGTGCCGGGACGGTGCCTTTTTGATTGCCGCCGCCATTTCTTTTTATTCCTTTCGGATCTGAAACCCAAAGGAAGGTCAGGGCGAGGGGGGTTTTAAACCCGTCTCAATTAAGGGCTCTGGACACCGCCCGGTCAAGGCGACGGAATAAGACTTTGGTCGCATGGGATAGGAGAGAAAGGCGATCCGCGTCGATGGCCCTACAACCCCAGATACTTTTCTATCTCACCCACTCTTTCGGCAAGATCGATGGTCACGGAACTGGTGACCTGGAGGCTCCGGTCCTCGTACACAAGCTCGCCCGGATGGGACTCGGCCCACTGGGCCACCACCCGATCCCGCTCACCCATCAGAGCGCCGATCGGCCCGTGGTAAAGGGTCAGCATATCGGCCAACCAGCCGTTGACAGCGCCCGGTTCCCCGCTCCGATCCAGGGCGAAGCGATCAAGGAAGGACAGACACTCCGAGGCGGTATACCAGGTCTCGGCGCAGACCCAGCGGTTGGTGGTGAACAGGCGGAAAGGGCGCCCTCGCGCGTCAGTGGAAATCCCCACCAAATGGGCGGCACGGGCGATTGGATCCGCGGGGATGGCCCCGTCGGACACCGAAGCGGGTTTGGGGGCCAATCCCGCCGCATGGGGCCGCAGGAAGACATGGAAATGACCCAGCTCCCCGGGCACCCGGTCGTTGGCGGCATGGGCATGGTAGTAGTACTGACCGCCCGTTTTCGGATCCCAGTGGTCGCCTTCGGGATAGTGGCCCCATTCCTCGAACCGCTCGACTCCGCGCAGGACCTCCGACACCACGGATTTTCCCTCCCTGGCCAGAGCCGCCTGGGTCTCGAGAATGCGCGCGGCGACATCGTGCAGGGCCTCCAGTTCCGAGCGAGACAGGGCGGCGAGGTCGGCATGGATCATGACCCGTGGTCCTTCTTGTTCGCCAAGAAAGAAGGGGACGCGACCGAGTCACGGCGCGCCCCCTCGACTTGTCTCGGACCCGCCTTATCCCTTGACGGGCAGACCCAGCTGTTCGCGCACGGCCTCCTCGCGGGAGGGTTTCAGGCCAACGGTGCGGCCTTCCTGGATGGCGATCTCGGCGGGCACGCCCGCAGACGCCCGGTAGAGCGCCCACATGGCCCCCACCCGATTGGCGGAGTGGCAGTGCAGCAGAACCGGATACCTCTCCGGATCCTCGATGATCTTGGCCAGTTCGGCCACCTGCTCGGCCGTTGGCGCCTTGGTCGGCACCTCGATGGACACGTATTCCAGGCCCGCGGCGGTGGCGGCCTGACCCTCGGTCTCGGCGCCCTCCTCCTTGGTGTTCAAGTTGATGATGGTCTTGAACCCGAGGTCCTTGAGCGCCGTGAAACTTCCGTCCTTGGGCAGGCCACCGGTGCCGACATGGGGGGCGGCGCGCAGGTAATTGGGCACTACGTCGGGCATGACGTCCCCATAGGGTGCTTCGGGCCATTTCGCCTCGACGTCATAGGGATTGGCCGCCCCCTCGGTCAAACCCGCCTTCATGGGCAGGGCCTTGGCCGCCGGAGCGCAAGGATTGGACAGGGCCGCCGGAGCACAGGGGTTGGATAGGGCCGCCGGAGCACAGGGGTTGGACAGGGCCGCCGGAGCACAGGGGTTGGCCGCCTGGGCCAGGGCCGCGGGCACCAAGGGGACGACGGGACGGGCGGCGTCCAGGGTCATGCCCCCGGCGAAGGCCAGGGCGGCGGCGGGCAGGGCGGTCAAAAGGGATTTGCGGGTGCTCATGCCTTGAAGGTCTCCTTGGGGACGGAATTGGTCTGATCCGGGGCGCGTTCGCCGGTTCCGGCGACGACTTGCTTCGCCGTCAGCGGTCCACCGAACTTTTTCTCGAAGTGGTTTCCAGCCTTGTAGGCGCCAAAGGCGGCGCCAACCAAGGCAAGCAGGATTACCCACTCCGGCAGGCCAGTCAGGTCCATCAAGGTCTGACCCTGGGGTCCCTGACCGGAAAAGTAGAAGTCCTTGAGGGGCTGGAAGGCCGCGGCGAAGGCCGCGGTGCCCGCCACCATCCCCAGGATGAAGGCGATGGCGTCCAATCGACCCGAGGCCAGGGCCACCGCCGCCGTGCCCGGACAGTACCCGCCCATGGCGAAACCGGCGCCGACGAGCAGCCCTCCCAGGACGATGGCGCCCAGGAAAACGGTCGGCACGAAGACCCCATTGGGCCGGACCAATCCCACCAGTTCGGCGAGATAGAGCCCGATGGCGCAGACCACGACGGCGGTGAACATCACCTTGATGACCGACCAGTCCGACAGGCGGAACTGGGCGGTGAGCTTTCGTGGCGAACCAAAACCAGCGGATTCCAGGGCGAATCCGAAGAGTACCCCGGCGAAAAGACCGGCCGCGGCGCCACTGTCATAGACGGGAAGCATCAGGTCCAAGCCTTCTTCAGGAAATAGGAAGCGATGAAACCGGCGACGAAGAAGCCGATCAGGAACAGGAAGCCGGCCACGGCAAGGGTGGCGCCACCGGACAGCCCCAAGCCACTGGTGCACCCCCGGGCGAAGCGCGCGCCGATACCCGCCAGGGCACCGCCAGCGAAGGCCATCAGCAAACGGTTAAGGGAGGAGGCGCGAGGTCCGCGCTCGACCATGGCCTTGAAGCGTCCGGAGGATACCGCCCCCAGGATCCCGCCGATCAACACGCCAACGATCTCCCAGGAGATCCAGGCGGCCAGGGGATTGGCCTGAAGGAAAGGACCAAAATAGCCATTGGCCTGGGCCCAGACGGGAGCCAGCCAGCCGGACAGGGCCGCCGCGACGCGCGTGAAGAAGCCCGATGCGCCCAGGCCATGGCCGGTGATCAGGAACGTGACCAACAACGCCAAGCCCAGGGCGAACCCGGCTGCCAACGGTGGCCAATAAGGACGGACGGAGGGAGACATGGGGAATCCGAATCCAGGGTATTGGGAATTCGGACGATATTAAATGAGCATAATCTAATATTTCAACCCCTAATGTTCCAGGGTCTTCCAAGCGCCCCCTTCGCGCCCGCCGTGCCATAGCCTCCCGTTCCATGGGGGCTCCCGTGCCGTGGACTCCCTAAACGATCTTCGCCACCGCCAACTCATGGGCCAGCCCCCGCAACCGCTTGGCCATTTGCAGCATGACCCGGCTCATCACGGGGTTGACCGTTTTCATCTGGGCGCGGAAGGCTTCAGGAGGAATGCACACCAGGGTCGCTTCCATGCAGACCTGGGCGGTGGCCATGCGGGGTTGATCGTCGAGCAGGGCCATTTCTCCGAACATCTCTCCCTTGCCGATGGTGCCAATCACCGTCCGCCCGCCGTCGGGGCGACGGATCGTGATCTCGACGAGACCCGATTCGACCAGATACACGGCATTCGGAGGATCCCCTTCCTTGAACAGCACCGTGCCATCGGGAAACGTCTTTCGCTGGAAACCCGCGGAACTGGACACGAAACACACCACCTTCATTCTGGCTTCGGGAAACAGGCCCCGTCCCTGTCTCAAGAAGGGGACACCGCCCAGTCATTATGGATCCACCGACGCCGCTTGAAAATGTCCCAAAAGGTCATGGGTCCATCGCAACCCGATATATCCCGCCAAAGAGTCCGCGTCACCGCCCCCGACCCGCTGTTTCACCGCCATCGGCGCGGGAGCATGGCGCCCGAGTCCCCGGCTCCTTATAATCCGCGCCATGTCCGATCCCTTCGACCCCTTCGACCCATCCGCCCCGCCCCTGCCCGAGGATCCGCCCCCCATCGCGGATCCGGCGCGTCCGGCGATGCCCCCGCCGGTTCCCGCCCTGGTGGCCGGAGCCGGAGGAGGCCTCATGCTCTCCCCCGATGGGGAGATCCAAACCCTGACCCCGGGACCGGGCACCGAGGGGCGTCTGCGGATGGCCCGCCCCATGGTCTGCCATTTGCCGGCGGTGGCCCAGCGATTGGGTGTCACCTGGTTCCCCGGGCACGACCTTCTGGAGCTTTTCGCCTTCGTCCACCCGGCTCGCTTCTGCGCCCCCACGCCCCGGGGGTTGGCGCGAGCCCTGCATCTGCCCATCCCCCAGGCGCCGGAGGAGGAAGCCCGCGCGCTGGCTTACGCCGCCATGGCCCTATTGGGAACCCTGACCCAGATACCCGAGACAAGGGCCAAGGAGGCACGGGGAATCGCCTGGTCCATGGCCCGGGCGGGCTGGTCCTGGGGTCAGGCGGTGATCGCCGCCCTGGGGGCCCAGGGGGACGCGCCCCATGGCACCACGGTCTTCCGGGCCATGGCGGTGTGGAAGGACCTGCCGGAGATCTCCGAGCATGCGCCCGAACCGCCGCCGGGCAATATCCCCGTCGACCCGGCCGAAGCCCGGGAACGGCTGTCCTTCCTGCTTGGCCCGGGGGCGGAGCAACGCCCCCAACAGGCCGATTACGCCAGCGCCGTCACCCAGGCTTTCCAACCCCGGACCACGCCGGACGCCCCCCTCTTCGTCCTGGCCGAGGCGGGCACGGGCGTCGGCAAGACCCTGGGCTACATCGCGCCCGCGAGTCTCTGGGCTGATCGCAACGAGGCTCCGGTCTGGATCAGCACCTATACCCGCAACCTGCAACGCCAATTGGACGCGGAACTGGACCGCCTCTACCCCGACCCCGCGGAGAAGGCCCGCCGGGTTGTGGTCCGCAAGGGGCGGGAGAACTACCTCTGCCTGCTGAACCTGGAGGAGGCCGTGGGTCGCCTGGGGGCCAATCCCCACGAAGCCATCACCCTGGGGCTTGTGGTCCGCTGGGCCCGGACCACCCGGGACGGTGACATGGTCGGCGGCGATTTCCCCGGTTGGCTGGGGGACATTCTGGGCAAGGACCGGGGCCTGGGGCTGGCCGACCGGCGTGGAGAATGCATCTTCTCGGCCTGTGACCACTTCAATCGCTGCTTCATTGAACGCACCATCCGCCGGGCGCGCCGGGCGCGTCTGGTGGTGGCCAATCATGCCCTTGTCCTGGCCCAGGCGGCGCTTGGCGGGTTGGATGACGACAACCGCCCGACCCGCTATGTCCTGGACGAGGGCCACCATGTCTTCGATGCCGCCGACAGCGCCTTTTCCGCCCATCTGACCGGGTTCGAGACCTCCGAGTTGCGCCGCTGGCTGCTCGGAGCGGAGGGCGATGGGCACCGGACCCGCGCCCGGGGTCTGAAGCGTCGGGCCGAGGGCTTGTACGAAGGCGACGGCCCCATCGCCGCGGATTTCGAGGACGCCCTAAACGCCGCCCACTCCTTGCCCGGTCCGGGTTGGCACCAGAGAGTCGCCGGGGGCACGGGCCGGGGCGCGGTCGAGAAATTCCTCTCCGCGGCCCGGGAGCAGGTCCTGGCCCGGGCCGCCGGCGCCGAAGGCCCCCACGCCCTGGAAACGGACCTCAGGCCCCCAACCGACGGCGTCCTGGACACCGCCCGGGCCGTCGGGGCGGCTCTGCTCGATATTTCCGAGCCCCTGAAGGCATTCGTCCGCGCCCTGGTCAAGCGCCTGGACAACGATGCCGACGACCTGGATACCCAAACCCGCAACCGCATCGAATCCATCGCCCGGTCCATCGAACGGCGCGCCCTCAATCCTCTGGCCGCTTGGCGGGACATGGCCGCGTCCCTGATGGGCGACCAGCCGGACGCGTTCGTCGACTGGTTGGGGATCGAACGCATCGACGGCCGCGAAGTGGACTATGGCCTGCACCGCCACTGGGTGGATCCGACCGAGCCCTTTGTCGGCGCTCTGGCCAGCCGGGCCCATGGCATGGTGGTGACCTCGGCCACCCTGCGCGATGGGACCGGCGATCCAGAGCGGGACTGGAACGCCGCGGAAGCCCGGACCGGTGTTCCCCACCTCGGCACCGAACCCGTGCGGGCCGCGGTTCCCTCCCCCTTCGATTACGCGTCGGCGACCCGGGTCCTGGTGATCACCGATGTCCGCCGGGACGACCCGGCCCAGGTCGGCGCGGCCTATCGGGAACTGTTCCGCGCCTCCGGCGGAGGCGGCCTGGGCCTGTTCACCGCCATCGGGCGTCTGAAGGCCGTTCATCGGGCCATCGCGCCCGCCATGGACAGCGACGGATTGCCCCTGTTCGCCCAGCATGTGGACGCCATGGACATTGGCACCCTGGTGGAAGTCTTCCGGGCCGAGGAGAACGCCTGCCTCCTGGGTACGGACGCGGTGCGCGACGGTGTCGACGTGCCGGGTCGCTCCCTGAGGCTGATCGTCTTCGATCGAGTCCCCTGGCCCCGGCCCGACATCCTGCACAAGGCCCGTCGCAAGGCCATGGGAGGAAGCGCCCATGACGACCGCATCACCCGCCTGCGCCTGAAACAGGCCTTCGGGCGACTGGTCCGCCGGGCGGGCGACCGGGGCGTCTTCGTCATGCTCGACAGCCGCATGCCCTCGCGTCTGGCCGGAGCCTTCCCCGAAGGCGTGGCCATCGAGCGGGTGGGACTCCGTCAAGCCCTCGACATTGTTCGGGAAACCGTTGGTCCAGACACCCTTTGGGAAAGATAAGCCTTCTTCCCGCGAAAAGGTGGAATCTTCCGCTTGCTCCACGGCGTGGAAAACGCCAACTTCAGATAAGCTAAAGCCGGTATCGACACAGGCAAGAGAGCCTGTGAACCACTTTTCCAATCGGGGGTTTTCATGTCCTTGACAAGCATTCGCGCCAAACTGGTCGCCGCGTTCTTGGTTGCCTGTTTCGGCACCCTCGTGGCCGGCGCAACGGGCCTGTATTTCGTCTTGTCCATCGGCGCGAAGGCACACCGGGCCGTCGTCGAACTCGCCCCCCAGGGGGACGCGGCCATGGAGATGAAGCTCTCCGCCACCCGCGGTCATTTGAAGCTCGAGGAGATCCTTTCCGGCGACACGGGCGAGAACGTGGATGAGGTTTGGGCCCTGCTGGACGAGAGTGCCTGGTACGTAAACGCCGTCCTCAAGGGGGGCGAGAACGACGAAGGCGTCTTCCTTCCCTCCGCCAACCCCAAGGTCATTGATGCCTTGAACAAGGCCACGACGACCCTGGCGACATTCCGGAAGATGGGGGAAACGCGCTACGGCGCCATGGTCGCGGGAACCCAAAGCGGCGCGGGATCCGAGGCCGATCAACTCTTCGACCAAGCCTTCGACAGCTTCCTGGAAGCCACGGACCTCGCCGAGGAGATCATCCATGACGAGATGGATGGGGCCACCGCGAGCATCACCACGACGGAAGCCCTCGCCACCGTTCTGATGAGTGTGATCGCCGTCGCCGCCGTTCTCGGGACCTTCATCGCCGCCACGGTCATTGGCCGTCAGGTCGCTGGTCGCGTGGTGGGTTTGTCCACGGCCATGGAGGGGGTCGCCGGAGGGTCGCTGAAAACGGTGGTGCCCCATACGGAGAGTCAAGACGAAGTGGGTGTCATGGCCCGCTCCCTGCTGCGACTGCGCGATAGCTTGATTCAATCGGAGCGACTGCGGACCGAGCAAGATGCCCAGGACGAGCGGATCAAACGCCGCCAAGAGCAGTTGGAGCAGGCGGTTGGCGAATTCGACAGCGGCGTGGGCCGGGTGATGACGGCCCTGCGCGAGGTGGCCAAGACCATGGCCGATGCGGTCACCAACCTGAACCGTGAGGCCCAGGCCGTGAACACGGTCAGCGATGAAGCCGGACAGGCCACCATGGAGGCCTCCAGCAACGTTGACTCCGTGGCCGCGGCCATCGAGGAGCTTTCGGCCTCCGTCGCCGAGATATCCTCCCAGGCCAGCCGCTCGTCCACCGCGGCTTCGGAGGCCTCGGCCGAGGCCCAGAGCGCCAACCAGCGGGTCAGTGGGCTCCTGGAAGCAGCCGAGGCCATTGGCGAGGTCGTCACCCTGATTACCGATATCGCCAGCCAGACCAATCTGTTGGCCTTGAACGCCACAATCGAGGCGGCCCGTGCCGGGGAAATGGGCAAGGGCTTCGCCGTTGTCGCCAACGAAGTCAAAAACCTCGCCAACCAAACCCAAAGGGCCACGGACGAAATCCGTGGCCAAGTGGAGGCCATGCAAAGCGCGACACAGGAATCGGTGGCCTCCATCCGCTCCATCTCCCAGTCGGTGAGTACGATGGAAAGCATGGCCACCTCCATTGCCTCCGCGGTGGAGGAACAAGGCGCCGCGGCGACGGGCATCGCCCGCAACGCCGAGCAGGCGGCCGCGGCCACCAGCCAAGTCTCCAGCAGTATCGAACGGGTCCATGAAAGTGCCCGGGCCACGGGCACCGCCTCCGGCTCCATGGACACCGCGACCCAGCGTCTCCGTCAGGAAATGGACGGCCTCACCTCCCTCGTCGAGGGCTTCCTCGACAAGGTACGCCTTTGATTTCCAACCGGATAGAGCTCGGCGAGGCGTCCCCAATCTCCAAATCCCAAATTCGATAGTCAAATATACGACAGACCCGTCAAAGGGAAAGAGCAAACCAAAACCCGAAAAATCCAATAAAAATAGCGGATTTTATGGAGTCTATTCGCGTTGCACCAAAAATTCCCTTGGACCTTGTCTCGGTCCATTTATTCCCCACTTCTCTAGTATGTCTCTCCCATACGCGAGGGGGAGGGGCGACATTGAAGACAGGGGAGATGTCAGGACATGCAACGCAAATTGGTTCCAGACGTGGTCCGTGATCAGCAAATCCATTCCGTTACACCGGACGTGACCGCCCGGACCGTGGCCCAGACCATGGCGGAAAACCGTGTCGCCGCGGTCGTGGTCGTGGAAAATGGCGTCCTGAAGGGCATTATCACCGAACGGGACATTACAGCCCGGTTGGTGGCGCGGAATCGGGACCCGGACACCACGATCGCGGCGGACATCATGACGCCCAATCCCGACACCCTGGGACCCGAGGACTCGGCGGTGGAGGCCCTGCGCATGATGCGTGAGCGTAACTACCGGCACCTGCCGGTGACGGATCAAGGAACGGTGGTCGGCATGATTTCCGTCCGTGACCTCTACGCCGTGGTCACCGACCAACTGACCCAGGATGTTCGGACCCACGAAGCCTTCATCTACGGGGAATCCTACGGAACGGCTTGACCGAAGCCCATCCTTTCCCCATTTTCCGGCGCGGCGGCGAGTTCCATTGACCATTCGCCGCCGTATGCCACCCTCTTCCATCCGCCGGTCACGGACCCAAGATAAAGGGTGCCGCCCTTTGGATCGTGGAGGAATCCCATGCCGTTTTCAGCCCCTGTTCCCCGCAAGGCCATCCACCATCGTCGCGTGGATTGCCAAGGATTCGAGCGTGAAGATGGCCTTTGGGACATTGAAGGCTGGTTAACCGACACTAAAACCTATGCCTTCACCAACCAGGACCGGGGTACCATCGAGCCCGGCGAAGCCCTCCACGGGATGGGTCTGCGCCTGACCATCGACATGGACCTGCATATCCATGACGCCGAGGCGGTCATCGATTTCAGCCCCTTTACCGTCTGCCCCTCGGTGGCGGGAAATTACAAGCGACTGATTGGCCTGACCATTGGACGGGGGTTCCGGGACCAAGCCAAGGAGCGCCTAGGCGGCCCGGAGGGGTGCACCCACTTGGTCGAATTGCTCGGCCCCATCGCGACAACAGCCTTTCAGGCCCTGTTCAAGGCCCGGTCCGACCGCCGGGAGGCATCCGGCAAGGGAGCGAACGACGCCCGGGGATTGTTGAACACCTGCCATGCCTTGCGCTCCGACGGCCCGATCGTGAAGCGGGATATGCCCAAGTACTACACGGGGGCGGAAGATGCCGCCCAATAGGCCTCCAACCGCGACTTCTTCCCTTCCCGCAGGGCATGTTGCGTGAATTGCGGTTCACACAAAATGTTCTAGGCATCTGATATTGACGCAATCTGTTCCAGATCGCTGGGGATTTCACTCTAATTCTATAAGTATTAGAGTATTCCGAGATCAAGTTGGGTCGCTTCGCGACCCAACTTGATCTCGGAATA
>JAIOYK010000063.1 GCA_021741145.1 Rhodospirillum sp. | reverse complement strand
GGTTCGCGCAAACCCCTCTAGCGGTCAGAACTGACCCAGAGACCCAATTGAAGCACAAATCAGTGCGGTGATCTCTAGGCGTTTATTCGCTGACGATGATACAGAAATATCCGTCTCAGTATGTCTTTCCGGCACAACATACCAAATGGTGTAGGTCGCTAACCAGCGCGTTACCAGAATAACCAATGGGTTTGCTCCGAATGTTTGAGGTAATGATGGTGCGTTAAAATGATTGCGCGAAACCATTGCCAATAAGCCGATTTCCCGATCGCGGGGTGAACAAGGCGAGGAGGGCGCTTGGGACCCTTGGCGAGAGATGGGGACTCTGTTCGTGTCAGCCTGTTTTGATGTAGAAAATGGGGTATTTGGTTCCGGTTTGTTCCCTCTCCCCAAAAGCGACCCATTGGGGTAGGGTGCGCGATCATTTTAGGGATTCGGAGGGGCCGCCCGGTCCTTTCCGGGCGGGGTATCGGACCGGATCCAAAAAAATCGGAAAGGGTTGAAACATGTTCAAGGGCAAGGTCGTCGTCGCCCAGGGGGGCGGTCCTACCGCCGTGATTAACCAGTCCATGGTGGGGGCTGTTCTCGAATCCAGGAAGTTCCGCAACATTGATTTGGTTTACGGGGCGTTTCATGGTGTGCGAGGCATTGTCGACGAGGAATTCCTGGATTTGACCCAGGAAACCACCCACAACCTTGAAATGGTCGCCGAAACCCCCTCATCGGCCCTGGGATCCACCCGCGACAAACCCGACCTGAAGTATTGCCAGGAGGTCTTTAAGGTCCTGAAGGCCCACCAGGTCGGCTACTTCTTCTATATTGGGGGCAATGACAGCTCCGATACCGTGCGGATTGTATCCGAGGAGGCACAAAAGGCCGATTACGACCTGCGTTGCATCCACATTCCGAAGACCATCGATAACGATCTGATGGTCACTGACCATTGCCCGGGATTCCCCTCGGCGGCGCGCTTCGTGGCTCAGGCTTTCTCTGGCGTAAACCTGGACAACCGGGCCCTGCCCGGTGTTTACATTGGCGTTGTCATGGGCCGCCACGCGGGATTCCTGACCGCGGCCAGCGCGCTGGGCAAGAAGTTCCCCGACGATGGTCCCCATCTGATCTATATGCCGGAACGGAACTTCGACGTGGACCAGTTCGCCGCCGACGTGAAGGCGACCTACGAAAAGCATGGCCGTTGCGTGGTCGCGGTCAGCGAAGGCATTCATGATGCCTCTGGCGAGCCGATCATCACCAAGTTGTGCGACGACGTGGAACGGGATGCCCACGGCAACGTGCAACTGTCGGGCACGGGGGCCCTGGCCGACTTGCTGGTAAACGCGGTGAAGAAGAAGACTGGTATCAAGCGTGTCCGCGGCGATACCCTTGGCTACTTACAGCGCTCCTTCGTCGGTTGCGTGTCCGACGTCGACCAGCGCGAAGCCCGGGAAGTGGGCGAAAAGGCCGTTCAGTTCGCCATGTGGGGGGATACCGACGGCTCCGTCACCATCCACCGGACGGGCTTTTACTCCGTGGACTATCAGTTGACGCCGCTGCGCGAGGTGGCGGGTAAGACCAAGGTCATGCCCGACGCGTTCATCGCCGCCAATGGCCACGATGTGACCACCGAGTTTCTGATGTACCTCCGTCCGCTGTTGGGCCGGGGGATGCCTGATGCCTATCGGCTGCGCGACAACCGCGTCCCCAAGGTGCTGAACAAGTAAGCGGACCGGTTTTGACCGCCGTGTGAAAAACCCGGACTCGCGAGGGTCCGGGTTTTTTGGTGGGACCACAACGGTCCGCCGGGTGCGCTTCGCGCTAAAAAAGGATGCCGTTACTCGATGCGCGGGGCCATGGGGCGCAGACGGTGACCGTCGGGATCCAGGGCCAGGAAACTCCGCCCGAAATCCATGTCCGTCGGTGCCATGGGCAGGGGGATGCCTTTCTTGGCCCAGGTGGCATGGAGGGCGTCCAGGGTGTCCGCTCCGTCCAGGGAGAAGGCCAGTTCGCACCCGCCGCCGGTGACGTCGGTTCCCGGGGCCACGGTGTGGCGGGACCACAATCCCAGTTTGTGCCCATTGGGCAGGTTGAACAGGGCGAACGTGTCGGAGGACTCCACCGGCTCAAGGTCCAGGATATCGGCGTAGAATCGGGCGGAGACCCGGGGGTCGGCCACGTAAAGGATTGTGTAGTTGGGGAAGGGCATGGAAAAACTCCCGTATTGTGTTGGTCGATGGCGGGAGTTTGCCCCAAGGTATTGTCGGAACCTGTCAGGAGGGGAAGCGCGCCCGTCAAAAGACATCGGGGATTCCTTCTTTCTGGCGCCAGTCCGCCAGCAGAACCCGTCGGCCCCGGGGGTAGCGGTCCTCCCGGGGGATGAATTTGGTGATTCGGTCCAAGCGAAAATTCCGAAAATCCTCGCGGGTTTCGCACCAGGCCACCAACAGCCGAACCTCCGTGAAGAAGCCGAGCGCGAAGGGCCAGACCACCCTTTGGGTTTCCTTGTCCTCTTTATCCCGATAGGTCAGCGCCACCTTGCGCTCTTCGTTGATCGCCGCGCGGATGGAGCCGAGGTCCCGCGGATCCAGGGTTTCCCGCTTGGGACCGGCGACCAGCAGGGGGCTCATGCCCAGGGCGTCCCGGGGATCGGTGGGCAGAACGGCGGCGATCTTGGCCAGGGCATCCCGGGCCGCCTCCGCCAGCGCCGGGTCGGTGTGCTCGCTCACCCAACGCGCGCCCAGGACCAGGGCATCGATCTCGGCGGGGGAAAACATCAGGGGCGGCAGGAGGTGTCCGGGGCGCAGGACATAGCCGATGCCCGCTTCCCCCTCGATGGGCGCGCCGGTGTCCCGGAGGGTGGCGATGTCCCGGTAAAGGGTGCGGGTGCTGACCCCCAGTTTGTCGGCCAGGGCCTGGGCGGTCACGGGGCGCCGATGGCCGTGCAGGGCCTGGAGGAGATCAAGCAGCCGTTGGGAACGGGACATGGCGGGCACGCGGTCTTTCGAGAAAATCGGCTTTTTGGGGCTGGCCTTCCGCCCGTGGGGACATGTTAGCATGCGCCATCGCCATCCCGCCCCTTGGCTGTTGTCCCCCGGCGGCTTTTTCGGGATATTTTTGCTTTTATTTTGGTCGGCCCCATCGGCTCGACCCCTATGCCACCACCGAGGAGAGCCCCCATGGCCGAACCGACCCTGGATCCCGCGCGCCTGAAAACCCCCGTAGGGGTGCTGTCCATGATCCAGTCCGATTGGCTGCTCATGCATAATGCCCTGGAAACGGGTGACCTGGCCGCCGCCGTCGATACGTCGGGCGATACCCTGTTGATCGAGGCCGTGCGCGAGGCCGTGGGTCTCGAGGTTGAAAACGGAGGCGGCAATGCCTTCAACGACACCGCCGTCCGCCTGTTCCACCTGGAACTGATCCTGGGCGACCCGAAGAACCCCACCTTCCACGGCGTGGGTCTCAAGGCCGAGCCCCTGGCGCAATACCTTCGGGACTGCTTCAGCGGCAAGGATACGCCCGCGGATCCGGAATTCTTCCTGAAGATGCTCTTCGCGCTGTCTCTGTTGCAGCACGCGGGCAATGTCACCGGCGATGTGGAGTATTTCCACACCCTGCACGACAAGTGGAAGCAGGAGTTGGCCCTCTTCCTGATCCTTGCGACCATGTACAAGCTGGAAGGCATGCCCGACGATCTGGTGACCGCCATCATCCTGGGGGATGATGCCGATCCCGACGTGGCGGGCAAGATGCTGGATGCCCTGCAGGACTGTTTCGACGCGGAGAAAACGGAAATCACCATGCAGGCCGGGGTCATCGGCTTCTTCATGCTGAATTGCCAGGCCATTGAGCGCCCGGCCCTGATGCTGCTGGGCTGCCTAACCGACGATGATTTCAAGGCGATCAAGGAAAGCACCGAGGAAGCCATCTCCAACGGTGTTGGCGACCATCCCCTGTTCACCACCCTGGGCGACCCCCTCGAAGGTGGGCCAGCCCAACTCCTCTGGGGCCAGATGTTGTCGAGCATCGTTCAGCAGATCCAGTCGCAGGAATAGGCGCGAAGTAGGAATAAGCGGTAAGAAGGCCGGATCCCGGGCGCGGAGTCCGGCCCTGTGTCCGATCCCCCTGGGTCGCCTTCTGGTTCAGGAACCGGAGGTGCTGGCGAAGGAGCGGGATGGATTGGATACGGATCGGGATCCAGTGATCAAATCGCCTTGGGAACCGGCGCGGCCTTTCGACCGTTGAACGGTTGCTTCTCAGCCCCTGGGAAGCCGTCCCGTTGGCGCCATTTCACGGAACTGGATCTCATCTGTGTCGATGCGTCGCGTTCTTGGTCATATCCGTCTGCTGCTTGGAATCATTGTCGTGGTTCTTCTGGGGGTAGTGTTGATTCAAGGCAGGGTTGTCTTGCTGCCCATGGTCCTCGCGTCCCTCCTGACGCTGACCCTTTCTCCCATTGTCCGCCTGCTCTCCAGACATGGTTCGCCAGAAGGGGTGTCGGCGACGCTGGTTGTGATGGCCCTGGGCGGGGTCCTGGTCGCTGGAGGCTATTTGCTCGCCGACCCGGTTTCCCAATGGATTTCCGATGCCCCGCGGATCGGCGCCGAGGTTTCCCGCAAGCTGGCGATCTTGAAAATGCCCATGGACCGTGTGGTGGATGCCACGAAAAAGGTCGAGGAGGCCGCCCAAGCCGGGGAAACCACAGGCCGGGAGGTGGTGGTCAAACAGCCGGGATTTCTGGCGGGGATGACCGATGGCCTGGGGCAAGGCATGGCCATGGTCGGGACAACCTTGGTCCTGACCCTGTTCCTTTTGGCCTCGGGCCGATTGTTTCCCGAGAAATTGGTCCATAGCCTGCCCCTGTTCGGGGACAAGCTGCGGGTGCTGCGGGTGCTGCGGGATGTGGAGCGGGAAGTGTCCACCTATCTGCTGACCATCACGCTCATCAATATGGGCCTGGGTGCCGCGGTCGGTCTGGCCCTCGCCCTGATCGGCATGCCGAACCCGGCTGTTTGGGCGGTGGTGGCGATGGCGCTGAATTATTTACCTTTCCTGGGTTCGATTCTGGGTGTTCTGGCCTGCGCCCTTGTATCGCTGGTGACCTTTCCCACGGTCGAGATGGCGATCTGGCCGCCCCTGGCTTATGCCGGGTTAACCCTGCTGGAGGGCCAGTTGATCACCCCGACCCTGGTGGGGCGGCGGTTGGCGATCAACTCCGTGGCGGTGGTCCTGGCGGTGCTGGTCTGGGCCTGGATCTGGGGCATTCCCGGCGCCTTGATCGCCGTACCCCTGTTGGTGGTGGTCAAGGTCGTCTGTGGCCATTTCAAACCCTTGCGGATCTTGGGGGAGTTCCTTTCCACGCGTAGGTCGGGGGCCTTGATCGAGGCCTCCCTTGGCGACATGGATCCTCGAGGCATCTCGGAGACCTGAGGCCCAGGTCGTCATCGTGGTCTCTAAACAGGTGATCGTCCTGGATCTGGTGGGGCTTTGGAACCTATCGGGCTTAAACAAGTTGACCTGTATAGAAGTCACTCCAGGACAGGTCGATGCCCAGGATCTCGTTTCCAATTGGGACCGGTCTCGGTCGCCGATTTGGATCAGCACGGTGGTTCTCCCTATGGTGTAAAGGTGGGGGCTCCTCGTTTGGGGAAATCCACGCGACGGACCCTGATGGGTGGGGGCGCCGAAACCAAACTCTCCTCTTCTTTCGCGAACCAACGCGAAACCAGTCAATCCCTTGGGTTATCCGCCGTGAATCGGTCAGGTTGGCTCGATTTCAGACCTTTTACAGGAGGTGTGTATGTCTTTGATAACATTGATTATTACCCTTATGGTCGTCGGTGTCCTTCTCTGGGTCATCAACACCTACATCCCGATGGATAGAAAAATAAAGAACATCCTCAACGTCGTCGTGGTGATCGTTGTCATCCTTTGGCTTCTTCAAGTATTCGGAGTGCTTGGATCCTTGCAGAATTTTCGCGTCGGAAACTGACCTCCCCAATCATGCGTAGGAGTTAGCATCATGAACAAAGATACAATCAAAGGGTCATTCAAGAAGTTCTCTGGAGCCATCAAACAAAAAGCGGGTGAGCTGGTGGGCGACAAGAACCTTGAAGAAAAGGGGAAAGTCGAGCAGGTCGAAGGAAAACTTGAAGAGGGTGTCGGTCAGATGAAGGACGAAGCGCGCAAGGTGATCGACAAGGTGTGACGCGGACGGTCCGTCGCGACCCGACAGCGTTGTCACGGTTGACGTCGACGACGGACTCTCCGACAGCCGATCCCGCCGCGCCGCGTTGGGAAGATTTGGAGTGTCATGATGATGAACAAAACCCGTTTGCTCCGAGCCGCCATAACCGCCGCCGCTTTGGTGCTTGTTGGACTTGCCACCGGCTCCATGGCCGCTTGCACCGCCACGCGGACCAGTCAAAGCTCCGGCGAATACCTTGATGACTCGGTCGTCACCAACAAGGTGCGGGGCGCGATCATCGGCGACAAGGACTTGAGCATCTTCGATATTAATGTGGAGACTTACAGGGGGGTTGTGCAGTTGAGCGGTTTCGTCGACAGCGCCAACGCCAGAAGTCGCGCCGGAGCCGTCGCCGCCGGAGTAGCCGGTGTCCGGCAAGTGCGCAATGATCTGATTGTCAAATAGCCGGGACCACCCGATCCGGGCCCTCGACGGCGCGGTGTTTCGTCCGCCTTAGATCGCGATGAAGTCAGGTCGAATCGACCTGACTTCATAAACGCAATCTAAATAATATAGTTAGAGTGGAATAGGACGGGAAACCGCGTACACTTTTCCTCATTCCGCTCTAGCAGCACTCATCCTCGAGGCGGCGGAGGAGGGCGAGTCCCACCTCGTCCTCGTGGTCCTCGAACAGCTCATCAAGGTACGACACCGAGGCGCAAAGCAGGCAAAGGCCGTCCACGGTCCGTGCCCGCACGGCGTCGGCCTGGGAAAGGCGGACTTTGAAAGTCTCCCAAAAGGCGTTGGTCTTGGCCGGATCGTTGATGTGCATCAGGATGCGATCAATCAACTCCTGGGAACCGCCCTCGCAGTCGATATCCTTGAAGCTCAGGTAACGGGCGGGCATGGATGCCGTGGGCTGGTCGTGCATGGCGTTCTCTCCCCCGAGAAGAAATGGATTCGGAAGGACGGGAGCATGCCCGCACCGGAAGACAGCGGGGACGGGAATGCACGAACCGCGGTTCGGGGGCTTAAACGGCGAGCAGGGCGCGCAGATGGCCCACATGGCCCCGGCCCACGGGGACCAAATCGCCATTATCCATGACCAATTGGCCCCCATCCCCGCGCTTGCGGAAGGCCTTGGCATGGGACAGGGCGACCAGATGGGACCGGTGGACGCGCAAAAACTCCTCCGGATCCAAGCGTCTTTCCACCTCCGACAGGGAGAGGGGGCAGAAGTGACTTGTCCCTCCGACCTGGGCGCGGCTGTAATGGCCATCGGCCTGGATATGGACCACCGTGGCCAGATCAAGGAAGGACGCCCCCTCCCCATCGTCCACCGGCAGACGCTTCAGGCGGCTTGCGGTCACCGGAGCCGGGGGCGGCGGAGCAGGCGCCGTGCCCGCTGTCAGCACCAGGGTGAAGGCCGCGGCCGATTCCGGGGTTAGGGCGTCGATGCGCATCATCACCGGCCCCTGGGGCAGGGCCACCATCAGGGTGGTGGCCGGTGGCCCCTCTCCGGCCCGGGCGGCGTCCACCATCACCCCGACCTTGGGTCGGATGGACGGTGGATGGAGGGCGAGGATGGCTTGGCCAATCAACACCGTTTCCGGGGGCAAAGCCAGCAGGCGAAGAACCGAGCCAGACACCCCGCGCACGGTCAGGTTGTCGTCCAGAAGGATGACGCCGGTGGTCGCGTGGCGCAGATGGTAGGCGAGGTCACTCATGGCACGCCTTTACAGACCCAATCAATGGGCCTCCGCCCAACTGTCGGCCACGCCCGCCTCGACTTCAAGGGGCACGGTTGTCGCGCCCCTTTCGTCGGTCAGGACGACGGCGTTTTCCATTTCCCGCTTCACCAGGACCAGGGCGGCTTCCACTTCGGCCTCGGGTGCCTCGAAGATCAGTTCGTCGTGGACCTGCAGCAGCATGGTGGTCTTCAACCCCGCGTCCGCCAGGGCCTTGGGCATGCGGATCATGGCCCGTTTGATGATGTCCGCGGCGCCGCCCTGGATGGGGGCGTTGATGGCTTGGCGTTCGCCGAAGGCTCGGGTCATGGGGTTCTTGTCGTTGATGCCGGGGATGGGGATCCGGCGGCCCAGGGGGGTGGTGACGAAGCCGTCCTTTCTCGCCCTTTCCTTCACCGCCTCCATATAGTCCCGGATCTCGGGGAACTGCTTGAAATAGGCGTCGATGAAGGCCGCGGCCTCGCCCCGGGACACGGCCAATTGCTGGGCGAGGCCATGGGCGCTGATGCCGTAGATGATGCCAAAGTTGATGGCCTTGGCCTGACGCCGGACCATGGGATCCATCCCCTCGACAGGCACGCCAAAGACCTGGCTGGCGGTGATGGCGTGGATGTCCTTGCCCTCGGCGAAGGCCTGGCGAAGGGCCTTGATCCCCGCCTCGTGGGCCACGAGACGCAGTTCGATCTGGGAGTAGTCGGCGCTGATCAGCTTGTGCCCCGGCTCGGCGATGAAGGCCTCGCGAATCATCCGCCCGGCTTCGCTGCGGATGGGAATGTTCTGCAGGTTCGGATCGTTGGACGACAGGCGCCCGGTCGTCGTGATGGTCAGGCCATAGGTGGTGTGCACCCGCCCGTCCCGGGGGTCGATTTCCTCCACCAGGGCATCCGTATAGGTGCTCTTCAGTTTGGAATACTGGCGCCATTCCAGGACCTTGAGGGGCAGATCGTGACCCTCGGCGGCCAGAGTGTCGAGGACCTGGGCATCGGTGGACCAGGCGCCGGTCTTCTTGCTTTTCTTGCCGCCCTTCAGGCTCAGTTTGTCGAAGAGGATCTCGCCAAGCTGTTTGGGGCTGCCGACGTTGAACTCTTCCCCGGCGAGTTGATGGATCTCCTTCTCCAGGTCGGCCATGCGCTTGGCGAAGTCGCCGGACAGGGCTTTCAGGCGGAGTGCGTCCACCTTGATGCCCTTGGCTTCCATGTCCGCGAGGATCCGGATCATGGGCCGGTCGAGGGTTTCATGGATGCGGACCATCCGCTCCTTGACCAACCGATCCCGGAGGAACTGGTAAAGGCGCAGGGTGACATCCGCGTCCTCGGCGGCGTAGGTGAGCGCCTGATCCAGGGGCACTTGGTCGAAGGTGATCTGGTTTTTGCCCTTGCCGCAGACCTCCTCGAATTTGATCGTCGTCCGGTCCAGGTGGAGCTGGGCCAGTTCGTCCATGCCATGGCCGTGCGACGCGCCGTCAAGCACATAGGACAGCACGATGGAATCGTCGATGGGCGCGACCTGGGTGATCCCGGCGTTGGCGAGCACATGCAGGTCGTACTTCAGGTTATGGCCGACCTTGAGCACGCCCGGATCGGCCAGCAGCCCGGCGAGCAGGGCCAGCGCCTCCTCCTTGGGGATGTTTTCCACGGCGGCCGCGCCGCCGGTGCCGTCCAGGTCCAAGCCCTCGGACTTCTTGGCGCCATGGGCGAAGGGGATGTAGCAGGCCTTGCCCGGGGCGGTGGCCAGGGAGACGCCAACCAGGGTCGCCGAGCGGGCCTTGAGGCTGTCCGTCTCCGTATCGACGGCGACGGTGCCGATGCGGGTGGCCTCGGCGATCCAGCCCTTCAACGCGTCGAGGGTGGTGACCAGGGTATAGTCGTCCTCGGTGGGCGCGCTCGCGGGACTGACGGGAGCGCCGGACGCCAGGGCGGCGGCCTCTCCGGCGATGGCGGAGACCTTGGCGAGGATGGATTTGAAGCCGTTTTCAGTCAGGAAGGCGGCCAGGGTCTCGGCGTCGGGTTCGGCCAGCGCGAAATCGGCCAGGGTCTCGGTGACCTCCACGTCCTCGCGCAGCCGCACGAGCCGGTTGGAGATACGGGCGGCCTCGGCGTGGTCGAGAAGGTTCTGGCGGCGCTTGGGCTGCTTGATCTCCCCGGCCCGGGCCAGGAGGGTTTCCAGGTCGCCATAGTCATTGATCAACTGGGCGGCGGTCTTGATGCCGATGCCGGGCACGCCGGGCACGTTGTCGACGCTGTCCCCGGCCAGCGACTGGACGTCGACGACCCTGTTCGGGGGCACGCCGAACTTTTCCATGACTTCCTCGGGACCGATGGCCTTGTTCTTCATGGGATCGAACATGGCGACCTGGCCGCGGACCAACTGCATCAGGTCCTTGTCCGAGGAGACGATGGTGACCTGGGCGCCCTCTTCCGCGGCCCGCCTGGCGTAGGTGGCGATCAGGTCGTCGGCCTCGAAGCCCTCGCGGTCGATGCAGGGGATGTTGAAGGCGCGCACCGCGTCACGGATCAGGGCGAACTGGGGGATCAGGTCCTCCGGCGGATCCGGGCGGTGGGCCTTGTATTGGGGATAGATCTCGTTGCGGAAGGAGATGCGGGCCTTGTCGAAGATAACCGCCACATGGTCGGCGTCCATATCGGCGAGCAGCTTCATGAGCATGTTGGTGAAGCCATAGACGGCGTTCACGGGCGTTCCGTCGGGCCGGGTCATGGGGGGCAGGCTGTGGTAGGCCCGGAAGATATATCCGGACCCGTCGACAAGGTAGAGGCGCGCCTGTTCGGCCATCGGGGACTCCTGGTTCCTCGGGGAAGACCCCGGAGGATAGGGGGGTGTGAGGCTAGGGGCAAGAACGCGCCTCGCCCATTGCCGCTCTTGCTCATTGCCGTTGTCTTGATATCTTGTTCATATTGATTGATATTCAGGGTGAGAGCGACTTATGAAATTCAACGTCGTTGTTGGCATTGCGTCCTGTTCCCTGGTCGGCGCGTTCTACACCATCTTTCATTTCGCCGCCTTGGATGTGAACACCGCCGTGGGATATCTTGGCGTAGTCCTTGCGGTGGTTCCCTATGTGCATCGTCTTCTTGTGTTGCGATCGCGTGAAAGGCGCAAAGGCAAGGGCGAAATCCTAAACTTGGACGAATTTCTAATCTCCCGCTCGGCCATCGTCCTATATGCCGCTTTGGTGACCACTGGGTCTACGCAGGCCGCCTCGGTAATATGGGTTCTTATTACCGACAACTTTTTGGTCGATGGGCATGTATCCAACCGGTTAGGGTTACCCGTGGTCTCCATAGCAATTATTCTTTATGGGCTTTGGGTAGGTGCACGTGCGCCGGATAAGGGGGTGTTTGCCCTCCTACTTGGCGTGTCTTTGGGATTGCTGGTGAATGTCGGGGCAGACATGCTGGGTATTTTTGTCTTTAGGGGCACCAAGGTGTTTCAGAATATTGGTGTTGATAACAATATGGATTTTTTTGATCTGTATCTTGGACTACTTGACCAAGAAACGCCGATTGACTTTGTCATAAGTATTGGGCGTTCTTTGGTGGGATTTTGCGCTTTGACCTATGGAGCCTTCTTTCTGGGCACTCGAAAACGTCGTGATCCTTACGTACATTATCTGTTTGGAAAGCTGCCGGAAGAAGATCGGATCGCATTTGTTGATTTGCTCTACGATGAAGTGAAGCGGAAAGGCCGTGGTGGGGCGGCGTGATATAGAGTCAAAGCGACCCCCTTTCCCTACAGCGCCCGGTGACTCTCCGCCTCGCAGAACATTTCCACCTGCCACTCCATGGCCGTTTCCGCGAGGGGCCAGTCGCCTTCCGCCGTTGGCTCGAGGACGTCGTCGGGGGGGATCTTGGCCAGCTTGATTTGCAGGTGTACCGCGAAGTCCGGCGACAAACCGGCCTTCCAGGCCATCGCCACCATGCCCTTGGGGCTCCCCGTGTTCACCGCGGCGGCGACGGCGAAGGGCGTGATCCCCGCCATCGCCCCAAGGGCCGCGATGGCGGTCGTGTCCCCCTCGTGCAGCATCAGGGCCGCCAATTCGGACTCGTCCAGACGCCCCTCCGCCTGTTTGGTCAGGCAGGTGGTGTAAGCCGCCCGCAGGTCTTCCCGCCAGTTTGGCCCGAAGTCGACCAGAGCGTCCTCGCCCACGTTGCCACCCAGGCGTTTGCGCACGGCCTCGGCCACGGCCACGGCCACGGCTGGTTCCAGATCCTTGCGCAGCAACAGGGCCTCCACCAGATTGTCGGCCACGAACATGGCCAGGCGCCGGGCCGCGTCGGAATGGAGACGCGGCAGGTGGACCAGCGGGTCCTGCCATTCGGGCACCCCCCGGGCGCGGTCGACAATGGCGTCCAGGGTCTCCTCCCGGATTTGCGCGCCGTGGTTGGTCAGCATGTCGGAAATGGCCGTCACGTCGTCGGTCGCGGCGATGGCGTCGGTGACCACGGCGTTCAGGCCCGCCCGCTTGGCGATGGCCGACAGCCGCCCCGTGCCCGGCTGATCACGGATCACCGCCAGAAGGTCGGCGTCGTTCAACACCGGGCTGAACTCCAGCACCGGAGCGGAGACCGCCACCTCCACGTCCCGGGCCAGCTTGCGGATCAGCTCCGGCGGGGCGTTGGTCAGGTCCTTCAGGGTGTCCGACAAAATGGCGCGGACCCGGGGGATCTGGTCCCGGGCCAGGCGGGCGAGGGCCTGATAGGTGTGGCGGCGGACCCGGTCCTTCTCGTTATCCGACAGGCCCGGGGCCAGAGCACCGATCTTTTGGGCCAGGGTCAAGCGGACATCCAGATTCGCGTCATCGGCCAGGATCTCGTCGGCGTGGGACGGGGCGGCGCTGTTGTCGGCGATGGCCCGGCGCACGACCGGATCCGGATCCTCCGCCAGGAAATAGAGGATCTCCGGAACCATGTCGTCCCGTTGGGCCAGGGCGCGGCGAACCTCCACATCCTCATGGTTGGCCAGTTCCCGGGCCTCTTCGTAACTGATCGGCGCCGCGTCGGCGGCGAGCAGGCGCTGCAACAGGGTATTCATGCGGACGACTCTCCCTGCCCCTTGGCGGGTGGGGCGACGCGGAAGTGGCTTTTGCCAGCATGTTTTGCTTGATACATGGCCCCGTCCGCCCTGGCGGTTAAGTCCTCCAGGGTTTCGGGTGTGCTCGGGTCGTAGACGGCGAGCCCAATGGACATGGACAGGGGGTGGTCCGGATCCCCGTCGAAGGGCCGCAGGCGATTGCCCGAATTCAGAAAATCCTGGGCCTTGGTGGACGCGACCTCGGCGGTCGCGCCATCCAGCCAGACGCCGAACTCGTCGCCGCCCAGGCGTGCGACCATATCGGTGGGCCGGGTATGGGTGACCAGGATATCCTTGACCACCAGCAGGGCCTCGTCGCCCCGCAGGTGGCCATGGCTGTCATTCACCCGTTTGAAGTTGTCCAGATCCACGTAAAGCAGGGCCGAGGGTTGCGGGCTTCGCTCCAGCCGCCTATAGCGGCGGTCCATGTCCTCGAAGAAGGCCCGGCGGTTGAGCAACCCGGTCAGACTGTCCGTGCGCGACATGGTGATGATGCGTTCGTGCTGGCCAATTTGTTCGTTGGCGATGCCGATCTGGTTGGCGATGTCCATGATCAGCAGGCGGTCGTCGTCGGTCCAGCCCCCCCGGTCCGCGGCGCGCCACAACAGCACCGCGCCATTGATTTGGCGGCGGTAGCGGGCGGCCGCGGCCAGGATTCGCCATCTGCCCGTCTCCGTTTCCTGGGGCAAACCGCTGGAGTCCAGGCCGTCCAGGACCTCCATGGCCTCGTCTTCGCCGCCTCCCAGGCCGAAGCTGCCCCGGCGTACGAACTCCGGTGGACCGTTGTCCTCGGCCGCGGTGGCGCGGAAAATGTGGCAGGCCTCGGTTCCCAGACCCCGGGCGAGTGCCTCCGCGGCCACATTGAGCATGTTCGACGGGTCCATTTCGTCGCGGAAGGTGCGGACCACATGGGTCAAGATCCGTTCCCGGTTGCGGGCTCGGTTCAGGGCCTTGTCCCGCTCCCGCTGCTCGGTGACATCGTGGCAGACACCCCGCGCGCCGGTCCATTTGCCGTCGGGTCCCATGATGGGCATGGCCGAAGTCACCAGACAGGCGAGCGAGCCGTCCTTTCGCCGGGCCCAGATCTCGGCGTCCTTCACCCGCATGGTGGTCTGGAAGACCTTGGCGCCGGACTGGACCTCCTTGGCGTCCATCATGCTCCAGGGTTCGGCGTCGACCAGTTCCCGGGCCTCGTAGCCAAGCGCGCCAGTTGGGGAGACGAAGACGAAGCGCCCCTCGGTCCCGGTTTCCCAGGTGAAGTCGCTGGACAGGTCCACGAAGTCCTTATAGCGCTGGCGGCTGTCGGCGAGCGCGGCCCGCAGATTCAGCTCCAGGGAGGTGTCCCGGCCAATCACCGCCACCCTCCGGTCGTCGCTGACCGGCAAAAGGGTCAGGTCCAGGGAGCCCACTTGACTCTCCTGGCGCACCTCGACGGCCTTGGTCACCGGCGTGCCGTTTTCCAGGGCGGTGCGGGCGATGGCCATTAAACCCGTGGCGGAGTCGGGAGAAAACAGGTCCCGCAGGATCTCGCCCCGGCGATTGCAGGTCAGGATCCGACCGTCGGCGTTCAGGATGGCCGCCGGGCCGGGATGGGCCAGGATGACGGCCAGACCGATACCGTGGGTTCCGTCGCGGCTGGTATCTAAGTCCCTGGATGTGGGCATGGGCGGTTCACCGGATGATGGTCGCCGACCGGGCAGGAAATGCGGCACGGAAGGGAAGATATTGTGTTCCTATGTCGAGCCGGAAAAGGAACCTCCGGCCCAACTAACGTAACCTAACGGGTACTCCATCCGGCGTCAACGCGTGCGGGGTTGGAGAGGGAAGGGAAGGCGAGCGGTTCGTCGTTCTTTTCGAGCCGCCGGTCTAGGTTGACTTGCCCCATTGCCCGGCTATGGTTGAACCACAATTCATTCCTTCGTCCCAGGGTCACGCTCGGGGACGGGGCCGTGTCACTCTCCCCCCAATTCTGGCGCCATACCGCGCAGGGGGCCGAATCATAGGGACCGCGTCCGCGCCATGACGACCGAAAGCCTTGAGAAATCCATCGAAGCCGCCTGGGATAATCGCGAAGGCGTGAGCGCCGCCACCCGTGGCGACCTGCGCGAGGCCGTCGACGCCGCCTTGGCCGGGCTCGATTCCGGAACCTATCGGGTCGCCGAGAAAAAGGATGGCGTCTGGGTCGTGAACCAGTGGCTGAAAAAGGCCGTGCTGCTGTCCTTCCGCCTGAACGACATGACCGCAATCGATGGCGGTCCGGGCAACGCCACCTGGTGGGACAAGGTGCCCAGCAAGTTTTCCGGCTGGACCGAGACCGAATTCCGTGCCGCGGGATTCCGTGCCGTTCCCAACTGCGTCGTGCGTAAATCCGCCTATATCGCGCCGGGCGTGGTGCTGATGCCCAGCTTCGTGAACCTGGGCGCCTATGTGGACAGCGGCACGATGGTTGACACCTGGGCCACCGTTGGGTCCTGCGCCCAGATCGGCAAGAACGTGCACCTGTCCGGTGGCGCGGGTATCGGTGGCGTGCTGGAGCCCCTCCAGGCCGGTCCGGTGATCATCGAGGATAACTGCTTCATCGGTGCCCGCGCCGAGGTGGCCGAGGGCGTGGTCGTGGAGACCGGCGCCGTTCTGTCCATGGGTGTCTACATCGGCGCCTCCACCAAGATCGTCGACCGGTCGACGGGCGAGGTCTTCATGGGCCGCGTTCCGGCCTATTCGGTGGTGGTCCCCGGCACCCTGCCCGGCAAACCCCTGCCCGACGGCACCCCGGGACCCGGCCTCTATTGCGCGGTGATCGTGAAGCGGGTGGACGAGAAGACCCGCTCCAAGGTGTCCATCAACGACCTGCTGCGCGATTAAGGGGGCCTCTTGTCCTCTCCCTTTCCGACCTCGGTCACGGTGGCGGATCTTTCCGATCCGCTGCCCCTGGCCCGCGCCCTGATCGGACGCGAAAGCGTGACTCCCGTGGACGCCGGGGCGCTGGATGTGCTCGCCGGTGCACTGGAGTCCCTGGGTTTCGTCTGCCACCGCCTGACCTTCACGGAAGAGGGGACGGATCCGGTGGAGAACCTCTTTGCCCGCTTGGGGACGGAGGGTCCCTGTTTCGGCTATGCCGGCCACACGGACGTGGTGCCTCCCGGCGAGGGATGGAGCAAGGCCGAGCCCTTCTCCGGCGCGGTGGTGAACGGCGATCTGGTGGGTCGGGGCGCCGCCGATATGAAGGGCGGCATCGCCTGTTTCGTCGCCGCCGTGGCCCGCTTGGTGGAGGAACGGGGGGCGCCGAAGGGCTCCATCGCCTTCCTGATCACCGGCGACGAGGAAGGCCCGGCCATCAACGGGACCCGTAAGGTGCTCGACTGGATGGGGGAAACGGGGGAGCGCATGGACCTCTGTCTGGTGGGCGAGCCCACCAACCCCGAGGGCCTGGGCGACATGATCAAGATCGGGCGGCGGGGAAGTATCAACGCCACCATCGTGTTGAAGGGCCGTCAGGGGCATGTGGCCTATCCCCATCTGGCCGACAATCCGATGCACCGCCTGTCCCGGTTGACGGGCCTGTTGCTGGAAACCCCCCTGGACGACGGGACGGACCATTTCCAGCCCTCCAGCCTGCAATTAACCAGCATTGATGTGGGCAACAAGGCGGCCAATCTGATTCCCGGTCAGGCGACCCTGACGCTGAACATCCGCTTCAATGACCTGCATTCGGGGGCGGACTTGGCCAAAATGCTGCGCGAAAAATGCCTGGAGGTGTGTGACGGTGACGAGAGCCTGTTCGAATTGAGCCCGGTGATCAGCGGCGAGTCCTTCCTGACGCCGCCCGGTCTTCTGTCGGACCTGATTTCCAAGGCCTGCGTGGCGGTGACCGGGCGCGAGCCAGAACTGTCCACCTCTGGCGGGACCTCGGACGCGCGGTTCATCAAGGACCACTGTCCCGTGGCCGAGTTCGGTCTGGTGGGTCAAACGATGCATAAGGTGGATGAGCGGGTGCCAGTGACGGATCTGGAGGGCCTGACGGATATCTATCTCCATATTTTGATGTCCTATTTTGGAGAGAGTCGCTCATGACGGTGGAACAGGCCGCCCGCGTGCTGCGCGGCCTGGGCCGCGTGCTGCGCCTGAATCCCTTGGGCTTCAAGGAATTCGAGAATACCCCTGGGGAAGCCCTGCGCAGCTTCCAGGCGGCTCTCTGGCTGGCGCCGGTCTTTGTCCTTTACGCCGCCATGGACCGGTTTACCGGGGATGAGGCCAGTGGCCCTCTGGGGGCTTTCGCCGTCCTGAAGGCCGCCCATTACGTCATCGGCTGGACCCTGTTCCCGGTGGTGATGGAGGGGATCTCCCGCCTGTTGGGGCGACGGCAGGTCTATTTTCGCTGGCTGGCGGCCTACAACTGGCTTCAGGTGCCCATTATGCTGGCCTATCTGCCGGTGGCGGTGGCGTCCCTGCTTGGCGCGGGTGGCCCCGGCGGTCCGGTGGCCTTTCTGGACTTGGCGCTGTTCCTGGGCATGGCGACCTACTTGGGCTTCCTGGCCCGCCATGGTTTGGGATTGCCCCTGTCGTCGGCCGTGGCGGTGGTGGTCCTTGATCTGATCCTTACCCAGGTCGCGGCGGCGGTGGTCCATTCGGTGTTGATGGGAGCGGAGTTCACGAGTTCGAGCCTGTGATCGGTCCAAAAGGATGCGCGTCGGTGCGAACCGGCGTTGGGTTGTAATCCTCTGTCGCGTTTTCCTCCTCTGACCCGGCTTCCAATGAATCAGGGATTCTTGGCCTTATCGGCGCCCCCGATCCCTGTTTCATTGGAAGTCGGATCAGGGGAAATCGGATCAGGGCCAAACCAAGGGCACGAACAAGGTGCATGCGGTGACGGCGATGACCAAATAGGAAACACGGTCCACCACGGCGCGGCTCGCCGACCAGGGGAGTTTTCGTCCCAGGGCGTCCCCCAGATAAGCCGCCGGGCAAAGGAGGAGGGCATGGAGGAGCACGTCGCCATCCATGCCCGCTCCCAAGGCGCGCCCCCCGAGGGAGGCCACCGTCAACAGCGTGAAAATGGTGATGAGGGCGGCCCGCCGTGCCTCCAGGGAAAGGTCCGGCTGACTTGCGAGAAAAAGCAGAAGCGGGGGCGCTGGCATCGCCGCCAGACTGTTCAGCAGCCCCCCGAGGAAGCCGCCCAGGATCGGCGACACAACGCCGGAGCGGGGAAAGGGAGAGCGACGCCAGATCAGCGGGACCAGGGCAAGGAGAATGCTGGCGCCAATCAGGCCGCGCAAGGGCGCTTCGTCGACATGGTCGACAATGAGCAGACCCACGGGCGTGGCCAGCAGACCTGCTCCCACGACCCAGGGCATGGACCGCCAAGGGGTGTCCCGGACAATCAACGGAAGGTTCCGGATGCCAAGGAAGATTTGGAGCAGGAGGGTGGCGAGCACGGCGTTCGCGGGTGCGGTGCCCAAGGAAAAAAACGACACGCTGACCATGGCGAAACCGAAGCCGGTGAAGCGGCGCAGTCCCGCCGCCAGGATCGTGATGACGCCTCCAAGGATGAGTGGATACCACTGAATAATCACGATGTTTCCTTCTGGGAAGGGGCGCTGGGGCGGTGAGGGGGGGGCGGCACGCGCTTGCGCAAATCGACGAAAGATGATAGCGCAGAAGATTCATAAAACAAGTCGTGAGGGCTCGAAAAATGAATGGAACCGCGTCCACCAACTCGGCGATCTCCCGAAGTATTCTTCTTCTTGAAGCGATTTCCCGCTACCTGCGCCCCGTCGGCGTCCAGGAATTGGCCCTGGAACTCGACCAGCCCCGGCAAAGCGTGCATCGCCTGGTGGCCCAGCTCGAGGCCCTTGGCTTGGTTCTGAGGGAACCGGGCTCCGACCGCTTTTCGGTGGGGCCTCGGCTGCGCACGCTATCGTTGTCTTGCATCTCCAGCTACCAGCAGACGAGCACGACCCATCAAATTTTGATCAATCTGGTCAAGGAGGTCGGGGAAACCTGCAATGTGGGCATGTTGGATGGAAACGAGATTCTCTATATTGATCGCGTCGAATGTGACTGGCCCTTGCGTGTCCAGTTGAAACCGGGAAGTCGAGTCCCTGTCTACTGTACGGCCATTGGAAAACTGATGTTGGCTTTCAGTGAAACTCGGCATCGACGGAAAGTAATAGAAGCCATTGATCTGGTGCAATTGACCGATAGCACGATCACCGATCCCATTCTTCTCGATTTGGAGTTCGATGAGATCCAGGCGCGGAATTTCGCCGTCAACCGGGAAGAAGATGCCTTGGGCCTTATCGCCGTCGCCGTGGCGATACGGGACCCGGCGGGAGAGGTGATCGCGGGTCTGGGGATGCATGCGCCGACCGCCCGAATGTCGATCGACCGCGCGAAGGGGTGTTTGCCGAAACTGCGGGCGGCGGCGGCGGAGATGTCTCAGGCTATGTTCAAATAAAATGGGTCATAGTGTCCCGAAAAAAAATTGACATGGCCGATTGTGCCGCGCACAATCCTGCTATTGGCGACATCACGCGGATCCGCGTGATCGAGCCAACTCCGCGACCGAAAGGACCAAACCATGAGAAGCCGCTCTCTTCTGCTCGCCGCTTGCGCTGTCTTCATCTCCGGAAACGCCTGGGCCACGGAAACGATCAATTTCGGTGTCCAGCCAGCCACCCAACCGATTTATATCGCCAAGGCCGCGGGCTACCTGGACGCCATTGAGGAGGCCCACGACGTCACCTTCGCCTTCCAGAAATTCTCCTACGGCGCGCCGGAGAACCAGGCGATGGCCGCGGGGGAAATCCAGATGGCGAGCGCGGGCATGGGACCCGCGATTGTCGCCGCGGCCCGCTTGGACGCGAAGCTGATCGCCATTTCCATCCTGGACCAGACGGCGATCTTGCTGCCCGCGGCATCGACCGTCGCCTCCATGGCTGACCTTAAGGGAAAGACCATCGCCTATCCCGGCAAGGGGTCCCAGCAGTATCCCTTGTTGTTGAAGGCTCTGGCGGACGCCGGTTTGTCGGAAGGGGATGTGTCGTTGTTCAAGACCAAGGGGTCGGATGTGGGTGCTTTGATCGCATCGGGGGCCGTGGACGCCGGGGTGACTTGGGATCCCCACGTGTCCGCGGCGCTCGCCAACGGGTCGGCCAAGACGTTGTTGACCTCGGCCGCCATTCTTCCTTTGAAATCAGGGCATTATATCGGCAACGGCGTTTATGCGCGGACCGACTTCCTGGACAGCCATCCCGAGGTTGTTCAGGAGGTGATCAATGCTCTGGTGAAGGCGGAAACGTTGATCCTCGCCGAACCGGAGACGGCCATGGACATGTGGGCCGAACAGGTTGGCGTGCCCCGGAATGTGATCGAATATTCCTTGAAGGAGGGGATTTCCGTCTATTCAACCGATATCGTGCCCGATCAGGCAACGATCGAAGACTATACGGGCTTTCTCCAGAAAGCCGACATTCTCAAGGCCGAAGACCTGCCCAAGGTGGATGCCTCTTACGCCGAGAAGGCGCTCGGCGCGAATTAGTCTCGCTATTCCGGCCCTTCCCTACCGGCCCTTCCCTCCCGGCCCTTCCCTCCCGGCCCTTCCCTCCCGGCCCTTCCCTCCCGGCCCTTCCCTCCCGGATGGTGGGAGGGCCGTCTCTCAAGGAACTCCGTCATGGCCCGATCCCATCCCGTTGTCGGTAGCCTGGGGCCCTATGTCTTTGCCATGCTCGCCATTCTCTCCATCTGGCAGCTCGCCGTCGTCGCCCTGGCACCACCGCCTTCCATCCTTCCTTCGCCGACATTGGTGGGGCAGACTCTGCTTGAGGAAATGTCGTCCGGCGCGTTGTTCGTTAACGCGGGCATTTCCCTGGCCCGGGTCTCCGTCGCATGGGTGTTGTCCGCCGTCATCGCGATCCCCCTTGGGGTTTTCATGGCCCGCTCGCGTCTCGCGGAGCGATTGATCGACCCGGTCATCGAGTTGTTCCGGCCCATCTCTCCCTTGGCCTGGATTCCCTTGGCCATCCTGTGGTTTGGGATCGGAGAGTCGGGGAAGGTGTTCATCATCTTCGTCGCCACCTTTTTCCCCATCGTCTTGAATACGGTATCGGGGGTGAAACGGGTGGATCCGGTGCTGATCCGCGCCGGGCGTGTCCTGGGCTGCGCCCGTCAAATTGACCTGTTCTGGCGAGTCATTTTTCCGGCCTCCCTGCCATCGATCCTGGTGGGCTTGCGCATTTCCTTCGGAACGGGTTGGGCGGCGATTATCGCCGCGGAACTGGTCGCCTCGAATTCCGGCCTTGGCTATCTCATCGCCGATGGCATGGAGATTTTGCGCTCCGATTTGGTGATGGTCGGCATGGCCGCCATCGGCGTGATCGGCGTTCTGGTGGATGCCGTCTTCAAAGTCTTGCAAACCCGTTTCGGATAGGACCGCACCATGAAAACCTCCGAACAGGCCGTGACCAGGACCCCCGCTCCGGCAATCCGGATCGACAAGGTCAGTCGCCATTTTCACGACGCCCAGGGGGAATTCGTCGAGGCGCTCCGCTCGACGTCCCTGGACATCGCCGAAGGAGATTTTGTCGCTATTGTGGGTCCTTCTGGATGCGGGAAGAGCACCCTGCTGAATATGTTGGGGGGTTTCGACCACCCCTCCTCGGGACGCATTACCTTGGATGGCCAATTGATTTCCGGTCCGGACATTGATCGAGGCATGGTCTTCCAGGACTATGCCTTGTTCCCCTGGCTGTCGGTTCTGGACAATGTGATGTTCGGCCTTCGGCATACCCAGTCCCGGGAGGATGCCAGGGCCATCGCCCGCCAATGGCTGGACCTGGTCGGACTGGCGGATTTCGAGCGGAAGTCGCCGAGGCAGTTGTCGGGGGGGATGAAGCAACGGGTCGCCATCGCCCGGACCTTCGCCACCAATCCCAGGGTTATCCTGATGGACGAGCCCTTTGGCGCGCTTGATGCCCTGACCCGGCGGTTCTTGCAGCAGCAACTGCTCAAGATCTGGCGGGAGCACCGCAAGACGGTGGTGTTTATTACCCATTCCGTGCAGGAGGCGGTGTATTTGGCGACCCGGGTCGTGATCCTGACCGCGCGGCCTGGGCAGGTGAAGTTGGACGAACGGGTGGACCTGGAGCACCCACGCCAAATCAATGATCCGAAATTCCGCGATTTGGAAACCCGCATCTTCGACGCCTTGGATGAAGAATTGGCGAAAACCTTTAAATTGGAAGCCTCCGATGGATACGCGGATTAGGGGCGAGATGGCCCGGACCAAGGGGCCGACCCGCCCAAAGGCCAGGAAGACGGGGCCGGTCGGTCCCGTCTCTCCCGACGACCTGCGAGACCGCGACAGGGCGACCAATGCCTTTCTGGAAGTCTTCGAGACCCCGGAGGGAGGCCCCCCGCCGGGCAAGAGGGGTTCCCTTGATGGACTGACCTTCGCCGTGAAGGAGGTCATTGATCAGGCGGGACATCGGATCCCTTGGGGATTGCCCCCCCTGGAGGGGCGGATCGCGCGGGAGACCGCCTCGGCTGTGTCGCGCATCAAGGCGCATGGCGCCCTTTGCGTGGGCACGACCCGGTCCACGGCCTTGGCCATCACGGGGGACAGCGGAAGCCGCAACCCGTGGGATCCGACGCGATCTCCCGGGGGATCTTCGGCCGGGTCCGCGGCCGCGGTTGGCGCGGGGCTGGTCGATTTCGCCCTGGGAACCCAGACCGTCGGCTCGATCATTCGTCCAGCGGCCTACTGTGGGGTGGTCGGTTTCAAACCGACCATGGGGCATCTTCCCCTTGACCATGTTGCCCTCCTGTCCAAGGAGTTGGATCATCTTGGTCTCCTCGCCCGGGATGTGGCCACGGCGCGGGCGGTTTACACCCTTTTTCAGGACGGCGGTCCGCCCCTGCCCACGCGGCGCGTCCGCTTGGTCGCCCCCTGGTTCAGGGGACCCGTGGCGCCTGAAGCGCTCGCCGCCCTCGGCCAGGCCGCGGCGCTGGTCGACTCCCTGGGATATGCCACGGAGGTCTTGCCTCTGCCCGCGGATATCGTGGCCGAGGAAGAGGCGGTTCTGGGAGGTCTGCTTGCCCGGGGCATCCGGGACAACCATCGGTGCCTGATCCAGGAGAACGCGGCTCGCTTTCCCAACAGACTGGTGGCGTTGGTCCAGAGCGGGGACGCCATTGATGACGCGGCCTACGGGAGCCTTTTGGCCAGGCGGGATGGAATGCGGTCCACCATGGACTCCTGGATCGAACCGGGCGTGCTCCTCTTGACACTCTCCGTGAGCGATCTCCCCCCCCTCCTTGGGGAAGGGACGGGCAGTCGGGACCCCCAACGTCTTTGGTCTCTGTTGGGGTGGCCGACCCTCGCGCTCCCCCTTGGGGCCAAGGGGTCGGAGTCGCATGGGCGGCGGCCCATGCCGAGCAGCGTGCAATTGATCGGGCCTCCGGGGAGGGATTTCGACCTGTTGGCATTCGCCGCCCGACTGGAGGACGCCCTTCTTACAGAGTGAGGTGCTCTAGGCCCCCTCATCCGTCGCGTTTTGCCCTGGGCCATGGCCTCGGCGAGGAGGGAGTCGAATAGGCTCGGCACGAAAAAGTCGCTTCATTCCCAAGCTTGAAACGACTCACAACGCTCTTTTTCACGGATGACTACTCAAGAATTCCTTGTTCCTGTCATAATCAGTGCTTGGTGATCATGTTCAGGCCCACCACGCCTGTGATAATCATGCCGATGAAGAGGAGTTTCAGAGCCGTCGCGGGCTCCTTGAACAGAACAACGCCGATCACGGTGATCAGGACCGTACCCGCGCCCGACCAGATGGCATAGGCGACGGAGACCTCCAGGCGTTTCAGGCTCAGGGTCAGCAGATAAAAGCTGACGGCGTAGAAAACCACCAGCGCCACGGAGGGCCACAGGCGGGTAAAGCCCTCGGCGTATTTCATGGCCGTCGTGCCAATGACTTCGAAGACGATGGCGGCGCCAAGGATCAGCCAGGTGGTCATGGGGTATCTCCCGGATAGCGGGCGGAGAGAAAATAGAGCCCCTGGGGGGGGGCGGTGGGACCAGCCATGGCCCGGTCCCGGGCCGCGAGCACGGTCTTCACATCCTCCGTCGTCCAGCGCCCGTCGCCCACCATGGCCAGCGTTCCCACGAAATTGCGGACCTGGTGGTGTAGGAAGGAGCGGGCCCGGGCAAAGATCCGAACCTCGTCTTCCACGCGGGTAACCGTGAGTTCCGACAGGGTTTTCACGGGGCTGTCCGATTGGCATTCCGCGGCACGAAAACTTGTGAAGTCATGCTGACCCACCAGGACTTGGGCCGCGGTATGCATGGCCTTGGCGTCCAGCGGCTTGGTCAACCACCAGACCCGCCCCTCCTCCAGGGCTGGATGGGCCGGATGGGTGAGGATGCGGTAGATATAGGACCGCTCGACAGCGGAAAAGCGGGCGTGGAAGTCGTCGGGAACCTCCCGGACCGCGCGGATGCTGATGGGTTGGGGGCGGAGGTGGGCGTTCAGGGCTTTCAGGACCGTGTCCGCGCCATAGTCCTTGGGCAGGTCCAGATGGGCCACCTGGGCCAGGGCATGCACACCGCTGTCGGTCCGCCCCGACCCCTGGACCCGGGTGTCCTGACCGCAGAGCTTGAAGGCGGCCTCCTCCAGGGATTGCTGGATACTGGGGCCGTTGAGTTGCCTTTGCCAGCCCACATAGGGGCCGCCGTCGTATTCCACGGTCAGGCGATAGCGGGGCATGGGGTCAGCTCAGCCGCGTACCGGTGGGCAGGGCGTAGCCGCGCAGAAAAGCCTCCGCGTCCAAGGGACCCTTGCCCGGGCGCTGGACGGTCCGCAGACGCAAGGCACCCGCGCCACAGGCCACCAGAAGGGCATCGTCCAGAAGCACACCCGGTTCGCCGGATCCGGTCTCGGCGGCGCACATCAGGACCTTGATGCGTTCCCCGCCATGCTCGAACCAGGCACCCGGGAAGGGGGCGAGCCCCCGGGCGTGGCAGTCCAGTTCCGGCGCGGGCCGGGTCCAGTCCAAGCGGGCCTCGGCCTTGTTGATTTTGGCGGCGTAGGTGACGCCCTCCTCGGGCTGGGGACGAGGAACAAGGGAGCCATCGGTCAGGCCCAGAAGGGCGGGGACGATGAGCTTGGCGCCCAGGGCGGAGAGGGCGTCATGGAGGGTTTCCGCGGTGGTTTCTCCGGTGATGGGCAGCCGCTCCTCCAGAAGCATGTCGCCCGTATCCAGGCCCACGTCCATTTGCATGATGGTGACGCCGGTTTCCCTGTCTCCGGCCATGATGGCCCGTTGGATGGGGGCGGCGCCCCGCCAGCGGGGCAACAGGGATGCATGGACGTTCACACAGCCCAGGCGCGGCGCGTCGAGGACCGCCTTGGGCAGGATCAGACCATAGGCGGCGACCACCGCCACGTCCGCGCCGAGCGCGGCGAATGTTTCCTGTTCCTCCGGCTCTTTCAGGCGCTCGGGGTGGGAGACGGGGATCCCCAGGGCCTCCGCGGTCTGGTGGACCGGGGTGGGGCGAGGCTTTTTACCCCGGCCCGCGGCGCGGGGGGGCTGGCAATAGACGTGGATGACGTCGAAGGCGGGGTGGGCGTTCAGGGTCTGGAGAATGGGCGTCGAAAAATCCGGCGTGCCCATGAAAATGACCTTGAGAGTCACGCGTCGACCCCTGGCTTCTTCATTTTGCGGACCTTGCGCAGGATCATGTTGCGCTTCAACGAGGACAGGTAATCCACGAACAGGATTCCGTCCAGGTGGTCGATTTCATGTTGCAGGACCACGGACAACAGGCCGTCGGTCTCGATCTCCTTGCGCGTGTTCTCGCGGTCCAGGTAACGCACCTTGACTCGATCCGGCCGGACCACGGTGTCGTACTGCTCGGGCACGGAGAGACAGCCCTCGTCATAGGATTTGGTGTCCTCGGATTCCCAGAGGATTTCCGGATTCGCGAGGCAGAGGGGGCGGGGTGGTTCCCCTTCCCGGGCCACGTCGACGACGATCACGCGTTTGAGCACGCCCACCTGGGGCGCGGCCAAGCCGATGCCCGGGGCGTCATACATGGTCTCCAGCATGTCATCCATCAACTGGACGATCTCGGTGTCCACGGCCTCGACGGATTTGCATTTCTGCTTCAGACGCGGGTCGGGCGCCGTGATAATGGGGAGCAGGGCCATGTCGCCCACCCTTTCCGTATAGTTTGTATGGTTTCTGGTTTCGTTCGCCTTAAGACCCACATAAGCCGCGGCAACGAAACCGTCAAGCATTGGAAGGCTTTCCAGGGTTTGCCCCGTGCCGTATGGTGCCTGTTGTTTGGGTTTTCGGGAACCTCTGGGGGGGCGGTGCATGGAAATTGGGCAAAGCCTTCTGGGCTTGGGCGTATTCATCCTCTTTTGCTGGGGAATCAGCGAGGGACGGGGTCAGGTGCCTTGGCGGGCGGTCGGGGTGGGTGTGGTCTTCCAGATCGCCTTGGCTCTTCTGCTGCTGAAAGTTCCGCCGATTCAGTCCTTCTTCGTTCTGCTGAACGACGCGGTTCTGGCCTTGCGGGACGCGACCAAGGCGGGCACAAGCTTTGTCTTCGGATATCTGGGCGGAGGGGACACGCCTTTCGACCCGCCCTATCCTGGCGCGGACTTCATTCTTTCCTTTCAGGCGCTGCCGATCCTGATCGTCATGAGTGCCCTGTCGGCCCTGCTGTTCTATTGGGGTGTCCTGCCCTTCATCGTGAAGCTGTTTTCCAAGGCCCTGGAAAAGACCCTGGGCGTCGGCGGTGCCGTGGGCGTGGGGGCCGCGGCGAATATCTTCGTGGGCATGGTGGAGGCGCCGCTGTTCGTGCGGCCCTACATCAAGTCTCTCTCCCGGTCCGAGCTTTTCGTGGTGATGACCTGTGGCATGGCGACGATCGCCGGGACGGTCATGGTGATCTATGCCACCTTCCTCACCGGGATCGTCGACAATCCCCTGGGGCAGATCCTCACGGCCTCGCTGATCTCCGCCCCCGCGGCGATTATCGTCGCCTTGATCATGGTGCCCGGTGAGCAGGGGACGGAAGGCACCTTCGCGTTGCCCCCGCCGGAAGCCCATAATTCCATGGAGGCGATCACCATCGGCACCATGCAGGGCGTCCAGTTGTTCATCAATGTCGTCGCCCTGCTGCTGGTCATGGTGGCCCTGGTGGCCCTGGTCAATTCCATGTTGGGGGTCCTGCCGGACATCGCCGGGGCGCCCCTGACCCTGGAGCGGATGCTGGGCTGGATCATGGCGCCGGTCTGCTGGCTGATGGGGATCCCCTGGGCGGAGGCCCAGACCGCGGGAACCCTGATGGGGGTCAAGACCATCCTGAACGAGTTCATCGCCTATCTGAACCTGTCCAAACTCCCGGAAGGGAGCCTCTCGCCCCGGTCGTCCATGATCCTCACCTATGCGCTCTGTGGCTTCGCCAACATGGGCTCCTTGGGGATCATGATTGGCGGTTTGATCGCCATCGCGCCGGAGCGCCGCAAGGAAATCGTCGCGCTGTCCGGCAAATCGATCTTGTCGGGGACCATCGCCACCTGCATGACGGGGGCCGTTGTCGGCCTCCTCGTCTGGTAGGCGTGCCAAGTCATGTCCCAAACCCTGCCCCAGGAGCTGATGGAGCGCCTGCTCTCTCCGGAGGCCGCGCCCCTTCTGGTGGCCCTTTTGGCGGTGCTGGTGGGCGTGGTGGCGCTGGTCCTGGTGCTTGCCCGGGGGAGCGGGCGGCGGGATCCCCGGCTCGACCAACTGGCCGGGCGGTTGGGGCAATTGGCGGAGAGCCAAGCGGTGACCGCCAATTTGGTGAGCGAACGCCTCCAGGCCCAGGAACGGCAGGTCACCCGGGTCCTGGAGGAGCGGATCTCCGACCTGACCCGCCGCTTGGGGGAGGGGCTGCAACGGTCCTCGGACCGGCAGGCGGAGACCATGCAGGACCTTCGGGCCCGGCTGGCCACCATCGACGCGGCCCAGAAGACCATCACCGACCTGTCCCAACAGATGGCGGGGTTGGAGGATATCCTATCCAACAAACAGGCCCGGGGGGCGCTTGGCCAGACTCAGATGGAGGATCTGGTCCGGGACGTCCTGCCGCCCAATGCCTACCGCTTTCAGGTCCGGTTGGGGAATGGGCGCATCGCCGATTGCGTGCTGAACCTGCCCAATCCGCCCGGTTTGATCGCCGTTGACGCCAAATATCCCCTGGAATCCTTCCGCGCCCTGCGCAACGCCCGGGACGAGGTGGAGCGACAGCGCGCGGGCAAGGCCTTCGCCGCGGATGTGCTGAAGCATGTGAAGGACATCGCCGACAGGTACATTATCGCCGAGGAGACGGCGGATTCCGCCCTGATGTTCCTGCCAGCCGAAGCCGTCTACGCCGAACTCCACGCCAGCTTTCCCCAGGTGGTGAACGAGGCTTTCCGGCGGCGGGTGTGGATCGTCTCGCCGACGACCCTGATGGCGACCCTCAATACCGTGCGCGCCATTCTGAAGGACGCCCGCATGACCGAGATGGCCGGAATTATCCGCAAGGAAACACGGGCCCTGGTCGAGGATGTGGGTCGCCTGGATGAGCGGGTGGGCAATCTGGCCCGCCACTTCGGTCAGGCGGTGGAGGATGTTCGTCAGATACAGATTTCCACGGAAAAGATCGCCCGCCGGGGCGACCGCATCGAGGAGGTCGAATTTGGGGGCGGGGAGGATGCCGATGGGAGCCTGCTACCCCGGCCCTGAACCCTGGGAGCAGGACGCCGACCATCGGCCCGTTGGATATGTTTTCAAACACTAAGGAGATTAGGTGTCCATGGCCACCGATGTCGAACCGCGAGAGCGGGTCCAGATCCTCTCCCGCGAGACCCTGTCCGATGACTGGGGGGTTCTAACCAAATACGAGATCGACTACCGGCGGAGGGATGGGACGGTCCAGCGCCTGTCCCGGGAAACCTATGACCGGGGCCATGGCGCGACCATTCTGCTGTACAACCGGGACAAGGGCACGGTCATCCTCACCCGTCAATTCCGCTTGCCCGTGCACATGGCCGGTGGGGACGCGGACCTGATCGAGACCTGCGCGGGCCTTCTCGATTTCCGAGATCCCGAGTCGGCAATCCGCGCCGAGGCCGAAGAAGAAACAGGGGTGCGTGTCGGCGCCGTGCAACTGCTGTGGGAGGCCTATATGAGCCCCGGATCCGTCACCGAGCGGTTGCATTTTTTCGTCGCCCCTTACTCGTCGGACATGCGGCTCGGCGCGGGTGGTGGCCGGTTAGACGAGGGCGAGGATATCACGGTCCTGGAGATCCCATTGAGCGAAGCCCTCGCCAAGGTGGAGCGGGGCGAGATCCGCGATGGCAAGACCATCATGCTGTTGCAACACGCGGCTCTGAAGGGCCTCTGTGAGCCGGTTGCTCCATGAGGTGGGGAAGGATGCGGGCTGTCGTCTGGGGGCTGGCCCTCGTCCTGTCGGTGCTCACATTCCTTGGACGCGGGGCGGGCGCCGCGGAGTCGACGGTGCTTTGCACGGTGGCGGTCGAGGCGGAAAGCGGTGCCGTGATCCGTAAGGAAGGGGAGGGCTGCGAGGGGCGGGTGACCTCGGCCTCCACCGTCAAGATCGCCATCGCCTTGATGGGGTATGACGCGGGTTTCCTCAAGGATGAGGCCGCGCCCGAACTGCCCTTCAAGGAGGGCTATGTGGATTGGCGGGAGTCCTGGCGCCAGCCGACCGGCCCGGCCCGATGGATCCGGGAATCCGTGGTCTGGTATTCCCAACGTATTATGGAAACCCTTGGCCGCGACCGTGTCCAGGCCTACGTGGACACCTTCCATTACGGCAATCGGAACCTGTCCGGGGATCCCGGAAAGGACAATGGGCTGACCACCGCTTGGCTAAGTTCCTCCTTGAAGATCTCCCCCATGGAACAGGTCGCGTTTCTCCGCGCGGTCGTGGGCCGGACCCTGCCTCTGGGTGACAGGGCCTACGACATGACGGCGCGGATCACCGACCTTGGTACGCGGCCGAGTGGCTGGTGGATCCATGGCAAGACAGGGTCCGGCTTGCCCCGGAATCCGGATGGAACGCTCCAGTTTGGCCATGCCTACGGATGGTTTGTCGGCTGGGCCGAGCGGGAGGGGCGAACGGTCGTTTTCGCGCGACTCACCCAGGATAACGGAAAACAGGCCCGCCCCTCCGGTCCCCGGGCTCGGGACGCCGTTCTGAAGGACCTGTTCTCGGACGCGGATGGTCCGTGACCCTGCTTTATGAGCATCGTCACTGTGCGGAATCCCTTCGATTGGCTAGACTACCGATCCCTGTCCCTCGGAGGCTCCGGTCATGAGTGCACTCGCCATCCTCGCCATCGCCATTTTGGTGTTGGTGTTGCTCGTCCTGCTCTTGGGGGTGCGCATCGTGCCCCAGGGATGGGAATACACCTTGGAACGGTTCGGCCAGTACACCCGTACCCTGACTCCGGGCCTGAATGTCATCGTCCCCTTCGTCGACCAGATCGGGGCCAAGATGAACATGATGGAGCAGGTCCTGGACGTACCCAGCCAGGAGATCATCACCAAGGACAACGCCATGGTCGAGGTCGACGGGGTGGTGTTCTTTCAGGTGCTCGACGCCAAACGGGCCGCCTACGAGGTGCGTCAGCTCGAGCTGGCCACCCTCAACCTGACCATGACCAATATCCGGACGGTCATGGGCTCCCTGGACTTGGATGAACTCCTCTCCCAGCGGGACAAGATCAACGCCAGTCTTCTCATGGTTGTCGATGAGGCCACCAATCCCTGGGGGATCAAGGTCACGCGCATCGAGATCAAGAATATCTCTCCGCCCCGGGATCTGGTGGAGGCGATGGGGCGTCAGATGAAGGCCGAACGCTTGAAGCGCGCGCAGATTCTGGAGGCCGAGGGGTCGAGGGCCGCGGAAGTCCTGAAGGCCGAGGGCGCCAAACAGGCCGCCATTCTGGAGGCCGAGGGCCGCCGGGAAGCCGCCTTCCGCGACGCCGAGGCTCGGGAACGGCAGGCCCAGGCCGAGGCCAGCGCCACCAGCATGGTCAGCGCGGCCATCGCCTCCGGCGACGTGCGGGCGATCAATTACTTCGTGGCCCAAAGCTACGTGGAAGCCTTGAAGGACATGGCCTCGGCCAAGAACCACAAGGTGATCCTCATGCCCCTGGAGGCGTCGGGCGTGATCGGCGCCATCGGCGGCATCGCCGAACTGGCCAAGGAGGCCTTCGGTCCCCAGTCCGGAAGCGGATTTGGGGGAAGGGCGGCCGCGCCGGGCCCCAGGGCGACACCCCTTTCGTCCCCGCCCCCCCCTCCCCCCCTGACCCCCGCCCCAAGCGTGGATCCGACAGGTGACGACGGTGCCGGGCCTTCCCCATCCTCGGGTCCCTGGGGCTAGGCGTCATGGAGATCGACCTCGGATTTCTGCCCACGTTTTGGCATTGGTGGATCCTGGCCGTGGTGCTGCTCGGTCTGGAGCTGACCGCGCCGGGGATCATCTTCCTTTGGGTGGGGATCGCCGCGGCGATTGTCGGGGTCGTGATCCTGTTCGCCAGCCAGATGGCCTGGGAAATTCAGGTCCTTCTGTTCTCCGCCCTGTCCCTGGCGGTCACCGCGGGGGGGCGGATCTGGTGGAAGCGCCGGGGCGCCATCGAGGGCGACCCGACCCTGAATCGGCGGGGGGCCAGCATGGTCGGAACCATCTGCGTCCTGGAAACGAACTTGACGAATGGGCGCGGCAGGGCCCGGGTCGGTGATTCCACCTGGACGGTGACCGGCCCGGACCTGCCCAAGGGGACACCGGTTCGGATCGTCGCCGTCGAGGGGAGCATTCTGAGCGTCGAAGTCAGGGACTAGCAGTCTGTCTGAGCATTGTTTCTGCGACTTTGCTGTCGGCATGGTCTGGAGGGGCAAGGGGCGCGGTGCCCCCTCCCTCCCTCAAGCCATGCTGAGATTCGCCATTCGCTTGCAGTTGTAGGCCAGGGCAAC
>JAIOYK010000008.1 GCA_021741145.1 Rhodospirillum sp. | reverse complement strand
GGTCAGTTTTGATGATCAAGTCATCGCGCTGACAGCCGCCCGCAGTCCAGTCGGAAGAGCCCTCAATCCCCTCTCAGGGATCCGCTATTTTACTCCAATACCATCTGTCGCCGACTCCAAAACCAAGTGGCGCGCTACAACACCCCCGACATTTGCACTTACAGAGCACTTACGGCCCCGTCCATTTCCAGGTCGGAGCCGCTAAGTCTTTGAAACTATGGTGGGCGCGACAGGGATTGAACCTGTGACCCCTGCCGTGTGAAGGCAGTGCTCTCCCGCTGAGCTACGCGCCCTGAGTGCGTCCCGGGAACATCCGGGCAGGGGCGGCTTTCTAGGCCAGGGCGGAGGACCTGTCAAGAAGGATTGTGGGTCTCCTCCAAATCCAATCCAAAACTCTCCGCCAACGCGGCGAAATCTGCATGGATCGCATCGGCTTCCAGGCTCTCAAGCGGGACATGGCAATAGCCGTGGGCCAACAGGCGCACCGCCGTTCCCGCCGCCCGCGCCGTCCCGACGTCCGGACCCGCGTCGCCAACCATCAGGGCCTCTTCAGGGGGCACGCCCAGCTCCGTCAGGCAGCGCAGCAGGGGGGCCGCATCGGGTTTGCGTTGGGGCAGGGTGTCCCCACCGATAATCGACCCCAAGGGGCCGTCCAGGCCAAGGCCCGCCAGCATCGCCCGGGCCGGAGCCTCCGGCTTGTTGGTGCAGACCCCCAGGGCGACCCCGCGCGCCGCCAGGGCCGTCAGGAAGGCCTTGGCGCCGGGGTAGGGCGCCGCGCCGGTGATGGGGTCGGCGTTGTAAATCTCCAGGAAACGGGCCAAATGGGGTGCCAACTCCGGGTCATCCGGGGCGCCGGAGTACAGTCCCCGAGCCTGGTGGGCGCGGGCCAACAGCATGGGCGCGCCGTCTCCCACCATGGTCTCGACCTCCGTGTCCGTCAGGGGGGAGAGGCCGGTCTCCGAAAACAGGGCGTTCAAGGCCAGGGTCAATCCTGGCAAGCTGTGGACCAATGTGCCGTCCAGGTCGAAGACCATCGCCTTGGGAAGGGGGGGGGGGCCGGGAAAGGATGAGAGTTTGGGCATGGGTTCGTCCGTCTCCATGTTAAGGAGCGCGAATAATACGCAATTCTCGGTGATCCGTGGGGAGACACTTTGGTCTGAAACGCTCCGCAATAAATTTTGATTTTGTGCGCCGCGGAGGGGTATGTCAGGGTCCCTGACCAAGACGTGGGCCTATGCCTCGTCCAGACCCCCCATGCGGTGTCCCTAGGCACCGGAAGCCAAGCTGACAGGAACACGGTTCACCAATGACCAAAACCGCCGCCGTCGTGCTCTCCGCTGGAATGGGCACCCGAATGAAGTCCGACCTGCCCAAGGTCCTCCACCCCGTGGCCGGACGTCCCATGGTCGCCCATGTCACGGCGACCCTCGCGGCGCTGGAAGGTGGTCTGGAGCGGCTAGTGGTTGTCATCGGGCCGGATATGGAGGCCGTCGCGAAGGCCGTCGCGCCCCATCCGACCGCGATACAGGCGAAGCGGTTGGGAACGGGCCACGCCGTGCTCCAGGCCCGCGAGGTCCTAATGGACAGTGCCGCCGACACGGTGCTGGTGGTCTATGGGGATACGCCCCTGATCACGGGCGAAACCCTGTCCCGCATGATCGCCGCCCGCAAAGGGAACGAGGATCCCGCGGTGGTGGTTCTGGGGTTTCGGCCCGCGGATCCCAGCGGGTACGGGCGCCTGGTCACCGGCGCCGATGGTCTTGACGCCATCATCGAGCATAAGGACGCGACCGAGGCGCAGCGGGCCATTGGCCTGTGTAACGCCGGGGTCATGGCCATCGACGCCAAGCGGCTCTTCCCCCTGCTCGAGCGAGTGGGCAAAGACAACGCCAAGGGCGAGTACTACCTGACCGATATCATCGCCCTGGCCCGGGCCGAGGGCCGGGCTTGCGTGGTGGTCGAGGGCGCGGAAGAGGAAATGTTGGGTGTGAACTCCCGCCTGGAATTGGCCGAGGCCGAGCGGATCTGTCAGGATCGCCTCCGCCGCGAAGCCATGGAGAATGGGGCCACCCTGGTGGCGCCGGAGACGGTTTTCTTTTCGGTCGACACGGTTTTGGGGCGGGATGTCACCGTTGGACCCTTCGTCACCTTTGGCCCCGGCGTGACCATCGGCGACAGGGTGGAGATCAAGGGCTTCTGCCATTTCGAGGGGGCGACCGTGGGTCCAGGCGTGACCCTGGGTCCCTACGCCCGCCTACGGCCCGGCGCCGATGTCCAGGAGGGCGCCCATATCGGCAACTTCGTGGAGATCAAGAAGGCCACCGTGGAGCCCGGGGCCAAGGTCAACCACCTGACATACATCGGCGATGCCCGGGTCGGCGCCAAGGCCAATATCGGCGCGGGCACCATCACCTGTAACTATGACGGCTTCGGAAAATATCATACGGACATTGGGGCGGGGGCCTTCATCGGGTCGAACACGGCCCTGGTGGCGCCGGTCACGGTGGGCGATGGGGCGATCGTCGGCGCCGGGTCGACCATCGTCAGGGATGTGCCCGCGGACGCCCTGGCCATCACCCGGGCGGACCAAACCTGCCGCGAGGGTTGGGCGGTGAAATTCCGTCAGCGCATGGCGCGCGTCATAGTCAAGAAATAAGTGGGGACATTGGGATATGTGTGGAATTATTGGAATCATCGGCGTTCGGAATGCCATTCCTTCCCTGATGGATGGCCTGCGCCGCCTGGAATACCGGGGGTATGATTCCACGGGCATCGCCACCCTGGTCGAGGGGACCATCCAACGCCGCCGGGCCGAGGGCAAGCTGGTCAACCTGGAGGCTCGTTTGCGGCAGGACCCGATGGAAGGGGTGATCGGCATCGGTCATACCCGTTGGGCCACCCATGGCGTGCCGAACGAGATCAACGCCCACCCGCATGCCAGCGCTCGGGTCGCCGTGGTCCACAATGGCATCATCGAGAACTTCATCGAGATCCGAGATCGTCTGGCCGCCAAGGGCCATGTCTTCGCATCGGACACGGATACGGAAGCGGTGGTCCACCTGATCACCGAATACCTGGATAGCGGGCTGAAGCCCGAGGCCGCCCTTGCCAAGGCCTTGGGCGAACTGGACGGCGCCTTCGCGCTGGGTATCATGATCGCCGGGCAGGAGGACCTGCTCTTCGCCGCCCGCAAGGGCAGCCCCCTGGCGATCGGCTATGGCGAGGGGGAGATGTTCCTGGGCTCCGACGCCCTGACGCTGGCTCCCCTGACCCGCCGTATCGCCTACCTGGAGGATGGCGACTGGGCCGTCCTGACCCGCGAGGGCGCGGTGGTCCGCGACGAGTCCGGCGCCGTGGTCGAACGGTCGATCCATATGTCGACGGTTTCCGGGGCGATGATCGGCAAGGGCGAACACCGCCATTTCATGCTTAAGGAGATCTACGAACAGCCCCAGGTGATCGGCGACACGCTGAACGGCATGTTCAACCCGTCGGAACGGACGATCACCCTTCCGGACCTGCCCTTTGATCTGGCCGAAGTCAAACGGGTGACCATCATCGCCTGCGGCACGTCCTATTACGCGGGCATGGTGGCCCGCTATTGGTTGGAGAGCATCGCCCGGGTGCCCGTGGATATCGACGTGGCCAGCGAATTCCGCTACCGTGCCCCGCCGCTGGAGGCCGGTGGCCTGGCCCTGTTCATCAGCCAGTCCGGCGAGACGGCGGATACCCTGGCGGCGTTACGTCACTGCAAGGCCAAGGGGCTGCGCTGCGTCTCCATCGTCAACGTCCCCGAAAGCACCATGGCCCGGGAATCCGACGCGGTCCTGCCGACGCTCGCCGGGCCGGAAATCGGCGTGGCCTCGACCAAGGCCTTCACGACTCAGTTGGTCGTTCTGGCTTGCCTCTGCATCGCGTTGGCCAAGGCCCGGGGGGCCATCGACCACCAGACGGAGGCCCGTCTATCGAAGGGACTGACCGAGGTTCCGGCCCGCTGCGCGGAAGTCCTCAAGTACGACGGCGCCCTGAGAGAGATCGCCCAGGACGTGGCCGAGGCCCGGGACGTGCTGTACCTGGGGCGTGGCACCTCCTACGCCATCGCCCTGGAAGGCGCGTTGAAGCTCAAGGAAATCAGCTACATCCACGCCGAGGGCTACGCCGCGGGGGAGATGAAGCACGGTCCCATCGCCTTGATCGACGAAACCGTGCCGGTGATCGTCATCGCCCCCGCGGATGGTCTGTTCGACAAAACCGCCTCGAACGTCCAGGAGGTGGTGGCCCGGGGCGGCAAGGTGATTTTCTTCTCCGACAGGGAGGGGGGGCGGCGCCTGGGGACGAAACCGGCCCATTCGGTGGTCCTGCCGGTGGTGGATTCCTTCGTCGCGCCCATTCTTTACGCCATCCCCGTGCAACTTCTGGCCTATCATGTGGCGGTGCTCAAGGGCACCGACGTGGACCAGCCGAGGAATCTGGCGAAGAGCGTGACGGTGGAGTAAGGTTTTTCGTCTTTTCACGCGTCACTTGGACGGCCATCCCATGATCAGGACCATCCCCCTCCCTCCGAAGATACGATAGCCCTGGCGGCGGCATCCCATCCTGGGACGGACGCGCCGGGGCATCGCTCTTTGGAGAGGGAAACATGTCCAAATCGATGCGTCGGGCGCGTCGCCGACGGGATGTCGCGCGGATGGTCGCGAAGGCAAGAATGGTTTATCCCGAGGCGGATTGTCCTCGGAAGCTGGCGAATAATCTGAAAATCCGTAGTTGTGCCCTCTGTGGAAATCCCCGCCGTTATTGGCTCGAGGAAACGAAGGCGACACGGATCGCGGATATCAATTGGTTGGAGTGGTCGCGAGACGCTTGAGCCTCCATGAAATGATTACGGGAGAAGGTGGTGGGATTGTTTCGGCGCTTCCTGACGGTTTTGGCGATTGGGACACTTCTTCTCTTGGCCGCCTGCGACGACCAGGGAAAGGAGGCCAATGCCCTGTTCTCCAAAGCCGCGACCGCCTATCGGGAAGGGCTCGCCGCCGAAGCTCCCTCGGCTCGGGTGGGGGCGTTCCATCGCGCCTTGGACCTGCTCGATCAACTGGTCGAGCGCTATCCGGAAACGGATCTGGCGGTCACCCTGTCGTCGGGTCAGGCCGTGGGAGAGGTGTCCCTCGCCGCGGTCTCGGACAGTTTGACGCGGGCGATCCGGGACCGGGAGATCGAGACGGTCGCCAAGGCGCCCCAGGTCTGCCTGGACGCGCCGACGCCCCTTTGCCTGACGGACCTGGGGCTCTCCATGGTCGAGGATCCGGATATCACCCCGTTTGACCGGACCTATGCCCTGGTCCGCGCCGCCGAAGCCCTGGGCGTGATGGGGGAGGAGGCGGATTACGCGGCCACGCTCGATACCCTGTCCGAATTGATCCCCCAATTGGAGGGGGATGACCGGGATTACGCCGAGGAACTGATGGTCGATGTCTTCGCCGCGGGGGGCCGGGGGACGGACCGCCAAAAGCTGATCGCCACTCTGGAGGAGGAGGGGCGGGGGTATGATCAGGCTTCCATCGCGAAATACCTCGCGGTGAATGGAGACCGCGCCGCCCTCGGGGCGGATGTGGAGGATGTTCTGGATCTCATCGAGGAGGAGACCTCCACCGAGGATACCCCCTATGTCTTCACGGCGATTGATGTGCTGGAACTCTGCCGCTCCCGCCCGTTCCTGAACAAGCGGGATCTCTCGGAAGAGACCTGGGACGCGCTGGCCTATCTGACCGGCATGATCCCCCGGCTCCTGATCGCTCTGGATAGGACGGAGGATCTTGATGCCGCCGACCGGACCTATGGCGCGCTCTACTACCGCTTGGCCGCGGTTCAATGCGCCGCCGCCGATGGGAATGACATGGCCGAGGCCCTGTTGCGGGACACCCTGGCCTATTTCGAGACCAACAAGGAGGTCCTGGACGATCTGGACCAGACGTCTTTTGTCGAGGACAGCATCGTCACCCAATGGACTCTGGGCGACCGGGATGGCGCATTGGCCCGCGTCGACTTGACCGAAGCGAGCATCGACAACGCCATCATTCTGTTTCGTCTCGCCACCTATTTGGTGCTGGAGGATGGCGGGTCGTCGCGTTTGTAAGCGGCCCGCCTGTCCGTAAGGAGAGGGAGCTCTTTTCCTGTCTTTGGGTGACAAATCCCCCGACGGACCCCACATAAGGAGGAAGACCGATTTGTCTTATTTCCGTGGAATGGGACCGGTGGATGCGGGAAGGACGAGCCATGGACAGAGAAGGGACCAGCGGGGAGCAATCTCCCACGCGGTATGCCCTGACGTTTGAAATCGATGCGCGGGACATTGATTTCATGGGGCATGCGAACAACGCCAGCTATATCCGCTGGGTCCAGGAGGCGGTGATCGCCCATTGGCGCCGCGTCGCGCCCAGCGAGGCCGTGGCCTCCTATCTGTGGGTGGCGCTCAAGCATGAAATTACCTACCGAAATCCCGGATTCCTGGACGATTGGGTCGATGTGATCAGCCGGTTCGAGCGGTTCAAGGGCGCGCGGGCCTTCCACCGGACGGTGATCAAACGGGGCGAGGAAATCCTGGCGGAGGCCCGGTCCGTTTGGTGTTGTCTCGACGCCCACACCCATCGGCCGACCCGAATCGCGCGACGGATCGCGGTCCTGTTCGTGCCCGGTTCGCCAGCAGGGGAAGCCCAAGGATAGCCGATCACCGTATCCCCGCCCGCATGAAACTTTGCACGAACTGACGTTGGAACAGCAGGAAGGCGACCAGGAGCGGCGCCACCGAGAGCAGCGTCGCCGCGGACATCACCGACCAATCCACCCCCGATTCCGGCGCGCCGAAGAGCGCCAGCCCCACCGTCAGGGGCCGGGTTTCCGTCGAGTTGGTGACCACCAGCGGCCAGAGGAAATTATTCCAGTGGTAGCTCACAGACACCAGCCCATAGGCCAGGTAGGTGGGGCGGGCCGCCGGGATATAGACCCGCCAAAGGATCCCCAGGGTTCCGCAGCCCTCCACCCGGGCGGCGTCCTCCAGCTCCCTGGGCACGCCCTTGAAGGCCTGGCGGAGCAGGAAGATGCCAAAGGCCGAGGCCATATAGGGCAGAGCCACGCCCGTGAAGGTGTCGATCAGCCCCAATTCTCCCAAAGTGGCGTAGTTTCGGACGATCAGTACCTCGGGCACGATCATCAACTGGAGCAGCACCACCAAAAAAGCCGTCTCGCTTCCCGGAAAGCGGAAGCGGGCGAAGGCATAGGCCGAGAGGGTGCAGAGCAGGAACTGACCCGCCAGGATCAGGCTCACCAGGATCGCCGTGTTCAGCATGTAGCGGGCGAAGGGCGCCCGCTCCCAGGCCAGGGCGAAATTGTCCAAGGTCAGGGGGGCGGAGAGGTCGAAGTTCACCACATGGGCCGACCCGTGGAAGGCCGCCCAAATGGCGTAGAACAAGGGGGCTAGCCAGAGGAGGGCCAGCAGCCAAGCGCCCGCTTGCTCGAGCAAGGATCCGTTTTTGGTCATCGGTAGTGGATCCTCCGGTCCAGGACCGCGAATTGGGTCAGGGCGATCCCCGCCAGCAGGGTCAGCAGGACCACCGTCAAGGTCGCGGCATAGGCGCCGTCGAAGAAGGAAAAGCCCGTTTCATAGATGTAGTAGAGCAGCAGGTTGGTGGCGTTGTCCGGCCCGCCCTTGGTCAAGACGAACAGGGGGTCCACCAGTTTGAAACTGTTCAGCAGGGCGTTGATCAGCACGAACAGGGTCGTCGGCATCAGCAAGGGAAAGGTGATCCGCCGGAAAATGGTCCAGCGTCCGGCGCCCTCCAGTCGGGCGGCCTCGATCAGGTCCGGGGGCAGGGTTTGCAGGGCGGCCAAATAGAAGATCATGAAGAACCCGGCTTCCTTCCAGACGGTCATGACCATGATGCAGGCGAGCGCCGTGTCCGCGTCCCCCAGCCAATTGTGCCCCTCGACCCCCAGCCCGTGGCCGATCTGGTCGAGCAGGCCGATACCCGGGGTGTAAAAGAACAGCCAGATATTGGCGACCGCGATCATGGGCAGGATGGTGGGGGTAAAATAGGCCAGCCGGACCAGGGCGCGACCGGCCAGCCCGCCGTTCACCCAAAGGGCCATGAGCAGGGCGAGCGTGATGGCGGGCGGCACGGTACCCAAGGCGAAAAGGACGGTGTTGCGAAAGACCTTGCGGAAGACGGGATCACCCAGGACCTGGGCGTAATTGTCCCAGCCCGCGAATTTCGAGGGCCGGATCACCGTGCCATTGGTCCAGAGGGACTCCACCACCGTGCCCACCGCCGGGTAGTAAGTGAAGCCGATCAGCACAATCGCCGCGGGCATCAGCAGCAGCCAGGCATGGATCCAGGACCGGCGATCGGGGGACATGGCGGAGCCTTTCGGAGAATAAGGGACGGGGCGGCTCCCCTTGGAAGGAGCCGCCCCGCTTGCTCTTACAGGTAGGGCTTCAGCAGGGCTTCGGCCTGGGACTGGGCGCCCTTCAGGGCTTCTTCCGGGGTGGCCGCGCCGGTCAGGGCGGACTGGATGGCGTCATCCAGCAGCTTGCGCACCCGGCCAGTCTGGTAGGTGGACAGCTCGGCGGTGGCGTATTTCAACTGGTCCCGGGCCACGGCGGCGGGCGGGAATTCGGCCACGTAGTCGGTCAGGGCCTTGGTCTCGTAGGAAGCCGGGGAGACCCCCATGTACCCGGTGGCGATGGACCACTGGGCGGAGCGCTCGGGCGCCGTCATGAACTGGATCAGCTTGAGGGAAGCGGCCTTCTCCTCGTCGGTGGACTTCTTGAAGATGTAGAAGTTGCCGCCGCCGGTGGGGGAACCTGCCATCTTGTTGCCGGGCAGCATGGCCACGCCGAAGTCGAAGGTGGCATCCTTCTTGACCGCGGTCAGATTGCCGGTGGAATGCCACATCATGGCCGTCTTCCCCTCCAGGAAGTTCTGGCGGAGGGTGCCCCATTCGATGGTGCCCTCGGGCATGGCGCCGTATTTGACGGACAGGTCCCGCCAGTACCGGAGGGCCTCGACCACGGCGGGTTTGTCGAAATAGGTGACCTTGCCGTCACCGTCCATCAGGGTCTCGCCGTTCTGCTTGGCCAGGGCGCCGAACATCCAATAGGGATAGCCGGTGGACGGGATCATGATGCCGTAGTGGTCGCCGGTGGTCAGCGTCTTGCCCATTTCGGCCAGCTCATCCCAGGACGTGGGCGGATGGTTGGGGTCCAGACCGGCGGCCTTGAACAGGTCCTTGTTGTAGTACATGACGATGGTCGAGCGCTGGAAGGGCACGCCCCAGGTCTTGCCCAGGGTGCGACCGTTTTCCATCAGGGCCGGGTAGAAGGAGTCGAGCCAGGCCTTGTCTTCGTCGGTCTTGACGACATCGTCGAAGGGGACGATGGCGTCCTGTTCGATCAGGTCATAGGTGTCGATGGAGAACATGACCGATAGCTGGGCGGGCTCGCCCGCCGTCAGGGCGGCCAGGGCCTTGACCCGGGCGTCGTTGTAGTTTCCCGCGTAAATGGCGGTGACGTCGATATCCGGGTTGGCGGTCTCGAAATCGGCGACCATGCCGTCCACCACCTGGGTGAGCGGACCGCCCACGGCGATGGGGTAATAAAGGGTCAGCGCGGTCTTGGCCTCCGCGACCCCGACCATGCCCCCAACCAGTGCCGAGACGCAGGCCGCGCCAAAGGCAACCCGTTTCATTTCAGCGAACATCGTGCTTAATCTCCCAATGTTGGGCGGTGGATCTCCATCCACCGCTAGCGTCGTCGCAGGAAACCGCGGTCACGCCCTCGGGCTTGGTTGGTCGCGCGCGGCGATGAAGGAGCCGGTTCATTCAGGCTCTTGGGCCGGCCCCTGGGGAGGCGGGATCCGTGGCGACGGATCCCGCTTCTTTCCATCCGGTCCGAACAGCCGGGCGGCGTCGTCTCGCCAGGACAGGCGTTGGATGCCCTGTCTCTCGGCCGAGACTCGACCGGGCAGCCGGACCAAAATCTCTCCTTTTGGGTCGTGCGGATCGGCGGACCCCGTCGAGGTGATCCGCAGACCCAGCACGGTATCCGCCCCGTGGTAGTCCTCGCTGATCACACTCACCGGCAAGCCGGGCGCCTGGGGCGCATTGGGCGCGAGGATCAGGTCCTCGGGCCGCAGCCCCAAGGCACAGCCGTCGGGCAGGGTTGCGCGCATCAGGGGGCGGTCCAGGGGATCCGCGGCCAGGGCCATGCCCCCCATGACCGGGCGCAGGGGGAGAATGTTCATGGGCGGCGCCCCCAGGAAGCGGGCGGCGAAGGTGGTCGCCGGGTCTTTGTAGAGGACCTCTGGCGGGCCGCTCTGGACCACGGTTCCCCCGTTCATCAGAGCCACCTGGTCGGCCATGCTCATGGCCTCCGTCTGGTCGTGGGTGACATAGAGCACCGTCATCCCCAACCGCCGTTGCAGGGCGCGCAACTCCATGCGCATGGCATGGCGCAGCTTGGCGTCCAGGTTGGACAGGGGTTCGTCCATCAGGCAGACGGCATGTTCGGCGATGACCGCCCGGGCCAGTGCCACCCGCTGGCGCTGGCCGCCGGACAACTGGGCGGGGCGCCGGTCCAGGTAGGCGCTCAGGTCCACCAGTTCGGCTACCTGGACGAGGCGCCGGTTCCGCTCGGCCTTGGGAACCTTGCGGACGCGCAGTCCGAAGGTGATGTTCTCGGCGACGGTCAGGTGGGGGAACAGGGCATAGGACTGGAAGACCATGGAGATCCCCCGCTTGGCCGGATCCACGTGGGCCACGTCCCGGCCATCGATCAGGATGTGGCCCGCGCTCGGCTCCTCCAGCCCCGCCACCATGCGCAGCAGGGTGGATTTTCCGCAGCCCGAGGGACCCAGCAGGACCGTGAAGCTCCCCCTCTCCGCGATCAGGGAGACCTCTTTCACCGCGGTGATTCCGCCCCACTGTTTCGAGAGTCCCCTTATCTCCAGGTGGCTCATGGCTGGACCTCCTTGGGCTGGAGGAGGGGGGGGGCGGTTTGGCTGTGGTCGGGGGGCAGATGGAGGGCGATCCCCGCGCCCCAAAGGCGGACTCCCAAGGCCTCCGGAGGGGGGCGATCAGTGAACAGGTGGTCGACGTCGGTGATTTTGCCCCCGGCGACCACGGCGTTCCGGCCAAATTTGGCGTGGTCGGCCACCAGCAGGGTCTGCCGGCTCGCCGCGGCGATGGCCTGGCGGGCGGCGACCTCTTCCTCGGCGAAATCCAGGAGGGTTCCCTCGGTGTCGATGCCACCGACCCCAAAAATCCCGAAATCCACGGAATAGGTGGCGAAGAAATCGGGAACGGAGGGATCCACGACGTCGCGGTAAAGGGGGCGGACCCGGCCCCGGGCGATGGTTACCTGGATATCCGGATTGGCGCAGCAAGCCAGCGCCACGTTCAGATTGTTGGTGAAAATCCGCAGACCCCGGTGGCGCAGCAGGGCCAGGGCGACGAGTTCCGGCGTGGTGCCGACGGAAATGGCCAGGGACGCCCCATCGGGGATGTGCTCGGCGACGGTGCGGGCAATGGCGCGCTTCTCCGGCAGGTTCAAGCGCTGGCGATGGCCATAGGGCAGGTTCTCTCCGGGGATGGTGTCCACTAGGCTGGGCAGAGTCACACCTCCGTGGCGGCGGCGCAGGACGCCCTCCTCGCAGAGGGCGTTCACATCCCGGCGAATGGTCTGCTCGGTCACTTGGAAATGGGCGGCCAGATCCTCGATGGTGGCCGCGCCATCCCGGCGGACCCGTTCGGCGATCTCACTGCGGCGTTCGTCCGGACTCACGGGTGGGTTCCTCCTGTTCATGGACCGGAGGATACGGATAGGTCGTTACAGGGGTGTGACGACTTTGTGTTGTTCGAATGAACATTCTTCGCGTTCATTTGAATGGCGAGATTCGACAAGCCCGCGTGGCGGGATGATCGGGAAATCGCATAAAATTTGTTGCTTTGTTCTGGATCAATGCATATCGCGTTGGATTGCATGACACTATTTTTATGGCCGTCGCGCCTTATGGAGGCTCGATACAGCGCGGTTCGATGATGCGCCCAAATGGTTTAGGCGACGCTTTCATTCCCTCCCTCTGATCGTTTTATCCTCGGCGCCGTCGACCATGATGGCGAGGGATGGGCCGTTTTTCGGCCTGGCGACCCTTGTTCGCGCCCACGAGTCCAAGGCACCGCTTTGACTGCCTTGCCCACCGTGGTTCACGTCCGATTCCGGATCCCCCGATCCGGATATGAAGGGGAGATTGGCGGGTGGTGTCCGGAGATCCGGATCGGTCCATCGCCTTCCCCCTCGGGAAAGGCAACCACTCATGACCGATCATCTTCACATTCCCCTATCGCGCCGGGCCGTGCTGAAGGGCGTCACCGCCTTGACGGCGAGCGCGATCCTCGCGCCGGGCCTGTTCCAGGGAGCCCGGGCGTCCACTCTGGCCGCCGCCGTCTCCGCGAACCACTTTGGTCTCTGTCTGCCAAAGGTCGAGAACGGACGTCTGGTGGCGACGCCCTCCCACCCTGTTGATCCCGCGCCGACGGAAATGATCACGGCCCTGTCCGATGTGGTGAACGCCCCCTCGCGTATCCGCCACCCGATGGTGCGTCGGAGCTTCCTGGAGAAGGGCGTCGACAGCGACCGATCCGACCGGGGTAAGGGGGACTTCGTCCAGGTGACCTGGGACGAGGCCCTGGATCTGGTGGCCAAGGAATTGACCCGGGTCAAGGACACCCATGGCTGCAAGGCCATCTATGGGGGGTCCTATGGCTGGAAGAGCACCGGATTGTTCCATAACTGCGCCAATGGCCTTTATCGCATGCTGAACCTGAATGGCGGGTTCGTGGACGACGTCAACACCTACAGCACCGGCTCCATTCGGGTGATCTTGCCCTATGTGATTGGCGGGTCGTTCTATGCCTCCTCCTCCTGGGAGGCCCATCTCAAGGGGACCGAGCAGATCGTCTTCTGGGGCTCGGACCCCATGGTGAGTTGTCGGATCGGCTCCAACGCGCCCAACCATTCCACCTTCGACTACATGCGCCAATACAAGGAATCGGGTCGTCCGGCGATTGTCGTCGACCCCATCCGCACCCACACGGCGGACTATCTGAACGCCCAGTGGATCGCCCCCCGTCCGGGAACGGACGTGGCCATGATGCTGGGCATCGCCCATACCCTGCTGATGGAGAATCTGCACGACACGGCCTTTCTGGCCGATTACACCACCGGCTTCGAGGCGTTCGCCGCCTACCTGACGGGCGAGGAGGACGGAACCGCCAAGACGGCGGACTGGGCTTCCGCAATTTGCGGCGTTGCTCCGGAAGCCATCAAGGATCTGGCCCGGTCCATGGCGTCCAAGCGCACCCTGATCACCATGGGGTGGTCCATCCAGCGTCAGGACCATGGGGAACAGGGTCCGTGGATGGCCTTCACCCTTGGGTGCATGCTGGGGACCGTCGGGCTGCCCGGTGGCGGCGCCGACTTCACCCTGCACTATGCCAACTATGGGGTTCCCAAGGCCCACGCGCCGGTCTTCGCCGGCCTACCCGCGGGTGACGCGCCGGAAGGACTGCCTCCGCCCATCCCCGTATCCCGCGTGCCCTGGTGTCTGGCCAACCCGGGCGCCGAATACGAATACGACGGCAAGACCTTCACCGCGCCGGATCTGCGGCTCGTCTACTGGGCGGGGGGCAACCCGATGCACCACCACCAGGACCGCAACCTGCACATCCAGTTCTGGCACCATCCGGAAACCATCATCGTCCAGGACATCTTCTGGACCCAGACGGCCCGGTTCGCCGATATCGTGCTGCCAGCCACCACGTCCTTCGAACGCAATGATATGACCGCGATCACGGAGGCCGGGAATGGCCTCGCGGCCATGCGCAAGGTGATCGAGCCCCTCTACGAGGCCCGGTCGGACTTTGACATCTACCGCGCCATCAGTGCCCGGTTGGGGTTCGAGGATGCCTTCACCGAGGGCCGTGACGAAATGGCATGGCTGCGCCATATCTATGAAAAAGGCATGGCAGACGCCGAGAAGAAGGAGATCGCCATCCCCGATTTCGACACGTTCTGGAACGAAACCCAGGTGTTGACCTTCGAGCCCACGGAAAAGACGCGGAACTATGTACAGTTCGCCGACTTCCGGGAAGATCCGCTGCTGAACCCCGTGGCCACTCCGTCCGGAAAGTTCGAAATTCTGTCCCGGCGTATCGCTGGCTATAATCTTGACGACTGCCCGGGCCACCCGACCTGGATGGAACCCATCGAGCGTCTGGGCGGCGCGGAATCGGACAAGCATCCGTTCCACATCGTCACCCACCACCCGTACTACCGGCTGCATTCCCAATTGAACAACTCGGAAAGCCTGCGGGCTCTCTATGAGGTCCAAGGACGGGAGCCCATCTGGATCCATCCGGAGGACGCCGCGGAACGGGGGATCGCCGACGGCGACGTGGTCCGTGTCTTCAACGGGCGCGGCCAAGTCCTGGCGGGCGCGGTGATCACCGACGCGGTCAGCCGCCACGTGGCCCAACTGTGCGAGGGGGCTTGGTACGATCCGGCCGAGCCGGGAGTGCCTGGAACCCTGTGCAAACATGGCGACGTCAACGTCCTGACGCCCGACAAGGGCACGTCCAAGCTGGCCCAGGGCAATATCGGCCATACGGTTCTGGCCGAGATCGAGAAGTTCGAGGGGCCGCTTCCGGCGATCACGACTTTCTCCGAACCCACCGCCGCCTGACGCGGCTTGTGGGACATACCGGGTGGACCGAGGGGGATAACCTCTCCCCGGTCCGCCCGGACCATTCTGTCCCGGATCGGGCGGAAAAGGACCCATGAGAGATGAAACGCCCCGTGCTGTCCTGGCTCACTCGTCCTTCAAGACGGGGAGCCTTCGTTATCCTTTGCGTTGGCGCCGTCGTGGCCCTGATCGGCTGGGGCGGGTTTCACGCCGCCCTGGACGCCACCAACACGGAAACCTTCTGCCTGTCCTGTCACGAAATGAAGGACACGGTGTACCAGGAATATCTGACCACCGCCCATGCCCGGAACCCGTCGGGCGTGCGCGCCACCTGCCCGGACTGCCATGTTCCGACGGCCCTGGGACCCAAACTCCTGCGCAAGATCCAGGCCTCCACCGAGCTGTATCACGCGGTGATGGGGACCATCGACACCCCGGAGAAGTTCGAGGCCCGGCGCATCGACATGGCCGAACATGTGTGGAGTCAGTTGGAGGCCACCGACTCCCGCGAATGCCGATCCTGCCATTCCTTCGACGCCATGGACTTCCATGGCCAGACGGCGGAGGGCGCCAAGCGTATGGCCGAGGCCAAGGACAAGGGGGAAACCTGCATCGGCTGCCACAAGGGCATCGCCCACAAGATGCCCGATCTGGCGGGGCGGGCCCGGGAACGGGCCGTGGCCTTCATGGCCAGGACGGAATCCCTTGAGGCTCCGCGGCTCTGGACCAAGCGAACCAGCGCCTTGCGCGCCGAACCGGGGGCCGAGGCGGAGAAGCTGGCCGCCATTCTGCCCGGGGTTTCCGTGACCCGGCTGGCGCGGGACGGGGACTTCGTCAAGGTCCGCTCCTCCGGCTGGCGGGCGGGGGACAGTCTGCGCGGCCAATACGCCGCCTTCGGCAAGCGGATCCTCAACCTGTCCATCGCCAGCGACGCGGTGGAGCGGGTGACCCTGGGGGAAAGCCGCTATTACGCCGATGGAGACCAGGACTGGGTGGAAAGCGCCCTGGAGGGCTGGTTGCCCGCGGCTGATTTGACCGCCGACGTGGACATGCTGTGGACCGTCGCCGGGGATACCTACACCAGCCAATGCGGTGTCTGCCATTCGGTCCACGTCCCCGACAGCCGCGGTATTCTGGCCTGGCAGGCGGACGTCCAGGCCTACCAGCCGAAAACCAGCCTGTCGCCGGAGGAAACCCGGCTGGTCCTGCGGTATTTGCAGACCCACGCCGCCGACATGCCGCCGGTGGGCGCGGGATCCTGATCCAAGGCACCGCGTCTCGCCCCCTGTCCTCCCGTCCGGAGGGGAGGGGGCGCCTTTGTTTCGCCGCGTCGCCCATGGTAAACTTGATGGCTCGACCATTCTTTCGCGCCACAAGGTGAAGCCCCATGCCCTTCTTTCGCGTTCCGTTCCTCGCGGTTATGTCCGAAGCGGGGATCGCCCTCGCGGTTCTGCTGGTCGCGGGTGTCGCCACGGCCCAGGGAACCCGGGCGGATGCCTGTGCCTCGGCCCACGCGGGGTGCGTCAACGCCTGTGATGTTCTGGAGGCCGACGACGCGGGCCAGGCCGGTTGCGCCGCCCGCTGCGCCGCGGACCGGGCGGTCTGCGAGGCCGGGAAGGGCCTGGACGCGCTCACCGAGCAGACCGACCGCATCCAGGGCTTCCTGGATGGTTTGGCGAACGGCGCCGATGGCCGGGCCGGAGCCGTCCCCAGCGGGGCGGATTGCGACAGCCAGCAGGAAGCCTGCTCCCTGGACTGCCGGGTGCGGTATTACGGCGACGACGGCGCGCTGGCGGGCTGCTCCAGCCGCTGCATGGCCGACAACGCCGTCTGTCAGGCGCAAGCGGAGTTGAAATCCGCGGCCCCCAAGGTGAAGAAGGAAGTGGACCGCTGGACCCGCTTCCTGGAGGGGTTCCTGGACCGGAAGGGCCGGGCCGACGACCCCACCGGTCCAGCCCCCGGCGAGGAGGACCCCCTCCCCCTGACCAAGCCCGCGCCCCGGCCCCAGGGCGAGAGGGATATTTAGGGATCCAACGCCCCCTTTCCTGGCGGGCGATTGGCTCCTATGTTAGCAACCCCTTTCCTCCGTCCGTTCCCTGATCCGCCCCCGCGAGAGAGAGAATTCCCATGGCCCAGTACGACTATGATCTTGTCACCATTGGCGCGGGTTCCGGCGGCGTGCGGGCCTCTCGTTTGGCGGGATCCTACGGCGCCCGGGTGGCGGTGGTGGAAAGCAGCCGCATCGGCGGCACCTGCGTGATGCGCGGCTGCGTGCCCAAGAAGTTGCTGGTTTACGGCGCCCATTTCGCCCATGACCTCGAGGACGCCGCCGGATATGGCTGGACCGTGGGGGATGTCTCCTTCGACTGGCCGACCCTGGTCACCGCCAAGAACCGGGAGTTGGAGCGGCTGGAGGGCGTCTACCGCAACATCCTGCGCAACAACAAGGTCACCCTGCTGGAAGGCCGGGGCAAGCTGATCGACGCCCATACGGTGGCGGTCAACGGCAAGCGGGTGACGGCGGAGCGGATCCTGATCGGCGTCGGCGGCTGGCCCTCCATGCCCATCATCCCGGGGATCGAGCATGCGATCACCTCCAACGAGGCCCTTGACCTGATGAGCCTGCCCAAACGGGTGGTGATCGTCGGCGGTGGCTTCATCGCCGTGGAATTCGCCGGAATCTTCAACGCGCTTGGTTCCGATGTCTCCCTGATCATCCGCAAGGACCGGATCCTGCGGGGGTTCGACGACGACATCCGTGACACCCTGGGCGATGAGCTGAAGAAGAGCGGGATCAAAATCCTCGACGGGACGGTGATCACCCAGATCGACAAGCGGAACGACGGGTCCTATCTGCTCAAGAGGACCCCGGGCGACGACCTGGAAACGGATTTGGTGATGTACGCCACGGGACGGGCGCCGAACACGGCGACCCTGGGCCTGGAGGCCGCGGGCGTGAGGACCAACCCCAATGGCTCCATCCCCGTGGACGAATGGAACCGCACCAATGTGGACAACATCTTCGCCATCGGGGATGTGACCGACCGCATCCAACTCACGCCGGTGGCCCTGAACGAGGGGTTGAACTTCGCCGAAACCTTCTTCAACGACAACCCCCGCAAGATGGACTACGAGAATGTGGCCAGCGCCGTCTTCTCCATACCGCCGGTGGGGACCGTGGGCCTGACCGAGGAGCAGGCGCGCAAGCGGGGACCGGTTAAGATCTTCCGTTCCCGCTTCCGGCCCATGAAGTACACCCTGTCCGGTCGGGACGAGAAAACCATGATGAAGATCATCGTCGACGCCGAGACGGATCGGGTTCTGGGCTGCCACATGGTCGGCCTGGACGGGCCGGAGATCGTCCAGGGTCTGGCCGTGGCCCTGAAATGCGGGGCGACCAAGGCCCAGTTCGACGCGACGGTGGGCATTCACCCCACCGCCGCCGAGGAATTCGTCACCATGCGCGAGCCGGTGGCGGAATAGGGGCCTCGACCGCGGAATAGCGCTCCCGGTGGCGGGCGCTCCTTTTTCCCTGGTCAGCCTATGCTCGGATTGGCTATATCCTCCTCTTTCGACGACACCACAGCCCAGAGGGCAAGACGACCCCATAAGGAACCCCTACGATGGCCACCAATTGGACCCCGGATAGCTGGCGCGCGAAGCCTATCTCGCAGGTGCCCGAATATCCCGACGCCACCCATGTCACCGCGGTGGAGTCCCAGCTGGCCAAATATCCCCCCCTGGTCTTCGCCGGGGAGGCCCGGAATCTCCGCGCCCAACTCGCCAAGGTGGCCGAGGGCAAGGGGTTCCTGCTCCAGGGCGGTGATTGCGCCGAAAGCTTCGCCGAATTCTCCGCCAATACCATCCGCGACACCTTCCGGGTGATGCTGCAGATGGCCGTTGTCCTGACCTACGGCGCGGCCCTGCCCGTGGTGAAGGTCGGGCGCATGGCCGGGCAGTTCGCCAAGCCCCGCAGCGCCCCCATGGAGTCCATAGACGGCGTGGAGCTGCCCAGCTACCGGGGCGACATGGTCAACGGCATGGAGTTCACGCCCGAGTCCCGCATCCCGGACCCCGAGCGGTTGATGGCCGTCTACAACCAGTCCGCCAGCACGCTGAACCTGCTGCGCGCTTTCGCCCAGGGGGGGTACGCCGACCTGACCAAGGTCCACCAATGGAACCTGGATTTCGTCGAAGGCAGCCCACCCGCCGAGCGCTACCGGGCCTTCGCCGACCGCATCGCCGAGACCCTGGAGTTCATGCAGGCCTGTGGCATCACCCCCGAAGCGGTGCCCCAGATGCGGGAGACGGATTTTTATACGAGCCACGAGGCCCTGCTGCTGAACTATGAGCAAGCCCTCACCCGGGTCGATAGCACCACGGGCCGGTGGTACGGCTGCTCCGCCCATATGTTGTGGATCGGCGATCGCACCCGTGATCCCAAGGGGGCCCATGTGGAGTTCCTGCGGGGGGTGTCCAATCCCATCGGCCTCAAGGCCGGACCGAGCATGACCCCCGATGGCCTGATCGAGCTCTGCGACCTGCTCAACCCCCTGAACGAGGCCGGGCGCCTGACCGTCATTGTCCGCATGGGCGCGGGCAAGGTCGAAGCGGGCCTGCCCGCTTTGATCCGCGCCGTGGAGCGCGAGGGCAAGAAGGTGGTCTGGTCCTGCGACCCCATGCATGGCAATACCCAGAAGGCGGGGAACTACAAGACCCGGGACTTCAAGAACATCCTGTCGGAGGTCACCGAGTTCTTCGCCGTCCACCGGGCCGAGGGCAGCCACGCCGGTGGCGTGCATTTCGAGATGACCGGCGCCGATGTGACCGAATGCATCGGCGGCGCCCAGGCCATCACCGAAGCCGGACTTGGCGACCGCTACCACACCCATTGCGATCCGCGCCTGAACGCCAATCAGGCCCTGGAATTGGCCTTCCTCATCGCCGAATCCCTGAAGGATGAACGGGGCCAGCATGTGGGAACCCGGGCCTCTTGATTTGGGCGCCATGAATTGAGGTGTGCGTCCTGATCCGGGCCGTCCGGAGGGATGGGGGATAACACAGGCGCGGGCCAACCCTGGCTCACGCGCCAGGATGAGGGGAGGGGGTCCCCAATGACGCACGATTCCGCCAATTGGCCCAGCGCGGCCGACGTTTCCAAGTGGACGGACAAGTACTTTACCCGCACCTCGGCGGTGGTGAAGCATTTCGGGGACGCGCGGGTGACCTACGCGATCTTCATGCGCCGCCCCGTCCTTTTCGCCGGGCGTTTGGCCCTGAATTGGCTGACGGGTGTTTGCGCGGACCGGGGCACCAAGGTCGAGGTCGAGGCCGTCTACAAGGAAGCCGACTGGGTCGGCGCGGGCGAGCCCCTGGTCTATATCACCGGCTCTCTCTCCGAACTCTCCGAATTCGAGACCCTGTTTCTTCAGAAACTGGGCGCTTGCTGCGTTGCCGCCTACAACGCCTACCACATGTGCATGGACTTGCCCGGCGTGGGGTTCCTGGCCATGGACGCCCGCCACTGCGCGGGCACGGAAATGGCCGAGCTGATGGCCTATGCCGCCTCGGTCGGCAGCGAGCGGGCCCGGCGCAAGGCCGACGCCAAGGGTTTCATCGGCAACGCGACGGACGCGACGGCCCATTACTTCGGCAACGAGTCGGGCCTGGGCACCATGCCCCATAGCCTGATCGGTTACGCGGGCTCTACCCTGCGGGCCGCGGAAATGTTCCACGAGACCCATCCGGAAACGGATCTGATCGTTCTGGTGGATTACTTCGGGCAGGAGATCACCGACGCGTTGGCTGTCTGCCGCCGCTTCCCGGAGTTGGCCGCCCTGGGCAAGGTGGGTGTCCGCCTTGACACCCATGGCGGTCGCTTCATCGAGGGTTTGGACACCCAAAGTTCCTATGAGGTGTTGGAGCGCAACGCCACCGACGCCATTCGGGGATACCGCTCGGAAACGGAACTGCGCGATTTGATCGGCACGGGCGTCTCGGCCGCGGCGATCTGGCATATGCGCGAGAACCTGGACCGGGCGGGCTTCCCCAAGGCGCGGATTGTCGCCTCCTCCGGCTTCTCCCCGGCCAAATGCCGGGTGATGGCCTATGCCAATTGTCCCATCGACGTCATTGGTACGGGGTCCTATCTGCCCAGCAACTGGGGGGAAACCTACGCCACGGCCGACATCATCAACTATGATGGCGTGCCGCGGGTGAAGGTGGGCCGCGAATTCCTGCTCAAGAAGCGCGAGGACCCGGCGCCCAAGGAGCGGGGGTAGTCTATCTTAAGGGAGCAGCTCCCTTAATGGAGCTGCTCGAAAAGAAGTGTCCGGTTCGGCAAGAGTGTCGCGCCCCTGGAGATGAAAAATGCCTGCAGGGGTGGGTCCTCGAAATGAAGGCCGACCCGATTCTTCTGTCCAATCATCTTTAAGAGCACGCGCCCACGAGGGGCGAGGTGATTGTCCCGAAGGTCGTCCAGGAAGAACGCCCAGTCATCGATGGAAAATAAGTCTCCCGTTGGGCGAGTATTGAACCCGAGCATGAAGGCCGTGATAAGGTCGAAAGGCCCCTCCAATGGAGGGAGGGGGACGCCAGGCAGAATCTGATGGTTCACTTTCTCCACCCCAAGCCAAGCGCAAATGGCGTCATAAACCGGAATGTCGGGCTGATCCAGGGCAACAACCCGATGGCCCATTTTCTTGCAAACGAAGGGAAAGTGGGCGGGGCCAGTCCCCAGATCAAGGATTGAAATGGGAGGGCCGTCCGTTAGCCCAAGGCTAAGAGCCGCGTCGAATTTGCGATGAAGCCATTTTTCCGCATTGAAATATTTTGTCTCACTACCCGCGTGTTCGTGTATTTTTTTGATTTGAGACAGAGTGTTCTCGTCTAATTCTGAAATTGCTGTTGCAATGAAGTCTTTGCGTCTTTGGCTGGCAATTTTCATTCTTTTGCTCGGATCATTTGTCGATGGTGATGTTAGGTAGGGAGAGGAATACGGCATTTATAGGGCTTGTCCGTAGTGGTTTTTCGGGTTTGGCGAGGTTTGATCCTGGGATTGTGTCCGGAGGTCGGTCCGACGAGATGGTTCGGGGCAGCTTGTTCTTGACGCCCCCGCGTGGCCAATCCTAGCTTGCCTTCGTTCGTCCTTTCGTGGTGAGACCGTCCATGCCGGAAAAATTGCGTATCGCCCTGTGCCAGGTTAACCCCACGGTGGGTGATATCCGGGGGAACAGCGCCTTGGTCCGCGCCAGCCGGGCCAGGGCCCGGACCCAGGGCGCCGACCTTGCCGTCTTCCCGGAGCTCTGTCTGACAGGCTATCCGCCCGAGGATCTGGTCCTGCGGGATGCCTTTCTCGATTTGGTCAAGGACGCCCTGGAGGACCTTGCCGAGGAAACCGCCGACGGTGGCCCCGCCCTATTGGTGGGCGCGCCCTGGCGGGAGGATGGCGGCCGGTTTAACGCCGCCCTGCTGCTTGATGGCGGCGCGATCATTGGCCGGGCGCTCAAGCACCATCTGCCCAATTACGGTGTGTTTGACGAGAAGCGGGTTTTCGATGCCGGTCCCCTGCCCGAACCCGTTTCCTTCCGGGGAATTCAACTGGGTGTCATGGTCTGCGAGGACATGTGGTTTCCCGACGTGGCGGGCTATCTGGCCGAACGGGGGGCGGAGGTGCTGGTGATTCCCAACGGGTCTCCCTACGACGTGGAGAAGGATCAGGCCCGGTTGTTCCATGCCCGGACCCGGGTCGCCGAGACCAAGCTCCCCCTTGTTTACGTCAACCAGATTTGCGGACAGGACGAACTGGTCTTCGACGGAGCCTCCTTTGCCCTCGATGGAGAGGGGAGCCTCCAGGTCCAGGCGCCGCGCTGGGCGGAGGATCTTTCCCTGGCGGCGCTGTCCAAGGGCGCGGCGGGCTGGACGGTGGACTCCGGTGTCCTGGCGCCCCCGACCTCCCGTTGCGAGGATGTCTATCAGGCGATGGCGCTGGGGTTGCGCGACTATGTGACCAAGAACGGCTTCCCGGGTGTCGTGCTGGGCTTGTCCGGGGGGATCGATAGCGCGATCTCCGCCGCGGTGGCCGTGGACGCCCTGGGGGCCGACAAGGTCCATTGCGTCATGATGCCCAGCCCCTACACGAGCCGGGAGAGCCTGGAGGACGCCGCGGAATGTGCCCGCCTGCTGGGGACCCGCCTGGACGAGGTCAATATCGGCCCGGCCATGGAGGCCTTCGAAACCATGCTCGCTCCGCTCTTCGAGGGGCGGACGGCGGATACCACCGAGGAGAACATCCAGTCCCGTGCCCGGGGGCTGACCCTGATGGCGCTGTCCAACAAAATGGGGCCCATGCTGCTGACCACCGGCAACAAGTCGGAAATGAGCGTCGGCTACGCCACCCTTTATGGCGATATGTGCGGCGGCTATTCGGTGTTGAAAGACGTCTACAAAACCACCGTCTTCTCCCTTTGCCGCTGGCGTAACGAGAACAAACCCGCGGGCGCCCTGGGTCCGGACGGGCCGGTGATGCCCGAGCGGGTGATCACCAAGCCCCCCTCGGCGGAGTTGCGCCCGGACCAGAAGGACGAGGACAGCCTGCCGCCCTATGAGGAGTTGGACCTGATCCTCCATATGATGATCGAGGAGCAACGGGGCATCGCGGCCATCGTCTCCGAGACCGGTCTGGAGCGGGCCAAGGTCGAACGGGTCTGGACCCTGCTCCAGCGGGCGGAGTACAAACGGCGCCAAGCCCCGCCCGGCGTGAAGATTACCCAACTCTCCTTCGGGCGGGAGCGCCGCTACCCCCTGACCAACGCCTACAAAGGATAACCACCCCACCATGTCCCGGGTCCTCGTTCGCTTCGCCCCCAGTCCCACGGGCCGCCTGCACCTGGGCAACGCCCGCGTGGCCGTGCTCAACTGGCTTTACGCCCGGGCCAATGGCGGGGCCATGATCCTGCGCATGGACGACACCGATACCGCCCGGGGGTCGGCGGAATTCGCCCAGGGCATTCGCGATGACCTGACCTGGTTGGGTCTGGATTGGGAGCGGGAGGAAAGCCAGCTCGCCCGCGCCGCCCGCCATATCGAGGCGGTGGAGGAGCTGAAGGCCAAGGGGCGCCTCTATCCCTGTTACGAAACGGCGGAGGAGCTGGACTACAAGCGCCGCCGCCAGCGTGCCCGGGGCCAGCCGCCGGTCTATGATCGGACCGGCCTGACCCAGACCGCCGAGGAGCGGGCGGCCCTGGAGACCGAGGGCCGCGAGCCCCATTGGCGCTTCCTGCTCGACCATGAAGACATCGCCTGGGAGGACATGGCCCGGGGACCCTGCCATTACCACGGTGCCCACCTCTCCGACCCCGTGCTGATCCGCGAGGATGGCACGTTGCTCTACACTCTGCCCTCGGTGGTGGACGACATGGATTTCGCGATCACCCATGTGATCCGGGGCGAGGATCATGTAGTCAATACCGCCGTGCAAATCCAGCTCTGCCGGGCCTTGGGGGGCGCGCCTCCGGCTTACGCCCATATGCCGCTGGTGCTCGCGGCGGACGGCTCCGGCCTCTCCAAACGGACCGGCTCCCTGTCGCTCTCGGAATTGCGGGCGCGCGGCGTGGAACCGGCCGCGGTGACCGCCCTACTGGCCGCGCTCGGCACCGCGGAGGCCGCCCATCCGGAGCGCTCCCTGGACGACTTGGCCCGGGACTTCCGCATCGATGGGTATGGGCGCTCCGCTCCGCGCCTCGACCCCGCCGAACTGGACCGCCTGAGCGCCCATGTGGTGCGTGGCCTGACCCTGGAGCAGGTGGCCGCCCGTGGCGTCGCGGTGTCGGAAGCCCTCTGGGAGGCCCTGCGCCCCAATCTGATCAAGCTGTCCGATCTGGCCGAATGGGTGGCCCTGGTGGACGGGCCGGTGACCCCGGTTATCGACGGCGAGGACGCCGAGATGATCGCCAAGGCCGCCGCGCTTCTGCCGCCGGACCCCTGGGACGGGGAAACCTGGAAGGCCTGGACCAACGCGGTCAAGACGGAGACCGGACGCAAGGGCAAGGGTCTGTTCATGCCCCTCCGCAAAGCCCTGACGGGCCTGGAGCATGGTCCGGAACTGGGGGTTCTGCTGCCGCTGATCGGGCGGGATCGGGTCTTGGCTCGATTGACCAACGGGTCGGCTTGAAAAAGGGAAACGGGACAATGGCCGTGACGTTGCGCATTCACAACACCATGACCCGGACCAAGGAGGACTTCGTTCCCCTGGATCCCACCCATGTGACCCTTTACGTTTGTGGTCCGACGGTCTACGACCGGGCCCATATCGGCAACGCCCGTCCGGCCATCGTCTTCGACGTGCTCTCCCGCCTGCTGCGGCGCCTCTATCCGAAGGTGACCTACGCGCGCAACATCACCGACGTGGACGACAAGATCAATGCCCGCTCCCGGGAGAGCGGCCGGTCCATCAGCGCCATCACCGAGGAAACCACGCGCTGGTATCACGAGGATTTGGCGGCCTTGAACGTGCTGCTTCCCGACCTGGAGCCCCGAGCAACCGGGCATATCGATGATATGATCCGGATGATCGAGGATCTGGTCGCCAAGGGCCATGCCTACGAGGCCGACGGGCACGTGCTCTTCAGTGTGCCGAGCATGGAGACCTATGGCCGCCTGTCCGGTCGCTCCATCGAGGATATGATCGCCGGAGCCCGGGTGGAGGTCGCGCCTTACAAGCGGGATCCGTCCGATTTCGTCCTATGGAAGCCTTCGGACGACGAGACCCCGGGTTGGGAAAGTCCCTGGGGGCGGGGGCGCCCGGGCTGGCATATCGAATGCTCCGCCATGTCGTCGCGCTATCTGGGCGCCACCTTCGATATCCATGGGGGGGGGCTCGACTTGATTTTCCCCCATCACGAGAACGAAGTCGCGCAAAGTACATGCTGTAACGGCCCAGGCAGCTTCGCCCGCTATTGGATGCATAACGGCATGCTGATGGTTGAAGGGGAGAAGATGTCCAAATCCCTGGGCAACTTCTTCACCGTTCAGGATCTGCTGGCCCGGCAGCCGGGGGAAGCCCTGCGCCTGTGCATGCTGGCGACCCACTACCGCCAACCCCTGGACTGGACCGCCGATGGCCTGGAGCAGGCCCGCAAGACCCTGGATCGCTATTACGGCGCCCTGGGCCGGGTCGCCGACCTGGAAGCCGAGGACCGTCCGGTGCCAGAGGGGGTTCTGGCCGCGTTGTGCGATGATCTGAACACGCCCAAGGCCCTGTCCGAGCTGCATGTTGTCCTGGGCGAGTTGAACCGGGCCGAAAGCCGCGCTGACCAGGCGCGCCTTAAGGGAGATCTGCTCGCCGCCGGGAGTCTTCTCGGCCTGCTGGGACAGGATCCGGAAGCCTGGCTGCGCGGCGGAGAGGGCGGAGACGATGGGTTGGCCGCCCGCGTGGAAAGCCTGATCCAGGCGCGCAAGGACGCTCGCAAGGCAAAGGATTTCGCCCGAGCCGACGAAATTCGGGATGCCCTCCTCAAGGAGGGGGTGGTGCTAGAGGATGGACCCCAGGGGACCACTTGGCGGAAAGCCTAGGGTGGATTGTCTGGGGCGGGATGCTCCAGATCAGGATAGTCACGTGAAAGACTTTTCCGGCGCGTATGAAACATCACGCTTCAGTCGGCATTTTCCTACCCCCGAATCACCAAATAGAGCTATTTTGGTCCGCTCCTTGATCCCCGAGGTTGGGGGAGCGGCTTGGATTGCGTGCCAACAAACGAGCACCGACCGTGCGCCTGTGGGAAGATTTGGATGCTGACGGTACTGTTCATCGAGGACACCTCCCTCCCCGGCGAGGTCATGGCCGGCCTCCAAGAGGGGGGGGAGAAGGACGGTATTGTCCTCGATCACGTCTCTTCCCTGGAACAGGCCAGGATCCTGACCAAGGGACGCGCAAAGAGCCACGATGTCATTGTTTTCGATTTGGAGCTGGTGGGGGAGCCCGGACGGGATCCCCTGGAGTCGGTTCTGACCATCGCCGAAGGGGCCGCGGTGGTGGCCATCACCGGCATGGATGACGGGGAAGTCGCCGAAGCCGCCGTGCGGCGGGGTGCCCACGACGTGCTGTTCAAGGACCACGTGACCGTCGACGCCTTGCGGCGGTCCATCCGTTACGCGGCCCAGCGGGCGGGTTTTCTTTCCGATTCCTCGGCCATCGGTGATCTGCCCCTGAAAACGCTGTTCGACGGACTGGAGGATGGCATCCTCGTCCTCGATCCACGCGGGGCCGAAGGCGGGGAGGTGTTGGATTTCTCCTTCCGTTTCGTCAACCCCGCGGGTGCCCGCCTGCTCGGCCTGCCGGGCCGGGATCTGATCGTATCTGGTTTTCGGTACCAAGCCGACCGGGTGGGCCTGTCCGGTCACTTCGACTGGTTGATCCGGGTGCTGGAGGAGCGACGACCGACGTCCGTCCAGGCCATGGTGGGCGGGCCCAATGGACGCACCTGGGTCCGTCTTTCCGCCACGCCCCTGGATCGGGGCGTGGTGCTGACGCTGGTGGATTTGACTCCGCGGATTGGTCATGAGACCCAGATGCGCGCCGCCTTGGACGAAGCCCACGAGGCCCATGAGACCGACATCTCCGACCTGGAGCGGGCCCATCGGGTGGCCCGCGAGCGGGAGGCTTGGCTGAGCGCCATTACCGAAACCATGGTGGACGCCCTGGTGGTTATCGATGGGCGGGGTTTGGTGGAAAGTTTCAACCCCGCGGCCGAGCGCATGTTTGGCTATAAGGCCGATCAACTTCTGGGGCAGTCCATCAATATGCTGATGGGTCCGGAGGACGCGGCTGACCACGACGGACACTTGACCCGCTTCTTGAAAACCCGGACATCGAAGGTGATCGGGATTGGCCGGGAATTGTGGGCCCGGCGCGCCGATGGGTCGGATTTTCCCATTGAACTGGCCCTGTCGGTGATGGAGCCCGACGGCCTGCCCCGGTTCGTTGGGGTGATCCGGGACATTACGGACCGCAAGGAATACGAACGACGCCTGATGGACGTGGCGACCCGGGAGCCCCTGACCGGGTTGCCCAATCGGGTGCTGTTGCGGGAGAAACTGGCGGCCGCGGCTCGCCGGGCACGGCTGTCCAAACACTCCTTCGCGGTGCTCTTCGTTGATTTGGATCACTTCAAGAAGGTGAACGACTCCCTGGGCCATGTGGCGGGGGATTTGGTGATCCGCGAGATTGGCCGCCGGGTCCAGGACCACCTGAGGCCCGAAAACGGAGATCTGGTGGCCCACTTGGGTGGTGACGAATTCACCATGATCCTGGGGGCCATGCCAGACCGGGAAGAAGTGCGGCGTCGGGCGGACGACCTGCTCGCCGATCTGGCCCGGCCCTATGAGCTCGACGGGCGGGAAGTCTATACGACCGCCACCCTGGGCGCGGCCCTGTTTCCCGAGGATGGGGCGGATATCCCCACCCTGCTACAGAACCTGGATACGGCCGTCCACCACGCCAAGCGTGAGGGGCGGGGCGGTCTGACCTTTTACGAGGAAGATCAGTCGGAAAGCGCCGCCCGCCGTCTGCGCGTCGAAACCGGCCTGCGCCGGGCTTTGGAACGGGGTGAATTCGACCTCCATTATCAGGCCAAGGTGGATCTGGTGACCGGCGGCGTGGTGGGGGCGGAGGCCCTGTTGCGCTGGGATGGTCTGGACGTGGGCCAGGTGTCTCCCGTTGAGTTCGTTCCCGTGGCCGAGGAAACCGGACTGATTCTCCCTATCGGGGAATGGGTCCTGCGCCGGGCCTGCGAACAGACCCAGGCCTGGGCCCGCAAGGGTCTGCCACCCATCCGCATGGGTGTGAACCTTTCGGCCCGCCAGTTCAGCGATTCTGAGTTGGCCGACAAGGTCGGGGCGATCCTCGCCGAAACCGGCCTGGAGCCGGGGATGCTCGACCTCGAACTGACCGAAAGCATGCTGGTGGAGCAGGGGGATCAGGCCGTAAGCGCCCTGAACCGACTGAAGTCACTGGGCATTACCCTGTCCATCGACGACTTCGGCACCGGCTATTCCTCCCTGAGTTACCTGAAGCGGTTTCCCATCGATTACTTGAAAATCGACCGGTCTTTTGTCATGGACCTGCCCGATAACAACGACGACATGGCCATCACCCGGGCCATTGTCAGCATGGCCAGCGCGCTCCGTCTGCGTTTGGTGGCCGAGGGCATCGAGACTCCGGAACAAGCGGAGTTTCTCAAGGGGCTGGGGTGCGAGTTGGGCCAGGGCTACTACTACAGCAAACCGGTGACGGCCGAAGCCTTCGAGGCCCTGATCCGGGGTCTGGACTCGGGCCACCGGGGCCGTCCCACCTTCCGTCCCCGGGTGGTTCTGGGCGGGCAGGATTAGGGCCGGGACTCGCCCAGAATCCATGAAGGGTTGAGGGGCGCCGGAAATCGGGGCATTCTCCCGCTCCTTTTCCCTTGAAGATTCGGACACTCACCGGCATGACCAGCAATCGCGTTTATCTGTACGACAGCACCCTGCGCGACGGCGCACAGACCCAGGGCGTGGATTTCTCCGCCATGGACAAGGCGGCGATTACCCGGGAGCTGGACGCGATTGGCATCGACTATGTGGAAGGCGGCTGGCCCGGGGCCAACCCCACCGACGACGCCTTCTTCGCCAACCCCCCGGAGATGCGCCGGGGGCGGCTGACGGCCTTCGGTATGACCCGACGCGCCGGGCGCTCCGCCGAGAACGATCCCGGCCTCCAGGCCCTGTTCCAGACCAAGGCCACCATCGTCACCATGGTGGGCAAGACCTGGGATTTCCAGTGCCGGGTCGCCATCGGCGTGGACCTGGACGAGAACCTGCGGATGATCTCCGAGAGTATCGCCCACGCCAAGACCCGCATGGCCGAGGTCATGTTCGACTGCGAGCATTTTTTCGACGGCTACAAGGACAACCCGGACTATGCCCTGGCCTGCGCCAAGGCCGCCTATGACGCCGGGGCGCGCTGGGTGGTGCTCTGCGACACCAATGGCGGCACCCTTCCCCATGAGATCGAAACCATTGTTTCGGAGGTCGGCAAAACCGTGCCGGGGGATCACCTGGGCATCCATTGTCATGACGACACGGATAACGCGGTGGCCAACAGTCTGGCGGCGGTGCGGGCCGGGGCGCGGCAGATCCAGGGCACCCTGAATGGCCTGGGCGAGCGGTGCGGCAACGCCAACCTGATTTCCATCATTCCCAGCCTCGTCCTGAAAATGGGCTTCGAAACGGGACTGACCGCCGAGGATCTGACCCGCCTGAAGCACCTGTCCCACATGCTCGACGAGAGGCTCAATCGGGCGCCGTCTCGAGGCGCGGCCTATGTGGGGGACAGTGCCTTCGCCCACAAGGGGGGGCTGCATGTCTCCGCCGTGGAGCGGGATCCGCGCTGCTATGAACATGTGGAGCCGGAAAAGGTGGGCAATGCCCGCCAGATCCTGGTCTCCAATCAGGCCGGGCGCTCCAATGTGGTGGCCCGCTTCAAGGAGATCGGTCTGGAGGTCGATCCCAAGGATCCCAAATTGTCGGATCTGCTCGACCGGGTGAAGCAACTGGAGTCCGAGGGGTACGCCTATGACGGAGCGGAGGCCAGTTTCGAACTGCTGGCCCGGCGTCAGTTGGAAACCGTGCCCGAATATTTCAAGCTCACCAGCTTCCGGGTGATCGACGAGCGGCGCTGGAACGCCAAGGGCGACCTGATCACCCTGTCCGAGGCGACCATCAAGGCGGTGGTCGGCGACAAGGACTATATGACCGTGGCCGAGGGCAATGGCCCGGTGGATGCGCTCAACGCCGCCCTGCGCAAGGTGCTGCTCAACGTCTATCCGCACCTCAAGGACCTGCGTCTGGTGGACTACAAGGTGCGTATTCTGACCTCCGAAGCGGCGACCGCGGCGGTTACCCGGGTGATGATCGAAAGCACCGACGGGTCTGGCGACCACTGGTCCACGGTGGGGGTGTCGGCCAATATCATCGACGCCAGTTTCAATGCCTTGCACGACTCCATCACCTATAAGCTGATGAAGGCGGACCAAAAGGCGAAGGCCACCGCGTAATGGCTGGAACCAATCATACCCGTGCCGCCCAGGGGGCCGGCGATGACGGCCCGGTGGTGATCCTCATCCAACCCCAATTGGCGGAGAACGTGGGCATGGTGGCCCGCGCCATGCTCAATTGTGGCCTGACCCGCTTGCGTCTGGTCGCCCCCCGCGAGGACTGGCTGTCGGAGAAGGCCATCGCCGCCTCCTCCGGCGCCGATGGATTGCTGCGGCGGGCCCGGGACTACGACAGCACGGAGGCCGCGGTGGCGGACCTGACCCGGGTTTACGCCACCACGGCTCGGCGTCGGGACATGGTCAAGACCCTGCTGACTCCCCGCACGGCCGCGGCCAAGCTGCGGGGCTTTATCGCCGTGGGGGAAAAGCCGGGGGTGATGTTCGGGCCAGAGCGGACGGGCCTCTCGAACGACGACGTGGCCCTGGCCGACGCCATTGTCGAGGTGCCCCTCAATCCGGCCTATTGCTCGTTGAACCTGGCTCAGGCGGTCTTGTTGATGGGCTACGAGTGGTTCCAATCCCGTGATGACTCCCCGCCGGAGCAATTGGTGATCAATGGCACGCTCCCGGCAAGCCGGGAGGTGTTGTTGAATTTTTACGCCCATTTGGAGCGGGAACTGGACGCCTGTGGTTTCCTCCGCACTCCGGACAAACGTCCGAGCATGGTGCGCAATCTGCGCAACATCTTTAATCGGGCCGACCTGACGGAGCAGGAAGTCCGCACGCTCCATGGTGTGATCAAGGAATTGCGCTATGGGCGAAATGGGCGGGAACCCACCGACAATGCCGGTTCCGACACTTGACTCACCCCTCGTCCCGACTATAGTGCGCGCTTCACTTCCGGGAACGTGGGTCTCCGGGCCCCGTCTTGTTGTCTGTCTGGATGACGGGACCTACCGGGACATGAACCAACAACAACCACTAGATGGTGAGACTTTCCCATGGGCAAACGCCTGAATTCGAAACATAAGATTGACCGGCGCCTTGGCGTCAACCTCTGGGGTCGCCCCAAGAGCCCCATCAACAAGCGGGAATACGGCCCGGGCCAGCACGGCCAGCGCCGCAAGAAGCCGTCCGACTTCGGCACCCAGTTGATGGCCAAGCAGAAGCTGAAGGGCTACTACGGCAACATCAGCGAGAAGGCCTTCCGCAAGTACTACGAGGAAGCCAACAGCCTGCGCGGTGACACCTCCGAGAACCTGATTTCCATCCTGGAGACCCGCCTCGACGCCGTGGTCTACCGCATGAAGATCGTTCCGACCGTCTTCGCGTCGCGCCAGGTGATCAACCATGGTCACATTCTGGTCAACGGCACCCGCGTGACCGTGTCTTCCTACCGCGTGAAGGAAGGGGATGTGGTCGAGGTCAAGGAAAAGTCCCGCCAGATGCCCCTGATCCTCGAGGCCGTGCAGTCCGCCGAGCGCGACGTGCCGGAATACGTCGAATTCGATCCCAAGGGCATGAAGGGCTCCTTCATCCGCGTTCCCAAGTTCGAGGACGTGCCCTATCCGGTCCAGATGGAACCGAACCTGGTGGTCGAGTTCTACTCCCGCTAAGGTGTGTTCTGGATCTTACAAAGGCGGCCCCGAGAGCACTCTCGGGTCCGTTTTCTATTCCCCCACCGCCGTGGACATCGGAAGTGTCTCGTGCTCCGCCACCTCGCCGCGGATCAACGACACCGCCTTGACCAGGGCGAAGACGGGCATGCCTCGGGTCAGCTTTAGGTCATGCAGGGCGCGCGGCGTGATGCGGGCCCAAAGGCGGCAGGTCTCTCCCTTGTCTCCCGCGTCCAGCACCACGTTGACTCGTCCGTCGGGCGCTTCCTCGAAGCCGACCACATGGGCCGGCAGGATGTTCTGAATGGAGATGCCCCGGGGCCGCTCCGTGGCAATGGAGATATCCGCCGCGGCGATGCGCACCCGTGTCGGCGTGCCCACCGGCAGGTCCACCGGGCGCACGCTCAGCAGACCCGCGGGACTGTCCAGCAGGGTGGTCGCGTCGTCCTGGTAATGGGCGCGCACCCGCGCCGTCACCACCGCGCCCGCGTCCCGCTGGGCGGCGAAGAGCGGGATGTCCGGGCGGGCCAAAACCGCTTCCACCGGACCGGCCGCGGCGACCTGACCCGCCTCGATCAGCACCAGCGTATCGGCCAGCCGCAAGACCTCGTCCATGGCGTGGCTGACATAGAGGATCGGAAGGTCGAAGGCCTTTGGCAGGCGGGCGATGAAGGGGAGGACCTCGTCCTTGCGCTGGGCGTCCAGGGCGGCCAGGGGCTCGTCCATCAGCAGAATGCGCGGGCTCGCCAGCAGGGCGCGGCCAATGGCCACCCGCTGCTTCTCCCCCCCCGACAGGCGGGCCGGGCGGCGGTCGAGCAGGGCGCCAATGCCCAACAACTCCACCACGTCCTCTTCCTTCACGAAGCGTTCGGCGGTGGGGACCAGGGTCATCCCGTAGTGCAGGTTCTGGCGAACGGTCAAATGGGGGAAGAGGCGTCCATCCTGAAAGACGTAGCCCAGGCGCCGCTTGTGGGTGGGCAGGTCGATCCGCTTGGCCGAATCGAAGAGCGCCCGGCCCTCCACGGTGATATGGCCGCTGTCGGGTCGGGACAGCCCGGCGACCATGGAAATGACGGAGGTCTTGCCCGCCCCCGAGCGTCCGAAGAGGGCCGTCACCCCCTTGTCGGCCTGGATGGCGATGTCCAGCGCGAGCGCGCCTTGCTGGCGTTGAACGGCGATATCAAGCATCTCGACCTTTCCCTATCCCTGAAGGGCGCGGTTGACCCGTCGGGCCAGGAGTTCGGAGGCCAGCAAGGCCATGAGCGCCACCACCACCGAAATCACGCACAACCGCGCCGCCGCGGCCTCTCCCCCCGGGATCTGGGTCTGGGTGTAGAGGGCCAGGGGCAGGGTACGGGTTTGCCCGGGGATATTGGAGACAAAGGTGATCGTCGCCCCGAACTCCCCCAAACAGCGGGCGAAACCGAGGATCAATCCGGTGAGGATTCCCGGCACGGTCAGGGGCAAGGTCACCGTCGCGAAAACCCGCCAGGGACTGGCGCCCAGGGTGCGGGCCGCGGCTTCCAGACCCTGGTCCACGTTCTCCAGGGAGAGGCGGATGGCCCGGACCACCAGGGGAAAGGCGACGACGGCGGAGGCCACCGCGGCGCCTTTCCAATTGAAGGCGAGGACGATGCCGAACCACTGGTCGAGCACCGATCCGATCACGCCCTGGCGTCCCAGGCCGACGAGCAGCAGATACCCCACGACCACCGGCGGCAGGACCAGGGGCAAATGGATGATGCCATCCAGCAGGGTCTTGCCGAGGAAATTCCGTCGGGCCAACAGCCAAGCCAGGGCGATCCCCGGTGGCAAGCTGCCCAAAATGCCCCAAAAGGACACCTGAAGACTGAGACGCAAAGCCTCGAGTTCGGCGGAGGTCAGAAGCAGGGCATCCATGCGTGGGCTCCAGTGCGGTGCGGCATGGGTCCCATTTTAAAGGGACAGCCAATCTTATGTCCATCCGTGCAGAAGTAATTTTTCCAGGGGAAAAGAGGAGTCTGGGGACATCGTCCCCAGCCGGGTGTGGGCGGGCGCCCAAACGTCCATTCTTCGTCACCCTGCGGGTGAACGGGGCGGGCGCCCACACGTCCATTCTTCGTCACCCTTCGGGTGAACGGGGTCCCCTAGGACAGCTCGATCCCGTGATCCTTGGCGAAGGCGCGCAGCTTGCCGCGGACCGAGACGTCGGGCAGGTCCAAAAGCGACATGACGTAAGGCTTCACGTCCGACAGGTTGGTGGATAGGATCATCTGCTTCACGGGACCCATGCCCGGGGCCGCAAGGGACAGGAAGCGGAAACCAAGGCCCGTCAAGGCCAGGGCTTCCAGTGGTCGGGAGGCCATCTCGCCGCAAAGCGAGACCGGGACCGCGGCGATGTTGCACAGATCCAGGATGCGCTTGAGCAGGGACAGCGCCGGGGGCGAGAGGGGATCATAGCGTCCGGCGATGCGTGGATTGCCCCGGTCGGAGGCGAAGGTGAACTGCATCAGGTCGTTGCTGCCGATGGAGACGAAGTCCACGCCGTCCTTGAGCAGGGCGGGCAGTTGCCAGACCAGGGAGGGGACCTCCAGCATGGTGCCCACGCGGACGCGCTCCGGCGGCGGGGTACCCCGGGCGGCTTCCCGGGCCAGTTCCATATCCACCAGCGCGCGGGCGGCCCGGTATTCGGCGACGTTGGCGACCATGGGGAACATGACGCGCAGTTCCCGCCCCCCCGAGGCCCGGATCAGGGCGCGGACCTGGGCGCGCAGGATCGCCGGGCGGTCGAGGGTGATGCGGATGGACCGCCAGCCGAGCGCGGGATTGTCCTCGGGCGCGCTCTGCCAGTAGGGCAACAGCTTGTCCCCCCCAACGTCGAGGGTGCGGAAGGTGACGGGCTTGTCCTCGGCCATTTCCAGGACCTTGCCGTACAACTGGGTCTGGCTGTCCACGCTGGGCAGGCTGGAGCGCGCCATGAAGGGGATTTCCGTGCGGTAGAGGCCCACGCCGTCCGCGCCGGTATCCTTCAGGTTTCCCATGTCCATCATCAGACCGGCATTGATCATCAGTTTGATGCGCTTGCCGTCCTTGGTGACCGGCGGCGTATCCTTCAGGGCATGGTAGTAGGCACGCCGCTGTTGCCGGGCCTTCACGCCGTCGAGGAACGCGCCGCGCACATCCTCGCCCGGGCGGGCGAAGACCTGGCCATGCTCGCCATCCACCACCACCGGATCCAGGGGAGCGACCCGCTGGAAGATGCTGGGCACCTGGCCGATGACGGGAATGTCGAGCGCCTTGGCGACGATCACGGCATGCATGCCGGGGCTGCCTTCCTCCATGATCACGCCGCGCAGACGGGACGGGTCATAGTCCAGCAGTTCCGCGGGACCCAGGCTGCGGCAGATGAGGATCACATGGTCGGGCAGGTCGCTCATCGCCGCGGTGGAGCCGTCGCCGGTCAGGTGGCGCAGCAGGCGGTTGGCCAGATCCTCCAAGTCGTGGAGGCGCTCGCGCAAATAGGCATCGGTGATCTGGGCCATGCGGGCGCGCATGTCGTCGTCCACCTTGCGCACCGCGGCTTCCGCGGTCAGGCCCGTCTTGATGTGTTCGGTGATGCGCCCGACCCAGCCCTTGTCCTCGGCGAACATGCGGAAGGTTTCCAGGACATCGGTGTATTCACCGGGCATGTGGCGCTGTCCGGCGAGCATGGAGTCGATGCTCCGGCGCATTTCCCGCAGGGCGTCACGCAGGCGGGCCAACTCGCTGTCCGTGTCGTCGGCCAGCAGGCGGGTCACATGGACCTCCGGCTGGTGGTAGACCGCGATGCCCACGCCGATGCCGGGGTTTAGGATCGCGCCTTCCAGGCGCAGAGGCAGCACGGCGTTGCCCGCCACGGTGCTCAATTCGTGTTCATGGACCAGCTTGGCCCCGGCCAACAACTCCGACAGGACCATGGCGACGGTTTCCAGGATCTCCTGTTCGAAGTCCTGATAGTCGCGGTTGTCCCGGTTCTGCACGGCGAGCACGCCGATGACCTTGCCGCCCCGGATCAGGGGCACGCCCGCCAGCGACCGGTAGACATCCTCCCCTGTTTCCGGGCGGTAGGAAAAACTGGGGTGGGACCAGGCATCCGCGGCCATCAGGGGGCGGGCCTTGGCGGCGATCTCGCCGATCAGGCCTTCGCCCACCCGCATGCGGGTCTTATGGACCGCGTCCTGGGCGAGGCCCTCGGTGGCGAACAACTCCAGGACCTCGCCAGCGCGCATGACGTAGCAGGAGCACACGTCCGTACCCAACCCCTGGGCGATCAGGGTGACCACCCGGTTCAGCCGGTCCTGGGCTCCTCCTCCACCGGCCATGACGTCGCGCAGACGGCCAAGCAGGCGGCGGGCGTCCTTTTCCCCCTTGGGCATGGGCGGTTCGTCTCCTCCTCTCGGGACACCGAGTGGGTTTGTCAGCGGGCTCCGGGGGCTCCGGCGGTGGCGCGTTTGGCCAGGGACTCGACGGCCTGATTCCGCAGGTCCGCCAGGATCTCGGCGGTGGGCTGTTCGCTTTTCACCAATCCGACGCTCTGACCGGCCATCAGCGAGCCGTTTTCCACGTCGCCGTCAATGACCGCTCGGCGCAACGCACCGGCCCAAAAATGCTCGATTTCAAGTTGGGCGGACTTCTGGTCCATCTCTCCGGCGCGGAACTTCTCGATCACCGCGCGCTGGGTGGCCATGAAGGCCTCCGTTCCCTTGTTGATCAGGGCGCGCACGGGGATCACCGGGAATTGGGGATCGATTTGCACGGTGGGCACGGCGTCCCGGGCATTGGCGCGCAGGAAGGCCTTCTTGAAGTTGGGGTGGGCGATGCATTCGGTGGCGCAGACGAAGCGCGTGCCGAGTTGCACGCCCGAGGCTCCCATTTCGAGGTAGGAGACGATGGCCTCGCCCCGGCCGATGCCACCGGCGACGAAGACGGGGACGTCGGTGATCTCGGGCAGGATTTCCTGGGCGAGAACGCTGGTCGCCACGGGGCCGATATGACCCCCGGCCTCCGCCCCCTCGATCACCAGGGCGTCGGTGCCAGAGCGCACCAGCTTCTTGGCCAGCGCCAACGCCGGGGCGAAGCAGATGACCTTGGCGCCCAGATCCTTGGCCCGTTTGATGGACGCCGCGCTCGGCAATCCCCCGGCCAGCACCACATGTCCCACCTTGTGCTCGCCGCACACATCGATCAGGCGATCCAGGTCCGGATGCATGGTAATCAGGTTGACACCGTAGGGTTTGGAGCCGTCGCCGCGTTCCAGCAGGGCCTTGGTCCCGGCGATCTCCTCGGAGAGCAACTCGGGCGTCATCGAGCCGCAGGCGAGCACGCCGAAGCCCCCGGCGGAGGAAATGGCCGCGACCAGATTCCGCTCGGAAACCCAGGACATGGCGCCCCCCAGGATGGCCATGTCCACGCCCAGGAACGCCTTGCCCCGGGACCAGAGGTGGTCCAGGTGGGAGCGGGCCCAGTCGTTTGTTTCAGCGTCCTTCATCGTGTTTCCTTCTCAGACCTGACTGGCCTTCTCAGACATGACTGGCCTTCTCAGACATGACTGACCTTCTCAGACCTGACCGGGCCCCCCCGGATCAGGCGGCGTCCAGGCCATAGGCGGTGTGCAGGGCGCGCACGGCCAGTTCCATGTATTCCTCGGCGATCAGCACGGAGACCTTGATCTCGGAGGTGGAGATGACCTGGATGTTGATGCCCTTGTCCGACAGGGCGGTGAACATGGTCTGGGCGACACCGGCATGGCTGCGCATGCCGACGCCGATGACGGAAACCTTCACCACGGCCTTGTCGGAAATAAGGTCCTTGTAGGCAATGTCCTCGCGTTTGCCTTCCAGCACCTTCAGGGCCCGGGCGAGGTCGCCCCGGGGCAGGGTGAAGGTGACATCCGTGGACTGGCCATCGTCCGACACGTTCTGGACGATCATGTCCACGTTGATATTGGCGTCGGCCAGGGGACCAAAGATGCGCGCGGCCACGCCCGGGCGGTCGGCGACCTTCACCAGGGTAACCTTCGCCTCGTCCTTGCTGTAGGCGATGCCGCTCACAAGTTCCTTTTCCACGATCTCATCCTCGTCACAGACCAGGGTTCCTGGGGCGTCGCTGAAGCTGGAAAGCACCTGAACCCGAACACGGTGCTTCATCGCCATTTCAACCGAGCGAGTTTGCAGGACCTTGGCTCCCAGGGAAGCCTGTTCCAGCATCTCCTCGTAGGTAATCTTGTCAAGCTTGCGAGCCTTGGCGACGATCCGGGGGTCGGTGGTATAGACCCCGTCCACGTCGGTGTAGATGTCGCATCGGTCGGCCTTCAGGGCCGCGGCCAAGGCCACGGCGGATGTATCGGAGCCGCCCCGGCCCAGCGTGGTCACCCGGTTGTCCGGACCCAGGCCCTGGAAGCCAGCGACCACGGCGACCTGGCCGATGGCCAGACGTTGCTCGATCACGGTGGTGTCGATGGAGGCGATGCGCGCCTTGCCGTGGGCGTCGTCCGTATGGATTGGAAGCTGCCACCCCATCCAGGACCGGGCATCGGTGCCCATGTCCTGCAGGGTCATGGCCAGGAGACCGACGGTCACCTGCTCGCCGGTGGAAACCACCACGTCGTACTCCCGGGAGTCGTACATGTTGGACACGGCGTCGCAGAGCCCCACAAGCCGGTTGGTGTCCCCGGACATGGCCGAGACCACGACGGCGACTTCGTTCCCGGCGTCGACCTCGGCTTTCACCCGACGGGCCACGTTGCCGATGCGGTCCACGTCGCCGACCGAGGTCCCGCCAAATTTCATCACGATGCGCGCCATGGCGTGCCTGCCTTCCTCGAGTCAATCAATGGAGTCCAAACAGCATGGGTGCCGGGACCCCGATAACGGGAAACTATGGGAAGGGCGGTCGCTCCAGAACGCCGCGCCTGGTTGCCGGACCGCCTCGCGCCGTGTAGTAAAGCAGCGCGCCCAGGCCCGCAAGCGCGGAAAGAGGAAGATGGGGACGGCGTCCGTTCCCTTTTCCCAAAACGCGCGGGGCGCGTATGCTTAAACCAAAGCGGGTCCGAAAGTCCATATGTCCCGCGGGTTCCAGTTTATACCGGGTTCCAGATCATAAAGGGAGTTCCCCCGTGACCGCCAGCCAAGACACCGCCGTTCGCAAGGGATCCCAGGGCACCGCACTGGCTTCGGAGCTGGAGAAGTTCAGCGCCATGGCCGATGCCTGGTGGGATCCAGAGGGGGACTTCAAGCCCCTGCACCGCTTCAATCCCATCCGCATTGCCTTCGTCCGCGATCTTATGGCCGCCCATTTCGGCCGGGACATCACCAAGCCCCGTCCCTTCGAGGGGCTGACCCTGCTGGATATCGGCTGCGGCGGTGGGCTGCTGTGCGAACCCTTCTCCCGCCTCGGATTCGCCGTCACGGGTATTGATATCGCGGAGCGTAACATCGGCACCGCGTCGAACCACGCCGAGCGGGCGGGTCTGTCCATCGACTATCGCTTGGCCCAGCCCGAGGATCTGGTGGCCGAGGGCCTGACCTTCGACGCGGTGCTCAATATGGAAGTGGTCGAGCACGTGGCCGACGTGACCCTGTTCCTGGACTCCGTGGGCGCGCTGTGCAAGCCCGGCGGCGCGGTCGCCGGTGCGACCATGAACCGCACCGTCAAATCCCTGGCCCTGGCCAAGGTCGGCGCGGAGTACGTCCTGCGCTGGTTGCCCCGGGGGACCCACGATTGGCGGAAGTTCCTCAAGCCAAGCGAATTCTCCCAGGGCCTGCGCCACGCGGGGCTGGACGTCACGGACCTGGCGGGAATGACCTTCAATCCCCTGACCGGGGAATGGCGCCAAACCAAGGACGTGTCGGTCAACTATATGCTCTTCGCCACGAAGGCGGGATAGGGCGCTTCCCTGGCCTATGGTCCTCCGCCTATTTCAGGGCCAAGGGCAGGGAACGCTTGCTGTTTTTTCCATCCGGATTTTAACTGTTCGCCAATTTTGGCCAAGGATTTGAATGGACCGGATGATGGCATTTTTCGACGGTGTCTTTGGAACAGGGGCCTTTCTTCCCCATGGGCAATGCCTCTCCTGGGATGGCCCGCTCGTGGCCCTGCACGCCACGTCGGAAGTTCTGATCGCGCTGGCCTATTTCGCCATTCCCATCGCCATCACCGTTTTCGTCCGGCGTCGGGGCGACCTCGAGCCAGCGCAAATTCGGGTGGCGGCCCTGTTCTGCGCCTTTATTCTCGCCTGTGGAGTCTCCCATATGATGGGGGCGGTGACCCTGTGGGTCCCCCTCTATTGGGCCGAGGGCTTCGTCAAGGCCGGGACCGCGGCCATTTCCCTGGGGACCGCCTTCGTCCTTTTCCCCCTGATTCCCAAATTGCTGGCCCTGCCCAATCCCAATGCCCTGCGCGCGGCCAATGAGCACCTGCGGGCCGAAGTGGCGAACCGGGAACTGCTGGTGGCCGAATTGCGGGAGGTCCGGGCCGATCTGGAAGCCAGGGTCGCCCAGCGGACCCGGGCGCTGGCCCGGGTCATGGAAAATTTCGAGACCACCCTGAAGGGGTCGGCGGTGACGGTGTTCCAACAGGACCCTGACCTGCGCTACACCTGGATCCATAATCCCCAATCTTCCCTGTCCGTCGACGAGTTCATCGGCAAGAGCGACTCCGAGGTTTTTTCCAGGGATGTCTCCGCCGTCACCGTGCCTTTCAAGCAGGCGATTCTGGACAGTGGCGTTGGCGACCGCGTGGAAGTGAGCGTGGAGCGGGCGCCCGGCGAGGATCCCCTGTGGTACGACCTGCGCACGGAACCCTTGCGCGATGACGACGGGACGATCATTGGCCTGTCCTCCGTCGCCGTGGATATCACCGACCGCAAGGAAGGGGAGGCTCAGACCCGCATTCTCATGCGCGAGCTGACCCACCGGTCCAAGAATCTGCTGGCCGTGGTCCAGGGAATTGCCCGCCAGACCGCGGCGACGGCGGACAATATGGAGGATTTCACCGTCAGTCTGGCCGCCCGCCTCCAATCCCTTGGCGAATCCCATGACCTTTTGGTGTCCTCCGACTGGCGTGGGGCCTCCCTGCCCGACCTGCTGCGGGCCCAGGTGGGGTATTTCTTGTCCGGGGATGACCATCGCCTGGATTTGCTCGGTCCGGACCTGGTTCTGACCGCCGAGGCCACCCAGCAGGTGGGGCTGGCCTTGCACGAACTCTCAACCAATGCCGCCAAGTACGGCGCGTTGTCCGTTTCAGGCGGCAAGGTGGGAATTTCCTGGGAGACACGGATGCGCGATGACGGAAAGGGCGTGGAGCTGGAACTGCGCTGGCGGGAGAGGGGAGGCCCCCCTGTTTCGCCTCCCCGGCGCAAGGGATTCGGCCATACCATGGTGACCTATCTGGTTCCCCGTGCGTTGCATGGGACGGCGGAACTGGACCATGCGCCGGACGGCCTGCGCTGGACCCTGGTCTTTCCCCTGTTCGCGCGCGCCGCCGACCCCGGGGATGACCCCATCCTGATGTAGGGTTTCCGGTCGCGACCCGGGCCAACATTCGATTTACAGCCCACCCCGGTTTCCTGCTATAAGAACGCGGTTCCGAGAGATCCCCAACCCCAGTGACCGCGCCCGCGATCGGTCCCGCGCGGGGATCCCGTTTTCTCCACCGGTCCGGATCGGGGACGGCCCAGGCCCTCCCTTTCCCCGGCGCGCTTCAGAGTTCCGCCCCATGGCACGACGCAAGCAGATTTACGAAGGCAAGGCCAAGGTCCTTTTCGAAGGTCCCGAACCCGGCACCCTGGTCCAGTACTTCAAGGACGACGCCACCGCCTTCAACAACAAAAAGAAGGGCACGATCACCGGCAAGGGCGTGCTCAACAACCGAATCAGTGAATACCTGATGACCCGGTTGACCGAAATCGGCGTGCCCAACCACTTCATTCGGCGCCTGAACATGCGCGAGCAACTCGTGCGTGAAGTGGAGATCATCCCCATCGAGGTGGTGATTCGCAACATCGCCGCGGGGTCGATTTCCACCAAATTCGCCATTCCCGAAGGCACCCAGCTGCCCCGCTCCATCGTTGAATACTACTATAAGAACGACGAGCTGAACGATCCCATGGTCTCCGAAGAGCATGTGACGGCTTTTGGCTGGGCCAGCATTCAGGAAGTGGACGAGATCCTCAGCATGAGCCTGCGGATCAACGATTACCTGTCGGGCCTGTTCCTGGGCGTGCGCTTGCGGTTGGTGGACTTCAAGCTGGAATTCGGTCGGGTCTACCACGAGAACGGCGACGTGCAGTTGATCCTGGCCGACGAGATCTCGCCGGACAACTGCCGCCTCTGGGATCAGGACACGGGCGAGAAGCTGGACAAGGACCGCTTCCGCCGGGATCTGGGAGGCGTCGAGGAAGCCTATCAGGAAGTGGCCCGCCGCCTGGGCATCCTTCCCGAAGGGGGTCCCCGGGACATCCAGGGCCCGCAAACCATGCAATAACGCGTTTGGGCGGGCCATCGGGTCCGCCCAAACGCGCAGGCAAATCCCTTTTTCCCGCCGCCTGGCCATGCCGCGCGGCTTTGTCCGCGCTTAAGGAGACCCGACCGTGAAGGCGAAGGTTCACATCACCCTGAAGACCGGCGTCCTGGATCCCCAGGGCAAGGCCATCGAAAAATCCCTGGATCACCTGGGCTTCGACGGTATTGGCGAGGTCCGTCAGGGCAAGGTGATCGAGATCGAACTGGCCGAGACCGACGAGGCCAAGGCCCGCGCGGCCGTGGAGGCCATGTGCCGCAAGCTGTTGGCCAACACGGTCATCGAAAACTACGCCATCGAGCTTTCGTAAGTCCTTATATCCCCTTTGAACCGACGGAATACGCCATGAAATCCGCGATCGTCGTCTTCCCCGGCACCAACCGGGAGCGGGACATGGCCAAGGCGCTGACCCTTGTCGGCGGCACGGCCCCCACCATGGTCTGGCACGGTGACGCCGACCTGCCCCAAGGCCTCGATCTGGTGGTCCTGCCCGGAGGCTTCTCCTACGGCGACTACCTGCGCTCCGGTGCCATGGGCGCCCGCAGCCCCGTCCTGGACGCCGTCAAGCGCCATGCCGAGGCCGGTGGCTATGTCCTGGGGGTCTGCAACGGCTTCCAGATCCTCGCCGAATCGGGTCTGCTGCCCGGCGCGTTGATGCGCAACCGGGACCTGCGCTTCATCTGCCGCGACGTCCACCTCCGGGTCGAGACCGCCGACAGCCCCTTCACCCAGGCCTATGGGGCGGGCGAGATCGTCCGCGTCCCCGTTGCCCACCATGACGGCAATTTCTTCGCCGACGAGCAAACCCTGATGGCGCTGGAAGGGGAGGGCCGGGTGGCCTTCCGTTACTGCGACGAGCGGGGGTTGGCGGCCGAGGAAACCAACCCCAACGGATCGCGGGACAATATCGCGGGCATCCTGTCGGCCAACCGCCGGATCCTGGGCATGATGCCCCATCCGGAAAACCTGGTGGAGCCCGCCCTGGGTGGCACCGGTGGCCGCCCCCTGTTCGAGTCCATCACGGAGGCCCTGTCGTGAGCACCGCCGTCCCCATTACCCCGGAGATTGTCGCCGAACACGGCTTGACCCCGGATGAGTACAAGAAGGTCCTCGAGATCATGGGCCGCGCGCCCAATATCGTCGAACTGGGCATCTTCTCCGTCATGTGGTCGGAGCATTGCTCCTACAAATCCTCCAAGAAGTGGCTGAAGACCCTGCCGACCAAGGCGCCTTGGGTGATCCAGGGGCCGGGTGAAAACGCCGGTGTCGTCGATATCGGCGAGGGGCTGACCGCCATCTTCAAGATGGAAAGCCACAACCACCCCAGCTTCATCGAGCCCTACCAGGGCGCGGCCACGGGCGTGGGCGGCATTCTCCGCGATGTCTTCACCATGGGCGCCCGGCCCGTCGCCAACCTGAACGCCCTGCGGTTCGGCGCGCCCTCCGATCCCAAGACCCGCCATCTGGTCTCCGGTGTCGTGGCCGGTATTGGCGGCTATGGCAACTGCGTGGGCGTGCCCACCGTCGGCGGCGAGGTCAACTTCCACGCGGGCTTCAACGGCAACATCCTGGTCAACGCCATGACCGTGGGCGTGGCCCCCAAGGACCGCATCTTCTATTCCGCCGCCGCGGGCCTGGGCAATTCGGTCGTCTATGTGGGCTCCAAGACGGGGCGGGACGGCATCCATGGCGCCACCATGGCCTCCGCGGAATTCACGGCGGAAACCGAGGACAAGCGTCCCACCGTCCAGGTGGGGGACCCGTTCACCGAAAAGCTGCTGATCGAAGCCTGTCTGGAACTGATGGCCACCGACGCCATCGTCGCCATCCAGGATATGGGCGCCGCCGGTCTGACTTCGTCTTCGTTCGAGATGGCGTCGAAGGGCGGCATGGGCGTGGAACTGGCGCTCGACAGCGTGCCCATGCGCGAGGTGGGGATGAGCCCCTACGAACTGATGCTCTCCGAAAGCCAGGAGCGCATGCTGATCGTGCTCGAACCCGGCAAGGAGGAGATGGCCAAGGCGATCTTCGACAAGTGGGAACTGGATTTCGCCGTCATCGGCACCCTGACCGACACCGGCCGGATGGTTTTGACCTGGAACGGCGCGGTGGTCGGCGACCTGCCCATCGATCCCCTGGCCGAGGCCAGCCCCGAATATGACCGCCCCTGGGAACCCACCCCCAAGGCCGCGGATCCGGACCTGTCTGGCGCGGAGTCGGTATCCTGGAGCAAGGCCCTGGTCCAACTCGTCGGTTGCCCGGACATGGCCAGCCGCCGCTGGATTTGGGAGCAGTATGACCATCTGGTGATGGGCAACACCCTGCAACGCCCCGGTGGCGACGCCGCGGTGATCCGCCTGGACGATGCGCCGGGCAAGGGCCTGGCCATGACCACCGACTGCACGCCGCGCTACGTTAAGGCCGATCCGGTCGAGGGCGGCAAGCAGGCCGTGGCCGAGGCATGGCGCAACTTGACCGCCGTGGGCGCCCGCCCCTTGGCCATCACCGACAACATGAACTTCGGTAATCCGGAAAAGCCGCTGATCATGGGGCAGTTCGTCGGCGCCTGCCAAGGCATCAGCGAGGCCTGTCTTGCCCTGGAGTTCCCCGTCGTCTCGGGCAACGTGTCCCTCTACAACGAGACCAATGGGCAGGCTATCCCGCCGACGCCGGCCATTGGCGCGGTGGGCGTACTCGATGACGTGGACAGCAGTGTCTCCATCGCCTTCAAGGGGGAGGGGGAGACCCTCGTCCTGCTGGGGGGCTCCGCCGAGACCGAGGGGAGCTGGCTCGGCCAGTCCCTATTCCTGCGGGAGATCCTGGGCCGGGAAGAGGGGCCGCCGCCGCCCGTCGACCTGAGCGCCGAGCGCGCCACGGGCGATCTGGTGCGCGGCCTGATCGGCGACGGCCTTCTTTCCGCCTGTCATGACCTGTCCGATGGGGGGCTGTTGGCCGCCGCCGCGGAAATGGCCATGGCCGGATCCCTGGGCTGCGCGCTGACCCTGGACGGAACGGCCGATGTCGCGCGTCTGTTCGGCGAGGACCAGGGTCGCTATCTGGTCACCTGTCCACCCGAGACCGCCGAGGCCATTCTGTTCCGGGCGAAGGCCGCGGGGGTGGCGGTCCGGACCGTCGGCGTGACCGGAGGCACCGCCCTGGTGGTCAATGGCGAAGCCGGCCCTTCCATCGCGGATCTGACGGGCGCGCATGAGGGGTGGCTTCCCACCTTCATGGCGGGGTAAGCTCCCTTCTCCCCCGTCGATCCTGTTCCACCTTCTAGGAGTTCCGTTCCATGGCGATGGAAGCCGGTGATATCGAAGCCCTCATCAAGGAAGCCTTCCCCGACGCGGAGGTGACCATCGAGGACCTGCGGGGGGATGGCGACCATTACGCCGCCCTGGTGGTGTCCTCGGCCTTCGCGGGCAAGTCCCGCGTGCAGCAGCACCAGATGGTCTATGCCGCCCTTCAGGGACGCATGGGGGGCGAGTTGCATGCCCTGGCCCTACAGACCAAGGCCGCCGACTGAGTCACTTTAAATCGGGCGTCCCAGGGAGTGGGGACGCCCGATGTCCTTTGTTGGCGAGGGGGTGCCATTCCCTGGCCTGAATGGTTTCCCCCATGCCTTCTTCCTCCGAACCGGCGGGCCGTGAATCACGGGCTCACTCGGAATCGGCCGCGACGGGCGTTGTCGCCGCCCTGGGTGCCTTTGGCATCTGGGGCCTTTCGCCGATGTTCTTCAAGGCCGTGTCCGAAGTGCCGGTTCTGGAGATCCTCTCCCACCGGATCCTTTGGGCCTCCCTGGTCGTCGGCTTGGTCCTCGCCTATCGGGGGGAGTTCATCCGGACCCTGGCCTACCTGGCCCAGCGGAAGACGGCGCTGACCATGGTGCTCTCCACGGGACTGATCTCGGCCAACTGGATCACCTTCATTTACGCGGTGAACAGCGGCCAGGCCCTCCAGGGGTCCCTGGGCTATTACATTTTTCCCCTGGTGACGGTCCTTCTCGGACGCCTTGTCCTGGGGGAGTCCCTGAGTCGTCGACAAGCCGTCGCCGTGGCCTTGGCTTTGGTCGGCGTGGGTATCGCCGTTCGAGGGTTGGGGGGAGTCCCCTGGATCTCCCTGGTGCTGGCGGGCTCGTTTTCCCTCTATGGCCTCCTGCGGAAGACCGCGGCGGTACCGGCGTTGTCGGGCCTGTTCCTCGAAACCTTGCTGATTTTGCCTTTTTTACTCACCTATCTGGCGGGCACGGAACTCTTCGGGGCGGGAATAGCGCTTCTGGCTGGCCCCTGGACGCGCAGTCTTTGGCTGATGACCCTGGGGCCACTGACGGCTGTTCCCTTGTTCCTGTTCGCCAATGCGGCCCGGCGCATGCGCTTGTCGACCCTGGGGATTTTGCAGTACACCAATCCCACCATCCAGTTCCTGGTGGCGACCCTGGTTTTCAAGGAAGCCCTGAACCCGGCGACCTTGGCCACCTTCGCCTGCATCTGGTGCGGGGTGGGGCTGTACCTTTGGCCGGAACGCCGGAAAAGGGCGCTTGATACCAATTGACAGGCCGGGGGTCTCTGTCCCATATCGCACCAAGGCTGGTTTCAAGGCGGCGAATCCATTTGCTTGGTTCGCTCGTGCCGCGGGCGCCAGATTACTCCCCCGTTTCAAACGGAAAGGTAGACGGATGAGCGTGGAAGACCGGATCAAGAATGAAGTGGAAGGGACCCCCGTGGTTCTGTTCATGAAGGGCACCCCGATGTTCCCCCAGTGCGGATTTTCCGCGGCCGTGGTGCAGGTGCTGGGCCACTTCGGCGTCGAGTACAAGGGGATCAACGTCCTGGAGGACGATGAAATCCGCAATGGGATCAAGGATTATTCCAACTGGCCGACCATTCCCCAGCTTTACGTGAAGGGCGAATTTGTCGGCGGCTGCGACATCGTGCGCGAAATGGCCGCCGACGGCGAGTTGGCCACTCTGTTCAAGGACAAGGGTGTCCCCGTCAAGGCCGCCTGATGGGCGAGATTGGACCGTGATCGTCATGGGGGAAGGGCCGTTCCGGAAGGGACGGCCCTTTTTCCGTCCAGGACAGACTGGTTATCGCCAAAACGGCTTATCGACCTCGGTATCGACCGCCCGTCGGTCAAGACCGAGGTCTTGAAGGGCGCGGTCGTCCAATTCCCTTAGGTGGCGTCGTTGCCGGTGCCGTTCGGGCCAATCCAAGAAGGCCCGCCGGAGCCAGCCGAGAAGACGGGCGCCAAGGGGAGGGCAAGCGGACATGTCGGGACCTCCGATGGGGTGAGAAGCGCCCTATTGAACCCTGTTCGGCCCGGAACATGCTTCGGCGGAGACCGAAGGGATCGGGCCTGACAGAAGGATCGCGTCGGCTTAAGCTGTCGGGCATGAACAACATCGCTTCCGGCTCCGCCATCGCCGAGATCGCCGCTCTTTTGGGAGATCCGGCCCGCGCCAACATGGTCGCCGCCCTGATGGGGGGACAGGCCTTGACCGCGGGGGAGTTGGCGGAGATCGCCGGCGTCACCGCGCAGACCTGCAGCGGCCATCTCGCCAAATTACGGGGAGCGGGGTTGCTGGCCGTCGAAAAGCAAGGGCGCCACCGCTACCACCGCATCGCATCGGAAGAGATCGCCCAAGCGGTCGAGGCCCTGACGGTTATCGCCGCGGGAGGGCCTCCCCGGTACCGTCCTCCGGGGCCTCGGGACCAGGCCCTACGGATGGCCCGGACCTGTTACGATCATATGGCTGGACGATTGGCCGTGGCGCTCGCGGATAGTTTCCAGGCCCGGACGCTGGTCGTTCTCACCGATGGAGCGGCCATGGTGACCGAGGCGGGGAAAGGAATGATGGTCGCTCTTGGCGTGTCGTTCGCCGACCCGAATGGGTCACGGCGGACCGCCTGCCGGGTTTGCCTGGACTGGAGTGAACGCCGTCACCACCTGGCGGGGCGGTTGGGAGCCGACCTGTTGCGGTGGAGTCTGGAACGGGGATGGGTGACTCGGGTCGGGGGTGGCCGGACCCTTGCGTTTACCCGCGCGGGGGAACAGGGGTTCAAGGATGTTTTCCGTGTGGGTCGCGATGTCCAGGGGACGTTGACCTATCTGGACGGGGGTCTTTCGCCTCCGGGTGGGGAGGCCCAAGTGGGACTCCCTTCTTCGCCAGGATAGGCGTCAGGCCGTTGATCTTGGCGAAGACCGCGAGGCGGCCGCCCTTCTTGGTGGCTTCGACGAATTTATTGACTCGGGTCAACCAGTCGGTTTCCGCCCTTGGGAATGGCCTCGGCGTAAGGGGTTGGCTCCTCCTTGATTTTTATCTCCTGTCCCGCCTCACTTTTCTCCGCGCGTGGATTGGCGGGCGCGCGAGGCCCGATCCATTGACCCATTGACGGTCTTCATCGAAGTCCTGTATACGAGCAGACATAAGCACGGATGTGCACAAGAGGGAATCAAGCGTCCGTTCCATCGTTCAACGGGTTAGGGGGAAGTACCCATGACGTATTCCATCGCGCGTTTCGCCAATCGGACCATCATTCAGGCTGTTGTTGGGCTTGGGGTTGCCCTGGCCCCCCTGACCGGGACCACGGGCGCGGCCTGGGCCGGGGAGGTCACCGTATTCGCAGCGGCTTCCACCACCAACGCCATCACCGATATCATCGCCGCCTTCAATGGCCAGGGTGTCCATTCGGCGACGCCGTCCTTCGCCTCGTCCTCCACACTGGCCAAGCAAATCGAACAGGGGGCTCCCGCCGGGATCTTCCTGTCGGCGAATGGGAAGTGGATGGAGTATCTGGCGGAACGCGGTCTGGTCGTCGAGGGGAGTCGCGTGGATCTTCTGGGCAACCGTCTGGCGCTGATTTCCCCCAAGAGCAATCCCTCTTCTCTGACCGAGATTTCCGCCCAAACGGATCTGGTCGGAGCGTTGGGGGAAGGACGCCTGTCCCTGGGTGATCCGGAGCATGTGCCCGCGGGCCTCTATGCCAAGGAGGCCTTGACCAACCTGGGTCTTTGGGAATCCGTCTCGGACAAGGTGGCTCCGGCCAGTGACGTGCGCGCGGCCCTGTCCTTCGTGGAGCGGAACGAGACGCCCTTGGGGATCGTCTATTCCACCGACGCAGCGGTGTCCGATGGGGTGGTTGTCACGACCCTGTTCCCGGAAAGCTCTCACAAGAAGATTACCTATCCCGCCGCGATCATCGCGGCCCAGGATAACGACGCGGCCCGGGCCTTCCTGGAATACCTGAAGGCTCCCGAGTCCAAGGCCGTCTTCGAGAAATACGGATTCCAAGTCAACGAGTAGGACGCGCGTTCCCGCCGCCCGACCCCGGGGATTCCCCCCGGGGTGGGGATTTTTGCGTCTCATCTTGAGCATTTTCGATCGGCGGACAGCTTTCGTGTTCCGGTCAGGGGGCCGGATTGGGATTGTCCGCGTGGAGGCCATCGATGGCCGCCAGGGTCTCCTCCGACAGGGTGAGCGTCAGGCCACCCAGGCTTTCAGTGAGCTGGTCCACGGAGGTGGCGCCCACCAGCGCGCTGGCCACGAAGGGGCGGGAAAGGGCATAGGCCAGGGCGAGCGCGGTCGGCGCCACGCTCAACTCCCGCGCCAGGGCCACGTAGCTTTCCGCCGCCGGGACAACCCGGGGTTTGGTGTAGCGGGTATAGCGTTGGGGATAGAGGGTCAGGCGGGCACCTTCCGGTTTGGCGCCGTTCGCGTATTTGCCCGATAGCACGCCCCCGGCCAGGGGAGAATAGGCCACCAGGGGGACATCCTCCCGGTGAGCGACTTCCGCTAGTCCGACCTCGAAGGTGCGGTTCAGCAAGTTATAGGGGTTCTGGATGGCGGCGGGCCGGGGAACGCCCATGGCGTCGCAGAGGACGATGGCCCGCATGACCCCCCAGGGAGTCTCGTTGGACAGGCCCCAGGCGCGGATCTTTCCCGCCTTGATCAGGGCGCCGAGGGCCTTGATGGATTCCTCCAGGGGGGTGCCCTCGGCCTCTTCTTCCGGACGGTGGGTATAGTCGAGCTTGCCGAAGTTGTTCACTTTCCGGTCTGGCCAATGGAGGTAATAGAGGTCGATGGCCTCGACCCCCAGGTTGGTCAGGGACCGATCCACCGCGAAATTGATGTTGTGGGCGTCCAGGCGGATGGGGCCTTCGCGGAAATAAGTGGCGTCGGTGGGACCGACCACCTTGGTGGCCACCACCATGCGATCCCGGTTGCCCCGGTCTTTCATCCATTGGCCGATGATCCGTTCGCTCTCCCCCTGGGTTTCGGGTTTGGGAGGGATGGGATAGAGTTCGGCCGCGTCGAGGAATGTGACGCCATGGTCGGCCGCCAGATCAAGGATGGCGGTGGCTTCGTCCTGGGTGTTCTGTTCGCCGAAGGTCATGGTGCCCATGCCGAAGGCGGACACGGATAGGCCACTTCGGCCGAGGGGTCGCGGGTCCATGTGGGGAAATGTCCAATGTCAGGGGAGACGGAGAAGGAAGGGGCCGGAAGCCCCCTGTTTCCATTTAGGGACGAAAGGCGTGCGGATAAAGGCCTTTCCGAGGACGAACTCGCCCTCCGCTGGCACCGCCGGGCCGAAACCCTGCCCGGTGACAAGGGGGCCTATATCCTGTTGATCCGCTTGGCTGTCTCCGTGCCGGCTCCACCGAGCCTCGGCCCCGGCGGCTCGTTACGCCGGGGTCTTTATCTCTATTGCGGCAGTGCCCGGGGTCCCGGGGGGATCCGCGCCCGGGTCGGGCGCCATATGCGCGCCGAGAAGGGGATCCGCTGGCATGTGGATCATCTGACCACCCGGGCGGCCAGCGTAAGGGCCCTGGTGTTCCCCGGGGGGGAAGAATGCGCCCTGCTGGCCCGGGTTCTGGGAATGGAGGGCGTTTCCGTTCCCCTGCCGGGCCTGGGGGCCAGCGACTGCGCCACCTGTCCCGCCCATCTGCTGCGCGCCGAAGGGACGGCCCAGGGCGTGGCCAAAGGGGTGTTGGACCTGTTCCCGGCGGTTCCCCGGGCGCCGGAAGAAGGGTAATCTCCCCCCGATTCAGGCTCTTGGGAGAGGACGACGCATGTATGGCATGATCAAGGACACGGTGCTTGGCTGGTATCCCGTGGGGGGAGAGGCCAGACTCATTCTCTTCGGCTTTTCCCTCCTCCTGGTGACCACGGCGGTGTTCCGTCTGCGCCTGTCCCAATGGTGGGCGGCGGGCGTGGTCCTGGCCGTCGCCGCGATCATGGAGCTTCTGGACGTGATCCTTCTGGGCCAATCCATCACGTTGGGGCTGCGCCACCTGTTGGTGGTCGCCGTCCCCCCAGCGATCTTGGTGCTTTTCATCCGTCAGGGGTGGTCCAAGGCCTGAGCGGCTTCCAGCTTTTGCTGTTTCGCCTCGATGTCCTGGCGGGCCTTTTCCGACAGTGCGTTCCAGCGGATCCAGGGCGATTGGTGGTCGCCCCGCTCCTCGGAGGATTCCAGGGCGCCGGACAGGAAGGCCGGAGCGTTCCCGTCGGCACCGGACGGAAGGGGCGCGGTGGGGTCTTCCAGCCAGGCGGCGATGTCGCCGATCACCTCGGATCCCTCCAGTCCGCGCGAGAGCAGGTGCCAGCCTTCGGGATAGACGGCCAGTCGGTGCTGGGGTCCCTGGGCGCTCAGGCGTCGGGCCACATCGCGGGTTGGTCCCGCGGGGATGATCTGGTCGTTCAAGCCGGTGAGCATGAGACTGGGAACCGTCAGGCCGTCGGCCCGGTCGTGGGCGCGATCCATCACATCGGAGACCCCGGCCATGGCGTCCGTCCGGGTGGCCCGGATCCACAGGGGATCCACGCTGATGCGGCGGAGAAGGGGGATATTGTCGCTGGGGTAGAGGTCGAGCCCCTGACCGGTCAGCCGCAGCCAGGGCATCAGATGGGACGTCAGCCAGAGGGCCGCCCGGTAGTGCCAGGGCATGGTCCCCCGCGCCCAGACCGCGGGGGCGGACAGGATGACGCCGGAAACCCAGGCCGCGGCGGCGCGGGCACCCGGATCCGGGCCGGCCAGGCTGGCGATGGCCAATCCGCCGCCCATGCTTTCCCCCATTAAATAGAGGGGACGATCGGGATAGGTTTCGGCCAGCAGGGCCAGGGCGGACCGGATATCGTCGACCAGGGCATCCACCCCGACCCAGCGACCCCGTTCGACGGTGCGCCCGAAACCTCGTTGGTCCGGGGCATAAACCGCCCAGCCCCGGGCCGCCAAGGCTGGACCGGTCACCTCATAGGCTCCGGCGTGGTCGTTGAAGCCATGCAAGGCGAGCAGGACCCCTTTGGGCGGGGTCTCCGTGGGGAGCCAAGCCCGTAGGGGCAACCGCGTCCCATTGGCAAGGGTCAGGCTATCGGTCGTTATCATGGGAGGGCCACCTTCCGACGGGGAAACGGCCCTGGCCAGGGCGGGGGCTCGGTTTCCGCCCGGACCCGCGCAAGCAAGCTGGAGGGTCGAGACGGCGAGCAGCAAGACCCTCAGGGCGGAAAATCGAGCCAGGACCGTCACGGAGAGATCGACCCCGCCCGGTTCTTGGAGGTGAGCTGAAGGAAGATGTCTTCCAGGTCGGTTTCCTCTGTGGTCAGGTCGTTGATGGTCAGTCCGGCGCCCCGGACCGCGGCGAGGATCCGGTCGATCTGGGTGTGGCTGGGCTTATAGGACAGGTACAGGTGATGGGAATCGCGGATCTCCGCGCCCAGGGCCGCCAATGCGGGCGGCAGGGAGTCCAGGTGCTCCGTGACCTGGATGGACAGGCTTTTGCTGTCCAGTCGGTGCAACAGGGTTGTCGTGGGTTCACAGGCGACCAACGCGCCCTCGTTGATGATGGCGATCTCGTCGCATAACTCCTGGGCTTCCTCCAGGTAATGGGTGGTCAGAACCACCGTCGTGCCCATGGTGTTCAGGGACCGGACGTAGTCCCAAAGCTGTTTGCGCAATTCGATGTCCACGCCCGCGGTCGGCTCGTCCAACACCAGAATGGGGGGAGTGTGAACCATGGCCTTGGCCACCAGCAGCCGCCGCCGCATACCGCCGGATAGGGTGCGGGCATAGGCGTCGGCCTTATCGGCCAGACCGACGGCGTCGAGGATCTCCATGGTCCGCCGCTCGCCCTTGGGCACGCCGTACATGCCCGCCTGGACCTCCAGGGCTTCGCGCGGGGAGAAAAAGGGATCCAGGTTGAGCTCCTGGGGGACAACGCCGATGGCGCAGCGGGCATTTCGCTCCTCGAGGTCAATGTCGTTGTCCCAAATGGATACCCGGCCACTGGTTTTTTTCACCAGTCCGGCGAGGATATTGATCAGGGTTGACTTGCCCGCGCCGTTGGGACCGAGCAGGCCGAAAAACCGACCTCGGGGAATGGTCAGGTTGATGTCTTTCAGGGCGGTTTTCTTGCCCCCATAGACCTTGGTCAGGCCCTCGATCACGATGGCGTTGTCGGGGAAAGCCGGGTCGGTCCTGGCATTGGCCGGGATCATCACGGGAGAGGGGGAAGCAGTCATCGGAGCTGTCATGGAAGGGGAATGTCCCTTTTGGTGTCTCTATGGGGGCGCATCGGGTGCCTTTAGGGATTGCGCGCGATGCGCCAATGGGTATCATCCGGCGCGGTCGGGGTGGAAGCCCCGGACACCGCCGCCCGGGTCTCATATGGGGCTCGACCTTCATATGGGGTATGAAACGCGGGCGCGCACCGGTCACGATTGGAGATCCGATGTCCCACGTTCCCACTTTTCCCGTCACCGAAACCCTGTCGTCCGATTCCCTGGATGTCGCCTGCGATGGCGGAGACGGGGGGTTGGGCCATCCGACGGTCTACCTGCACATCAAGCCAGAAACCGGCTATGTGGTTTGTCCCTACTGCAGCCGCAAGTATGAAGCGACGGAAAAGGCCTTGTCCCATACGGGACATTAAGGATGTTTCCCATACGGGACATTAAGGATGTTTCCCATACGGGACATTAAGGATGTTTCCCATACGGGACATTAAGGATGTTTCCCATACGGGACATTAAGGATGTTTCCCATCCAGGTCCCTAGGGGGCTTCGATAAAAGGGGGCGGAGGCGCCGCGGCCCCCTTGGCCCCCTTTTTTCGGGCGGAGAACCAAGCGGCCAAACCGAACAAGCCCAGGATATACCCCAGCCCGCCCAGGATGTCCCGGATGCCCACGGTCTCTTCCAGAGCCTGAAGCCGTTCTTCCATGGGACGGAGCGCCCTGGTTAGGGAGCGATCCAAATCGGCCGACTCGACAGTGGCCCGCGCCGGTTCCTTGCTCCCTTGATACCCATTGTCGGTCGTCGGCTCCTCTGGCTCCCCAAGCGGGACGTGGGCCTTGGCCGCATGGCCGTCGGTCGTGGAGGCGGACAGCAGGTAATCGACGGTCCGGGTGATCGGCAAGCGAAACCGCCCCTCGGAGTCGGTGAGAACCTCGCCCAAGGGTTGGCCCTGGGGATCGGTGGCGGTGATGGTCATTCCCTGGGGATATTTCCCCCCGCCGAAATAGGCCTGCCCGACGATATCGGTGCCCTCGATGGTCGCGAACAGCTTCAGGCGATGGGCCTGAGCGGCCGGGACCAGCAGCACCAGGGCGATCGGGACAGCGAGGACGACCTGACGGAAGGGGGTCATGCCGGGGCTCCCATGGGGCGGGGCAGCAGGTCCGGGCGGACCTTGCCAATCAGACCCACCACCGCCGCGCCCACCAGGGTTTCAAGGACCAGGATCGGTAGGTTTCCGAGCAGGGCCATGATGGCGGCGGCCCGAAACTCCCCACCGGATAGGGTGAGGACCAGGGCGACCATGAGGGCCGACAACCCAACCGCCCCGCCGCAGCAAAGTCCCGCTGTCGCCTGTGCGCCCAGGCGGGGGGCAAGAAGGCGATAGGCTACCCAGGCGACCACGCCGGGGGCGGCCATGACCAGGCAGTTCACGCCCAGAACCCCGAGACCCCCGAAACCGAAGAAGGCCGCTTGCAGAGCCAGGCTGAGCAGCATGACGGGGAAAATGGCCCATCCCAGGATCAGCCCCCCTAAGCCATTGAGGACCAGGTGGGCGCTGCTTGGCCCCAAGGGCACATGGACCATGCCCGCGACGAAGAGGGCCGCGGCGACTAGGGCCGCGGCGGGCAGGCGGTCTTCCTTTAGGTCGCGCAGACCCCAGGCCACGCCGACCACGGCCAGCGCGGTAACCGGGACGACCACGGAAAGGGGCAGGATGCCATCGGCGATATGCATGCCCGGGGTGCCTTTCTATCTGAAGTGAGTCGATTCGGGGCGGTGTGGGTCAGTTGGCGGTGGGGTGGGCCATGTCTTGGGTGTTCACCCAGATCAGAGCGCCCTGTTCGACCGGCACCAGGGCGCCCTCGGGATTGGCCATGGGCTCCGGCCCCTCCAGCAAGGCGGCGAAGCCCCACCAGCCCGCCTGGGGCATGGCGTAGTGGAAGGTGCCGTTGGCGTCGGCCTTCAGGGTTTGGGTGATGAAAATCTCGTCTGGTACCTCGATGGCGCCTTCGGAGCGGTATTCCACCTCCACCGTGGCGAAGGGGATGGGCTGGCCGTCGCGGGTGACCACGCCCGAGAACAGGTTCCCCGCATAGAGCCCATAGGGCCGGGTGAGGGGTTGGATTTCCACGGGAAAGCCGACCGGGGCGTCCCATCCCTCGTCGGCGGCGAAGGCGTCCACGACGACCTTGGTGTAATGGACGATCATCACCCCTTCCGCGGGCTCCCAATAGGGGGCGGGTTCCAGGAAAAAAACGTGGTCGCCGGGTCCCGTCAGGGTCACCGAAGCCCGATAGGCCGCCTTGCCGGTCACGGTTGTCCGCTCAAGCCGGTCCATCAGGGAGGAGGCTTTTCCGTCCACGAGGACACCGAACCGTTTGGGGGCGCCCATGTCCATGACCGGACCATTCTCCATGGGATGGGTGAAGGTCAGGTTCAAGGAAACCTCGGTCCCCGTCTCCTGGTTCACCAGGGGGGGCGAGGGGATCAGTTCCTGGAAATGGGCCGCGGCGGACCCGCTCCACCCCAGGACTCCGGTGCAAAAGACGGCCAGGGCCAGGGCGGCGGATCGGCCGCGGGCGGTGGTGGGCTTATGCATGGGAGACTCCTGTAAGGACAATTGGGGTGAGGTGGACATATAACCGCGTCGCATAATGTTCTAAATTGCAGAGAGCCTAACCGGCAAGGGCGGGGGGTGTCCAGGGCGATTCGCGAAAAAGTGGGGACTGGTTTTCAGGGGACGAACGGCCCACCAACCGATTATTCGGCCCATTTAGCCGCTCAGCTCAATGGGGTGTGCAATGCAATGTGATGTAAATCAATGCGACATAAACGTAATGGTTGCTACAAAGGACTTCGGACACAAGCCTGGAGCCCCCAGCCATGATCCATTCCGCCCGACTGCTGTCCTTCGCGGCCTTCTTGGCGCTGCCCTTGACGGCGGTCATGCTGCTCGGTGGTGGTGACCGGCGGGAGGAAATCCGCTTGCCCGATGACACCCATGCCGCCTTTCGGGCGGAAATGAAAAGCCACATGATCAGCCTGCGGGACCTGACCCGGGCCATGGCCACGGGGGATTACCGAGAGGCCGCCCGCGTGGCCGAGGACCGGGTGGAATTTGGCCATTTCATGTGGACGGCCATGGAAGAGGATGGCCTGTCGGAGGCGCGAATCGCCCGCCTTCGGACCGAGGTGGAAGAGCGGAGTGATCGGGAAGTGCTGGGATCCGAGGATACGGGTTCGAGGGGGACACTCGCCGTTCCCATGGAATTCCGAACCCTGGGTCGGAATCTGAAGACCGCGGCCCTGCGCTTCACCCTCCTGGCCCAGAAGGTGGACTCTCCCGCGGATCCGCGGACTTCAACCGCCTTGAACCACGCCTATCAGGATCTTGTCGCGGCTTGCCAAGCCTGCCACGAGCTGTACCGCATCCCCAGGGATGAGCGGTAGGCAAGGCTTGGCCTTTCTCCCTCTGTCCCCTTCCCAACCCGTTTTTTGCCTCCTCCCCTTGACGGGAACCCCTTGGAGGGCGCGGAATGGGGGAGGAGAGACACCATGGCGCGAAGCGAGAAACAACAGGGTTGTCGGAATGGACCATCTGGACGGGGCCTGTCCTGGGGAACGGCCCTCCTTGTCTTGCCCGTCGTCGCGGCCTTTGCCCTCTTGCTCCTTTCCCTGTTCCTGCCCCTGGGCGTTCCCGATGGACCCCATGGGGAGCTGAGCCTGGACGGACATGTGGCCCTGCGCCTGACCATTCTCATCGGCGCGGGGGTGACCGTGGTCCTTATGCGTTTGATGTTCCTCAGCCATGAAAGTGGCCTGGATCGGGATGTGGACGAGGGGCTGTCCGCGAAGGACGGGCGGCCCATCCGTCCCTGGGATGACGGGGATCGGTGATCCCACCCCGGTCGAGGGTCTTGCCCCGGTCCATGCTGGCGTGGTTTAACCCGGTGGGCCTTTCATCCCTGTCATCAAGGACCTCCACCGCGTGCCTCCCAAAGCGAAAGTAGCTTCCATCAGCCCCATCCTGGCGGTGCGTGACGTGGCGGTCAGCGTCGCCTTCTATGTGCGCTATCTGAGCTTTTCCAAGGTGTTTTTGATGGAGGATCACAGTTACGGGGTGATTGAGCTGGATGGCCAAGCGATCCATTTCACACGAACCGAGGACATGGCCGCCCTGCGGGCCACCCGCTCCAGAGTGGCGGTTTATATCGCCGTGCGCAACATCGAGCCCCTGTGGGAATATGTTTACCGCGCGGGGCCGCCCACGCGGATCCGCAGCCTGGAAACCAAACCCTGGGGCATGCGGGAATTCCATGTCATGGATCCCGACGGCTGCCTTTTGCGCTTCGGCGAGGAATAGGGATAAGGGAGCCTTGCCCGTCGCGCACGCTCCGTCTTCTCCCTTTTTCTTCCCCCTTAAAGGGAGGCGATGAGCCCCAGGCCCAGGAACCAGGGCAGGCGGGGCAGAACCGATTGGTTCAGGCGTTGGGTCAGCGCGAGGGCCGTGGCCGAGCGGCTGGCGGGCGACCCCACCCCCTGGGCATCAAGGACGGCGAGGGCTCGGTCCACGGCGTTGCCCATGCCGCTTTCGCAGAAGCTGGCGAGCAGTAGGGCGTCCCGGTTGTCCAGGATCACCCCTTCGCCCCGAACCTTGCTGGCCAGGGGGACCGTGGGTCCACCCAGCCCGAGGCTATGAGCCAGGGCCCGGTTGAGGGGATGGGGCATGGTGTAGGGGGCCGTGGGATCGGTCTCCCCGGGGAAATCGACGGTTTGGGCATGGGCGCTGGCCAAGCCCCCGGCGAGGAGCAGGCGGGCGGCCTCCAGGACAAGGGAGGGGGGAACAGCCTCCGTCTGGGCGGCCTGTGTCAAGGCCCGCAGGGGACGGGGACCAAAGTCGAGGGCGGCGCGGATCTGGTCGAAGGGCGGACCGGTGAAGGACATGGTCTGGTCTCCCAGGCCCACCTCCAGGTCGGTGAAATCCGGGGTGTCGGTGGAGGCCAGGATCATCTCCCCCTGGGCCTCGGCCCAACGTTCCATGTCCGGGAAGGGATCCCCATTGACGTAGATGTCCCGTCGGAAGCCCTCGTTTCGCAGGAAGTCGCGCTTGGCTTCCAATTCCACCCGGCTGGTGGCGGATCGCAATTCCTTGCGCATGTTATCGGGTACGGCCAGCTCCACCAGGTTCAGATAGGCTTCCGCCCGTCCGGCGAAGGTCAGCCCCTGGTCGACCATTTCCCCATGGACTTGGGCAAAGTGGAGGGGGCGCAGATCGCCGCCGAAAAACGCCCGGGCCAGGTGGTGGGGACCCAGGTTGAGCAGATGGTCGACCATCTCGGCGATGGCGGGATGGTCGCGGAAGAACCGGGCTCCCATGGTTCGGGTCGCGGCGAGCCACTCCATGGCCGCCCGAGCCCGGCCGATGGGGTCGCCGTCCTTCTTCGCGGTAACACTGAACAACAGATCGCGCAGGGGGACCAGCGCCGCCCGTCCGGGAAGGGAGTCATAGGTGGCGAGGACGATGGCGCCGGGTTTGAGCAAGGGGCGCAGGCGGGCCATGAAGGCCATGCGACCTTCCACGTCCAACCAGGACAGGACGCCATGGGCGACGGCGAAATCAAGGGGGGGTAAGGCGTCCAGTCCATGGGGTTTCGTGTAGTCCGCATCCAGGAAAGTGGCGTTGGCCAGGAAACCCGCCTTGGCCAGGACGCGCCCGGTCCGCAAGGCCTTGCCATCGATGTCCACGCCGTAAAAGTGGCCTTGTGGATTGGCGGCGGCCTGGACGCAGGTGGTGATACCATGGCCGCATCCGAATTCAGCCCAAGTGAATCCCGGCGCGAGGGGGCGGGGGGCGAATCCGTTGAACAAGGCCGCCGTGTTCAGGCTGACTGGTCCCTGTCCGGCGTGGAATTCCGCGACCGCGGCCGACGCGGGGGACAGAATGGGATGGTCCGTTTCCGACATGGGGCTGGAATTCCTGAGAACGGGATGACCGAGGAAAAGCAGAATCGATTTTCCACATTTATCCCGCTCTACCACATTGGACTCGGTCCCGGTCACGATTTTTGGTCGATTCGGTCGGAATTTGCCGCTCGTTGGACAAGGGGCGACTCGCTCAGGACGGGTCGTTCAGCGAGGGCCGTTCAGGTTCGGCTGGCCCGCTTGGTCCCGTGGTCAGAACCCGCCGCGCGGGGAAGCCGACGATAACCCGGGTTCCCAGGCCCAATTGGCTTTCCAGGCGCAGGGCGCCTCCGTGCTTCTCCACCAGGGCCTTGGCCAGGGGCAGGCCCAGGCCGGTTCCATCGTGACGGCGGGTATCCGAAGCATCGACCTGATGGAAGGGGCGCAAGACCAAATCCAAGTGTTCCTGGGGAATGCCAATGCCCGTGTCTTCAACGGTGAGTGTCAGGCCCCCATCGTTGTTGCGCGCGACCGACAGGCTGACGCGTCCCCCGTGCGGGGTAAACTTGACGGCATTGGATAGCAGATTCAGGACAATTTGGCGCAGGGCCCGTTCGTCGGCCAGAACCCAGCACTCCGGGTCGACGCAGGCGCTGTCCAACTCCAGCCGCTTCTCCTCGGCCTTGCCGATCATCATGCGTTGGGTGGCGGTCACGATTTCCGACAGGTTCAAGGTCTGATCGTGCAGGGCGTAGCTGCCGGACTCGATTTTGGCGACGTCGAGGATGTCGTTGATCAACTCAAGCAGGTGCAGCGCCGAGATATGGATGTCCTCGACATATTCCTTCTGCCGACCCATCAAGGGGCCATGGATCCCAGCGCTCAGCATGTCCGAAAAGCCGATGATGGCATTCAGAGGGGTCCGCAGTTCGTGGCTCATGTTGGCCAGGAATTGGGTTTTCGCGCGACTTGACACCTCGATGGTCTCGTTGGCCGCGATCAGGTCGCTTTCCCGGCGGGACAGGTCGGTGACCAAGCTGTTTAGGCTGGTGATTTGACGCCGCACCAGCAGGACCAGGGCGAGGATCACGGCACTGACCACGACCATGACGGTCAGGTGGTAGGGAATTTGGCCTTCCCACCGGGACAGCAGGGCTTTCCGGTCCATCGAGACCGTGACGACCAGGGGCCAATCCTCCAGGCCAGACCAAGCGATCAGCCGTTTCCTTCCGTCGATTCCCTGGGCATCCAGGGCCACGCCCTTCCCGTTGTCGAGGATAAGGGATTTGAACAGAGGCGACTCCCCCTGGAAGGTTCCGATGAAGCGTTCGTAGTCAGGCGCGCGCATGAGCAGCGTTCCATCGGCCCGGTACAGGGTGATGGCGCCCTCGTTCCCCAGGCCCATGGCTTCGTAAGCCTTGCCCATGGTGGAGGGGTCGACAATGGCGGTCACCACGCCCCGGAAGTCCCCGCCGGGACCAAGGATCGCGCGGCTCATGCCCAGAAACCATTGACCCGACGAGCGGCCCCGCACGGGGCGGCCGATGAACAATCCCTCCACCCCGTCTCGGGCATGGGCGATGAAATAATCCCGGTCGGACAGGTTCAAAATCATCGGGAGCGGGGTCGTGCTATCGTTGATCAAGCGGCCATTGGCGTCGATCACGATGATCGCCCGGACCGTGGACAGCAGGGCCAGACGGCTTGTGATCAAGGCATGGCTTTCCTTATCTCCCCAAAGGTGGCCGCCGGGTTGACGGGCCAGGGATTCGGCGACGCCAGCAAGGACCACGTTGACCCGGGACACGGTGGCCGAGGTCTGTTCTCGCACCGCGGAGACCAGCGTGGTCACGCTTTCCCGCGCGCTTTGAAGGGTCTGATCCCGTTGGTTGACCAGATTGACGGCAATGGCGATGTTGAAGGCCAAAAGGACAACGGTGGCCAAACCGATTAAAGCTCGTCGGGAGGTGCCCCCCTGGTGGGCTAGTCCTAGGTCGAAGCCCATCGACATCGTTTCCCTGGTGTCAGACGTGGACTTCGTCTCCCGAGGGGGAACTATGTCCTTCATATTCCGCGACTCCCGCGGGCGCGGCTCCGGGCCGTTTCACCCTATAAGAGTACATCCCCTTAAATTGCAAGGGCAACCCTAGCATGGACCCAGGACACGGTCACGAATTCCATCGTGCCTAATGGATTGATCTTGGCTAATCCATTAGGCGGCTTCCGGACCCATTGCGAGGACTTCCATCCGGGCCGCGCGCAAACGGGCGGCCATGACCGGCAGCATCCTGCCCAGAAGGGCATGGGCCAGGGCGTGGTTCGAGGCCATGGCCGGGCGCAGTTTGGTGGCGTCGACGGCGATGGCCCGCACCGGGGAAATGGCCCGTCCGTCAAAGGTCCAAACATAGGGCTCTATCAACCAGGACCAACCCAGGACGTCCCCTTCCCGTAGCATCTCCAGGACACGCTTTCCACCATTGGCCTGTCCCGCGCCAACGGCGACGGACCCGTCGGTTAATAGAAAAAACCGGTCCGCTGTCCGGCCCTCGGCGATCAGGATATCTCCCGCGGCGAAGGTTTCCAGGGTCGAGACCTCCTCGACGATATCAATCAAATCAGTGTTGAAATTCCGCAGGAACGGATGTTTGTTCAATTGCTCGCGTGCCATCGGTTGCTCCTTTGCCCCCAAAACGACAGGCCCCAACCAAACAGCCCCAGCCAAAATGATGGTCGTTCCTTGACGACCGATGGGACCGAGGCACGCCGGTGGAGGACCCGTCTCCGGATTTCGTTCCCCTGGGTCATCCTTTGTTTTGATTTGGGACCCCCTCCAACGGAATCGTCGAATCCGTCCAGACCTTGGTCCATCGCGTTCCCATTGGTACTGCACACCGCGTGGAGGAGCCAACGGAAATGCCCCTTGGGATCGGGTGAAAGCGTCCAAGGGGTTGTTTTCCTTGCGCGGGTTTCCGGCGGCTTGGGTCGTCCTTGGCGAATCCCCTCCCGAGGACAGGGCGACTCGACAGTGGCCTCCCTATGCGGCGCGGACTTGGTCCAGAAAGCGTTCCACGGCTCGTTTCAGGAAGTCCGCCTCGTTTCGCAAATCCAGGGCGGCCTTGGAGACCTTGCGGGATTCTCCGTCGGTTTGGGTCGCCGCCTGGGAAACCACCACGATATGGCGCGTCACCTCGCTGGTGCCCGAGGAGGCTTCGTCGATGTTGTGGCCAATCTCGACCGTGGCGCGGGACTGTTCCTCGACGGCGCTGGCGATGTCGCCGCTGATGGTGTTGATCTCGCCGATGGTTTCCCCGATGCTCTGGATCGCGGAAACCGCCTCTCCGGTTTCCCGCTGGATAGACTGGATTTGGGTGGTGACCCGTTCGGTGGCCTGGGCGGTTTGGTTGGCCAGGTTCTTCACTTCATTCGCGACCACGGCGAACCCCTTGCCCGCCTCTCCGGCTCGGGCGGCCTCGATCGTCGCGTTCAAGGCCAGCAGGTTGGTTTGGCTGGCGATTCCGTTGATCAACTGAAGCACCTCGCCGATCTGACCCACGGCGTCGGCCAGGCCTTGAACCTTGTCGTTGGTGCTTTCCGCCTGACGCATGGCTCGGGCGGCGATGTCCGAGGACTGGCTCACCCGTTCGCCGATTTCCGCGGCCTTCCCCGAAAGCTGTTCGGTGTTGCGGGCGACTTCCTTCACATTGGCCGTGGCTTCCTCCGAGGCGGAAGCCACGGAGGTGGCTTGCTCGCTGGCCTGGAGGGCGCTTTTTTCCAGAGCGTCGGAGGCGGCCCCCAGTCCACTGACCGCCTTGGCGACGGTTTCCAGGATGCGCTTGATATCCACGTCGAATTCCCGGGTCAGCCCGTCCATGCGGGCGGCCCGTTCGGTCAGCCGTCGTTCCTCCGCCCGCTCCCGCTCCAGGGCCTCCTGGCGTTCCACGGCATTCCGTTTGAAGACGGTCAGGGCCTTGGCCATGGCGCCGATTTCGTCCGTCCTGTCGAATTGGGGGAGGGGACCGGACAGGTTGCCCTGGGCCAGGTCATTCATGCTCGCGGTGATCGTACTCAAGGGTCGGGCGATGATCCGCCCGATCAGGAGCCGCAGCAAGCCAATGGTCAGGGCCAGGGCGATCAGGGTGGCGATCACCGCCGACTTGCGGAAATCGGACAGCCCGGCTTCCGCCTTGTCCAGATCCATGGATAGGGCCAAGTGCCAGTCGACGGAGGGAAGTCCCGGAATCGGGATGAAGGTGACCAGCCGGTTGCCATCCTTGGCCATCACTTCGTGCATGCCCAGGTCCACGGCGGGGGTGTCGGTGGGAAACAGGGCGCTCAGGGGGTGGCCGATCAACTCCCGCTGACCATGGACCAGGATCTTGCCTGTTCCATCGACCAGGAAGCTTTCCCCCAGGCCCCCCAGATCGATGTTCGACAGCATGGTCTGCAGGGTGTCGATGGTGAAATCCGCCCCGACGACTCCAGCCAGGGCGCCCTCCCGCTGGACCGGCGCCGCCGCGGTGACCACCAACTCCTGGGTCGCCGCGGCGATATAGGGTTCGGTTAGGGCAATGGTTCCGGTCGCGACCACCTGCTTGTACCAGGGGCGGACCCGGGGGTCGTAACCCGCTGGGCTTGGGGGGGCCTTGGGAAATTTGCCGAAGCCACCGTCCTTGTCACCGTAGTAAATCAGATCGAAGGTATCGGTCAGGGCCTTACGCTGGAACAGGTCCGAGGCATCGCTTCCATCCGTCCGCGCGGCCACCGAAGAGGCGAAATAGGTCATCAGCACCAGACGTCCCGACAACCAACTCGACACGCCGTCCGCGGTGGTCTTGCCAACGTTGGCCAAGGACGTCTCGACGTTTTCTCGGATGACACCCTGTTGGCGGACGTCGTTATACACGGAAAAGAGAACGAAGATCAGGATGATCAGGAAGGCGACCGCGATCAGAATCCGCGCGGAAATGCTTCTGGAAGACCGGGTCGAGGAAATCATCGGGTGACTCCGTTCAATGTCGGGGCTGGGCAGGCGGATCGATTCCAGCCTGGCATGCGGGCCACGGGGAGAGGGTGGGGGAGAGAGGGAACCAGCGTGAAAACCGGAACAGTCAAAATCAAATAAACGGTACAGGACAGACCTTGGTGTATCAAGATGCTTCTTCCGGTAAATATTTAAAAATTATGCACGTATAGATTTATAATCCGAGCGGGAGGTTTTTTCTTTTTCCACGTCTGAGGTCTTGGTAAAGCACCCTGGCGCCCCGGTTTCCGACTGACGGGGCTTTCCTTTTTCCTTGGATATGGCGAAACCCCATGCGTGTGGACCAGTTTGATTTCGATCTTCCCTCGGAGGCAATCGCCGAACGTCCGGCCGAGCCTCGGGATTCCGCCCGCCTTCTGTTGATCGACGGGGTGGAGCGGCGGGACTTGGGGGTAGGAGACCTTCCCGGGCTTCTGGCGCCGGGGGATATTCTGGTCTTCAACGATACCCGGGTGATTCCCGCGCGCCTGTTCGGGACCATCGGCGAGGGCAAGATCGAAGTGACCCTGCACAAGCGCCTGGGGCCGGACCGTTGGGCTTGCTTTGGACGTCCCGCGCGCAAGCTCAAACCGGGGGCGACGGTGACTTTCAGGGAGGGCTTCGCGGCCACCGTGGTCGAGCGGGGCGAGGGCGGGGAGGCGACCCTGGCCTTTGATCGGGGCGGCGCGGCCCTGATGGCGGCCCTGGAAGCCCATGGCCATATCCCCCTGCCGCCCTATATTAAGCGGGCCGATGACGCCCGGGACCGGACCGATTACCAGACCATTTACGCCCGGGAGGATGGGGCGGTGGCCGCGCCGACCGCCGGACTGCATTTCACGCCAACGCTTCTCGCGGCCCTGGAGGCCCGGGGGGTGACGCGGGCCATGGTCACTCTGCATGTGGGGGCCGGGACCTTCCTGCCGGTCAAGGTCGATGACACCGAAGATCACCGGATGCACTCGGAAATCGGCCGGGTAACGCCGGAGACCGCGGCGGTCGTCAACGCCGCCAAGGCGCGGGGGGGCAAAATCGTGGCCGTGGGGACGACGGCCCTGCGTCTGCTGGAAAGCGCCGCGGCCGAGGACGGAACCCTGCTTCCCTTCGAGGGGGAGACGGATATCTTCATCACGCCGGGCTATCGCTTTCGGATTGTCGACCGGCTGATGACGAATTTCCACCTGCCCCGGTCGACTCTGTTCATGCTGGTCTCCGCCTTCGCCGGATTGGAGACCATGCGCGCGGCCTACGCCCATGCCATCGCGACGGGTTACCGCTTCTATTCCTATGGGGATTCCAGCCTGTTGACCCGCGCGGATCCCGAAACTCAGGATGTGCTCCGATGACCGCCTTTTCCTTTTCCCTCACCACCACCGACGGCGCGGCTCGCCGGGGCCGGATCGAGACCGCCCATGGACCCATCGAGACCCCGGTTTTCATGCCCGTTGGCACGGCGGCCACGGTCAAGGCGATGACGCCGGACGCGGTCCGTTCCACCGGCGCGCAAATCGTCCTGGGCAATACCTACCACCTGATGCTGCGTCCCAGCGCCGAGCGGGTGGCGGCCCTGGGGGGATTGCACGAATTCATGAACTGGCCGGGGCCGATCCTCACCGACTCCGGCGGCTTCCAGGTCATGTCCCTGGCCAAGCTGCGCAAGCTGACCGAGGAAGGGGTGACCTTCCAGTCCCATATCGACGGCGGCAAATACCTTCTGACCCCGGAACGCTCCATGGAGATCCAACACTTGCTGGACGCGACCATTACCATGGCCTTCGACGAATGCCCGGCCTACCCCGGCGACAAGGCGGCCATCGCCGAAAGCACCCGGCTATCCATGCGTTGGGCCAAGCGCTCCCGGGAGGCCTTCGTGGCGCGGGAGGGCTACGGGCTTTTCGGCATCAACCAGGGCGGCGTGCATGAGGATCTGCGGGCCGAAAGTGTCGAGGCGCTGACCGCCATCGGCTTCGAGGGTTATGCCCTGGGCGGGCTGGCCGTGGGCGAACCCCAGGCGGAGATGTTCCGGATCCTGGAACGCACCTGTCCCCGGCTCCCCCAAGACAAACCCCGCTATCTGATGGGCGTGGGGAAGCCGGAGGATATCGTCGGGGCCGTGGCCCGGGGCGTGGACATGTTCGATTGCGTCATGCCGACCCGCTCGGGCCGAACGGGGCAGGGATTCACCCGGCGCGGCGCGGTGAATGTCCGCAATGCCCGCCACCGGGACGACCCCCGCCCCCTGGACGAGGCCTGTTCCTGCCCCGCCTGTACCCAGTTCAGCCGGGCCTATATCCACCACCTCGTGCGGTGCGAGGAGATCCTCGGCCCGATGTTGCTGACATGGCACAACATCCAGTATTACCAGGATCTGACTCGGGGATTGCGCGAGGCCATCGCCGACCACCGCTTGGCCGCCTTCATCGCCGACTTCGAGGCCAACCGGGCGCTTGGGGATATTGAGCCTCTGTAGGACGCCTCCATGGCCAAGCCCTTAGCCAATCCGGAGGAGATCAAGGACACCATCCGCGCCCGGGCGCGGGAATTGGGGTTCGACGCCTGCCATTTCGCCCGGGCGACCCTGCCCGACAGCGTGCGCGCCGACTTGGACGGCTTCCTGGCCGAGGGACGCCAGGGCGCCATGGCCTGGATGGCCGACACCCGGGAGCGCCGGGGGGATCCGCGCGTCCTCTGGCCCGAGGCGGTGACGGTCCTGGTCCTCGGCCTGTCCTACGCGCCGGGCCACGATCCCCTGGCCCTGCTCGACCATCCGGACCGGGGGGCGATCAGTGTCTATGCCCGCAACCGGGATTACCACGACGTGGCCAAGGGGCGGGCCAAGACCCTGGCCCAATGGCTGGTCTCCCGTCAGGGGGGGGCGGTGAAGGTCTTCGTGGACACCGCGCCGGTGATGGAAAAACCCTTGGCGGCGCGGAGTGGATTGGGCTGGCGGGGCAAGCACACCAATCTGGTCAGCCGATCCCATGGCTCCTGGCTGTTCCTGACGGAAATCTTCTCGACCCTGGACCTGCCCCCGGATGGGGAGGAGGGGGACCATTGCGGGCGCTGTACCCGCTGCCTCGACGTTTGCCCCACGGGCGCCCTGACGGGGCCGGGGCGCATCGATGGGCGGCTCTGCGTGTCTTATCTGACCATCGAGCATCCGGGGCCGATTCCGCGCGCCCTCCGCCCCCTCCTGGGCAATCGGATCTATGGCTGCGACGACTGTCTGGCGGTCTGTCCCTGGAACCGCTTCGCCTCTCCCACCACCGATCCCGCCTTCCTGCCCCGGGTGGAGTTGACCGCGCCCCGTCTGGCCGATTTGGCGGAGCTGGACGATGCCGGATTCCGAAGTCTGTTTTCCGCCTCGCCCATCAAGCGGATCGGTCGGGGGCGGTTTGTGCGGAACGTGCTGATCGCCCTGGGGAACGGGGGAGATCCGGGCCGGGCGGAGACCGCGCGGCGGTTGGTGCGGGACGCCGATCCCCTGGTTCGCGGCGCGGCGGTCTGGGCGTTTGGGCAACTGGCCCCTGGGGGGGAGGCCCGCTCCCTCGCCCGGAGCCGCCTCGCCGTGGAAGAGGACGGAGATGTTCTGGAGGAGTTGCGCGTCCTGGCGGGCATGGACCGGTGACCAGAGGGGGGCCAGGGGCCTCTGCCTCGACTCCGAAGCGCTTGGACCTGTTCAGGGGGACCTCCGAGGGGTCGGTTCGGAGGGTGGACGCGAGGCACCGTCCGCGGAAACGAGGGGGGTGGGTCCAATGGGGGCCGCTCAAAAGGGGAAGTCAGGAGAAACCTCGGAATCTCCATCGTCCTTCTGGGTGGTTTGGTCCAATCCGCTTGCGCCGATCGGCCGGCGGAAATCGACCCCATTTGGGTGTCGAGCAGCCAGTTCGCCGCCTATGACCGCGACCAGATCGCCGTGGATCGGGACACCCTATTCGCTCGCGCCTTGGTGCTGGCCACGGAGATCAACGGCAACGCCACTGGCGACGCCTGGACCCTGGGCCTGGGCGTCGCGGTTTTTCCCCCCGCCCTGTTCTTCCTGGAAGGCGATGGCCAGCGGACCCACGAATACGCCCGCCTCAAGGGGGAATACCAAGCCCTGTGGGAGGCGGCGCTGGACAAGGATTGCGCCATGGGCGGTTTCCCGCCCCTGGCGGAGTGAGGTGGAACGGGTTTTGGTGGCGATGAACGATGTCGGGACTGGGCATCAAAAAAAACCCGCCTCGCGGAGCGAAGCGGGTTTTTTTGGGATTTGGTGGAGCCGAGGGGAATCGAACCCCTGACCTCTTGAATGCCATTCAAGCGCTCTCCCAACTGAGCTACGGCCCCATCTGGGTTGCCCAGGCGCTTTCGTTCCGAGGTCGAACCCGTAAGAAATCGCCCAAGGCCTTGGGAAATAACGGCTTTTTGCTTTGGTGTTGGCCACCGCGTCGTGCCGAGGTCCGGGGTTTTAGCCTCCGTCGCGGGGTGGGGCAAGAGAAAAATGCACCGGCTCGCGTTTTTTTTCGGAAGGCGGGTGATCCCCCGGGAATCACCCGGTCCGTCGGTCCGGACCTCAGTCGTCCTTATCGACCTCGATGTGCTCCTTGACCTCTTCGAGGTCATCATCATCCTCACCCAGATCGGAGACGTCTTCAATCAGATCTTCATCTTCTTCCTCACTGTCGACCTCCAGTTCGTCCTCCAGATCCTCATCGTCATCCGGGATCGGCGCGGCGACGGGCTTGGGCGTTTCCTTCTTCGGGGCGCGGCGCGGCTTGACCACGGCCTCGACCTCGTAGAGGGCCTCGCACTTGGGACAAACGATGGGATCTCGGCGCATGTCGTAAAAACGGGCGCCACAATTCAGGCAGGTGCGTTTAAAACCCCACTCAGGCTTGGCCACCTTTTCCTCTCCCTACTGGCGTTCGGATCATTTCCGGACCTTGTCCCGAACAGTCGTTCCGCACAAGGCGAAATGGTTTGGTCCACCCTAAAAAGTTGGCGGGTGGGTCACGGGACAGGGGCTATTGCCACTTTCTTCTGGTGCTTGTCAAAATCAAATCATCATTAAATTCTCCTGGGGCCAGATTGAAACGTCCCACGCGACGCCTGGGACGGGTCGTCCGACGCGTTGTCGGCGGACTACCCCCGGGCGGAAGGCTATGGTAAACAGCGGCCCCCAAGGATGTTCCACAGCGAGGATACGATGAGCCAGACCATCTCCCCGTCGGCCCAGCAGGAGGCTGGCCCCCTTCCTCTCCGGTCGCGTCGGGGCGGCGCGCTGGCGGGCACGGTCCGGGTTCCGGGAGACAAGTCCATTTCCCATCGGTCCCTGATGCTTGGCGGTCTCGCCGTGGGCCGGACCGAGGTCACCGGCCTGCTGGAGGGCGAGGATGTGGTCGCCACGGCCAAGGCCATGACCGCCATGGGCGCCAAGGTGGAGCGGATCGCCGATGGGGCGCCCGATGGGGGACCTCTCTGGCGGATCGATGGTGTCGGCGTGGGGGGGTTGATGGAGCCCGCCGACGTGCTCGACATGGGCAACGCCGGGACCGGCGCGCGTCTGCTGATGGGGCTGCTCGCCACCCACGATCTGACCGCCGTGATGACCGGCGATGGCTCCCTGCGCAAGCGCCCCATGAAGCGTGTGACCGAGCCCCTGTCCCTTTTCGGCGCTCGGTTCATGGGACGGTCGGGCGCGCGGTTGCCCATGGCCATCCAAGGAGGCGCCGAGCCCGTGCCAATCACCTACCGGGTTCCCATGGCCAGTGCCCAGGTGAAATCCGCGGTGTTGCTGGCCGGGTTGAACACCCCGGGGAAGACAACGGTGATTGAACCCACCCCGACCCGGGATCATACGGAACGGATGCTGCGTCATTTTGGCGCGGATCTCCGGGTGGAAGATGGCGACGGGGGAGAGACGGTGATCACCCTGGTGGGACAGCCGGAATTGATCGGCGGATCCATTGTCGTGCCCGCGGATCCCTCGTCCGCGGCCTTTCCCCTGGTCGCGGCGGTTCTGGTGCCGGACAGCCATATCACCCTGACGGGTGTCGGCATGAACCCCCAGCGGATCGGTTTGATCGAGACCTTGCGCGAGATGGGCGCGGATATTTTGATCCGCTCCCCCCGCGAGGAAGCCGGCGAGCCCGTGGCCGACCTGGAAGTCCGCGCCGCGCCGCTGACGGGGATCGAGGTTCCGGCCAGCCGGGCGCCCTCCATGATCGACGAATATCCAATCCTAGCCGTGGCCGCGTCCATGGCCAGGGGGGAGACTCGGATGCATGGCCTGGGTGAACTGAGGGTGAAGGAGAGTGACCGCTTGACCGCCATGGCCGAAGGATTGGCCGCCTGCGGTGTCTCGGTGGAGGTCGACGGCGACACCCTGATCGTCCACGGCAAGTCCGAACCGCCAATGGGAGGGGCCACCGTGCCTGTCAACCTGGATCATCGCATCGGCATGTCGTTCCTGGTCCTGGGCCTGATTACCGAGGAACCGGTGACCATCGACGACGGCCGGGCCATCGACACCAGTTTCCCCGGATTCGCCGCCCTGATGGCGAGCCTGGGCGCGACCGTTGACTATGTCCGATAGAAAAAAGGATTTAGGAGATCTCCATGATCATCGCCATTGATGGACCCGCCGCCTCCGGTAAGGGGACCCTGTCTCGGCGCCTGGCCGGCCGTCTGGGCTATGCCCATTTGGATACGGGTAAGCTCTACCGCGCCGTGGGCATGGCCGTGGTGCGGGCTGGTGGCGATCCCACCGACCCGGAAACGGCGGAGACCGCGGCCCGCGCCCTGGACACCGCGACCCTGGGGGATCCGGTGCTGACCACCGACGAGGCCGGGATAGCCGCGTCGAAGGTGGCGGCCATCCCCGGTGTGCGCGCGGCCCTTCTGGACCTGCAGCGGGCCTTTGCCAGCCGTCCGCCGAATGGCTGCCGGGGGGCGGTTCTGGATGGGCGGGATATCGGCACCGTGGTCTGCCCGGATGCCGACGCCAAGTTCTTCGTGACCGCCAGCGTGGAAACCCGCGCGAACCGGCGACTTCTGGAGTTGCGGGCGAATGGCCTGGATGCTAAGGAAGAGGACGTTCTGCGTGACATGAAGGAGCGGGATGCCCGTGACAGTGGACGCTCGGTCGCCCCGATGGCTCAGGCCGCGGATGCGGTCGTTCTCGACACCTCCAACATGAACGCCGAGCAGGCGCTGGACGCCGCGCTCGCCGTCTTGGCCGAGAAAACCGTCGGTTCTCGAAGCTAACCAATGGGTTAGCCTCTGCCGCTGGTCCCTTGGTCATCGGTTGAACCCCCGACCCGGAGAGGACCCCGGGGCTCCCCCTGTTGGGTGGAGTCCTCGGGGCTTGTGGCTTTTCCGGACTCCTTCCGGGAGGGGGATGGACCTGGTCATGGTCCGATCCGTACGTGTCCCGCCAGACCGACTCCGATTGGGGCGATCTGGTATCCCGATCTCAAGACCGCCGGAACCAACCGGCTGGCCTGAAAAACATGACGAGTAGAAAGGAAGATCTGACATATGGCTAACGCAGCCCTCGAAATGCCCGAAATGGACGAATTTGAAGCCCTGCTGAACGAGCAGCTTGGCGAGTCCGGTGGGCTTGAAGGCTCGGTGCTGACTGGCACCGTGATTGGCATCAACGGCGATTTCGCCGTTGTGGACGTGGGTTTGAAGTCCGAAGGCCGGGTTCCCGTCAAGGAATTCGCCCGTGGTGGCGATGACGCCGAGCCGCGGATTGGCGACACCGTTGACGTGTTCGTCGAGCGTTACGAAGACCGCGACGGTCTGATTGTTCTGTCCCGCGACAAGGCCCGCCGCGAGGAGGCCTGGAACGAGCTGGAGAAGGCGTTCAACGACAGCCAGCGCGTCAAGGGTCTGATCCACAGCCGGGTCAAGGGAGGCTTCACCGTCGACCTGTCCGGGGCCATCGCCTTCCTGCCCGGGTCCCAGGTGGATATCCGCCCCGTGCGCGACATCACCCCGCTGCTGGGCCAGCCGCAGATCTTCCAGATCCTCAAGATGGACCGTGCCCGGGGCAACATCGTTGTCTCCCGCCGCGCCGTTCTCGAGGAGACTCGCGCCGAGGAACGCTCCAAGCTCATGGAGACCCTCAAGGAGGGCGAGGTCCTCGAAGGTGTGGTCAAGAACATCACCGATTACGGTGCCTTCGTGGACCTGGGCGGTGTCGACGGCCTGCTGCACGTCACCGACATTTCCTGGAAGCGCATCAACCACCCGACCGAAGCCCTGTCCATCGGCCAGAGCGTCAACGTTCAGGTCATCCGCTTCAACGCCGAGACCCAGCGCATCAGCCTGGGTATGAAGCAGCTTGAAGCCGATCCCTGGGAAGGCGTCGCCGCCAAATATCCCGAGGGCACCAAGTTCCTGGGCCGCGTGACCAACATCACCGACTACGGTGCCTTCGTGGAGTTGGAGCCGGGCGTCGAGGGTCTGGTGCACGTGTCCGAGATGTCCTGGACCAAGAAGAACGTCCATCCGGGCAAGATCGTCTCCACCAGCCAGGAAGTCGAGGTGATGATCCTCGACGTTGATCCGGACAAGCGCCGCATCTCCTTGGGTCTGAAGCAGACCATGTCCAACCCCTGGTCCGAATTCCTCGAGACCCACCCGATCGGCACCGAAGTCGAAGGCGAGATCAAGAACATCACCGAATTTGGTCTGTTCATTGGTCTGACCGGCGACATCGACGGCATGATTCACCTGTCCGACCTGGACTGGAGCCGCACCGGCGACGAAGCGGTGAAGGACCACAAGAAGGGCGATGTGGTGCGCGCCAAGGTGCTGGACGTGGACGTCGAGAAGGAGCGGATCAGCCTGGGCGTCAAGCAGTTGGGCGAGGATCCCTACCGGGAGGCCACCGCCGATCTGCGCAAGAACCAGACCGTCACCTGCATTGTGACCATGGTTCAGGACAACGGCATTGAAGTGGACGTCAACGGCGCCACGGGCTTCATCCGCAAGTCCGACCTGGCCCGCGAACGCGCCGACCAGCGGCCCGAGCGTTTCAATGTGGGTGACAAGATCGACGCCAAGGTCACCAACATGGATAAGTCCAACCGTCGCATGACCTTGTCCATCAAAGCTCGCGAGATGGACGACGAAAAGCAGGCCATGGCCGAATACGGCTCCGCCGACTCGGGCGCGTCCCTGGGCGATATCCTGGGTGCCGCGCTGAAGCAGGCCCAGGCAAAGGCCGAAAAGACCGACGAGTAAGGCGTTTCGCCTTGATACACCGCGAAAATGGGCGCCACCGGGGAAACCGGTGGCGCCTTTTTCTGGTCCGAGGCTTGGAACTCCGTAAAAAATGCTTTCAAATGAGCGGCTTGCTTGACGCTCCCCCTTCCCCATGGCACGCTCTGTTAAGCCTTCTATGGCGCAAATGGGTGGAAAGGGGCAGTCGGGGCGATGACAAAATCCGAATTGATCGCGCGGTTGGCGGAAAAGAATCCTCACCTGTACCAAAGGGACGTTGAGCGCATCGTCTCGACCATTTTCGATGAAGTCGCCGATGCCCTGGCCCGGGGAGACAGAGTGGAGTTGCGTGGCTTCGGGGCCTTTTCGGTCAAGCGTCGGGATGCCCGTGTGGGGCGCAATCCCCGCACCGGGGAGACCGTGGACGTGGATGCCAAGGCCGCGCCCTATTTCAAGACCGGCAAACAGCTCCGTGAGATGCTCAATGGGGGTGACGGCGGGGAAGACGACGAATAAGATCCCCTGACCATTGAGCGGCCCCCTTTCAGCGGGTTGTTCGTCATCATCGCGGAGTCCTTCGGTGACTCCGGGAAGGGAGAGACCGTGAGAAAGCTTGTGTTCTGGCTGATTGGCCTGCCGTTGGCGGTCGTTGCCGCCGTGTTCGCCGTGAACAACCGGGACGCGGTCTCCGTCAGCCTTTGGCCCACTCCTTTCTCCGTCGACCTGCCACTCTATCTTTTGTGTCTGGGCGCTCTGGTGATTGGCTTGGTGGTGGGCGGTTCGTTCACGTGGATTGGCGCGGCCAAGCTGCGTGTGCGCCTGCGGGACAGGGATCTGGAGATTCGGGGCTTGAAGCGGGATCTGGAGAAGAGTCTGGCCGAGAACCAGACGCTCGTCGAGGTGACCGAAGCCCAGAAGGTCCTACCACCCGCGGCGTGAGGGAAAGCGCGGGGCGCTTGGCCCCGCCCCCCACTGGGGCCGGAAGGGTCCCGGACCCTCACTTAGGGGTTTAATCAAATCCCCCCATTTAGGGGTTTAACCCACCCCAATCCAGTTCGAAGCGCGCGAGATATTTTCTCAGGCGGTCGGCGTCGTTGGTGGACGTTTTCCGCCGTTTCGACGCGGCGAACAGGGTTCGTCCAGCCTCGGAGAGGCTGCGGCTTTCTCGGCAGACTCGAACGACTTCCGCCAATTGGATCCGGTCAAACAGGTCGATCTCGGCCAAACGCTCCGCCCCAAGAAGGGCGCTTAGGCCGTCGTCCTTCAGGCCCGGTTGGCCCAGGGACCAAAGGCGTTCAAGGCGTCCGATTTCCAGGGTGACACAATCCCGGTCGATGCGGCCCCGGGGCGAGAGGGTCGCCATGCGGGTCACGCTCGCCGCCAAATCCCGAAAGTTACCCGACCAGCGTGCCGCTGGTGATGTCGCAAAGCACAGGTAGAGGTCCCGGGCTTCCTTGTTGAAGGCGATTCGCTCGCCCTCCCGTTCGGCGAAGCGGTCCAACTCGTAATCCAGGTTGGGCTCGATGTCCTCCCGCCGGTCGGCGAGGCCGGGAAGGGAAAAGGTCCACAGATTGAGCCGCGCGTAAAGGTCCTCACGGAACGATCCCGTGGCCACGGCTTCCCCTAAATCGCGGTTGGTCCCGGCGATCAGCTGGAAGTCGCTGGAGACCATGCTGTCCATTCCCACGGGGGTGAAGGTTTTCTCTTCGATGGCACGCAGGATCATCGCCTGTTCATCGGCGCCGAGTTCGCCGATTTCATCCAGAAACAGCATCCCCCCATGCGCCGAAAGCAGAAGCCCCGCCCGATCCGCGATGGCTCCGGTGAACGCACCCTTTCGGTGGCCGAACAGGGCGGACATGGCCCCATCTCCCTTCAGGGTGGCGCAGTTCACCTCGACGAAAGGGCCGGAGATTTGGTGTTTGAGGCGTTTCAGGTCATGGATCCGCCGGGCGAGTTGGCTCTTGCCCGCGCCTGTTGGCCCCATCAGAAGAATCGGCGCCCGGGAGCGGGAGGCCACATGTTCGATCTCGTCGATCATGCGGTTAAAGGCGGCATTCCGCGTTTCTATCCCCGATTTCAGGAAGAACGTGTTCTCGCTGGTCGTCGCGGCGAACCGGGTCGCGATGCTGTCGTAGCGGGACAGGTCCAGGTCGATGCTGGTCCAGACACCCGGGGCCCGCCCATCGACGCTCCGCCGGGCGGGGCCGGTCTGGAGCAGCTTACCGGGGAGGTAGCGGGCTTCCGTGAGCAGGAACAGGCAGATCTGAGCCACATGGGTACCGGTGGTGATGTGGATCAGGTATTCCTCGGCTTCCGGATCCAGGGGCTCGGACAGGGCGAAGTCCAGAAGCTTGCCGTAAACCTCCTCGAAATCCCAAGGGTTCTCGAAATTCAGGTGTCGCCGCTCCACCCGGGTCTCCGGTGAAACGGAGGTCACGTCCTCGGCCACGAAGCGCGCCAACCGCTCATGCTTTTCCCCATGGAGCAGGAGAAAGCGATCCACCCGCAGGTCCTCGTGCATGGCCAGCGCGACCGATGGTCGCCACTGGCTCCACCGCGACGGGCCATACTTGCTCGCGTCCAGGGTGCTTCCGAGAAATCCGATGACGGTGAGTGGTTTCATGCTTATTCCATAGGATAAAAGACGATATGAAGCAATCAGGAATGCGAGCGCGGTGGAAAGCAAGATCCTTTGGTTGGTGATGGGTGTTCTTTAGAAAAAGACAGGGAAAACAGAATGTTATCATATTTTTCCTGAGATCTTTCTGGCTTGGCATGGTTCCTGCTTTTGTACGTCCGTCGCGCTTGACGGTCAGGCCCGACAGACGGACCGGTGGGGTGGCTGGAATGGGCCAGTCACCCCGGAGCGGGTCAAAGCCAGGAGGAGGACAGTCATGGCAAACAAAAGCCTTTTCACGTCTCTGTTCGCCATGCCGGGGCCGCGCCCCGATCGTGTGAACCGGGACGGCGCGCCGGCCTACGGGCTTGGCCAGGAAGGCAAACTGGCTCAGCTCGCCGTGACCGGAACCCTCAATGAGACCTTTTATGGTCGGGCTGATGGGCAATTGGCCGATGTGCTGGAAGCGGCCCGCGCGGTCGCCCCCTGGTTCCTGGCTCAGGCCGCGGTTTACGCCCGGCAAACCGGGGCGATGAAGGATATGCCCGCCCTGTTGACGGCTTATTTGACCGTCGTTGATCCCGATCTGGCGGTCCGCGTTTTTGGTCGGGTCATCGACAATGGTCGCATGCTGCGCAGCTTCGTGCAGGTCATGCGGTCGGGCCGGGTGGGCCGGTCCTCCCTTGGGACCCGTCCCAAGCGCATGGTCCAGCGATGGTTGGATCAGGCCTCGACCCGCGCGCTGATGGCCGCGGCGACGGGCCAGGATCCCAGCTTGGCGGATATCGTCAAGATGGTCCACCCGAAGCCCGGTGACGCCTCCCGGCGGGCCTTTTATGGCTGGCTGCTCGGCAAGCCCCATGACGTTGGAGCCTTGCCGCCCGAGGTCGCGGCCTTCGAGGCCTGGAAGCGGGATCCCTCGCGGGAGCTGCCTCCGGTGCCCTTCGAATGGCTGACCGCCTTTCCGCTGACCACGGAGCAGTGGGTGACCATCGCCAAGCGCATGGGCTGGCAGGCCCTGCGGATGAACCTGAACACCTTGGCGCGCCACGGCGTGTTCGAGGTGGAGGGAGCCATCGATGTCGTCGTCGCGCGGCTGTCCGACCGGGAGGCTCTGCACAAGGTCCGGCCCATGCCCTATCAGCTGATGGTGGCTTTGAGTCAGGTCGATGCGGGTGTCCCGTTGGAGGTCCGCTCTGTCCTGGAGGACGCGTTGGACCGTTCGGTGAGTGGTGTTGCCAGCCTGGGTGGGCGGGTCGTGGTCTGTCCCGACGTTTCGGGGTCCATGACCATGCCTGTAACTGGGTACCGCAAGGGGGCGTCCTCCCGCGTTCGTTGCGTCGATGTGGCGGCATTGCTGGCGGCCGCGATCCTGCGGGGGACTCCCGGCGCTCGGGTACTTCCCTTCGAGGGTAACGTCGTGCCCCTGAGGTTGGAGCCGGGGGCCAGTGTGGCGGTCAATGCGGCGCGTTTGGCTTCTGTTGGCGGTGGGGGGACCAATGTGTCCGCTCCCCTGGCGAAACTGAACGCGGAGCGGGCCAAGGTCGATCTGGTGGTGATCGTGTCGGATAACGAATCCTGGGTGGATGCCAACCGCTATGGGGCGACCGCCACGATGCGCCAATGGAACAAGCTGAAGGACCGGAACCCGGAGGCCAAGCTGATCTGCGTCGATATCGCACCCTATGGTACGACTCAGGCGGCGAGCCGAGCCGACATCTTGAATGTGGGCGGGTTCTCCGACGCGGTCTTCGACGCCATCGCCCGCTTCCACGCGGGGGAGACAGGCAATTGGGTAGACGTCGTGAAGCAAACGGAGGTGTGACGCGTTAAGGGGCCATGGCGAATGCTGGCGGGACTACAATCACAAATCGGGAGGCTTGATGAGTATGGCTCTCTGGATCCGTCTAGAGAGATGCGGGGTCGGCGAAACCGTTGACACCGTAGCTCAAAGCCGCGTCTCGCCCCCTCTCGTCGCCATGGTCCCTTATTTTATCGCATTTTGAAGAATTCAGGGGCGAATGCCCGACGGACTACATGACCGGGTCGCGGGTTCGAGTCCCGCCGGATCGGCGAAAGCCGGTTCGTAGCTTAGGTGGTAGAGCAGGAACCGTCCGTCGCACACCTCGTCGCCCCGCCACTCTGAACACCGCATCACATGACGTGACCGGCGAATGCCGATGGGACTCCATTAGGCCAAAAGGCCGTCCGGTGGCAATCGATGCCCCGGACCGTATCTGTCTCGTCCCCCTCTCGTCGCCGACACGTCAAAACGGAAGGATTTTCACCATGGCTGAACGGGCCTATGACGTTGAACTGGTCGAGGGGGGCACTCCTGTCAAGATGTGGACGCGGGGCGTTCCCGTCGATGACGGCGCCCGGGAGCAACTCGCCCGGGCGGCACGGATGCCCTTCATCTTCAAGCATGTGGCCGCCATGCCCGATGTCCATATCGGCATTGGCGCCACCGTCGGATCGGTGATTCCAACCAAGGGCGCGGTCATTCCAGCCGCGGTTGGGGTGGATATCGGTTGCGGCATGATGGCGGCGCGGACCTCCCTCACGGCGCGGGACTTGCCCGATGGCCTGGCGGGGCTGCGCGCCGCCATCGAGCGGGCCGTTCCCCATGGCCGGACCGTCGGCCGGGGCAAGCGGGATGAGGGCTCCTGGGGCGATCCCCCGCCGGAGGTCCTCGCGGCCTGGAGCACCCTTGTCGACCGCTTCGACCGGATCACGGACAAATATCCCCGGTTCAAGAGCACCAACAGCCTTGTTCACCTGGGGACTCTGGGCACGGGCAACCACTTCATCGAGGTCTGTCTGGACGAGGACCAGCGGGTCTGGATCATGCTCCACTCCGGATCCCGGGGGGTGGGCAATGCCATCGGCACCTTCTTCATCGAACTGGCGCGGCAGGATATGCGGCGCTGGTTCATCACCCTTCCCGACGCGGATTTGGCTTATTTTCCGGAGGGAACCGTTCACTTCAACGACTACGTCTGGGCGGTGAGCTGGGCCCAGGATTTCGCCGCCCTGAACCGCCAGGTGATGATGGGCAATGTCATCCGAGCCCTGCGGGAGGTCATCGCCAAACCCTTCGAGGCCGAGGTGGAGGTGGTGAACTGCCACCACAACTATGTCTCGCGGGAGCATCACTTCGGGGAAAAGATATTGGTGACCCGGAAGGGGGCCGTCCACGCCGCCAAGGGCACCATGGGAATCATCCCCGGGTCCATGGGCGCGCGAAGTTTCATCGTGCGGGGCCTGGGTAATAAGGACTCGTTCGAGAGTTGCAGCCATGGCGCGGGCCGGGTGATGTCCCGGACCAAGGCCAAGCAACGGGTCAGTCTGGAAGAGCATATCGCCGACACCGCCGGTGTCGAATGCCGGAAGGACGCGGGCGTGCTGGACGAAACGCCCAAGGCCTATAAACCCATCGAAGCCGTGATGGCCGCCCAGGCCGATCTGGTGGAAATCGTCCATCGGCTGAAACAGGTTGTCTGCGTGAAGGGGTAACCTCTTCCGCGGGAGGAAACGGTAAAGGAGACAGGACCATGACCGACCCCATAAACGGAACGACGCGGCGGGAGATCGAGGACCGCCTGGCGGCCCTTGAAGCCCAAGAGGGGGTAAGGGTCCTGTTCGCCGTGGAATCCGGTTCCCGGGCTTGGGGGTTTCCCTCTCCGGATAGCGATTACGACGTGCGGTTTGTCTATATGCGTCCAAGGGATTGGTATCTTTCGCTGCGACCCGGGCGCGACGTGGTCGAAAGACCCATCACGGACGAGATCGACCTGAACGGATGGGATGTCCGCAAGGCCCTCGGGCTGATGTTGAAGTCCAACGCGGTGGTTAGTGAATGGCTGGCCTCGCCCATCCGCTACCGCCCCGACGACCCCATGGTCGAGCGCTTAGCGGAACTGGCCGACCGGAGTTTCGATCCGCGTGGTCTCGCCCACCACTACGCCAGCCTTGGTTATAATGCGGTCAAACGGTGGGTGGAGGGCGCCAGGGAGGTGCCGGTGAAGCGTTACTTCTATGTCCTTCGCCCAGCACTCGCCCTGCGGGCTTTGCGGCTTGCGCCAGGGGTGCGGCCTCCCATGGATTTGGGAACTTTGATGGTTGCGAGCGATCTGCCCAAGGCCACAGTCGGGATCATCGAGGACTTGGTCGCGCTGAAACGGGTCGCCCGTGAGCAGGACTATACCCGACGTCCGGCGGAGCTGGATCGGCTCGTCCTGGAGGAATTGGGGCGCGCTGCGGATGTTCCTGCTCGGAAGCTGTCGCCTGAAGTTTGGGCCTCTGCCAACAAGTTGTTTTTGGACTTAGTGAACCAATGATCGAGATCAACGGAGCGGAAGGGGAGGGCGGAGGTCAGGTCTTGCGGACCGCCTGTGCCCTCTCGCTGATCACCGGCGAGCCCTTTCATATCACCCAAATCCGGGGCAAGCGGGCCAAGCCGGGGCTCCTGCGCCAGCACCTCACCGCGGTGGAGGCCGCCCGCACCATTGGCGCGGCCCAGTGCGAGGGTTTGGCGATGCGGTCGTCGGAGTTGACCTTTCGACCCGGTCCGATTTCCGCGGGGGACTACCATTTCTCGATTGGAACGGCGGGCAGTACGGGACTGGTCCTTCAGACCGTCTTGATGCCCCTGCTTCTGGCCGATGGACCATCGCGGCTGGTGCTGGAGGGGGGGACCCATAACCTGTCCGCTCCGCCCTTCGAGTTCATCGACCGGTGCTTCTTGCCCATCGTCAATCGCATGGGGCCAAGGGTCGAGGCGCGGTTGGTCCGCCATGGCTTCTACCCCGGGGGCGGGGGGCGGATCGAGGTCGACATCACGCCGGCCCCGCTCTCACCCATTGACTGTCTGGACCGAGGGGTGTTGACGGCGGTTTCCGGGACGGCCCTTTGGACAGGGCTTCCCCCGGACGTGGTCGAGCGGGAGATTCTGGCGGCCCGCGAGGTCCTTGGCTGGCCGGAGGAGGCCTTCGTCGAACGGCGCTTGTCCGACGCGGAAGGGCCGGGGACCGCCTTGCTGTTGGAGGCCACTTTCGAGCAGGGACGGGAGATCGTGACGGGGTTCGGCCAGATCGGGGTACCAGCCCAGCTTCTGGCGAAGACCGCGGCCGAACGCATGGGGCGGTTTCTCGGATCCCGGGCCTTCGCCGGTCCCCATTTGCAGGATCAACTGCTTCTCCCCTTCGCCCTGGCGGGGGGTGGCTCCTTCACGACCGTGAAGCCAAGCCAACATACGCGTACGGCGGCGATGATCATTTCCCTGTTCACGGGACGGCGATGGTCCTTCGAACAGGAAAGCAACGGCGCCACTCTGGCGCGGGTGCATTAGATCACCAGGGCATGGGGCGGTTGGGTGAGAGCCCAACCGCCCGTCAGGGCGCGCAATAGGCGTCGGTGCTGGCGGCATCAACCACTTCCCAAGCGGCGCCCTTGGTCATCAGATACTCGCTGGCGCCATATTTGGACGTATCCGGGTTCCAGTCATAGGTGTAGCCCAGGCGGGTCCAGGGTGCCCCGCCGGGTGAATAGGACGCGGTATAGGTGTCGTTGAACCAGCCGATGTAATTGTCCACGCCCTTGACCTTGGGGTTCACGGGCATGCCGTTCTTTTCGGCGAAGGCGACGTTGCATTTGGTGTCGTTGGTTTCCGGATCGGGGCAGGGGCGGAACAGGTCGCTCCGGTCCACCCAGAACTCCACGAACATGTCGTAGGCGTTGGTCGGCACGAGGCCGAGGCGCTCCTTGAGACGGGTTTTCAGGGCATCGCCGGTCAACCCGGTGGCCTTGCAGAACTCCCGCATTTGCGGGGCCAGGGTCACCCAACTATAGACCCCCGTGGTGACGCCATGGGTCACGCCCTTATAGTATTTGTCATAGGAGGCTTGGGACATCAGGGAGACGACCTTGAGTTGTTGCTTCTTGGTCGGGTTTCGCCATTGCAGCTTGCCATTTCGGTCGCTGATGGGAAACAGGCCATCATAGACATTCGCAGGAGATTGGAGGCGCGCGTCGGTCAGGGAAACCTGAAACGCGACGTCGTCCAGAGTCGGCGGGGCCGTGACCTGGACCGCTTCGTTCGTGGGCACGGCGGCACAGCCGGACAGCAGTATGACGACGGCGGCGCTGGCGAAGAACAACGTGGGTTTCAAGGGGCGTCTCCCGATAGAGCCAAGGTCCAGACTCTAACAGTAGACGAAAATCACCGGCAATAAAATCTTATGGAGTGCTTTTCTAGCCCGCCACAACCGTTCCTTCCATGGCGATCCATAGGAGCAGTGGAAGAGTCGCGAAGCTGACCAGGGTCGACAGGATCACCACGCCTGCTACCTCTTCGGGCCGCTGGTTGAATCGCGCCGCGAAGAGGTAGTTGAAGACCGCCGCGGGCATGGCCGATTGCACCAGAACGACACCCCGGGCGATGCCCTCGAGGTCGAGTAAAAGCACGGTCGCGTACCCCAAGGCGAAACCGAGGACAATTTTCAAGCCACCCAGGAACAGGCTGCGGCCCAGGCTGGTGACCTTCAATCGGGCCAGCGAGACGCCAAGGGCGATGAGCATGATAGGGATGGTCATGGCGCCGAGCAGGTGCACCGTATTCGAAATCCACAGGGGCAGGGTATACCCGCCGAACTTCAGGCTCAGGGCGAGAGCGGCCGCCCAAGCCATGGGATTCAGCACGATGGTCCGCCAGTTCCTCTGGTTGGAGGAGATCAGGGTCGTGGCGCTGACCTGGACCACGATCACAATGGTGAAATAACCGATGGCCAAGGCCAGTCCATCCTTGCCAAAGGCGAAAAGGCAGAGCGGAAGGGCCATGTTCCCCGTATTGCCGAAGATCATGCTGGGTAAAAAGGCCTGGATCGGCTGGCGCAGTATCTTCAAGACCAACAAGCCCACCAGGGCCGAGCCCACCAGGGACACCACCGCGGCCACCGCCATGTCCCCCATGGCGTCCGGCGAGATATCCGCGTTCATCAACACGTCCACCACCAGGAAGGGGACGCCCACGGTCAGCACCAGGTTGGTCACCGTGTCCGTGTCGAAGGGACGGCCCGCCCGGGCCCAGGAGTAACCAATGGCCGCGGCGACGAGCACCGGCGCGATGACAGGGAAGATCAGGGCGAGCATGGAGGGGGAGGCCAGTATACAATGGAGGGGTTCCGTAACAGATACCGCGTTCGGACTTGCAAGGCGAGCCCGCATCCGCCAAAAGGGAGACACCCTTCCCACCCTCCGTCTCTCCTATGGATCGCCCGCCCATGTCCGCTTCGGGATCTTCCGCGCTCGTCTATACCCAGGCCCGTCACGACCGGGTCACCACCGGTTGCCTAGACCAGGAGGCCCTGGAAGCCCTGGGTCGGGGTCCGCTCGCCCGCTGGTTTTTGCTCTGGCGAGGCCGCCCGGCCATTACGGAGGAGGGCGATATCCTTGAGGTGAACGCCGAGGTCATGGAGCGTCTCGCCGGGCTCGGTCCGCGACCGGACACCGGTCACCCGAGCTTCCATCTTGGGTTGGATGGGGAATCGCCCCTGCACCTTCTGGATCTCTCCGCCCTGCCGGGACGGCCCGATGCGGAAGGCGGCGGGGATCCAGGGCCGGATTTGGAACTGCCCGGGTCCCCCATCTTCCGGGATCTGCGGGGGTTCGCCTATACCCAGGTACCGAGCCGGGTGGCCGCCCTGGCCCAGGGCATGGCCCTCGCCGCCTGGCATGGCGCCCATCCCTTTTGCGCCCGCTGTGGAAGTCGGACCCGCCTGGATAAGGGGGGGCGGATGCGGGTTTGCCTCTCCCCCGACTGTGGCGTCCAGCATTTTCCCCGGGTCGATCCGGTGGTGATCATGCTGATCGAGGACCCGAACGGAGAACGCTGTCTGCTGGGCCGCCAAGCCCGATTCGCGCCGGGCATGTATTCGGCCCTGGCCGGATTCGCCGAACCTGGGGAGACCCTGGAAGCCGCCGTGGCCCGGGAGGCCAAGGAGGAAGCGGGGGTGGATATTGTCTCCTGCCGCTATATCGCCAGCCAGCCCTGGCCCTGGCCGACCAACCTGATGGTGGGCTTCATCGCCCGGACCGGGGGCACGGAGCTGACCATCGATCGGGAGGAACTGGAGGATGCCCGGTGGTTCACCCGCGCCGAGGTCACCGCCATGGGCAATCTCGCCGAGGGGGGCGAGGGGGTCAAGCTGCCCGGCAAGGACGCCATCGCCCGCTACCTGCTGCTGGGTTGGCTCGACGGGTCGCTTTAGAGCGCTCCCCTTCCCGTTCCATCGGAATGTCCTGGTCTCGCCGTCTTTCGTGCCGGTTTGTCCGTCGCTCAATCATGGAAATACGCGGTGGGGCGGATGCTGGAGGACGGGACACCGCTTCCTTTTTACGGTTCGCCTCGTTCTCCGCGCAGGCGGTCCAACTCCTCGGGATCCGCGCCCGCTTCCGCCAGACGAGCGAGGGCGGCGTCGAAAAGGACCCGCGCCGTTTCCTCTTTTCCTCGGGTCCGCTCGAGGCGGGCGAGGTCGGCGGTCAGAACGCCCTCTTCCAGGGGACGGCCCAGGGCCTCCTCCAGGGTCATGGCTTCCCGGAACAACTCCTCGGCTCCTTCAAGGTCTCCGGCAAGGCTGGCCAGGCGGCCCAGGACTCCGAGAATCCGCGCTTCTTCCTTGCGATTGCCCATGGCCGTGGCCAGGGACAGGCCGTAACGCCAATAGGCTTCCGCTCCTTCCGGATCGTCCAAGCGGGCGTGGAGCCGGGCCAGCAGTTCACAGGCCGCGCCAATGCCCCGCCGGTCGTTGCGGTTCTCGTAGAGCTCCAGGGCGGCAAGATAGTGTTCGTGCGCCCCGTCCTTGTCGTCCATGCGTTCGGACAGGCGGCCCAGCAGGGCATGGACCCGGGCCAGGGTCCCCTGATCGGCCATTCTGGTGGCCGCGGTCAGGGCCCGGGTCAGAACCTCTCCCACGTCGGGGCGCCTGCCGGATTCCACGGCCGTGGCGCAGCGGTCCAGGGCGATGGTCAGGACCTCCCGCGCCTCGGACGCGAAACCGTCGAAATCAAGGATCTCCGCATGGCTGATCCAATCTTGGATGGAGGCTCCTTCCGATGGCCGGGGGGGAACCAGGGGCGGGGAAAGGCTCTCTTTCAGCTTCGGTTCTGACCGTTTAGGCTCGGGCGGCTTGGGCTCGGATGCCGCGGGCATGGGGTGCGGCATGGACGGCGGGGGAGCGGGAGGGGCCGCTGGAACAGGCTTGGAAGAGGGCGCGGGTTTGCTTTCGGAGGCCATGGCGCGGGCCGCCATCACGCGGGAGTACAACCAGCCACACAAGGCACCGATCACGGTGCATAGAGGAATGATCCAGAGACCCTGGGTATCGAACACGGTAATCCTACTGGAGATTTGGAAATGGGCGGGCGCAGTGTACGCGCCCGCCCATCCCGTCGTCTATCCCGCCCGACACATGGCGGGGTCTCGATTAAATGTCGAACTTCACGCCCTGGGCCAGGGGCAGCGCACCGGAGTAGTTCACCGTGTTGGTGGCCCGGCGCATGTAGCCCTTCCAGGCGTCGGAGCCGGATTCCCGACCGCCACCGGTGTCCTTCTCGCCCCCGAATGCGCCGCCGATCTCCGCCCCACTGGGGCCGATGTTCACATTGGCGATGCCACAATCACTCCCCACCATCGACAGGAAGGTCTCCGCTTCCCGCAGGTCGTTGGTGAAAATGGAGGAGGACAGGCCCTGGGGCACGCCGTTCTGGAGGGCGATGGCCTCGTCCAGGCTGTCCGCGGTTAGGACGTAGAGGATCGGGGCGAAGGTCTCGGTCTCCACGATGGCGGTCTGGGCGGGCATCTCCACCAGGGCCGGAACCGGATAGAATCCCCCCTCTCGGCCGTCCAACGGGGCGCGACCGCCACCATGGACGGTGCCGCCTTCGGCTTTCGCCTGGGCCAGGGCGGTTTCCATGTCGGCGAAGGCCTTTTCGTGGATCAACGGACCGACCAGGGTGCCGTCCACCAGGGGATCCCCGGCGCGGATGCTGGCGTAGGCGGTCTTCAGGCGGTCCACCAACTCGTCCCGGATGGCGCCGTGGACGATGATCCGGCGCAGGCTGGTGCAGCGCTGTCCGGCGGTGCCCACGGCGGAGAAGCAAATACCCCGCACGGCCAGATCCAGGTCGGCGCTGGGGCGGATGATGGCGGCGTTGTTGCCGCCCAATTCGAGAATGCTCCGGCCCAGCCGGGCGGCGACCCGGGGGGCGATGGCCTTGCCCATGCGGGTGGAGCCGGTGGCGCTGATCAAGGGAACGCGGGGATCGTCGACCAGGGCCTGGCCCACGGCGCCGTCACCGATGACCAGCAACATCAGGTCGGCGGGAGCATCCGTGCCCAGCTTGTCCATGGCCCGCTTGAGTAGGCTGGCGCAGGCCATGGCGGTCAGCGGTGTGATCTCCGACGGCTTCCAGATCACGCTGTCCCCGCAGACCAGGGCCAGGGCGGTGTTCCAGGACCAGACGGCCACGGGGAAGTTGAAGGCGCTGATCACGCCCACGGGACCCAGGGGATGCCAGGTTTCGCGCATGGCGTGGCCCGGGCGCTCGCTGGCGATGGTCAGGCCATGGAGCTGGCGGGAGAGACCGACGGCGAAATCGCAGATGTCGATCATCTCCTGGACCTCACCCAGGCCCTCCGAGACGATCTTGCCGCATTCGATGGTCACCAATCGACCCAGGTCGTCCTTGTGGGCGCGCAGTTCCTCGCCCAATAGGCGAATCAACGCGCCCCGGCGGGGGCCGGGCACCTGGCGCCAAGTCTGGAAAGCGGCTTGGGAGCGGGCGACCAAGGCCGGAACGTCGGACGCGGCGCTCGGCATGACGGCGCCGATCTCGGAGCCGTCAATGGGAGAGGTGACGACGAGCGGGCCGCCGGTGACGAGGGAGGTATCAACGCCCATGCGGGCGAGAAGGTCCTGGGCGGTGGCGGCGAGGGAGGCGGTCATGGACAGGTCTTCTCCGGGTGGTCTAAGGGGATTGAAAGGGGTGGGTGATCGGATCAGGATGTCGCCTTGGCCGCCCGCGCCTTGGCGCGCAGGCCGGACAGGGTGCCCCGGTGGGTCAGGACCTCCGGATCCAATTTGATGTGGATGAGGCTCGCGGTGGTGGCTTCCAGCGCGGCCTCGAAGGCTGGAATGAAGTCCTCGGTCTTCTCGACGGTCCAGGCCAGAGCCCCATGGGCCTTGGCCAGGGCGGCAAAGTCCGGGTTCCGCAGGTCGGTGGCGATGACCCGATCGGGGTATTCCCGCTCCTGGTGCATGCGGATGGTGCCGTACATGCCGTTGTCGATGACGATCAGGATGGGGGCCAGCCCGTGGGCCATGGCGGTGGCCAGTTCCTGGCCGTTCATCAGGAAACAACCATCCCCGGCGAAGCCGATCACCCGACGCCCGGGCGCGGCCACACAGGCGGCGACGGCCGCGGGAACGCCATAGCCCATGGAGCCATTGCCCGGCGCCAACTGGCTGGGGAAGGTCCGATAGGGCAGGAAGCGTTGGGACCAGCCGGTGTAGTTGCCCGCCCCATTGGCGAGGATGGCGTTCTCGGGCAGGCGCTTGGCGATCTCGGCCATGATCGCGCCCATGTCGACGGGGCCGGAGCAGGGGGGCGGAATCAGGTTCTCGGCGTAATCGGCCCGGCCCTCGGCCAGCCAGTTGGCCCAGCGCTCTCCCCCCTCCATGGTGGGGAGCAGGGCGCAGAAGGGCGCCATGGCCGAAACGATGCCCAGGTCCGGACGGAAGACCCGTCCGATCTCTTCCGGATCGGGGAAGACATGGATCAGGGTCTGCATGGGTTGGGGGCTTTCAATCAGGGTGTAGCCCTGATTAGGCACTTCGCCCATGCGGTCGCCCACCAGCAAGATCAAGTCCGCGGCCTTGACCCGGGCGTTGATGGCCGGGCTCGCGGAATATCCCAATTCTCCCAGGTAGACGGGGCTGTCGTTGTGAACGATATCCTGGCGGCGGAAAGAGGCGATGGTGGGCAGACCCGCGTCCTCGGCCCAGGCGGTGATGGCCCGGGCGGCGTTGGGGGTCCAGGTGCTTCCGCCGACAATCAGCAGGGGGCGCTCGGCGGCTTCCACCATCTCCTTCAGGCGCTCCATGTCGGTGGCCTGGGGGGCGGGGGCGGGGCGGGCGAAGGGGCGCGGGTCGGCGACCCTGGCGGTTTCGGTGAGCATGTCCTCGGGCAGGGCGATGACCGCCGGACCCGGACGGCCAGAGGTCGCCGCGGTCCAGGCCCGGGCCACCAGCTCGGGCAGGCGCTCCGCTGTGTCGGCGGTGGCGGTAAACTTGGCCAGGGGCTTGAAGAAAGCGGCCATGTCCACTTCCTGGAAGGCCTCCCGCCCCAGCATGCCCCGGTCGACCTGACCGATGAACAGCAGCATCGGGGTGCCGTCCTGCATGGCGGTGTGCACTCCCACCGTGGCGTTGCAAGCCCCCGGACCCCGGGTGACGAAGAGGATCCCCGGTTCGCCCGTCAACTTGCCATGGGCATCGGCCATGTAGGCCGCGCCGCCTTCCTGGCGGCAGGTGATCAGGCGTAACCGGTCGGCCCGGTCATGGGCCGCGTCGAGGAAAGCCAGATAGCTTTCTCCGGGCACGCAATAGGCCGTATCCGCACCGAGGGCGATCAAGGCATCGGCCAGGATTTCGCCCCCAGTCCGGAGGGCGGTGAGGGGGGATGTCGAGTCGGAAGGGGACATGGGAGTGGGCATCCGGTTCGAGGATTGAATATTGGATCCAATTTCTCCCATTCCCCGGACCTCAGGTCAAGGAATCACCGCGGCTGTCGAAGATCCGGCGCCTTTTCCGAGACTTATCGATCCCGGAGAGGGCTAGGGAGAAAGGGAGCTTGAGGATATCCCAGGCCACCAGGGCCAGGATGATTCCGGCGAGGGTGAAGACGAGGCTGTCCGGGCCGAGGGGAAGTGCCGGTTCAAACTGCTTCAAAGCCGCTTTGGCGATGGCCGGATCCGCATGGCGGAAAAAGGCGAAGGGGCGGGTCCAGACGTCGGCGGATTGAATGGCCTGATAGCCTTCCACCAAGCCATCAATACGGTCTTGAATGCGGGCGGTGACGGGGGCCAAGGCTTCTGGCGTGGGACCAACACCGGGATTGGCGGTATCCAGCACGGTTTGGAGGCTCATCCGGGCCTCGTCCACATGGCCGCCAAGGCGCTGGAGATACTGGTGGATGAAGGCTTGAAGCTGGGACGCGGTCATGCCCACCGTGGTGGCGAGCACCGCGGCGACAAGCATGTCAAGTTTTCTCGTTACCCAGGACATGGCCGCATTGAACGCTTCTTATGGGGCGGAAGCAAGGCGGAATGACCGCTCAACCTGGGGGGCCGGGGGGCGACGCGTGGAGGGCGGCGATCCGCATGGCGGTTTCCGCCAGAAGGGTCCGCAAGTCCGGCGGCGCGATGACCTCGACCTCCGCGCCAAGGCGGAGGAAGTCGGAGACGGCTTCTTTGAGGGATGCCGCGGGGAGGGTCACCTCCCGCCAGCCGTCGGCATCGGCCTCTTGCGCCACCGCCATGCGCGCGACAGCGTAGGGGGCGTGGACATGACGGACCAGATCCAGTCCACGCTCCGACAACCGAACGCGGACGGAGAGGGGATACATCTCCGCGTCCAGGCGCCGCGTGCTCTCCCGCCAATAGGTCGCGAGATCAAAGTCGCGGGGGGGCTCACGGGACTCGTCGGCGACCGACAGGTCCAACACCCGGGAGATCCGGTAGGTGCGCGGCTCCCCGCCGGTTCTCGCCACCATGTACCAGACGCCGCCCTTCAGGACGAGGCCCAGGGGGTCCGCCGTGACGGTCCTTTCCTTCCGCCAGGAGCGGTAGCGCATCTGAATCCGCTTCCGCTTCCATACCGCGTCGGCCAACGCGCCAAGGTACGGCGGGTGATCCCGCTCGCCAAACTAGGACAGGGTGTCCAGGTGGAAGCGCTCGCGGATTCGTTCGGCGCTTAGGCGCAGGTCCTCGGGCAGGGCGACGGCGAGCTTCCGTTCGGCGCTGGCAAGAACGGCGCCGAGTCCCATGTCGGCGGCCGGTTCGGGCAAGCCGGTCAGGAACAGGGCTTCGGCTTCCTCCGTCGATAGGCCATTGAGACGAACCCGGTAGCCATCGAGTAACCGATATCCGCCCTCCGGTCCCCGGTCGCCATAGACGGGGACACCAGCCTGGGAGAGGTGGTCCATGTCCCGGTAAATGGTTCGGGGCGTGACCCCCATTTCCCTGGCGAGTTCCGGAGCGGTGACCCGGCCCCGGGCCTGGAGAGTGGTCAGGATGTTCAGAAGTCTGCTCGCGCGCATCCCTGTCCTCGGATTATTTTCGAGACCCAGGGATTAAACCTGACAGGTATTGACAGGTAGGGCGAGTGAGAATGGACCGTCGATCCTGAACCCCGAACCCTGCAAGAAGGAAACCGTGAGCCATGACGAGTCAAACGCCCCCGATCCTGTATTACGCCCCCAAAACCCGAGCCTCGGGCAGCCGCGTTTTGTTGGAGGAACTGGGGATCCCCTATGCCCTTCACGTGATGGACCTGTCCAAGGGGGAGAACCGGTCCCCCGAGTTCCTGGCGATCAATCCCCTGGGCAAGGTACCAACCCTCCGCCATGGGGAGACCATTATCACCGAACAGATCGCCATCGCCCTGTACCTGGGGGACCAGTATCCGGAAACGGGACTGGCGCCCGGGGTGACCGATCCGGCGCGGGGATCCTATCTCCGGTGGATGGTCTATTACGCCGCCTGTTTCGAACCGGCGCTGATGGACAAGGCGAACAAGGCCGATCCCGGCCCTCCCTCCCGGGCTCCCTATGGGGATTACGACGCCATGCTGTCCGTGCTCGAAGGCGCCTTGTCCCGGGGGCCTCACCTTCTGGGAGAGCGGATGAGCCTGGCCGACCTGCAGTGGGGGGTGGCCCTCCATTGGACCATGAAGTTTGGCTTGGTACCGGAGCGGCCCGTCTTTACCCGCTTCGTGGAGCGGATCACCGCGCGACCGTCCTTCCGAAAAGTCTGGGAGGAGGACGATCGCCTAGCCGCCGCTCAGGGCGCGACTGGGGGCTGACGCGGTCCAGGCCCCCTGATCTCGGGGATCAGGGGGCCGCGACCCGCCAGCAACACCGAGCCGCGGGATACCAAGAGGGTGTTGAACAGTCCCGCCGCAGGTCAGCCGACAGCCGCTTGCTTCAAGGGGGCCTCGTCCGGGTCGCGCAGCACGTAGCCCCGGCCCCAGACCGTCTCGATATAGTTCACGCCGCCGGTGGCCTGGGACAGCTTTTTGCGGAGCTTGCAGATGAAGACGTCGATGATCTTCAACTCGGGTTCGTCCATGCCACCATAAAGGTGGTTCAGGAACTGCTCCTTGGTCAGGGTCGACCCCTTGCGCAGGGTCAACAGTTCCAGAATGCCGTATTCCTTGCCGGTCAGATGCACGGCCTCGCCATCCACCTCGGCGGTGCGGGCGTCCAGATTGACCGCCAGCTTGCCCACCCGGACCACGGATTGGGCATGGCCCATGGAACGGCGGACGATGGCCTGCATGCGGGCCACCAGTTCGGACTTGTCGAAGGGCTTGGTCAGATAGTCGTCGGCGCCCGCGCCCAGGCCCTTGACCTTGCGTTCGCTCTCCGTCAGACCCGACAGGATCAGCACCGGTGTTTCGATGCGCGAGGCCCGAAGGTGACGGATCACTTCCATCCCGTCCATGTCCGGGAGCATCAGATCGACGACGATGATGTCGTACTCATAAAGCTTGCCGATCTCCAGGCCGTCCTCGCCGGAATCGGTGGTGTCGACCACCCAGCCTTCCTTTTTCAGCACCAGTTCGATGCTCTTGGCCGTGGCCGCATCATCCTCGATCACCAAAACGCGCATGAGACTGCTCCCTTAGGATGGTGGGCCTTTCGCCGTCTATTCGGATTGGACGGTTGGCCTTGGGCGTTAACCTTGATTAACGTTACGTCGCTCACCTGATTCTGGCAAGTAAGAAAATCGATTCCTTGTTCGGAATCCGATGTTTGTGGCGTGTTCTTTGACTCTCGGTGTAACGTATTCGACTCAAAGAAGCGGTGCCACCTGTCGATTTTGTTCCGGGTTCGGTCCGGAATTGTCGCCGCACCAAGGATAGGCGCGGGTGGCCTCGAGCCGAGTGTCCAGAGAGTCATAAATCAACGCGTGCCCCTTCCAGAGGATCCTCGATCCCCTCACCATCCAAGGGGATCCTCGAACCCGGGCGAGTTCCCGCCCTGGGCGGTGAGCGTGAGGAGGAGCAAGGCCGCGCTCGACGAGACCCACGGCCGCGGTTGAAAAGTCAGACGGCCTTCCGCGATAGGCGGATGGAGACCACGGAAAGCCAAGAGGGAGGGGAATTTTTAGCTGTCGTTAAGGGGGACCGAGTATGCTGGACGAAACGCCCTTTCCCGAATTGGTCCACGCATGCCATGAGCCAACTCTTTTCCTCGATCATCAACGACCTTGCCAAGGTGCCCGAGCGGCGCATCCATGGGCGGGTCGTCGGGATTCAGGGCATGCTGGTGGAAATCGGTGGCGTCCAGACCAGCCTGTCGGTGGGGGATCGGTGCTGGCTGGTGGCCCGGGACAGCCGCCGGGTTCCCTGCGAGGTGGTCGGTTTCCGCGCCGGGCGCGCCCTGCTGATGCCGTTCACGGGTCTGGACGGGGTGGGCCTGGGCTGCCGGGCCGAACTGTCCGAAGGGGTGCCCGCCATCCACCCGACCAAAAACTGGCTTGGCCGGGTGATCAACGCCATGGGCGACCCGGTCGATGGCAAGGGGCCATTGGCGACGGGCGAACTCCGGATCGCCATTCGCAACGCCCCCCTCAGTGCCCACGACCGCCAACGGGTGGGGGGGAAGTTGGACCTGGGCGTGCGGGCCATCAATACCTTTCTGACCTGCTGCAAGGGCCAGCGCATGGGCATCTTCGCCGGGTCGGGCGTGGGCAAAAGCTCGCTGATGTCCATGTTCATCCGCCACACGACGGCCGATGTGATCGTGATGGGGCTGGTGGGCGAGCGGGGCCGCGAGGCCCGGGAGTTCATCGAGGACGACCTGGGGGAGGAGGGGCTGCGCCGCTCCGTCACCGTGGTCGCCACCAGCGACGAAAGCCCCCTGATGCGCCGACAGGCGGCCCATATGACCATGGCGGTCGCCGAATATTTCCGGGACCTGGGTTTGGACGTGCTATGCCTGATGGATAGCGTCACCCGCTTCGCCATGGCCCAGCGTGAAATCAGTCTTTCCGCGGGCGAGCCCCCGGCGTCGAAGGGATACACCCCCACGGTCTTCGCCGAATTGCCCAAGCTGCTGGAACGGGCCGGACCGGGGCGGGAGGGGTCCGGCACCATCACCGGTTTGTTCACCGTGCTGGTGGAGGGGGACGACCACAACGAGCCGATCTCCGACGCCGTGCGCGGTATTCTGGACGGGCATATCGTGCTCGACCGGGCCATCGCCGAGCGCGGGCGGTATCCGGCCATCAACATTCTGCGCAGCGTCTCGCGAACCATGCCCGGCTGCAACACGGCGGAACAGACCCTTTTGGTGGGCGAGGCTCGGCGCCTCATGGCCTCCTACGAGGACATGGCTGAACTGATCCGCCTGGGGGCCTACCGCAAGGGGTCTAATCCCCAGGTGGACATGGCCATCCTGGTTCATGACCCGCTGGAGGCCTTCCTGACCCAGCGGAAGGACGACGGGACGGACCTCGAGACAGGCTATGCCCAACTGACCCAAGCCATTTTCCCAGCCCTCAAGGAAGCCGCGGAGGCGGAACGGGCGGCCGGGGGAGAGGTGACGCAGGCGCCACGCAAGGGTCGCGACAGCAAGGCCTTCCCGGTGCCTCCCCGGCGCAAACGCTAGGGGATAGGGCGCCATGGGCAAGGACCTGAAGGCCCTGATCCGCCTGCGCCGGTTCGAGGTGGACGAATGCCAGCGCATGCTGGGGGAACTCTATCGCGCCGAGGGGGAATTGAACGCGCGGGAGGCTCAGCTCGAGGCCGCCATGGCCAAGGAAGAGGTTTTCGCCAAGGAAAACCCGGATCTGGGCTTTACCCTTGGGGCCTATGTGGCGCGATACCTGGGGGACAAGGAGGCCCTGGCCGATCACCGGCGGCAATTGGAAGCGGCCTTGAACGACGCCCGGGATAACCTCGCCGAGGCCTACCGGACCCTGAAGGTGGTTCAGATCTCCCAGGAAAACCGGGAAAAGCGGGAGCGCGAGGAGCGCGACCTAAAGGAACAAAAGACCTTGGACGAAATCGGCCTCACCCTGCACCGGCGGCGGAAGGAAGTTGAATGAGGGGCTTCCGGTCCAATCCCTCCCCGAGATAGTCCAGGAACACGCGGACCTTCGGCGAGAGCAGGCGCCGCGACGGGTAGATGGCGTAAACGGTAATCTCGATCATCGACCAGTCCGCCAGAACGGCCTTCAACCGACCGGCCTCCAGGTCCGCGCGCACATAGACCTCGGGGATCAGGCTCAGACCCAGGCCCGCGAGAAGGGCGTCCCGAATGGCGAGGCTGTTGGTCACCGCGTAGCGACTTCGCACGGGAACCAGGACCCGGTGGTCTCCCTTCGTGAAACGCCAGGCGTCGGCATGTCCGCTGAGGGAAAAGCGGATCAGGTCGTGGCCGGTCAGATCCTCCGCTGTTTTTGGGACTCCCTTGACGGCCAAATAAGACGGTGACGCGCAGACCACATGGTGGAGGGTCATCAAGGGGCGGGCGACGAGATCGCTGTCCTCCAAGGCCGCCTTGCCCCGGATCGCCAGGTCAAAGCCCTCGCCAATGATATCCACCCGGCGATCATCCAGGCGCAGGTCCAAGGTGATCTCCGGGTAGCGAGACAGGAAGCCGGGGATCATCGGGGACAGGTGTGTGAGGCCGAGGGTCATGGGGGCGCTGACCAACAGGGAGCCGGACGGCCGATCCCGTTGGGGGTCCAAGGCGCGGTTGGCGTCCTCCAGATCCTCCAGGACCCGGAAAATCCGTCGGTGGTGTTCCAGGCCGGCCTGGGTGGGGCTCATCCGCCGGGTCGTGCGGTGGAACAACCTGACACCGTGGTCCGCCTCCAGCCCGGCGATCATCTTGCCCACCGCGGCCGGGGTTAGGCCCAGCCGTCTGGCCGCGCCCGCGAAACTGCCTTCCTCCACGGTCAAGCAGAAGGCGCGTAGGGTCCGAAGGCTCTCCATATTCGATCCCATGGGTTTTGAGTGACGAGAAAAATACAAATATTCTCTCTTTTGTGGATGGGGTCTAGATCTTGGGCGGACAAATCTTCCAAGGAGACGACCTTCATGCTTGATCATGCTCCCCCTCCTTCTTTCCATCCGGCTCCCACCCCCGAGGGGGCGGCTCTTGTCGCCGCCCTGGAGGACCGGGCCAGCGCCCGGACCTTCGACGCGACACGGGGACTCGAAGACGGTTTGATCACCGAACTGGCCCGGCTGGCGACCCGGGCGCCGACGGCCTTTCATTTCCAGAACTGGCGGTTCACCGCGGTGCGCTCTCCCGAGGGAAAGGCGCGGCTGAAAGACCTGGCCTTCGGACAGCCGAAGGTCGCCGAGGCCGCCGTGACCTATATCCTTTGGGGCGAGCCGCCCCGGTCCAGGGACTTGCCGGACCGTCTCGCGCCCGTGGTGGCCGGGGGCCTGCTCCCCGCCCCCGTGGCGGCAAGCTGGCGGACCATGGCCGCGGAGCTGTTCGACGCCAATCCCCAGGGCCAGCGGGAGGAGGCGATTCGCTCCGCGACGCTGGCCGCGGGGTGTTTGATGATGGCCGCCCGGGCCCATGGGCTGGACTCCTGTCCCATGACTGGATTCGATCCGGAGGGCGTGACGCGGACGTTCGGGGAAAGGGACGAGGAGGTCCCCGTCCTGCTGGTGGCGGTCGGCCACCCCCTGGGCGCGTCCGCCCGGCCCAAACCTCGCCGCCCCGTCGCCGCCCTGTTGACCTTGGCGTGAGGGAGGCGGCCATGAAGCGGATATCCGACCTCGCCTTGACCGCGCTGGCTCCGGCCATCTGGGGCAGCTCTTATATCGTCGCCACGGAGGGTTTGCCCGCCGGTCATCCCTTGACCATCGCCTGTCTGCGCGCCCTGCCCGCCGGGCTGTTGCTTCTCCTGCTGGTCCGACGGCTCCCTTCGGGCCCTTGGTGGGGGCGGGCGCTGGTGTTGGGCGCTTTCAACTTCGCTATCTTCTGGGGTCTGCTCTTTCTGGCGGCCTTTCGTCTGCCGGGAGGATTGGCGGCGACCCTGGGGGCGTCCCAGCCTCTCTTGGTGGTTCTGTTCGCTTGGCCCTTTCTGGGAACGGCGATCCGCCCCGGTGCCGTGGGAGCGGCCCTTTTGGGCATGGGGGGCGTGGGCTTGCTGGTGCTGGGGCCGGGACTGGTGGTGGATGGCCTGGGCATGGCCGCGGCCCTTGGTGGCGCGGTGTCCATGGCCCTGGGGACGGTGCTCACCCGGAAATGGGGCGCCGACGTGTCGCCATTGACCCTGACCGCCTGGCAGATGGTGGCGGGGGGGGTGTTGCTCGCTCCGGCGGCCATTCTGCTGGATCCGCCCTGGCCCGCGCCGACGGTCGGACAGGCTCTGTCCCTCGGGTACCTCGGGCTGATCGGGGCGGCGGTGACCTATGGTCTGTGGTTTCGGGGATTGGCCAAGCTGGGTCCGGTCCGGGTCTCCGCCCTGGGCTTCCTCAGTCCCCTGTCCGCGGTGTTGCTGGGCTGGGGTCTCCTGGGCGAGCAGCCGGGAGCCGTCCAGGGTCTGGGCATGGTCCTGGTGGTCGGGGGCGTTCTCTGGAGTCAAGCGGCCGGAGACCGGAGGTGCCTCAGGGTTCGGACGGCTTAGTGCGGGGCAAGGGCGGAAGGGACGCCGCGCTGTCCGAAGGCGCCTTGGCCTTGGGATCCGGTGGTGTCTCCTCCCCGGCGATGGGGCGCAGCAGTTCCAGGGGAACAAAACCAATAAGACCCTGCGCGGTCATGGCCCGAGCCCAGATGCCATCGGCGTCGACTTCCAGCACCACCAGGAAGGTTCCTCGTTTGGCCAGGGCCGCGGCCTCGTATTGGGTGCCCGGGCCGGTGCGCAGGGCGACGGTCGGTGCCGCGACCGAGTGGATCCGGCCCTGGGGGAGGGTTACCGGAGCGATGGGCGCGCGGTCCCTGTCCGGCTCCCGTGTCGGCTCCGCCGGGAGGGGAGGAGAGGGGGGCGGGATCGTGATCGAATTGGCGGTGGTCGTCGGGCCTGGGGTCCCGAACCAAGGCAGGACGATCAGTCCGGCCACCAAGGCGATACCAACGGGGGGGGTCAATTGCAGCCAGAAACCCGATCCAGGGCCACTCCAGACATTGCGCAGCCGTCGCCCCGGTTCGGCGCCCAGGGCGTTGAGCATGTGTTCGGCGCTGGCCCGCTCCTGTCCCGGGCCCGGGGCCAGGGTCAAGGCTTGATCGGCGAGGCCTTGCGCGAGGGCCCGATCCCCCCGGGCGAGGAAGGCCCGGGCTTGGCGAAGCAGCAGTTGGCTGTTCTGCCGGGGGGGTTTGAGGCCGCCCCGCAGGTTGACCCATAGGGCCGAGAGGGTTTGGAACGGGCCAGAGGGGAAGGCCCACCATCCTTTCAGCCAGCAATGGAGACTGGCCAGGAAGGCATAGCGTTCGGCGCAACGGCGGCAGAAGACTCCGGTGATGGGCTCCCGGTCCACCCTCAGCCCCCGGCCCGTGACCTTTTCGAGGATCACGAAACGGGGTTGGGCCGTGATCTTGCCGCAGGCGCCACAGGCCTGGGGCGCCGGCGCGCCCCTTTGGCCTGGGGGTGGGGGCGGCGGGGCCGCTCCGGTCTGTTGTCCGGCCTGTTGTCCGGCCTGTTGTCCGGTTTGTGATTGGCCCGCCTGAGATTGGCCCGCCCGCGCCCGGGTCCCACTTTGAGATGTCGACCCCGCGCCGGAGCGAGGCCGCTGGGGCGGTGGATCCCGGGGAGGGGGAGGGGGCGTGGCGGCAAGAGTGTCGTAAGACCGGCGGGCTCTTGGATCGGATAGGGTATGATGGGCGTCGTTCAACCGTTGGAACTCGGCCACCGCGTTGGGGCTTTTGTTGAGGTCCGGGTGAAGGAGCATGGCCTTCTTGCGATAGGCCGACTTGATGGCGGCCTCGTCCGCGTCCAGGGGCAGGCCCAGGATGCGGTAGTACCCTTTCGGATCCTTGATGGGCGCTGCCATGGCGGTTCTACGGGGCTCCGGTATCGCCCACTGGCGCGCCGCTCCAACTGGGGCGCCATTGGGGTTGGTGGTCCTCGACGACCACACGATGATCCAATCCTCCCGGTGCGTGGGCGGTGACCCGCACCTGGATCCACCGGGGAACGGCTTCGTTGTTAATGTCGTCCAGAATGGCCAGGGCCAACTCCTCCGGCCCGGCCCAGATTTCCCGGGCGAGATGAGACAAATAAACCGCGACGCTCTCCGGGTCCAGCACCCTTCGGTCGGGAACGTACCGCAAGGAGATCTTCGGTGCCGTTATATGGCGCTGGGCCAGGGGGATCGCACCATCCAGCCGCGTCAGGATATCCATGCGGGAACTGGTGATGGGGCGGATGCGCAGGGGGCGCCGCCGGTCGAAGGGGTTCATGGGAATAAAGGCCGTTTTCTAGAGACAAACCATTATGCGGGTATCCCGGAAGGTCTTCATGAAAGGTGAATGGACATGGATCAAACGCCCGGGGTGAATAGGTCGGAGTGGAACGGGGATGGAAAAGCGTCGCCCCCTTTTCGGCGAATCACTTTCGATGCGCGGGGTCGCGTTGCCATCCCGATGTCCATGTCCTCGCAATTAGGGGCGACTCCCTTCCTGGGCAAGACGCAGCAAATATTGCCCATAGCCGTTCTTGCCCATGGCCTGTCCCTGTTCGATCAGGGCGTCCAGGGAGATCCAGCCGTTGATGAAGGCAATTTCCTCGGGTACGGCGATGCGGGTGTTTTGCAGGGTCTCCACCGTCCGCACGAAGCTGGAGGCTTCCACCAGGCTGTCGTGGGTTCCCGCGTCGAACCAGGCGAAGCCGCGGCCCAGGCGTTCGACGGTCAGGGCGCCCTCGGCGAGATAGCGGGCGTTGACATCGGTGATCTCCAATTCGCCCCGGGCGCTGGGGGTGATGGAGCGGGCGATGTCCACGACCCGATTGTCATAGAAGTACAGGCCCGTGATCGCCCAACTGGACTTCGGCGCCTTGGGCTTTTCCTCGACGGAGGTGGCCTTGCCGTTTCCGTCGAAGGCGACGACGCCATACCGTTCGGGGTCCCGGACGTTATAGCCAAAAAGGGTCGCGCCCTCTGGCCGTTCCGCGGCGGCGCGCAGACGGTCGGTTAGCCCCGTGCCATGGAAGATATTGTCCCCCAGAACCAGGGCGCAGGGGTCCGAACCGATGAAGTCCGCGCCGATCAGGAAGGCCTGGGCCAGCCCGTCCGGGCTTGGTTGCTCGGCGTAGCGCAGGTCCAAACCCCATTGGGAGCCGTCCCCAAGCAGCCGGTGGAAGCCGGAGGCGTCATGGGGGGTGGTGATGATCAGGATCTCGCGGATCCCCGCGAGCATCAGGGTGCTGAGCGGGTAATAGATCATGGGTTTGTCGTAGACGGGCAGAAGCTGTTTGGAGATGGCCCGGGTGATGGGATGCAGGCGGGTGCCCGATCCTCCGGCGAGGATGATGCCTTTCATGGGATGGAGCCTTCTCCTGTCTGGTTGGAGAGTTCGGCCAGCATGGCCTCGAGGGCCTCGGTCCAGGGACGGAGGCGGATGCCGTGGACCCGCGCGAGTTTGGCCCCGTCCAAGATGGAATTGGCCGGGCGTTGGGCGGGGGTGGGATAGGCGCTGGTGGGTATGGCCTCGACCCTTGGACCGGGACCATACCAGGGGCGGGCGATCTGGAAGATGGTTTTCGCGAAGCCATACCAGGAGGTGGCGCCCATTCCCGCGCAATGGAAGGTCCCATATCCCTCGGATCCGGAGGATCCCGCCACCAGACGGGGGGCGAGGTCGAGGATCGCCTCGGCCAGATCCCCGGCGAAGGTGGGGCTGCCCATCTGGTCGTCGACGACGCGGAGTTCCTTCCGATCCTTGCCCACCCGCAGCATGGTCTTGACGAAGTTTCCGCCATGGACCCCATGGACCCAGGCTGTGCGCAGAATGGCATGGCGGTCCGTGGCGGCACGGATGGCCTCCTCCCCCGCCAGCTTTGTTCGACCATAGGCGCCAAGGGGGGCGACGGGATCGTCCTCCCCATAGGGGGCGGTCTTGGTGCCATCGAAGACATAGTCCGTGGACAGGTGGATCAACGGGATCCCGACGCGCGCGCAGGCCTTGGCCAGGTGAGTCGGGCCATCCCGGTTGATGGCCAGCGCCAGGTCTTCCTCGGCTTCGGCCCTGTCCACGGCGGTATGGGCCGCGGCGTTGACAAGGACCTCGGGCGCCAGGGTCTCCACGGCCTGGGCGACGGCGTCGGGGTCGGTGATGTCGAGGGTGGATCGGGCCAGGGCATGGAGAGTCAGGCCCCGGGCCTTGGCCCTTCGAGCGACCTCCCATCCCACCTGTCCATTGGCGCCGGTCAGCAGGAGGCCGCTCATGGCTTTCGCTGTCCCTCGGTCAGGCCCAGGCGCTGGCCCTGGTACTTTCCGGACCGGATGTCCTCCCACCAGGGGCGGTTGTCCAGGTACCAGCGGACGGTTTTTCTCAGACCGCTTTCGAAATCATGCTCCGGCCGCCAGCCCAGGTCCGTGGTGATCTTCGTGGTGTCCATGGCATAGCGGGCGTCATGGCCGGGCCGGTCGGTGACGAAGGTGATCAGAGCCGAACGGGGCGTGGCCGCGGGGGTCATCTCGTCGAGCAGGGCGCAGATGGCGCCGACCACGTCCAAGTTGGTCCGCTCCGCCTCGCCGCCGATGTTGTAGGTCTCTCCCACCTGTCCCCGGGTCAGCACGGCCCAAAGGGCCTTGGCGTGGTCCTCCACGAAGAGCCAGTCACGCACGTTCAGGCCGTCGCCATAGACGGGCAGGGGTTTGCCCGCAAGCCCGTTCAGGATCACCAGGGGGATCAGTTTTTCCGGGAAGTGGTAGGGGCCGTAGTTGTTCGAGCAATTGGTGGTGACCACGGGCAGGCCATAGGTGTGGTGCCAGGCCCGGACTAAGTGGTCGGATGCCGCCTTGGAGGCGGAATAGGGGGAATTGGGCTGGTAGGGCGTGGTCTCCGTGAACAGCCCCTCGGCCCCCAGGGAGCCATAGACTTCATCGGTGGAGACATGGTGGAAGCGGAAGGTTGCCCGATCCTCGCCGGTCAGGGTCGACCAATGGGCCCGGGCGGCCTCCAGCAGGGTATAGGTGCCGGTGATATTGGTGTCGATGAAGGCCGCTGGGCCGTCGATGGACCGGTCCACATGGCTTTCCGCGGCGAGGTGCAGGACCGCGTCGGGGCGCTCCTTGGCGAATAGATCGGCCAGCAGGGCACCGTTTCGGATGTCGCCGTGGACGAAGCGGTGGTTCGGGCTGTCCTGGACCGGGGTCAGCGAGGCCAGATTTCCCGCATAGGTCAGGGCATCCAGGGTGACAACGGAAACACCCAAGTCCCCAACCAGATGGCGAACAACCGCCGAGCCGATAAATCCCGCCCCGCCAGTGACCAGAATCTTGTGGGGCGCGGTCATTCGGAAAGACCCGCGCCATCAGGGCCGAACGTGGCGGACAGGTCGGTATACCGGGGATGCTTGGTATCCTTGTCCGACAGGATGGGGGTATTGCCCCGCAGGGGCCAATCAATGGCCAAGTCCGGGTCATCCCAGGCCAGTCCCTGGTCGTGGGCCGGGGAATAATGGGTGGTGACTTTGTAAAGAATTTCCGTGTCGGGCTCCAGGGTCAGGATCCCATGGGCGAAGCCCGACGGGATGAGGATCTGATTCCAATCCCGGGCGGACAGGACGACCGAGACCCATTGACCCTTGGTCGGTGATCCCTCGCGCAGGTCCACGGCCACGTCATAGGCCGATCCATGGATGACCCGGATCATTTTCGCCTGGGCGAAGGACCCCACCTGGAAGTGAAGCCCTCGCAGGGTCCAGGGCGCCTGGGAGAAGGAGTGATTATCCTGGACGAAATCCAAGGTGATACCAACCTTCGCCAAGGTTTCCTTGTTGTAAACTTCCGAGAAAAAGCCCCGGTGATCCCCGTGCTTGAGGGGGCGGAGGACCTTCACGTCGGGTATGGCGAGGTCGCGGATGAAGTCGGACATGAGCGAGTCCCTGACAGGTAGGGTCAGTGGCCGCGACGGGGCCACTGGAGAGGGTGTCAGGGATACCGCGAACCGGTGGGGCTGTCACCCCCCCACCGGAGCCGTTCGCGACACGGACTGGGGTGAGGGAGAAAACCCCTCCTTACCCCTCCGCGAGGGTAAGGAGGGAGGCGTTACCGCCGGACGCCGTGGTGTCGATGGAGACGACCCGCTCAACCTGGAACCGCTCCCAGCCATCGGACAGGGCAATCAGGGGGATTCGGGCGCCGTCGCGGGCGGCGAGCGCCCGGCGGAGGGCCACGGAGGATTTGTAATCCTCGACCACCACGAGGCCGAGGTGGGGCAGGGTCGCGGCCACGGCCTCCCGATCCGGTGCGTCGATGGCCCGGACCAGTCCCTTCGGCGCGCCCGCCGAGGCGAGGGCGGCGTCCAGGGGAGCGGCGTGGACGGCACCCTTGCCCATCATCAGCACCGGATTTCCCGCGGCGAGCGCGGCGACCGCCTGGGTCAGGGAGGCGGGCAGACCATTGGCTCCGCTGCCGAGGCAAAGGGCGAGACCGCGGCCATGGCGGGACAGGCGGTTGCTTTCGCCGGTGGGGCCGGGCAGGTCCTCCGTGGGCGCCGCGAGACCGGCGTCCTCGGCCCGGTCGATGGCCCAGCGGGCGGTGTCCTGGAGTCCGATGGGCAGCACAGGCAGGGCGGCGCGCAGCACGGCGAGACGATCCGGATGGGCCGACCAGCCCTCCGCCAGGGCGTGGGCTCCCTCCGCCGCGGGGACGGGGGCCTCGGCCTTGACCGTCATATGAACGGGCGCGACCTCCACCGGGGGAGTGACCAGGGGATCCCTGGTGGTGGTGAAGCGCGAGAGATAGGCCGGTCCGCCCGCCTTGGGGCCGGTACCCGACAGGCCCTCGCCGCCGAAAGGCTGCACGCCCACGACGGCCCCAATCTGATTCCGGTTCACGTAGATATTGCCGACCTTGGCCCGGCGGCAGATGCGTTCCACATGGGCATCGACCCGGCTGTGCACGCCCAGCGTCAGGCCGTATCCGGCGGCGTTGATGGTATCGACCACCTTGTCCAGGTCCCGGTTCTTGAAACGGATGATGTGCAGGATGGGGCCGAAGATCTCCCGCTTCAGTTCGGCGAAGTCGGAGAGGTCGAAGGCGGTGGGTGCCACGAAGTCGCCGGAGACGGGCACGCCCTTCATGGGATGGGCGAAGCGGAGCTTGCCCGCCTTGGTCAGGGTCGCGCAGTGGTCGCAGATGGTGATCCGGGCCTCGGTGTCGATGACGGGGCCGACGTCGACGGCCGGGTCCCAGGGGTTACCCACCTTCAGCTCCTTCATCGCACCTTCCAACATATGCAGCAGGGGCGCGGCGATGTCGTCCTGGATGAACAGGGCGCGCAGAGCGGAACAGCGCTGGCCGGCGCTTTGGAAAGCCCCGTTGACGATGTCGCGCACGGCGTGTTCGGGCAGGGCGGTGGAATCGACGATCATGGCATTCAGGCCGCCAGTCTCGGCGACCAGGGGCGCGGCGCCGTTCCCGGCCTTGGCCTGGGCCCGGTCGATGAGGATGGCCGTTTCCGTCGACCCGGTGAAGCAGACTCCCGCGCTTCGGGGATCGCCGGTCAGGGCGGCGCCAACCGTGGCGCCGTCGCCGGGCAGCAGGGCGAGGACCGCGTCGGGCAATCCGGCCTCGCGCATCAAGAGGACCGCGGCATGGGCGATCAGCGGGGTCTGTTCGGCGGGCTTGGCCACCACCGTGTTTCCGGCGGCCAAGGCCGCGGCGATCTGTCCGGTGAAAATGGCCAGCGGGAAGTTCCAGGGGCTGATGCAGACGAAGGGACCGCGGCCCTGGCGGTCGGAGTCGGCCACCGTTTTCCGGATTTGCGCGGCGTAGTAGCGCAGGAAGTCCACGGCCTCCCGCACCTCCAGAACCCCGTCCAGGCGGGTCTTACCCGCCTCCCGGGTCAGAATGGCGCAGAGCTCCGCCGTGTTGGCTTCATACAGGTCGGCGATGCGGTCCAAGGTCGCGGCCCGATTGGTAACGGGAGTGTCGCGCCAGGCGGGGAAGGCCTCCACGGCGAGAGACAGGGCCTTGTCGGCGTCCTCGGCGCTGGCCCAGGCCACATGGCCGACCACCTCGGCCCGGTTGGCGGGGTTGGTGACCGGTTCCATACCCTTGGGGGACGGTGTGGCGCCCACCAGGGGCGCCGCGGTCCAGGTGGCGTCCTTGAAGGGCGCCATGGCGGCGTCCAAGTCGTCGGCCATGGCGGGCGTGTTGAGGTTCCAGCCCTTGGAATTGGCGCGTTCGGCTCCGAAGAGGGCCGGGGGCAGAGGAATGCCCGGATGGGGCAAGGAGGGGAGGGCGCGGGCGGCCTCCACGGGATCTTGGGCCAGATCGGCGGGGGGCACGGCCTCGTCCATCACCCGGTTGACGAAGCTGCTGTTGGCGCCGTTTTCCAGCAGGCGGCGCACCAGATAGGCCAGCAGGTCCTTGTGGACACCCACCGGCGCGTAGATCCGGCAGGGCTTGCCCGCGTCCTTGCGCAGCAATTCATGCAGGCTGTCGCCCATGCCATGCAGGCGCTGGAACTCGAAGCGGGATTCGGGGGTGGCCATCTCCAGGATCGCCGCGGTGGTCTGGGCGTTATGGCTGGCGAACATGGGATAGAGGCGGTCTCCCGCCTCCAGCATGCGGCGGGCGCAGGCCATGTAGGAAACATCGGTGGTCACCTTCCGCGTGAACACCGGATAGGTGGGCTGCCCTAGAACCTGGGCGTTCTTGATCTCCGCGTCCCAATAGGCGCCCTTGACCAGCCGGACGGCGATCTTGCGGTCCAGGTCCGAAGCCAGCGCGATGATCCAGTCGATGACCGGCAAGGCGGTCTTGGCGTAGGCCTGGACAACGATGCCAAAGCCGTCCCAATTGGCCAGGTTCGGGTTTCGGAGGGCCGTCTCCATGACCGACAGGGACAGGTCCAGGCGGTCCGCCTCCTCGGCGTCCACGGTTAGGCCGATATTCTGAGCCGCGGCCATTTCCGCCAGCGCCGACAGGCGGGGGACCAACTCGGCCATGACCCGCTCCCGGTTCACGGTCTCGTAGCGGGGATGCAGGGCCGAGAGCTTCACGGAAATGCCCGGGTTGGCATGGGGATCAGCGTGCTTGGCCCGGGCGCCGATGGCGGCGATGGCCTGGGCGTAGGAGCGGAAATGGCGGGTGCCGTCCTCGGTGGTCTTGGCGCCCTCGCCCAGCATGTCGAAGGAATAGCTGTATCCCTTCGCCATCATGTCCTCGCCCCGCTTCAGGGCTTCCTCGATGGTGCGGCCCAGGACGAATTGGGCGCCCATGATCTTCATGCATTGGGCGACGGAGGCACGGACAACGGGCTCGCCCACCCGGCGCACCATGCGGCGCACGGACCCGAGCAGGGACTCCTCCGCCCAGCTCTCGTCGTAGAGTTCGCCCGTCAGCATCAGTCCCCAGGTCGAGGCGTTGACCAGCATGGATCCGCTTTCCCCGGCGTGCTCCGCCCAGTCGCGCCCGCCGATCTTGTCCTTGATCAGGGCGTCGATGGTCAGCGCGTCGGGGACCCGCAGATAGGCCTCCGCCAGGCACATCAGGGAGACGCCCTCCTCCGTCGACAAGCCGTATTCGGCGAGCATGGATTCCATCATGTTCACCGCCCCCGCGGCCCGCATGCGCTCGACCAGCGAGACGGCGCGCGCGGACATGGCCGCGCGGGCTTTCGCGCCGACGTCCGCGGCCTCGATCCGATCGCGGGCGACCTGGGCCTCGTCGACGAAGGGGATGGCGCGGATAGTGGCGCGGGCATGCACGAGGGACGGCGCGGGGGGCTGGACGATCATGGGGCGGTGATCCTTGAGTGTTTTCGTCGGCTATGGACGATCAACCCATAGTGTCGTCTGGATTTCTTAGGAATTGGCTCTGATTTTTAGGTCCAAACAGGTAGAATTCCTATCGGAATGGCTAGATTGTGGAAAAAGGACTGATGGCATGGAGATGGACCGGATTGATCGCCGGATCCTGGCGGAATTGCAGGCCGATGGGCGCCTGTCCATCGTCGAACTGGCCCGCCGGGTTCACCTGACGAAGACCCCCTGCGCCGAGCGGGTCCGCCGCCTGGAGCGGGAAGGGGTGATCGCGGGGTATCAGGCCCGGCTCAATCCGAAGGTTTTGGGGGCGGACCACGTGGCCTTCGTGCAGGTCTCCATGAAAAGTACGACCGAGGAGGACCTGGACCGCTTCAACAAGGCGGTGCGCCACCTGCCGGAGGTCCAGTCCTGCCATATGATCGCGGGGGGCTTCGACTACCTGCTGAAGGTGCGCACGGCGGATATCACGCAGTACCGCCATGTGCTGGGGGAGAAGATCTCCCAGCTTCCCGGCGTACAGCAGACGCACACCTATGTGGTGATGGAAAACGTCAAGGACGAGACGACGGTGCCCGTTCCCTAAGGCCCGTCCCCTGAGGCCCCCATCCCCTAAAATGGGGAGCGGTGGCCTACCACCGCAGCTTTTCCCGGACCCCCTCCACCGCATTGTCGACCCCGCTGGTGGCGGATTTTCCCTTGGCGTAGCCCCGACCGGTCATGCAGGAGTCGAGCGCCCGCTTATAGATGCGCTTGGCGTCATAGGCGGCCATCTGGGCGGAGGGGCTGGTGGAGGAGTTGATGCCGCTAACGTCCTCCCCATGGATGGCGCCGGATTTGCGCATGGCCTCGTCATCCGCGTAGCGCTTGCAATAGGAATAGTCCGCGCGCAACCGGCCATCGTCGGCGCCCCCGGTGTTCCGCCAATTGGGATCGGAGGATCCGCAGGCGGCTAGGGCCAGGGTCAGAGGCAATGTCAGGGCGACGACGGCGGACAGGTGGAGGAGGGACATGGGAGAGATCCGTAAGTACGAGACAAAGACCTTCTCGGCGGCAAAAAGAACCCGGATCGGGCATGGCCGATATTCTTGTCGTCACCCCCGTGGAAGTGGGGGTCCAGAATGCGGAACACGCGCTGAAAGCGGGGCGCGCCTGGATTCCCGCCTTCGCGGGAATGACGGGTTTGAATGCGGGAAGGGCGGTTTTGAAAAGCCCAAACCTCGGATCCACGGACTCCAGAGCGACAGGAAGGCCAAACAGAGAAGACCCCATACCTACCATGATTGGGGGCGACGGTCATCTTTCCCCTTGGTACAAGGGACCCTTCCCCCAGCCTTCAGGAGCATTCTCCCATGTCCGAGGATCTGATCCGCCTGTCCGCCGTCGAGGCGGTCTCGGCCCTCAAGGCGGGGGACATCACTCCGCTCGACCTGCTCGACGCCCAGGAAGCGCGGATCGCCGCGGTCGATGGCGCCGTCAATGCCCTGCCCACCCTTTGCCTCGACCGGGCGCGGGCGCGGGCGCGGGCGCTCCTGGCGCGGACCGGGGATCTGGAGCCGTCTTCCCCCGGCTGGCTCGCCGGGTTGCCCATCGCCGTCAAGGATATGAACCCCGTCGCCGGGGTGCGCACCACCTTCGGGTCGCGGATTTACGCCGACCATGTGCCCACCCAGTCGGACGTGGTGGTCAAAACCCTGGAACGCCGGGGGGCGCTGGTTTCGGCCAAGTCCAACACGCCGGAATTCGCCGCGGGCGCCCACACTTTCAACGAGGTCTTCGGTGTCACCAAGAACCCCTGGGACGTGACCAAGTCCTGCGGTGGCTCCTCGGGTGGGTCGGCGGTGGCCCTGGCCACCGGCATGGTCTGGTTGGCCACGGGCTCGGACCTGGGGGGATCCCTGCGCATCCCCGCGGCCTTCAATGGCGTGGTTGGCTTGCGGCCATCCCCGGGGCGGGTCGCCCAGGGACCCGTGGCCGATCCCTTCTCTCCCCTCTCCGTGGAAGGCCCCATGGGCCGGAGCGTCGCCGATTGCGCCCTGATGCTCGACGCCATGGCCGGGATCGATCCCCTGGATCCCCTCTCGCGGGAGGCGCCCGCGGTGTCCTTTTTGAGCGCCGCCCGACGGCCGAGCGCGCCGACCCGGGTGGCCTGGTCGGCCGACCTGAAGGTCACGCCCATGGCCGCCGTCCAGCGGGAGGTCGCCGAAGCCGCGACCCGTCGTTTCGAGGGTCTGGGCGCCGACCTGGTGGAGGCCGGATTGGACCTCTCCGACGCCATGGCCTGCTTCCAGACCTTGCGGGCGGTGCAATTCGCCACCATCATGGGCCGCTTGTTGGATAAGCACCGCGATGCCCTGAAGCCCGAAGTGGTCTGGAACATCGAGAAGGGTCTGGCCCTGTCGGTCGACGAGGTTGCCCGCGCCAACCGGACCCGGGCGCGTATCGTCCAGCGCATGGCCCGCCTGTTCGAGACGGTCGATGTCCTGGCCACGCCGGCCACCTGCGTCCCACCCTTTCCCCTGGAACAGAGGTATGTGGAGGAGGTGGAAGGCCACCCCCTGGCGACCTATGTGGATTGGCTGGCCATCACCTTCGCCATCACCGTGACCGGCTGCCCGGCCCTGTCGATCCCCGCCGGCTTGACGCCAGAGGGGCTCCCCGTTGGCCTGCAGCTTGTGGGGCGTCCCGGTGGCGAGGCGGCGTTGCTCTCCCATGCCGCGGCCCTCGAGACGGAAATTGGCTTTTCCAGGCATTTCCCTGTTACGCCAAAGGTCTGATCGGAAACAGGGAACTATAATTGCGTGCGGGATCGGGACGGGCGTCCGTCATGGTCCCGTCCCTTTTTTCGCGTCCGCGGGAGACCTATAGTGGGCGGGAGTTTCGGGGGTCGGTGCTATGACGACCTTCATGTTCACACCGCGAAGGGAGTTCGCCATGAGCGACGATTTGATTCTGTACTATTTCGAGGACCTGAAGGAAGGCATGAGCGCCAGCCTGGCAAAGACCGTGACCGAGTCCGACATTTACACCTTCGCGGGTGTGTCCATGGATACCAACCCGGCCCACTTGAACGAGGAATACGCCAGCCAGACCATGTTCAAGGGACGCATCGCCCATGGCATGCTGGCCGCGGGGTTCATCTCCGCCGTTCTGGGCACCAAGCTGCCGGGTCCTGGCGCCATCTACGTGGGGCAGACCCTGAAGTTCAAGGCGCCGGTGCGCATTGGCGACACCGTGACCGCCAAGGTCGAGGTCACCGCTTTGGTTCCGGCGAAGAAATTCGTCACCCTGCGCACTCTCTGCACGGTGGGCGGGAAACCCGTGGTCGATGGCGAAGCCACGGTGATGGTGAGCTCCCGGCCCGAGTAAGTCAGGGATTTGTTGCCGACCACAGGGGCGGTGGCCGTCGCGCCGCCCCTTTATCAGACCACAGGGGTGGCGGCCGTTGCGCCGCCCCTGCGAATGCCTTACCTCTAGGGGGTTGTTCCCTTTTATGCTCCCCAAGTGGGACGGATCCTCCGAACGCCCATGCGTCTCCTGCGTCACTATACCGAGCTTCCCGACTCCCTGCGTGGCGGTAGCATCGCCCTGGGGAATTTCGACGGTGTGCACCTGGGCCACCAGGAGGTGATCCGCGCCGCGGGCGCCATCGCCGATATGCACGATATTCCCTTGGGGGTCATGACCTTCGAGCCCCACCCAAGGCGCTTCTTCCAGCCCGACCTGCCGCCCTTCACCCTGACTCCGCTGCGTTTGAAGACCCATTTGATCGCCGAACTGGGGGTGGATTTCCTTTATGTGCAGGCCTTTGACAAGGCCCTGTCCAAAGGGGCCGCGGCGTGGTTCGTGGAGGAGGTCCTGGTGGCCGGGTTGGGGGTGTCCCATGTGGTCGTCGGCCAGGATTATGCCTTTGGGTACAAGCGGGCGGGCAATGTGGCCCTGCTGCAATCCATGGCCCGGGACCTTGGCTTCGGCGTCACCGCGGTCGCTCCGGTCAAAAGCGAGGCGGGACAGGTCTATTCCTCGACCCGGGTGCGGGACTGTCTGGCTCGGGGAGAGCTGGCCGAGGCCCGGGCCATCCTGGGGCACCCCTGGGAAATCGAGGGCCGGGTGGAACATGGCGACAAGCGGGGCCGGACCATCGGTTTCCCCACGGCCAATATCCGCCTGGGTCCCTACCAGCACCCCCTGACCGGGGTTTACGCCGTGACGGCGGGGGTGGACGAGGGGATCGTGACCCGGTTCCGCCCCGGGGTGGCCAATTTCGGCAAGCGCCCCACCTTCGATAAACAAGACCACCTACTTGAGGTCCACCTGTTCGACACGAACGAGGACCTTTATGGCAAGCACTTGCGGGTGCGGTTCCACCATTTCCTCCGACCCGAGCGGGTTTTTGATGGCTTGGACTCCTTGAAGGCCCAGATCGCCAAGGACGCGGCCGAAGCGAAACGGCTCATGGCCAACGGGCCGGACTAGAGTATT
>JAIOYK010000062.1 GCA_021741145.1 Rhodospirillum sp. | reverse complement strand
GTGGCATCGCCACAAAATACCTGACCAGCTATCTGAAGTGGTTCCATCTCGTCGCTCTCAGCGCCAATCCAACCCCACGGCGATGCATCGCGGCTGCCATGGGCGCGTGATACACCTACGAAACGCGAATTGAGCCTTCAGTTTTGTCAAAATGACGCCCGCGCACCTCGACCTTCTGGCCGAATTCGGATCCGCTTCCACGCAAGCCAGCGGGGCGCGGTCCTTCGTGGTTGGTGGAGAGGCTTTACATTCCGCCATGGTGGCGCCATGGTTGGACGCGGGCGGCGGCTTGAAAATCATAACCGAATACGGCCCGACCGAAACGGTGGTCGGTTGCGCGGTTCACGATGCCCGCCCCGAGGACATTGAAATGGAGCGCATTCCCATCGGCCGCGCAATCGACGACACGCGACTGTATGTCCTGGACAGCCGATTGCGGCCCCGTCCGGCAGGCTTGACCAGAGAGCTGTATATTGGTGGAAATTCCGTGGCTTGGGTCTATTGGAACCGCCCCGACCTGACCACCAAACGCTTTTTGGCGAACCCCTATTCGGATCAGCCCGGCGCGCGCATGTATCGCACGGGAGATCGGGTTCGCCTGCTCCCCTATGGAACCCTGGACTGTCTTGGCCGTTCTGATGACCAGATAAAGATCAACGGTTACCAGATCGAGCCCGGCGAGGTCGAAGCCGTCCCGCGGGCGACCCCCGGCGTGACGCAAGCCGTGGTGACCACCGCTCCTACACCACTACCGAGGACATGAACCATGAGGCGGCGGAGAGCAAGGTCCCCGCCAGGGCCCGGCGCCCTCGCCTGGCGAGGGACGTGGTCGCGAAACATCGCGACCACGTCCCTCTTATACCACCAAAGCCAGATCCCCGCTTGGGAAGGCCGCATTGCTTAGGAAGGCGGTCGGATTGCCGCGAACGGCCCTCTACGCCCTTGATCGCGGCCACGCGGGGGACGGACTGGGTGTCCCCATTGCCGAACCCTCCCCAATAGAGACGAGACCGATCAGAGTTAGCTTTGAGGCGGGCAGGGGGCGGACCGGATAACCGGCGCCCCCCCACCCCGCGCTTTACACCCGCGCCAACGCGATGGCGATCCCCTGCCCCACGCCGACGCACATGGTAGCCAGGGCGATCCGCTTGGCCGGATCCAGGCTGAGCTCCAAGGCCGCCGTTCCCGTGATCCGCGCACCGGACATGCCAAGGGGATGACCTAGGGCAATTGCGCCCCCATTGAGGTTTACCTGGGGTGCGTCATCGGCAAGCCCGAGATCCCGCAGCACCGCCAACCCCTGGCTCGCGAAGGCCTCGTTGAGTTCGATCACATCGAAGGCATCCGGGGTGATGCCCAGGCGCGCGCAGAGCTTCCGCGTCGCCGGAACCGGACCAAGCCCCATGACCCGGGGCGGAACACCGGCGGCGGCACCCCCGAGAATGCGGGCGATGGGTATCAGGCCGTGGGCCTTGGCCGCGGCCTCCGAAGCGATGATCAGCGCCGCGGCCCCATCGTTCACGCCGGAGGCATTTCCGGCGGTCACGGACCCGTTGGCGCGAAAGGAAGCGGACAATTTGGCCAAGGTCTCCATCGTGGTGTCCCGGGGATGTTCGTCCCGGTCGACCAGGATGGGCGGTCCCTTACGGTTGGGCACGGCCACCGGCGTGATTTCCTGGGCCAGGCGCCCAGAAGCCTGGGCGGCGGCGGCTTTCCGTTGGGAAGCCAGGGCGAACCGATCCTGGTCCTCCCGCGACACCGCGAAATCCTCGGCCACGTTCTCCGCCGTTTCCGGCATGGAGTCCACGCCGTATTGGGCTTTCATCAGGGGATTGACGAAGCGCCAGCCGATCGTCGTGTCATGGATGTCCATGGACCGGGAAAAGGCCTTGTCCGCCTTGGGCAGGACAAAGGGGGCGCGGCTCATGGATTCAACGCCTCCGGCGATCACCAGGTCCGCTTCACCGGCCTTCACCGCCCGGGCCGCGGTGATCACCGCGTCCATACCCGACCCACAAAGACGATTGATCGTCGTGCCGGACACCTGAGCGGGCAGTCCCGCCAGCAGCAAGGACATCCGCGCCACGTTGCGGTTGTCCTCTCCGGCCTGATTGGCGCATCCGAAAACCACATCGTCCACGGAACCCCAATCGACGGATGGATGGCTGTCCATCAGGGCCTTCAGGGGAATGGCGCCAAGGTCATCGGCCCGCACCGAGGACAAGGCGCCCCCGAACCGACCAATGGGCGTGCGGATGTAAGCGCAGATATAAGCGTCCGTCATGAGTCGCTTCCTCCCGACGCGCCATGGGCCTTCGCCGTGCGCGCTTTCAAGTCTCTCAAAGTGGTCAATTCCAGTTCGCTGGGCGCTGGTGTGTCCTCGACCGCGTCGGCGAACCGTGCCGTCCAGCCACAGGTCTCCACGACGGCTTGACGGGTCGCGCCAGGATGCAGGGACGAAACGACGAACTCGCCGGTTTCCGGATCACTTTTCCAGATCGCCAAATCGGTGATCAGCAAGGTCGGACCCCGCGTGTCGAGCCCCAAAGCGCGACGGTCTCCCTGTCCCGTTCCATGCCCGAAGGAGGTGACGAAATCGATGGTCTCCACCATCCCGCGGCGGGACTGCTTCATGGTGATGAAAATCCGACCGCAGGACGAGGCGATCTCCGGCGCGCCGCCCCCACCGGGCAGACGCACGGTGGGGGTGTCATAGTCCCCAATCACCGTGGTGTTGATATTGCCAAACCGGTCCAACTGAGCGGCCCCCAGAAAGCCGATGGTGACCCGCCCCCCCTGTAACCAATACCGGAACATCTCGGGGACAGAGACGGTGGTCACCGCGGTTTCGCAGAGCTCCCCATCCCCGATGGAGAGGGGCAGCACGGAGGGCGCTGTTCCGATGGTTCCACTCTCGTAAATCAGCGTGATATTGGGCGCATGGGTGAGCCGGGCCACGTTGCAAGCCGCCGAGGGCGCGCCAATCCCCACGAAACAGACATCGTCGTTTCCCAGGGCGCGCGCCGCGGCGATGGTCATCATTTCATCGCGCGAAAAGGACGGGGTGGTCATGGCCTTTTCTCCAGCATGGCGACGCGGTCGGCGAAATCCTCGGGTTTGGCCTGAAGCACGTTGGTCTCCATCCAGGCCCGGAAGCGGTCCCGGTCGGCGGCGATTCCGTCCCATTCCAGGTAACTGGGATTGTCCCGTCCGTAATACCCCTGAGCATAGGAAGGATGGGCGCCGCCCGGAACAACGGCGATGGCCGAGATCGTCCACCGGGGTAGGACGCAGGCGTTGGGATGAACGTCGGCGAAGTCCTCGACCACCTCTTCGACGGTGACGACGGAGCGCTTGGCCGCCAGGACCACTTCCTTCTGCACGCCGACAATTCCCTCGATCAACACATCGCCCTGGCGGTTGGCCTTCTGGGCGTGAATGACCCCCAGGTCCGGGCGCAGGGCCGGTACGGCGGCGAGAACCTCGCCCGTGAAGGGGCAGGTGACCGATTTGATGTTCGGATTGACCTTGGCCAAACCAGCACCTTTGTAACCCCGGAATACCGCCATGGGCAGTCCGGAAGCACCCGCCTCATAGGCGTTGGCCATGGCCGCGTGGGAATGTTCCTCGATCTCCAGCTTGCGCGGCCACCCGTTTTCCACGGCGTCGCGCAGGCGGCGCAACAAACCCACGCCAGGGTTTCCCGCATAGGAGAAGACAAGCCTCCGCGCCATCCCCATGCCAATCATTTGGTCGTAAATCACATCCGGCGTCATGCGGATGAGCGTGAGATCCGTCTTTCCCTGACGGATCGCCTCGTGGGCGGCCGCATGGGGAATAAGATGGGTAAAGCCTTCAAAGGCGACACTGTCCCCATCGGACAGGGTCTCCTTCATCGCTTCGGCGAGAGTCATAAATCGGGCCACAAGCGTCCTCCCTTCTGAGTTGGCGCATTCTCCCAGGCCCGATCCATCGCCTCAATTGAAATGCGCGTTATTTGATATTTGTTCAAATATAGTATACCGTCCTTGATCGTGTGATCCGACTTGGAGGGATTATGAAACCGATGGACCCACCATCCACGGACTGGCGGGCGGGGGCCCGACCGACGGACTTCATGCAGGGCTTCGCCAAGGGATTGGCCGTCATCGAGGCCTTCGATGACGGGGAACCCCGCCTGTCCGTCGCCGATGTCGCTCTCAGGACCGGTTTGGATCGGGCGACGGCGCGCCGCTGCCTTCTGACCTTGAGCACCCTCGGGTACGCCGACTACGATGGAAAGTTCTTTCGCCTGAGCCCACGAACCCTCCGCCTAGGTCAAGCCTACTCCCGGTCCGCCAGCCTCCCGGCGATTGTCCAACCCCATCTCGACAGCCTTTCGGAGGAGACGGGGGAAAGCGCCTCCGTTTCGATCCTGGACGGTCCAGAGGTCGTCTATGTGGCACGCGCATCGCGCAAACGGGTGATGGCGATCAATCTGACACCGGGAAGCAGGCTCCCGGCCTATTGCGCCTCCATGGGGCGGGTCCTTCTCGCCTCCCTCCCCCCGGCGCTGATCAAGGCCATCCTCACCGCCCGGGACCGTCCCGCGCATACTCCCCGCACGAAAACCGCTCTTGATGACTTGATGGACACATTGGCGCGGGTCGCCGCGCAGGGGTATGCCGCGATCGATCAGGAATTGGAGCTTGGTCTGTGCTCCCTTGCGGTTCCCCTGTGCAACGACAAGGGGATCGTGGTGGCCGCCCTCAACATCGGGGCCCATTCCATGCGCTTGTCGATCGAGCAGATGGTTGAGCGCTTTCTTCCGCTCCTCCTGAAAAGTCAGGCCCAACTGCGGCCCGTCTTGGGGAACGAAAAGTCCACCCAGGACCAAAGTCCCATGTACGCGCTGGAAGACAGGTCGAACGGACAGGGATGATCAAGCGATCCTGAAATCCCCATCCTTCTCCAACAGACTGAAACTGTTTAAATCTTCCGCGCCCCTCCTCGGTCTCACCATGGCCGCGAAGGGTTGAACATCTCCCAGGTGGCCATCAGCCGAGGCCCCTCGGGCAGAACGACCGGTACCGCCCTGGCCGCCTCTCGGGGTTGAGCCCGGCGGCCAATATCGCCATCCTCGCCGACATTCTGGATTCGGCGAAAACCCTCACGGACTGGAGGCAGATCAAAACAAGAACCGACATCTCCGTGTCCCGCGAACCGTGTCCAACCTGGGTGGCGTTTGGGGTATAGCGGGACCCTAGGCGCCACCGGAATACAAGATGCATGGGCGAACACCCATGCATCTTGATCCTATCAGTCGCAGCGGGCACTCATCCCTCCATCGACGATAATTTCCGTTCCCGTGACAAAGCGCGCCTCGTCGGACACCAGGAACAGGGCGGCGTTGGCCGTGTCCCGACCATCCCCCATGAACCCCAGGGGAATGCGTTTGAGCCTGGTTTGGAGGAGCGCATCGACATTCCCTCCAGCCCGCTGCCCAGCGAGGCGCGCTTCCACCATCGGGGTATGCAATTGCCCCGGAATGACGGTGTTCACCCGCACGCCCCGACTGGCGTATTCGACGGCCACGACCTTGGAGAACTGGATAACTCCGGCCTTTGTCGCGGCATAAGCGGATTGCGCCGCGCCGGTCCACCGAATTCCAGAGGTGGATGCCGTGTTGACGATGGCGCCTTTGCCTTGTTCCACCATAACGGGCAGAACATGCTTGCAGGTCAAGTAAACGCTGCTCAGGTTGAAATCGATCTGCCGCCGCCAAGTGTCCTCATCCATCTCGACGGGACCGCCCTTCGCCGAGCCCCCGACATTGTTCACCAGGGCATCGACACGACCGAAGCGGGACAGACAGGCGGCGACCATGTCTTTCACCGCCGCGGTGTCCGTCACGTCGCATTGGTGAACAGCGATCTCGCCCCCGACGGCACGAGCCCTTTCGACGGTTTCCTCCACCGTTTCCGGTTTCAGGTCGACGGCGAAAATCTTCGCCCCTTCCTCGGCGAAGCGCACGGCGGTGGCCCGTCCGTTGCCCCAGCCGGGGCCGACACAGCCCGCCCCGGTGACGATCACCACTTGGCCATCCAGTCTCTTGGTCATGATCTTTCCTCCATTTTCAAGCGGTGAAGCGGTAAAGCCGCATGGGATTGTCAACCAATAGGCCGCGTGACAGGGCCTTCGTCGGCGCGATCTCGGACAGCAGGTCGAACAGGACCCCATCGTCGGGAGGCGCGGCCCTAAAATTGGGATGGGGCCAGTCCGTGCCCCACAGCACCCGGTCGGGGAAATTCGCCACCAGGGTCCGGGCGAAGGGGACGGCGTCCGCATAGGGCGCATCCTGTCGGGAGGTCCGCTCGCAGCCGGAGACCTTCACCCAGATATGCTCCGAATCCATCAGACGCAGCAGATCCTGGAAGGGGGATTGTCCGAGGCCAAGGGACGCGTCGATCCGCCCCATGTGATCGATGACCACCGACACGGGCATGTCCCGAAACAGGGGTGCCATTTCGGCGATTACCCCGCTGTCCATATGGATCTGAAGGTGCCAGCCGTGATCGGCCAAACGGGCCGCCAGGGTCCTCAATGCCCCGGGACCGGCTCCCCCTTGCAGATGGGCCATGTAATTGAACCGGACTCCCCGAAAGCCCTGGGCGTCCAGCCGTCGGATCTCGTCGTCCCCCACGTCGGCGGGCAGCAGGGCGACGCCCAGGTACCGCCCGGGACGTGCGGCCAGGGCATCGGCGGTCACGCTGTTGTCGAAGCCATGGCAACCGGACTGGACGACAACGCACCGCTCAATGCCCACCGCGTCATGGAGGGCGAACAGCCGCTCCTTGGGCGCGTCACCGGGACGGAACCGGGCGTCGGGGGCATAGGGAAACACCGCCGTCGGCCCGAACACATGGCAGTGGGCGTCACAGGCCCCAGCGGGCAGGACAATGCGGGGATGGCTGGGCGTGGGCTGGTAGGTGATCGCCCCAGTGGAGGGTCCAGTGGAGGGCATCAGACATCTCCCATCTCGAGGGCATCCGGATCCAAGGGGGGAACCTGAAAGGCCTTGATGGTCATGGAAATCAGGCCGTAGTACCCAAGGATCCCCGTCAAATCGACCACCGCCTCGTACCCCAGCACGGAAACCGCGCGGTCGAACACCTTGTCGGAAATCACCCGATCCTCCAGAAGGGCGCGGGCATAATCGTGGACCACCGTCTCGTCCTCCCGCTCGAACGGCGGAGGGGTGCCGTCGCGGATGGCATCGATCACGGACAGCGACACCCCCGCCTCCAGGGCGATGGCCTTATGGGCCTGCCACTCGAACTCGGCGGACCAGTGGCGACCAGTGATCAGGATCACCAGTTCCGACAGGCGGGGCGGCAAACAGCTGTCATAGCGGCAATAGCGTCCCAGGGCCTGGGCCCGGTCGGCCAAATCCGGTCGATTGAGCCAGACCGCGAGGGGACCGCGGACCCGTCCCCGGGGGCCGGAGGCGATGGCGTCGTAAACCTCCTTCTGGCGCGGGGACAGGGCTTCAGGATCCAAGGGAACAATGCGTGTCATATCGGGGGAACCTCCGGATTGGCGGTGGCGGCAACCGCGGGGTCCCGTCGGGTGATCCGGTCCAACCAGACCACCAACTCCGGGTACCCATCCCGCCAGGGGAATGGACGCCGCCAGTCCAGGTAGCCGAGCGCGCAGACCAGCGCGATCGCGGCGGCATTGGTTTTGCCAGAAGACGGGGACAAAGACGGGGGCGCGGCGGCCACTCGATCCAGGGCGCGGCGGATTTTTCCGCCCTGGTGGTCCAACCAGCGCCGCGAGTGGGTGCCCGGCTCGCGGAAGCGTCCCTCGTACACCATCAGCAAAGCCGCCTCGGTAATTCCGTCGTGGAGCACCTCGGCGGTCTCCACCAGGGCGCGATCCCACGCCCCAATGGGGTAGAGCAGCCCGCCTCCGGCCAAGCGGTCCAGGTAGGACAGGATGGTCCGGCTGTCGAAAAGAACGCTGCCGTCGCCCAGCAGCAGGGTCGGCATCTTCCCCAAGGGGTTTTGGGTCCGCAAATCATCCGCGGGATCCAAGGTATCGGCCGGTTGGAGAACCATCCGGTTCTCCAGGCCCAGCACATGGAAGGCCATGCGAGCCTTGCGCCCGAAGGGCGAGGTCACGGTGCTGCGCAGGATCATGGTCCCACCGTTTTCATGGTTGGTCATCGCGTCCTCCTCACTTCATGGTCTGGGGAAGGAACAGGGCCAACTCGGGAAACAGGCAGAGCAGCACCAGCATGACCAACCCCGCCAGGACATAGGGGATCAAGCCCTTGAAGACGTCTTCCAACTGGACCCGTCCCTCGGAGGCGGCTTGGACGACGAAGCAATTGATTCCGACGGGAGGGGTAACCGCCCCGATCTCCACCAGCAGAACAACGAAGACGCCGAACCAAATGGGGTCGAAGCCCAATTGCATCATGACCGGATGGGTAATCGGCAAGGTGATGGCCAACAAGGCCGGAGCATCCATCATCATCCCCAACAGCAGGTAGAGGACGACGATCAACGCGACGACCACCCACCGATTGACATCCAGCCCCACCAAAAAGCCCCCCACCGTATTCGCGACACCAGACAGGGCGAGGAACTTGGAAAAGATGAGCGCCGAAATGATGATCGCGAAGATCATCCCAGAGGTCTTCACCGTATCCACGAGGGTCTTTCGCAACTCCAGGGCCGCGATGCTCCGGTGGCGCGCCACGGCCAGAAGCATGGTCAGCATGGCGCCGACGGCCCCCGCCTCGGTGGGGGTAAAGACACCGATGTATAGGCCGGTGACGATGCAGGCGATAATCAGCAGAAGGGGACCGGCCAGACGCAGGGAATAGAAGCGCTCTTGCCAGGAGACCTCGATCCGGGTCACCGGTGCCAATTCGGGATCGCGCAAGACGGTCAGATAGGTGGCCAGACACAGAAGGGCGGCGAAAACCACACCGGGAATGGCACCCGCGATCAACAGACCGCCGATACTGGAATCCGTGAGAATGCCATAGACAACCACCAGAGCGCTTGGCGGGATCATCACCGCCAGCGTTCCAGCAATGGCGATGGAAGACGCGGCCAGACTCTTGGCGTAACCCCGGTCCAGCATTTCCGGCAGGGCGATCTTGGTGAAGACGGTCGCCGTGCCGACACTGGATCCGGAAGCCGCACCGAAGGCGGCGGCACCGATTGTCGAGGAGATGGCCAACCCGCCCCGGATGTTGCCCAGCCACTTTGTCGCGGCTTCGAACATGTCCGCGCCCAGCCCTGCCCGCATGGCGAAGAAGCCCATCAGCAGGAACAGGGGAATCACGCTGAAATGGAAGCTGTGTGTCGTGTCGAAAAACACGGTGGACAGCATGGTGGTGGCCCCATGGATCCCAACGATCGACGCCAGCCCCACGGCCCCCACCAGGCCCAGGGCGACCATGACGTTCACCCCCAGAAGAATGCCGGCGAACAAACTGGCAATTCCCAAGAATCCTATGACGAGGCCGCTCATTCCATTTCCTCCGGGTCGGGGTCCGTGGCGGCGCCCGGGACATCCTCACCCAACGCCACCCCAAGCGCGTCGATGGCGAACTGTCCGGCCAAGGCGACAAGACCGCCGAAAATCACGAATTTCACGGGATAGAGGGGATACTGGATGGCCCCCCATTGCTGCTCTCCGATCGCCAAGGACTTCATGGCGAACTCCCAGGCCGCGACACTGGCCCAGGCGAAGAAGACGAACCCCAGACCCATCGCCAGGAAGGCCACCACCCGCCGAAGGACCGGCGGAAAATTCTGGGTGACCAAAACGACGTGAATGTGTCCCCCTTCGTATTGGGTCAGGGCCAGGGAAAGGAAAATGAGGATCGTCAGGGACGATTCCGTGATCTCAAGGGTACCGGCGATGGGCATGTTGACCGCGAACCGCAGCAAAGCGTTGGCGACCACTAGAACCATCATGAAAAACGTCACCCCACCCGCAGCGATGCCCGCGCCATTGAAGACCCGTCCGACAACCGCGCGGATCCGTCCATATCCGGACATAGGTCCACCTCGATGCTTTGCGTGTTAAGGAGAAGGCCGGAGGAAAGGACCAGGCCGGAGAGGCGGGTCCTCTTCCCGAAACCTGGATCAGAACGTGAGCTTTTCGACGATGGGCGCGGGATCCACGCCCGCGGCCTTGGCCCGTCCCGCCCAATCCTCGCGCACGGATTGGATGCCCGGATCGGCGAGCAGGGCTTTCATATCGCCCGGATCAATGGAGATCCCCTCAACACCCTTCTCTTTCCAACCTTCGCGGACATGGGTGATATCGTCCTCGAGCATCTGGTTGTAGACGGTGACATAGTCCTTTCCCAGATCATCCACGATAGCCCTGGTTTTGGCGTCCATGCCCTCGTAGGTATCCTTGTTCATGCCGATCAGGTGACCGAACGAGGCCCCGATGGGATATTCGATGTAATACTTGGCGACCTCATCATATTTCCAGCCCCGGGCAAGGGCTGGACCGATGGGCGTGCAATCAACCACACCCCGCTCCAACGCCTCGTAGGTCTCCGCTGTGTTGACGGAAACGGGCGAACCGCCCAGCGCCTCGATCAGCTTGGGATAGGCGAAGCCATAGGACCGGATCCGCAAACCCTTGAAATCCTCGACGGTCCGCACGGGCTTCATACACAGCATGCCGTAGGCTTCCAGGGGACGATACCCGATGGTCTTGATGTTGGCCCGGGCCAACTCGGCGGCGAATTGGGGAATGGTCGCATGCCACGTTTCCATGAGGTCGGCAATTTCCAAAACCCCGTTTGGTTGAGGCACGAAAAAGCCCACGGCGTTGTTCAACGGAAATCGGTCCGGAAAATAAGGGGTCACGATGTCTCCGAAATCGCCGACTCCGCCGCCCAGGGCGTCCGGGATTTCCCGGGTCGTGGCGAGGGATCCTCCCCAGTAAACCTCGATGGAGTGCTCCCCTCCGGTTCGCTTGGTGAATTCATCGACGAACCATTGGGTCGACCGGGCCTGCGCGTCTCCGGCCCCCTGGGGTTTAAACGTGATCCAACGGTAGGTGTTGGCTTCCGCCGCGGTTCCCGCGACCAGGAGTCCTGTGGCGAGAGCCACACTGGCGAAGAGTTTCATTCTGGATACCTCCCTAGACATCGCTTTTTCGAGATTTATGGGCATCCATTCTTGGGATGCCTCACTCCAGTGATAGGGACTCATCCAACCATAAGGCAAATATCATCGATGAATGCTTATCATGCCGAACTGGAATGATAGGTGAAGAAGACGGCGATTAACGCCAGAAGCCCGTGCGAACGAATTCCTCGACGATTTCGCGGATGAGCCCCTCCACCGCTGCCGCGGCGATCTTGCGATATTGGTCCGTTCTCATCGCCACGCAGAGGTCCCACGCAATGGATGGATCGGTGACGGGCGCGGCCCGCAAGACACCCAGTTTAATTTCGGAAACAACCGCTCCGTAGGTCAGGAAGGTGTAGCCGTGCCCATAGCGGACCAAGGCTTTCAACTGCCAGACACCATCGGCCCTTTGGACAATATTCAAGGGCGCACTATCGGGATCCATATGCCGTTCCAAAAGGACACGGATGAAGTTCGGCCGACTGGGCATGACCAAAGGCAATTGACTTGCCTCCGCCAACGTATAGGACTCCTTGGTCAGGGCATCGGCCTTGCCGACGATCCACATGCGTTCCGTCAGAAGGCGGGTGACGCGAATATCCGGGTGGGGCGCCGGGTCATGCATGACCGCGATCCCAATCTCGTTCCCATGAAGACGCCGCTGCAGAGCGTCGCTAAACCCTTCCCTGAACCGCAGTTCAACATTGGGATAGCGGGCCTTCACCCGCTCAAGTAGGACCGGGCCGATCATTTCCCCCGGCGTTGGCGGCATGCCCACGGTCACGGTCCCGCGAGGTTCATCGGTCCGGCCCGTGACATCGAAATAGGTCTGCTGCACCTGATTGAACAGAACATAGGCGCGGGAAAGCAGCACTTCCCCCGCCTCGGTCATTTCGACGCCCTTCTTGGAGCGGGCGAACAACTCCATGCCCAAGTCGTCTTCCAACTTCCGAACCTGTCGGCTTAAGGCCGGTTGGGCGACATGCAAACGCGCCGCGGCCCGGGAAAACCCCCGTTCTTCCGCGACCGCGACGAAATAGCGCAAGGCGCGAAAGTCGATGTTCCAGTCTTCCGTCATGGTGGCATGCCTACACGATCTGAAACGGGGTCGTCCGAGACGAGAGCCAGATGGGCTTGTTTGGGCGGAATTCGGCGGATTTTCAGTGAATCGCCTGCCGGGTTCCGTCAGGTTTTGCCCAGCGCCAGAGAAAATCATGCCGCCTCGATCTGGGGTCATTTATTTCTTCGGGCGACCGATGTGTTCGTCGAATTTGGTGAAAAGATCCTCATCCAACGTGACCGTGAAACGACCCATGATGCCCTCCCAATACCAGATATCTTCTCTTCGCATGGAGCGACATGGTTTGCCCATGACCGCTCCACAAGCGTCCCGGACTCTGGTCGATTTCCAAAAATACCGAATGATATCAAACTAATATTCTAGAAGAGGGAGATCCGGAGAGAGGGAGGCGGATATTGGTCTTGTGTCCGCGCCGTGACCCTATCCCCTCTTCAACAGCAAGCCCCCGTCCACGGGAAGCAGGACACCGGTGATATAGCGCGCCTGGTCGGAGGCCAGGAAAACAGCCGCCTCCGCCACGTCCCAGGCGCTACCCATGGTGCCCATGGGCACCATGGCGTCGCGTTGGGCGCGGATCGCCTCGCGCGTCTGTCCGCTTTCGGCGGCCCGCCGCTCGATGGCCATGGGCGTGTCAATGAGCCCCGGCACGATGACGTTTGCGCGTACCCCGTGACGGGCGTTTTCCATGGCGATGTGCTGGGTCATGGTGTTCACCGCCCCCTTGGTCGTCTTGTAGGTGACCGTGGGCCGGGCGGAGAGCGAGGAGGTGGAAGACATATTGACGATGGCCCCGCTCCCTTGGGCGCGCATGACCGGCAGTACGTGCTTGCAGGTCAGGAACATTCCCGTGAGGTTGGTCGCGATCAGGTCGTTCCAGGACTCCAGAGTCTGGTCGAAGGTGGGTTGGTCCCCCTTGGAGCGACCGACATTGTTGTGAAGAATGTCGATCCGACCGTAGCGGTCGACACAGACCTCGGTGAGGCGCGCGCAGTGGATCTCCTCGCGGATATCGGCCTGGAGAACCGAGGCGGGCGATCCCAGGGGCGCGATATATTCCAGGGTTTCCCTGACCCAATCCTCGTTAAAGTCGACGAGCAGGCAGGTCGCGCCCTCCTCGGCGAAGCGACGGGCGACAGCGCGTCCATTTCCGATCGTCTCGCCGGGCTGCTGCCCGGCGCCGACGATGATCGCGACCTTTCCCTCAAGCCGTCCGGCCATGGGTGTTTCTCCTTTCTCTCATCTCATTTGCTTGAAGGGGACCACGCGGTCAGCCGCCCTGGCCGGGGGCCGGACCGGGGCGTCTTCCGCGGATCCGTCCCATAATCCCGGGAAGACGCGGGGCCACAAACGACAGGGTGGCCAGGGTAACAAGGACCAGGGAGATCGGATGCTCCAGGAACACCGCCCAGTCTCCCTTGGAGATGACCAGAGCCCGCCGGAAGTTGGATTCCATCATGTCCCCCAGAACCAGCGCGAGGATGATCGGCGCCAGCGGCACCCCGCCCTTGCGCAGCAGATAGCCGACGATCCCGAAGATCAGAGTGACGCCCACCGGAAACAGGGAATTCGAGGAGGAATAGGCGCCAATCACGCAAACGCCGGCGACCACTCCAGCGACAATGGGGCGGGGCACGTCGGCCACACGGGCCCAGGCCTTGGCGCCCGCCAATCCGATGAAGACCATGATTGGAACGCCGACCCAAAGGGAGGCGAAGATGGTATAGGGAATCTCCGGGTTCTTGCTGAACAGCAGTGGACCGGGCTGGATACCCTGGATCATCAGCGCCCCGATCAGGATCGCCGTGGTGGGGGAACCCGGAATACCCAGGGCGAGTAACGGCGCGAGAGCCCCGGAAACAGCGGCGTTGTTGGCGGTCTCGGAGGCCGCGATGCCCTCCGGATTGCCCCTGCCGAAGGTCTCCGGGTGCTTGGAGGCGCGCTTGGCCTCGGCGTAGGACACGAAGGACCCGATGGAAGCGCCCGCACCGGGCAGGATACCGATGACGTAGCCGATCACGGCACTGCGCAGGATCAGGAACCTCATCTTCCAGAAGGTGGCGAAGGGCACCGCGAACAATCCCTTCACCGGTTCGCTCTTGGCATGGTCGCCGAAGCCTCCTTCAATCATCATCAGGACTTCCGAGATGGCATAGAGTCCCAGGAGGACTGGCACCAACGGCAAGCCCTCGAAGAGGTCGGGGATGAAGGCGAAGCGGGGCAACCCCGTTTGAGCGTCCAGGCCGATGGTCGAAAGCGCCAGACCCAGGCACATGGCGATGGCGCCCTTGAGCGGCGACTGGGTACTCAGGCTCGACACCAGACTGAGCCCGACCAGTCCTAGGGCGAAGTACTCCGTGGGACCGAATGTCAGGGCGAATTCGGAAAGGGGCACGGCGGTGAGCGCGAGGAAAGTCGCGCTGAGAGTAATGCCGATCCCCGAGCAGATGATGGAGATATTGAGTGCCTTGCCCGCCTCGCCCCGTTTGGTCATCGGGTAGCCGTCCCAGGAGGTGGCCACCGCCGCCGCCGTGCCCGGCGAGTTGATCATGATCGCGGTAATGGCGCCGCCATATTCCGCCGCCACGTAAAGGGCGACCAGGGCGACAATGGAAACGACGGGATCAATGCCATAGGTAAAAGGAATGAGAAGCGCCACGCCCAGCGTCGGGCCAAGCCCGGGAAGCGCGCCGATGAAGTATCCCAACAGGGCGCCGATCACCAGGCCGAGGCCGACCAGGGGATCAGAGAAATGGGAAAAGCCGTCGAGGAATTGTTCAATCACGGTCGGACCTCAGGAAAAGTGGACATCGAGAGCGAGGTCGAAAACGAGGTAGACGAAAAGGGCGAACCCGACGGCCGGAACGACCACCACCCACCACCGCCGCTCGCCCCCGAGGAGGATCAATGCCGCCACCGTCGTGATGGACGACACGTAAGGTCCCGCCAGGGGAAACAGCCAGAGCTGGGCGAGCAGGACCGCCGCCGTCGCCAAGACCGCCAGGGGACGCTTGAATGTCACCCGGTCCTGGGGTTCGAGACTGGCGACGAAGGCCCTGCCGCTTCGAAAAAGGTGGATCAGGGACAACAGGAGCCCGGCCGCCGAGGCGACCAACGGAAACCGCCCCGGCCCCACGTCCGAGGGGTTGAAGGACGGAGGCAGCTTGAGTGCCTCGACGAAGAAGGTTCCCAAGACAAGGCACAGCACCAGGGCGATTATTCCGTCCACGAGAGGGGTCCGCGGACAAAAGGTTCCGGACTCACCGGTCCGGGTGGGATGATCGGGCATGGTCTTCGATCCTTCCTGACGGGCGGTGGTTCGTGGCGAACCAGCCCGGAAATGAGCGGAGCGCGCTAGGCCGGGGGAGCGGACATACCCTCCCCCGGTGGCGGAACGGATCAGTTCGTCACGCCCGAGGCGGCAAGGCCCTTCTCGGCGATGGCCTCGATCTTGCCGACGAAGGCCTTGTATTCCTCGGGCCCCTTGGTCGCCTCGATCAGGCCGGAATTCTTCATGTACTCCTGGAATTCCGGATCCTTGACCGCCTTGATGAAAACATCTCCCATCTTCTTCTGGATGTCGTCGGGAATCTCCGCCGGGCCGTAGACGCCGCGCATCTGCTGCCAACTGGCGTCAAAGGCGTAACCGGCGCCCTCCGCCGTCGGAACGCCGGGGAAGGAGTCGATTTCCTTGTCCCCCAGGATGGCCAGGACACGCACGCGTCCGGCCTCGGCGAACTGCTGGACCACGCCCGGGTTGGCGATGGCCACGTCAACATGCTCGCCCAGAAGGGAGGACAGGGCCTCGGGCGTCGCCTTGTAGCCCACCCAATTGATCTTGATCCCAGCGACGTCGGCGAACATCTGCATGGCGATGCTGGCCGTCGACCCCATGGACCCGTACCCGCCGACGGTCACCTGGGAATCCGGCATCATCTTCACCGCCGCCACCAGATCTTCGATCGACTTATAGGGGCTGCTCTCGCGCACCATGATCACATGCGGATCCATCTGCAGCAGAGCGATCCAGGAATAGTCGTCCTTGGAAAAGCTGCCCTTCAGGGTGGTCAGCATCTTTGTGAAATGGCTGATGGTGTTGACCCCGATGGTATAGCCGTCGGGCTTGGCCGCCTTGACCGCCGCCATCTGCACGGCGCTGCTGCCACCGGACTTGTCGATGACCACGACTGGCTGGCCGAACAGGGGTTCCGCGGCCTTGGCCAAGGAACGCGCGAAAATGTCCGACGCGCTGCCCGGACCGGACTGCACGAAAAACTCGATGGGCTTGGACGGAAAATCCTTGGCGTCCTCCGCCTGGGCCGGGCCACCGAAAACAACGCAAAGGGTCAGGGCGGCGATGGCCGCGACCTTTCCCGTCCAACCGCCGCCACGACGGGCGACGGGCGCATTCATCCGATTAATCACGTGATTTCCTCCCATTGATGCTTCTTTGGGGCGTTGGGTCCGCTTTTCGCCAAACCAACCCCTTATATGTTCGCATTCCGAACATTATTCTATTTTTCCAGTCGTCGAAAAAAAAGTCAAGACCATCCAAGTGCCCTAATCATTGATCGCCGCGAAAAATGGCGCGGCCTTCGGGACATGGACCGGCGCCCCCCCGTGACCGGAGAGCCACGCAGGTTCTTGGTGGAAAATAGAAGAAAGAGAGAGGGGGAGATCCCGGCCGGACAGGATCTCAGGGCAGAATCCGCTCGACCTCATACAAGCACTCGCGGAGAATTGGCAGAAGACAGTCCTCCATCTCCGCGACGGAGACCCGATGCGACTGGACGCTGATATTAACGCCGCAAACCACTTCGCCCGCCATGTTGAAGACGGGCGCGGCAAGCGAGCGCAGGCCGAGTTCCAATTCTTCGTCAACGATGGCGAACCCCCGTTCGCGAACCGACTCAAGTTCCGCGCGGAGAACCGCCTCATCGGTCTTGGTGTGCTCCGTCAGCGCGGGCCGGGGCACGGTCTCGAAATAGTGGTCGAGCCAGTCGGCGGGTTTGTTGGCGAGTATCACCCGGCCAAGGGACGTGCAGAAGGCGGGCAACCGACTTCCCACGGAGAGGCCGATCGACATGATCCGCTTTTTCGCCGACCGCGCCACATAGACCACCTCCTTATCGTCGAGCACGGCCGCGGAGCTGGATTCCTCGGTTCTGTTGGAGATCCGCTCGAGGATTGGCTGGAGCCGGGCGGGTAAGGGCGAGGCCGACAGGTAGGAATAGCCAAGCCGGAGAATCCGAGGCGTGAGGGAAAAAAATTTTCCGTCAAACTCCATGTACCCCAGTTGGGTGAGCGTCAGCAGATAGCGGCGCGCGCCCGCCCGGGTCATGGAGGTGAGCTTGGATACATCCGTCAGGCTCAACCGCGCCCGACCATCACCGAAACATTCGATGATCTGCAGGCTCTTTGCCGCCGCCTTCACGAACTCCTTGTCGCTTTCGTCCCTGTCGTTGTGCGTGTCCATCCCGCCCCTCGATGCATTCCTGAGTAGTGAGACACTAGCGGCACCGCTTGACATTCGGCAAGAAACACCGAAACTATGCGCCACAAATGTTCGCTTTACGAACATACTATCTTTTTTGTAGGGTGGGAACCCCCTCCCAGCCACGAACAAAAAGACAGGGATCTTCCAAGGATGATATCGCCGCGATACCGCCCCACGCTCCCCGCCCCCGACCGACTTGGCTGGATCCGTCAAACGACCGCCGGTTCGGCGCGATGACGGCGCGCGCGCTCCTCGACCTCGCGGTCCGCTACGCCTTGGCGGCGGCGGCGGGACACCTGTTCAGTCTGCTGTCCCTTCCCCTGCCCTGGATGATTGGTCCCTTGATCCTCACGGCGGTGGTCAGCCTGCTGGGCAAACCAATTCGCATCCCAGTGCGCACCCGTCCCGTCGGTCAGATGATCGTTTCGGCCCATGTGGGGCTCTATTTCACGTCGGACGCCCTGCGAGCCATCCTCGACCACGCTCCGGTGATCTTGGGCGTGGCCCTGTCGACGGCCTTCATGGGGTTCCTGGTTGCGACGATCCTGCGACGGATGACTGGGGCGGATCCCGCCACCGCCTTCCTGTCGGCGATGCCTGGGGGACCCGTGGAAATGGGCAATCTGGCCCGGCAATACGGCGGGGACCCCGGCCCCGTGGTCTTCGCCCAGACCCTGCGCATCTCGGCGATCGTGGTTCTGGTTCCGGCGGCGCTCTATTACCTGTTGGGCACCTCCCGGGGGATCCTCCCCGACGCGGCCCAAACCCACGATCCCCTGGGCATGGCGCTGCTCGCCGTGGGGGCCGTGGGGACGGCCGTCGTTTTCCGCTTCTGCCGCCTGAACAACCCCTTTTTCCTGGGTCCCCTGTTCTTTTCCTGCGCGGCGACGGTTCTCGACGCCCCCCTGTCACCCTACCCCCATGTTTTCGTCTCCGTCGCCCAGATCCTGCTGGGGACCTGGTTGGGGGCGACGTTCCAACGCGAGTTGTTCCGAAACGCCGGTAAGCTGGTGATGGCGACGGTCCTGACATCGACCTTGCTGGTCACCCTCTGCACGGGGGTGGCGGCGAGCCTCGCGCTCGTCACCGATTTCCCCTGGGAGATCCTGGTCCTCGGCGCCGCGCCGGGCAGCGTAACCGAAATGGCCCTGACCGCGCGCTTTCTGCACGAGGACGTCGCCCTCATCACCGCCTTCCACTTGGTGCGGATCTTCTTGATCGTGCCGAACATCCCGTGGATGCTGGCGCTGGTCCATGCCCGCGCCACCACGAGACCACCCTTGGAAGAGGAAGACGGCGGCATCGATCAGTGACCCAATCCATTCCCGGGCGGCGCAGGACTTCCTGGAGACCGACGCAACCACCAAGGTGCTTTCACGGAAAGGCCGGGAGCGGGAGCGGCACCGCCGCTTCCCCGTCACCCGCCTCGACTGGAATTCCCCGCTTTCGGCCGACACCAGGGAAAATCAAGGCGCCGGAGGCGCCGAAAAAGCCGCGATGCCCGCTCCGGGTCAAGCGCGAAACTCCCGCATCCATGGAAAGCGGGCTTTCCACGGATGCGGGAAGAGGACTTCTTCGAGATTAGAACTCTTCGAAACAACGCGGCCCGGCCCGGCGACCGGGAGCGCGACCCTAAACCGCGTTCTCCCGTCTCAACTCGGCGATCCGGTCGGCGCCGAGGCCGAGCCAGTCCCTCAACACCTCGTCGGTGTGCTGGCCGACGACCGGTGGGGGATGGCGCAGGCCGCCCGGGGTCTCCGAAAGCTTCAACGGAATACCCGCCATGGTCAGAATGCCATAAGCGGGATTGACCACTTCCATGATCTGCTCGCGGAAACGCAATTGCTCGTTGTTCACCACCTCGCCGATGGTCTCGACGCGCGCGCAGGGCACGCCCGCGGCGTTCATCCACGCGACCACCTCCTCGGAGGGGAGCGTGATGGTCCAGGCGGTGACGATGGCGTTCACCTCGTCGATCCGCTGGATCCGCGCCTCGTTCAGCGCGTAGCGCGGATCGCTCAGAAGCTCTTCGCGACCAATGGCCCGGGCCAAGCGCGGAAACAGGCTGTCACTGCCCGCGTTGATATGCACCCAGCGCCCCTCCTGGCACTGGAAATTGCTGGCGGGGGCCGAATAGCGGTCACGGCTGCCGACCCGCGTCGTCTCCTTGCCGGTCAGGGCATATTCGGGGATGGACGTCATCAAAAGCGAAATCGCGCAATCAAGCATGGCGAGGTCGACGAGTTGCCCCTTACCGGTCCGATGCCGCGCCTGGACAGCCGTTAGAACGCCGATGCATCCATAAAGCGAGGTCAGGTAATCGACGACAAAGGTTCCCGCTGGCAAGGGCTGCCCCCCCTCCTCGCCGGTGATTTCCATCAGGCCGCTTCCCGCCTGGGCAATGGCGTCGAAACAGGCATTCTCCCGCCAGGGACCGGTCTGACCGTAGCCGGAAATGCGCAGGAGGATCAGCCGCTCATTCAGGTCTTTCAACACCTTCCAACCGCAACCCATCTTTTCCAAGGTTCCCGGGCGGAAATTCTCGATGACCACGTCGGCCTCGGCGATTAGATCGCGCAGCAGGTCCTGGCCCTTGGGGTCACGGAAGTTCAAAGTCATGGCTCGCTTGTTGCGGTTGTAAACCAGTGTGTAGATCCCATGGTCGCCAATCTTGGGCGGCAGAATACGCGTTTCCTCGCCTCGGCCGGGGCTTTCGACCTTGATGACGTCGGCGCCCATGTCGCCAAGGATCATGCCGCAGTTGGGTCCGGCGATATACCGGGAGAGGTCCAGGACCTTCAGATGACGCAGGGCTTCCATGTAAATCAGTCCTCGAAAGGGATAAAAAAGGGGAGCCGGAAGCCACCCGCCACCGTCCCGGGGTGGAAGGAAAGGCGGGCGGGGCCGGGGTCTCGGACGGGAACGGAGAGAGAGGAGGCGCTACCGATCGAAGACCAAACTGGGAATCCAGGTGATGGCCTCAGGGATGAACATCAGGAAGAGGCTGACGAGCAGCAGGCCCAAGACGTACCAGATGACGGTACCGATCACGTTCGATAACGGGATTTTGGCGATGGTGCAGCCGATCATCAGCAGCGTGCCCACCGGCGGCGTGCAGGCCCCGATCAGCGAAACCATGACCACGATGACGCCGAAGTGGATCGGATCAAAGCCGAGGGTATAGCCGATGGCCGCGAGCGGGGCGCCGAACATGATGAGCATGGCGGTCACGTCGAGGACAAAGCCCAGAACGAAAAGCAGCATCAGGATCAACCCGAAGTGGACGTATCGGTTGTCACTGACCAAGGCCAGGTTATCGAGCAGCCAGCTTTGGAAGTTGTTGCGGGTCAGGATGTCGGAAAACAGGGTCGACAGACCGATAATCGCCATCACCACCGCGGTCAGCAGGGCGGTGCGATAGGCCGCCTCGTAAACCGCCTTCCAGTTCAGTGAGCGGTAGAGGAAGATCCCGGCGAGAAGGGCGCTGGCGTCGGCCAGGACACCCGCTTCTGTCGGCGTGGCGACGCCAGTGACAATACCCCCGACGATGATAAAGGGGATGATCAACGCGATGGAGGCATCGCGGAAAGAGACCGCCAATTCCTTCCAATAGGGCATGCCCGCCTCTTCCGACCGCCCGACGGATCGGAAATCATAGCCCCGGGCACGTCCCATCACATAGGCGACGCTCATCAGCACGATGCCGAACAGTATGCCGGGGATAACCCCCCCCAGAAAAAGCTTGCCCACCGACAGGCTGGTCAGCGACCCATAGACCACCATCAGAATGCTCGGCGGAATGAGGGCGCCGATGGTGCCCGCCGTGGCGGTCAGGGAGACGGCGTAATTCGCGTCGTATCCCGTCTTCTTCATCGAGGGGATCAACAGCGAACCGATGGCCGCGCTGTCGGCGGTGATCGACCCGGAAACACCCGCGAAGATCATGCTGGAGAGCACGTTCACATAGGCCATGCCGACCCGGAAGTGGCGGCCCACCAGGACGTCGGCGAAGGCGACGATGCGGGCCGTCAACCCGCTGGCGGTGCAGAGTTCTCCGGCGAAGATGAAGAATGGAATCGCCATCAGGGTGAAGGAATCGATACCGGAGAAGAACTTAGCCGGAACGATGTAGGGAATCAGCAGGGGGTCGAGAAAGATCACGCACAGGGCGGAAAAGCCGATGGCGAAGGCGATCGGCATGCCCAGGGCGAGCATGACGACGAAGATAACGAAAAGGATGGTGATCATCATGGTGTGAAGCCCTCACCGTTGGAGGTCTCGGCCTCACGCCGCCAGGCTTCGTCCTCGCCGCGCAGGGCGCGCAGAAGCGCGGGCAGAGTGACGACCATCATCAGAAGTCCGCATAGCGGAATGGCGATGTAGACGTAGCTCATGGGCAATTCCATCGCCGCCGACAGCTGATCAAAGTTGGTCAGGATGAGCCGCATGCCATAGAAGATCAGCACGCTCTCCAGAACCAGCATGGCCAGTTGCCAAACGACCTCGCAGGCGAGCCGGGCGCGTTTCGACAGCGCCTCGCTGACCAGCCCGATGGTGAAGTGGGAGCCGTGATAGAGGGCGACCCCGATTCCCAGACAGGTGATCCAGAAATTGAGGTAGCGGGTCAGCTCACCGGACCAGTAAAGGCTCGGCATGAACGGCACCATACGGCCAAGCGTGGACACCAGCGTCACCAGGGTCATCGCCAGGAACGACAGCGCGATGATGGGCTTTAGGACTTTTTCGAGATACCGCATGGCGCGGGGCTCCCTAACTCGGGGCCGATCCTCGTCGGCGGGGGACAATCTTGTGGAACGGCGGGACGGAGAGGGTGTCCCCTCCCCGTCCACCCTTGGCGTCGGCTCGTTTACTTCTCGAGAACGGCGCGGATCTTCTTCAGCAGGTCGACGGCGTCCGGCCCGACGGATTCCGCGTACTCATCGGCGAAGGGCTTCAGACGCTCGCGGAACTTTTCCTTCTCACTCGGGGAGATTTCGACGACGGTCATGCCTTCCTCTTGCATTTTCTTCATGACCTCGACGTTGGCGACCTTGGTGTCCTCCAGCATGATGTCGGTGGAGCGCTTGCCCGCGTCCTTCAGCACCGCCTGGTACTCCGCCGGAAGGCCATTGAAGTAGTCCAGGTTGATGGCGAGGTAGCAGGGGTTCACGATGTGCTGGGTCTGCACGTAAAAGGGTGCCACCTCGTAGAACTTGTTGTTGTAGGTGGTGGCCGGACCGGATTCCATGCCGTCGGCCACGCCCGTTTGCAGCGCGGTGTAGGCTTCGGTGAAGGCCGTCGGCGTGGGAACGGCGCCCAGCGCCTTGGCCAGACCCACATACATCGGAGCCTCCGGAATGCGCAGCTTGTAGTTCTCCATCTCCGCCAGGGTATCGAAGGATTCCACGGAGTTGATGCTGCGCGGACCCTCATAACCGAAGCCAACGATCTGGAAACCCTTGGCGTTGGCGATGGCGTTGATGTCGTCGATCAGTTCCCAGGTGACGACGTTGATGTCGTCGATCTCGGGATAGAGGAACGGCGCCTCCAGCATGTAGAGCTGGGGCATGAAGCGGCCGAGACCGCCACCACCGCTCATCACCATTTCCAGGGAACCGCCGCGCACGCCCTCGGAGGCCTCGCGCTCGTTGCCAAGCTGGTTGTTGCAGAAGACACCGACCGCGACGTCGCCATTGGTCCCCTCCTCCACGAACTTCGCGAAGTTATGGGTCTGGATGCAGCTCGGATGTCCCTCGGGATAGAGGTTCGACAGGCGGATCTCGTAGGTCGCCGCCTGGGCGGGCGAGGCCGCCAAGGCCCCCACGGCGGCGGCTACGGCGGCGGCCCGCAGGGCGTTGGGAAGGGTAAGGTGGTCGCGTTTCATGGACTGACTCCCTGAGAATTTTTTTCGTTTACGTCAAAGCCGGATCATACCCGGCACTTACGTCAAAGCCGGATCACACCCGGCACTTGGCCCATCCCACGGAGGTGATGGCACCGTCCTCGTTCTCGATCCAGATATCGAGAGAGACTTCCTTGGCGTCCGTGTCGATCGTCTTAATGACACCGCGCACGGTCACGACGTCCTTCCAGTAGACGGGTTTGAGATAGATCGTCTTGATCCACCCGCCGGTCAGCCAGGCCTTCCCGAAGAAGCTGGCCAGCATGCCCACCGCCCAGCAGGTGGTTTGCATGCCCTGGGTCAAGGTCGATTTGAATCCCGCCTTGTGGGCGAAATTGTCGTCGGTGTGAATATTGTGATAGTTCCGCCCGCCTTGGGAAAAGACGGTCATCTGGTCCTGGCGGGAGAGCTTGCGGACCGGCGCGATGGGCGTTCCCTCGGTCAGATCCGGGCACCAATGGCGGGCCACCGCGCGGTCCGCCGGCCAGATTGGGTCCACCTTGTCCTCGGCGGGCGTTCCCGATCCCGAACCAAGTCGCACGCCCTCGGGGATCCGCATGATCTCGGTGCTGATTTGACGGACGATCCGGGTGCCGAATTCATCCTCGGCGTAGGTGTCGAAGACCGTATAGCCCTTGCCACGCTTCATGTATTTGTCGGTATAGCGGCCGACGAAGGTCAATTCCGCGCCCTTCGGCGCCGGGTTGTGGAAGAAGATCTCCTCCTTCTGATGCAGGCCGACCACGGCGTTGTGGTCGTAACGCTCCAGGAACAGGGCCACCAAATCCTTGGCGATACCCTCACTGGGAGCGATGCGGTCGGGAAAATCCTCGCCGCCGTCGATGTACCAATCCTTGTAGTCGTCCAGGGCGAAGGACAGGCTGGTGATGTAGTGGTCGTCCACCCGATGGGTGGCGCGAATGTCCTCGTCAAGGATGACGTTTTCAAAGCTGGGAAAGATCTTCTCGGTCACGTTCGTTATCTCCAATTGTACCAATCCGGATCAGGCGGCCGGGGCCTCTGGGGAAAGGGAGGCCTCCATGAGCAAAACCAAGGCCAGCATGCCGGGGTCGTCGCGGCCGACGCTGCGTTCGGCGTGGAGCCGCGCCCGTCCCATGCGGCAAGGACGGTCACGGAAATTCACCAGGGATCGCCGCCCCGCCGACAGCGCCGCGGCCGCCACGGCCTCTCGCGTGTCCTGGGCGCCGATGGCCTCGGCCACGGCGTCCAGACCGTCCAGGACCGTCTTGTCGCCCAACGCCGCGCCGCCGCGGGCGGCCATGGCGTCGCGGGCGGTGGCGAGCAGCGGACCCCATTCGCCCCAGGGAACCTCTTCTCGACCTTTGACCGCCTTTCCGACGGTCAGAAAGCCCGTGGCCACGAGGGTGCCGAGGCTCGATCCGGTGGCCGCCGCCGCCGCCTTGGCCAGTTTGGTCAGGGCGACGCCCATGTCCCGGTCCTCGGACAGGTCCGTCGCCGCCATGCGGCCAATCACGCGGGCGATCATGCCGCCCGTGTCGCCGTCGCCCAGTTGGGCGTCGGCGGCGTCCAGATCCCGTTCGATGGGGCCGATGCCGGCCAGGGCACGGGCCACGGCCGCGGCGAGGTTCTCGACACGCGCGGCCATCAGCCGACCTTCCAGAACGGGCAGTCGGCGGGGGTGGCGAGCAGACCGGCCAGTTCGTCGTCAAGGAAACAGAGACTGATCGAGGCCCCCGCCATCTCCATGGAGGTGGCGAAGGGACCGACCAACGGCATGACGACGGACAGCCCCGCCTCGGCCAGGAGCGCGGCGGCGCGCCGGTAGAGGATGAACAGTTCCTCCAGCGGCGTGGCCCCCAGGCTGTTGACCAGGATGGAGACCCGCTCTCCCGCCCCCTCGGGCCGGTCGGCGAGCAGGCGTCCAATCATTTCCTCGACCAGGGCGTCGGCGGGTTTCATGCCATCGCGCCACAGGCCCCGCTCGCCATGGATGCCCATGCCCATTTCCACTTCACCCTCGCCGAGGGTAAAAGTGGGATGGGCCGCGGTCGGAACCTGACAGGGCGAGAGCGCGAGGCCGATGGACCGGGTCGCGGCCACCGCCTTGGCGGCCACCCGGGTGACCGTCTCCAGGTCGGCGCCAGCCTCGGCGCTCGCCCCGGCGAGCTTATAGGCGTAGATCAGCCCGGCCACGCCCCGGCGCTTATCCCGTTCGGACGCGTCGCCACTGGCGATATCGTCATTGCCCAGAACGGTGGTCGTCACGATCCCCTCGTCCTCCAGCAGGTCCCCGGCCATGTCGAAGTTCATGCGGTCGCCGCCGTAATTGCCGTAGAGCCGAAGCACGCCCCGGCCGCCATCGGCGAGGCGGATCGCCTCCAAGCAGCTGTTCACCGTGGGCCCCTCGAAAACATTGCCGATGGCGCAGGTATCAAGCAGGCCCGGCCCCACGTAGCCCGTGAACAGCGGCAGGTGGCCGGACCCCCCGCCAGAGGCGATTCCCACCTTGCCCTGGCGGGCGCCGGCGCTCCGCCGGATCACCCGGCCAGACTCGCCATCGCGGACCAGGGAGGGATGGACCAGGATCAGGCCGTCGAGCATTTCATCGACGTAGTCCTCGGCCTTGTTCATCAGTTTTTTCATGGACGGATCCCCTTTTCGGGCTTTTGATTGTATCCAGGCAAAGAGGGTCCCTTCGCCGGTCTCTCCCGCGCGGGGAAGGGTCTGGCGGCGGTCTCCTCGATTCGGGAAAGTCGGGTCGGCCTCAGCTTTCCAGGATTGCCTTACCCTCGAACATCGTCACCGGCGGGTAGGCCTTGGCGTCGGTGACCACGTCGAGTACCGTGACAGTCGGCGCGGCCAGCGCCGCCTCCAGGGCCGGCCGGAAATCGCCCGCCCGCTCGATCCGCGAACCCTCGCAGCCGCAGGCCCGGGCGATGGCCGCATGGTCCACCGGCTGGAAGTCGCAGGCATCCGAATAGTCCTCGAACAGGGTTTTTTCGGCGTGCTTCTCGTAGCCAAGAATCTCGTTGTTCAGGACCGCCACCACCACGGGAGTCCGCATGCGCCGAGCCGTTTCCAGTTCGGACCACACATGGGCGAAGCCGCCATCGCCAACCAGACAGAACACCGGAGCCGCGGGCCGCGCGATCTTGGCGCCGATGGCGTAGGGCAATCCCCAACCCAACCCGGCCAGCCCACGCGGGGTGATGAAGCGCTGTCCCGCCGCACGGGCGGTCAGATAGTTGGCCACCCAGACCGAGGAATAGCTGGCATCGGTGACGACGATGCTCTCCGGCGTCAACAGACCGTCGAGGTCGCGCATCAGGCGTTCCGGCCGCAACGGTGATTGGTCGAGGTCCAGGGTCGCGGCGACCTCCGCCTCGAAGGCCTCGTGACCGGTGGCGATGATCTCCTCAAGTCCCTCCCGGGCGGCCCGCCGCGCCGACAAATCTCGGGTGGAAAGCGCGTCCGTCAGGGCCTCCAGGGTCAGGCGGGCGTCGCCCACCAGGCGCGTTCCGGCCTCGTAGTTGCGACCAATCTCCTGGCCATCCACGTCGATGTGGATGTAATGGGCGCCGGGGGGATAGAGCGACCAACTGTCGGTGCCGTTCTGGTTGGCACGATTGCCGACCAGCAGGACCACGTCGGCTTCCGTGATCAGGCCACGCAGGTGGCGGGTTCGGCCGCGGGGGCCCATGAAGTAGCCGACCACGCCGATGGAGAGGGAATGGGTCTCGTCCACCCCGCCCTTGCCCATGACCGTGGTCGCCACCGGCAAGGAGGCCATTTCCTGAAGAGCGGCCAGGGCCTGGGCGGCGTCGGAGGAATGGACACCGCCACCGGCGATCACCAGCGGCGCCCGTGCCCCGGCCAGAAGGTCCGCGGCCTTGGCCACGGCGGCGGGATCGGCGACGCTGCGGTCCAGGGGATAGGTCCCGAGGGATGCCCGGCGCTTGTCGCCTTCGACCCCGGTCTCGACGAACATGTCGATGGGCACGATCAGCACCGCCGGACCCGGTCGACCGGAGGCCGCCGCGGTGAAAGCCATGTCCACATAGTCATCGATGCGGTCGGCCTCGGAGACCCGACGGATCCATTTCGCCGCCCCCTTGAACAGTTCCAGATGGTCGAGTTCCTGGAAGGCGTTCTTATCGACTTGCTTTCGGTGGACGTCCTGGACGATGGCGACCACGGGGATGGAGGCCTTCAGAGCCTCCGCCAGCCCGGCGACCAGCAGCGTGGCGGCCGGTCCGTTCTGGCCGGTGACGACGGGAACCTTGTGGCTGACCCGCGCATAGGCGTCGGCCATCGCGGCGCCCGCGTTCTCCGTCCGGTAGCCGATCTGGCGGATGCCAAATTCGGGGGCGACCACGAACAGGGCCGCGGGAATGCTCTGGCCGAAGATGACTTCGACACCGTGGCGCTTGAGGGCGCTCGCCAGGGCGTAGGCGCCCGCGGAACCGGGAATGGTATGCCGGCGATTGGGAGACTGGACGGCGTACATGGACTTGGAAACCTCCGAATTATACCGTTATGTTGGGGCCGGATCCGGCTGTCCCCGGCATATCCCGAGGGGGCGCCGTGGTGCCCCGCACGATCAACGACGGCTGCAGCACCATGGACCGCGGCAGTTCGTCCGGCCCGTCCTCGATGCGTCGAAGCAGGAGTCGGGCGGCCATGGCGCCGGTTTCATGCTGCGGGTAGTGGACCGTTGTCAGGTTGATGAGAGGGTGGCGCGACATGTGGATGTCGTCGAAACCGACCACGGAAACCTCCCCGGGAACGGAGACACCCAGATTGCGCAGAGCGCCGAGCACGCCCAGCGCCATCAGATCGTTGGCCGCGACGATGGCGGTCGGCGGCCTGTCGAGGGCCATCAGCTGGCGGGTGGCGATATCGCCGGACTCCTGGGTGTAATCCCCCTGGACGACCAAATCGGGGTCGGTGTCCCCCCCGGCGGCGGCGATTCCGACGAGATAGCCGTCGAACCGTGCCTCGGCGGCGGTGGATGTGTGGAGCCCCTTGATATAGGCGATACGCCGGTGGCCCATGCCCGTCAGATAGTTGACCGCGGAGCGCGTGCCCGCCGTGTTGTCAATGCCAACGTAGTCCGTCTTCCATTCGTCGGCCATGCGATTGACGGTGACGATCGGCAGGTCCAGCAGGCTGATGGAGCGGGCTTCCATGTCGTTGAACAGATGCGAGACTAGAATCAGGCCATCGATATCCCGATCCACGAGGGACCGCACATAGGCCATCTTCTTGTCCTGCTGGAAATCGGTATTGCAGAGGATGAGGCTGGTTCGACTGGCCCAGAGGATCTCTTCGACGCCGCGCACGATGGTCGGCACCACCGGGTTTTCGATATCACCAACGACGAGGCCCACGGACCATGTCCGCCCGGCCCGCGAGCTCAGCCCCCGCGCGGCGGCCGAGGGACGATATCCCATCTCGATGGCGACGCGCCGGACGAGTTCACGCGTTTCCGCCTTCACTTGGCGTTTGTTGGCCAGCGCGTTGGACACGGTCGCGGGAGATACGCCGCATGCCTTGGCGACGTCCAGGATCTTGGGACGCTGGGCACCCCGACCTCCCTCAACCCGTTCTCCACGACCGGCGTTTCCGGCATTCGCGTCGCCTTGGACCACTGTTTTTCATCCCGCCCTGTTTGATAAAACGATTTAATCCCCCTTTGAATGAGAAAGGCAAGAGCCCAGTTCACCATTGAAAACGTCCATGTATACACTTGCACTATCTTCAATTACTTCATTTTATTTCACATATTTCACCTAACTTCTCCGACGCAACGCAACATACAAATGCATGCTTACCCAATGTGATTTAATATAATAGGAGTTACATGTCATTTTTAATTACTTATATCTTGTTATTTTTGATTAATTGATATTGCTATACATATTTCTATTAATTTTTATTTATAAAATTGCGTTATTATTTTGCGTAAAATTTCTAAATAAACCTAAAATCCAACTATAATCTATTAAATCGCTTTATGCACAAAGAGTAAGAACACGTCAAAGTTATAGCAATTCACATCAATCTTCCTATTAGAGCAGTTCATCCTGGTGGCATGGGAACGTCCGCCGGGCGCCACCCCTCGATTCGCATTGACGTCAAGCAAGGGACCCAACCGATCTGACCGGGCCGGGGATCGGGTCAGGCATCTGGACCCGGCCGATGAGCTCATCAGCGGACGGCCAGACCTGACCATGGCCCGCTACGTCTCGAGGAAGGCAACCGAGACAAACAAGCGCGCTCGGCCGCGGGATCTGGCTGGGCAGCACACTCTCAAATGCCAACCTGCGTTGATTAGAACCGATGAGCCCAGTTCCTCGGGCCGATAGACATAATTTTCCACGGCTGTTCGACGAATTTGTTCCATGCCTCGCAACAGAGGTCGAGGATCGGCCTGTACGAAGTGAAGATCCGATTGGACAACCAACTCTCACGCATGAATTGCCAGATGCTTTCGACTGGGTTGAGTTCCGGGGATCGTGGCGATAGGGGCAAGATGGTAAGGCTGAAAGGGACGTCCCGTTTGTCGATGGCATGCCATCCCACCTGATCGACGATGAGAACGGCATGGGCTCCCGGAGTGACTTGGCCGAAGTGACTTGGGCGGTGATTTCATCCAGGGAGATCCCGAATTCCTCGTGGATCCAGGCGACGAGATCCTTCAGGCGCCACCCCACGACGCCGTCCACGGTGGATATGGCGCCTCGCTCGACGAGATCGATCAAGGGGTGGGGCTGGTCCTCGTTCAGGCTGGTCCTCGTTCAGATCGCGACCAATGATCGGCGATCCACGAGATCGGGTCGATGAGGTCTTATCCTTGAAAGAAGAGGACTCGTGAGTTCCCTCATCGACACTCCCTCAATCGAGCCAGCGCCCCCAGGATCTTACCCGCTTCCTCCTGCGCGAACCGCAGAACATCCTCGTTCTTGGTTGTTTCGCAAACCGTGATCCATGACCGATACAGAAGGTCAGCGCGGAGAGCCTCTTGCCGGACAATATCGACGACATCTCCATTGACCGGCGCTTTTCCGCCGTTCCCTCCCCGGTCGCCACCATAAAGCTCGAGCAGCAGATCCCGCCCGGGGCTTTCCGACATGCCCTTGACCTTTTCCAAGCGGAGCATCGTCTCCTCGGCGATTTGGCGCGCCTGGATCTTCAGGTCCCGCAGGGAGGCCTTGGGAGTGGGTAGGCCCGCTTCGGGTCGGAGCTCATCACGCGCTTCCCGCTCCCCGGGCCAGGCCTTGAGACGATGGAGGCGCAACCAAGCCACATGGTCCAACTCTTCCGACGCCAGGGTTTCGGCCAGGCGTCTCGCTTCGGGATCCGAAGTCTTGGCGGCCACGCGGGCATAGAAGGCGAAAGCCCGTTCCTCGTTGGTCAGGGCAAGGTCCAAGATTCCCCATGGGGTCAGGACGTCCAAATCCTCGATCAAGTTCGAAGCGACCTCGCCCGTTTCCGACACTCCGGGCGACCATGCAAAAGCAAACGCGCCACCCGCGTCACCACCGGCCTCGCCCTCCAGGATCGTCACCCGTTCCAGATGGTCCCGTTCCGCCAACTCGAGACGCCGGAACACCTTGGCCAAGGAAACCAGGCCACGCCGTTCGGCCTCGGCCACGAGCGTGGCGTAGCGGTCGGCGGCCTCCCGCTCCACGGCCCGGGCAATCCGAAGCAGGTCTCCTCGGGATTCCACGAGTGGAACGGAGTCGAAGGTCACCGGAGGAATGGCCGAACGCGGGACGTTTTCCTGGGATCGCATGATCTGTCTCCCTTCACTGGGCGCGAACCGGCGCCGGGACTTACCCGAAGTCAAGTCCCCCTCCCGCCGACGGGAGTAGGACAAGGGGCACGGATATTCAGCATCAACGGGGCGGTAACATTCAATGCTAAAGTTTGGTTTTTCGCACTTTAGTATGGTACTCTTCGTTCAAATCGAACGGCACGGGTGGTCTCGTCCATGCCCTTCCACGCGCCACTCCGGTTTCGTCGCCGCATCGAACCGCGCTCAAGGAAGGATCGGAGCCATGCCCCTCCTCTTGTTCCATCAAGGCCTCTTCGCCAGGGCGCTTTTCGTCCTTGGACTGCTTTTCCTTCCCCTCGCCCAGGCGCTGGCCGAGGACTCCCATGATCTGGGTTCCTATCTGGCCTCCCTCGCCCCGGCGGATCTGGTCCCGGGTGCCACGGCCTACGGTCCCGTTGATGGGGATCCCCCCGTGGTCCCGGTGCTTGACGCCTCCAATACCGTTGTTGGCTACGTTTTTCTGAACTCGGACTTCGCGTCCGCGGTGGGGTACTCCGGGCGGCCCATCCACGTGGTCGCGGGCATAACCACGGAAGGCCGCCTCTCAGGTGTTCGGCTTATGGATCACCACGAACCCATCGTCCTGATCGGCATCCCCGAGACGAAAATCCGCGCCTATCTGGATGGTCTCGTGGGATGGGACGCCATTTCCCTGAAGCCAACGGAAGACGGCGGCAAACCAGACATCATCTCCGGCGCCACGGTCACGGTTCTGGTCATTCAAGACAGCGTCATTCGCGCGGCGGCGAAGGTGGCACGGCGTTTGGGCCTGGCGGGGCTGGACGCGGCCAATGCCCCTCCCGAACGCACCTTGGTCCAGGCCGCTCCCGAGGCCCGCGACTGGGAGACCCTTTTGGGCGACGGCTCAATCCGCCGTCTGCGCCTGACCAACGCGGACGTGAACACCGCCTTCGAACAGGGCGGAGACCCCAAGGCTATCGCCCGCCCGGAAAAAGGCGCCTCAGAGGATACCTTCATCGATCTCTACGTGGCCCAGGTGGATGTGCCCACCATTGGCCTATCGCTGCTTGGGGAGAACGAATACCGCAATATGACCCAATGGTTGAAAGAAGGGGACTCAGCCCTTCTGATCATGGCCGAGGGTCCCTACTCCTTCAAAGGGTCAGGTTATGTGCGGGGCGGCCTTTTCGATCGCATCCAAATCGTCCAGGAAGCCACCAGCGTCCGTTTCCACGACCGAGACCACCGCCGCCTCCGCGCCGTGGAGGCGGGCAACTCCCCCGAGTTCCCCCAGGTCGGCTTGTTCTAGATTCCTGCGGGC
>JAIOYK010000061.1 GCA_021741145.1 Rhodospirillum sp. | reverse complement strand
CAAACCAATCGCCACTGCGTTTGACCTCGCCGCCTTCAGGGCTGCTCTCCACAACGTCTTTGAAATCAGTGCTGCTTATCGTATTGATTTTCCAGCATTCTAAGGTCGGACGAATTCCACGACCTTTTTGCCGCCCTCACTGGAGTTGCCCTTGATCATGCCGGGCCGCACCGGGGTCCTCGGCGCCCTAGCTGGGGATCCGGAAATCCGCCGCCGCATCGCCGAGAAGGTCACCCTGGAAGTGGAGACCGGGGCGACCTTGAAACGCGCCCTTCGGGCCGGACTCGGGGTGTCCCTGCAATCCCGCGCCATCCTGGGCGTCGAGGAAGATGGTGGTGACGGCACTGACTCCGGCACCGGCACCGGCACCGGAAAGGACCTTCTTGTCCGGCCCATCGTTTCGCCCACCCTGACGCGTCGTCTCTACCTCGTATCGTCCCGGATGCGCCTGCCGTCCCGGGCGGTGGCCGAGACCAAGGCGGTGCTGCTCGACATCATCCGAGTCGTGAACCAGGACGGGCGCTGGCCCGGTCGCTTCGTCGAAAGCGATCTGATTTCAAGATAGAAGGCTTCTCGACTCTCGGCTTTCAGAACCATGGGCACTGTGATGATCTAAGGGGAAACCGAATCGGCGCGGCGTGACGCGGGAAGACGGGTCTCCCCTGGGGGGAGGGGCCTCCGTCGAGGGGGTTCAAGGGGTCCGCGGACGGATTTCCCATGGTCAGGCGGTTGGGTGCTCCGAGGGGGTCCCGGGCGCCCGCTCGCGGGGCCGGATAAGCGATAAACGCGCGCGGATCCAAATACTGAAACAAGGGAGGATCTGTCCATGTCGCTCGTTCGAGCTCTTTCATCCGCATCCCTGGCCGCATCCCTGGCCGCCGGATTGGCCTTCGCCGTGATGGCGCCGGGGGCCGGGACCGCCCAGGCCGCCACCGTGATGCGGTGCAGTCACCAACTGCCCCCCCAGCACCATGTGGCCAAGGTCATCGACCGATGGGCCGAGGAGGTCGAACGGCTGTCCAAGGGGGAAATCGACGTTCAGGTCTTTGGCGCGGAAAGCCTGATGAAAGCCAAGGAAAACATCCTGGCTGTCGCCAAGGGCGGCATCGAATGCGCCTTTTCCCTGAATTTTCAATGGGGCAAGACCTTGCCTCTGATGAACGTGACCCTCGGCCCCTACACCATGTCCTCCCTGGACGCCTGGCGGAAATGGCCGACCTCCGAGGCCGCGGCCTTCCTGGAGAAGAAGCTTCTGGAAAAAGGGGTCCGGAATGTCGTCTGGGTGTTCCAGACCAACGAAAGCGTCTTCACCTCCAAGGGCAAGGCCTTGATCACGCCCGTGGACTTCCAGGGCATGAAAATGCGTGGCCTCAACCCAACCTTCGACGCGGGTCTGGAGGCCCTGGGCGCCACGCCGGTTTCCATGCCCGGTGGCGACGTTTACCAGTCCCTGGGAACCGGTGTGATCGACGCGGCCCTGACCGATGTCGCCGCGGCCTATGCCCGCAAATACTACGAAGTGCAGGATTACATGACCGATGTGCAGATGCTGTCCGTCTATCTGCATGGCTATGTGACCCCCAAATGGTATGATGGCTTGAGCGATGCCGCCAAGGAGGCCCTGAAGACGGCGGGTCTGGAGGCCGCGGCCTGGGCTGTCGACGCCGCGGTCGAGGCCGTCGCGGAATCGCCCGATAAGCTGATCGCCAAGGGAGTCCATTTCCACCGGGCCACGGACGAGGAGAACGCCGCGTTGAAAGCCGTTATGCAGCCAGCTTTCGACGCCGCTTTCACCGAGGCCACGGGCGCCGAAGGTCGGGTCCTTCTCGACCTGATCGCCAAGCTCCAGTAGTGCTGGCATGTCCCTCTCCGGGAACAGCAAAGGGGAGGCGGGGCACGCCTCCTCCGCCTTGGGCCGGGTGGCCATGGCGTTGAGCGCCACCTGTGGGGCATTGGCCGTCGGCCTGATCCTGGTTGTTCTTGGCGTCACCGCGGTCAGTGTCGTCATGCGGTATCTCGTGAACGCACCTTTGCTGGGCACCGACGAGGCCACGGGCTTCCTGGTGGTGGGGATCGTCATGCTCGGTGCCGCGGAGGTGCACCGGACCGGGGATCACCTGCGGATTGACCTGCTGTTCGCGTCCCTGGCTCCGGGATCCCGCCGGATTCTTGATGGATTGGCGAATGGGGCGGTCCTGGTCTTCGCCCTCATCCTCTGTGACAGCGCCTGGGATACGGTGATGTTTTCGCGGGACTTTGGCGCCTATTCATCGGGCCATTTGGAAATGCCCCTTTGGATCCCCCAGTCCTTCCTGGTGGCGGGCGCCGCTCTGTTGGCCCTGGTGGCCCTGGCCAAGATCCTGGACATCCTGGCTGGGCGGAACCCGCCATGACGATTGCCCTGATTCTTGGATTGCTGCTGGTCCTGCTGTTCGTGGGCCTGCCCATTTTCGCCGCCCTTGGCCTGACCTCGGTCCTGGTCCTCCTGCGTTTCGAGGGAAGCTACGCGAGCGTCGCCGACACCGTCTTCTCCACCCTGGACAACCCCCTGCTCGCCACCATCCCCATGTTCGCCTTCATGGCCCATGTGATGATCAAGGCCAAGGTGGTCGACGACCTGTTCGACATGTCCAATGTCCTGGTGGGGCACATCAAGGGGGGCGTGGGCTTCGCCACCATCCTGGCCTGTACCATCTTCGCCACCATCTCCGGATCCTCGGTGGCCACGGCCCTGACCATCGGCTCCACGGCCATTCCCCAGATGCGGCGGCTGGGATATCGCTCCCGGGACAGCTATGGGATCATCGCCGCGGGCGGGACGCTGGGCATCCTGATCCCTCCGTCCGGGCCGATGATCCTCTATTCCATCGTCTCCGATGCCTCCATCGGCGCCCTGTTCCTGGCCGGTCTGGTGCCGGGCCTGATCATGGCCCTGATCTTCGCCGTCTTCAGCTGGGTCCAGGCCACGGCCCATGGGGGCACCACGGACCAAGCCTGGGTTGGCTTCGGCAAGGCCCTGGCGGCGGCCCGGAAATCCATTTGGGCCCTGATCATGCCTCCGCTGGTTCTCGGCGGCATCTACCTGGGCGTTTTCACCGCGGGCGAGGCCGCGGCCATCGGCGCCGTCTATGCCCTGGCGGTCGCCCTGCTGGCCTATCGCAATCTGTCGTTCCGGGATCTGGTGGACTGCGCCTCCCAGACCATGCGGGCCTCGGTCATGCTGTTCATGATCATCGCCGGGGCCGGATTGTTCGGCCATGCCATCACCCTCATCCGCCTGCCCATGGAAATCATGGAGGCGGTGGTGGCCCTGAACCTGTCCCAGACGGGGTTCCTGTTGGTGGTCATGGCGGTGGTCTTCCTTCTGGGGATGGTCCTGGAATCCATCGCCATCATCCTGATCACCACGCCCATTGTCCTGCCGGTCCTGACTTCCCTTCACATAGATCCAGTTTGGTACGGGGTAATGCTGATGATCAACCTGGAACTGGCGCTGATCACCCCACCCGTGGGCATGAACCTTTTCGTTATCAAGGCGGTGACCGAGGCGCCCCTAGGGGAAATCATGCGCGGCGCCTTGCCCTATGTGGTCCTGCTGCTGATGGGCCTTTTCCTGATGTGGGCCTTTCCGTCCCTGTCCCTTTGGCTTCCCACCCTGGCCGGTTTCGGAACCTGAGGGCACCCATCCAAACGAAGGATTCAGCCTGCGTTTTGGCCGTTGATCCATGAACAAGGAGGACGATGCGATGTCCGATGGCCGTCGGAAAGTGACCCTCGTCGAGGTTGGGCCTCGAGATGGTTTGCAGATCCTGGAGCGGATCCTGCCGACCGACGACAAACTGGCCTGGATCGAGGCGGAGCGGGCCGCGGGGATGCGCCATTTCGAGGTCGCGTCCTTCGTTCCCGCCCGGTTGCTGCCACAAATGGCCGACGCCACCGAGGTCGTGGCCCTCGCCAAAGCCCTGCCCGGGCTCGAGATCTCCGCCCTGGTGCCCAACGTGAAGGGCGCGGAAGCGGCCATCGCCGCGGGCGCCGACGTGTTGGTGGTGCCCCTGTCGGCGAGCGAGGCCCATAGCCGCGCCAATGTGCGCCGCACGCCCGAGGAGATGGTGGCGCAGGTCGCCGCCATCGTCGGCCTGTGCCGGGTCGCGGACCGTCCGGTGCGCGTGGACGCGGGGATCGCCACGGCCTTTGGCTGCACGATCCAGGGCGCGGTGCCCGAGGAGGCTGTCCTTCGCCTGGCCGCGGACTGCGTCACCGCGGGCGCGGACAGCCTGGGCCTGGCCGATACGGTGGGCTACGCCAACCCGGATCAGGTACGGCGGCTGGTCACCAAGGTCCGCGCCGAGGTCGGTCCGTTTTTGAAGGGGGCCCATTTCCACGATACGCGGGGTCTGGCCTTGGCCAATGTGGTCGCGGCCCTGGATGGGGGGATCCGGCGTTTCGATTCCTCCCTCGGGGGCTTGGGCGGCTGCCCCCACGCCCCGGGGGCCAGCGGCAACGTAGCGACGGAGGATTTGGCCTTCATGCTCGAGGCCATGGGCTACGACACGGGGGTGGACCTTCCGGCTCTGCTCGCCGCCCGCGAGATCCTGGCCCGGCTCCTGCCCGGCGAAGCGCTGCACGGCAAGCTGGCCCAAGCTGGCCTTCCCAAATCCTTTCCCATCCTGGAACAGAGGGTTGCCTGACATGATGGACAGTGAACACCCCCTGCCGCTGAGCGGCATTCGTGTTATCGAGTTCTCTCACATGATCATGGGACCCAGCTGTGGCATGATCCTGGGGGACCTGGGCGCGGAGGTCATCAAGATCGAACCCCCGGGCGGCGACAAGACCCGCCACCTGCCCGGTGTGGGGCGGGGCTTTTTCCGCGCCTTCAACCGCAATAAGAAGAGCCTCTGCGTCGACCTGAAGCACCCCGACGGCCTGGCGTTGGTCAAGGAGCTTCTCGCCACGGCGGACGTCATGCTGGAGAACTTCCGTCCGGGTCGCATGGCGACCATGGATCTGGATCACGCGACCCTGTCCAAGGACAATCCGGGTTTGGTCTACCTGTCCCTCAAGGGGTTCCTGCCCGGTCCCTACGAGAACAGAACCGCCCTGGACGAGGTGGTTCAGATGATGGGGGGGCTGGCCTATATGACCGGCCCGGTGGGGCGGCCCTTGCGCGCGGGCAGTTCCGTCAACGACATCATGGGCGGCATGTTCGGAGTGATCGCCATCCTGGCCGCGCTGCGCCAGCGCGATGCCACGGGGGTGGGCCAGGAGATCCAAAGCGGACTGTTCGAGAACTGTGTTCTGCTGGCCGCCCAACATATGCAGCAATTCGCCGTCACCGGCGAGGCGGCCATGCCCATGCCGGAACGGAAGGCGGGGTACGGGATCTATGACCTGTTCACCGTCGCGGGGGAGGAACAGGTCTTCCTGACCGTTGCGACCGACAGTCAATGGGCAACCTTCTGCGCCATGTTGGGCTTCGACGACTTGGCCACCGACGCGCGGCTGGACACCAACGCCAAGCGCTGCGCCGAGCGAGGGTGGATGTTACCGGAGGTCCAGCGGCGTCTCGCGGGCCATACGAAGGATGCGGTGATGGCCTTGTTCGATAAACATGGTCTGCCCTATGCCCCCATCACCAAGCCCCATGAGTTGTTCGACGACCCGCACCTCAATGCAAGCGGCGGTCTGGCGACCATTGGCACGGAAGATGGGGGGGAAACCAAGGTGCCCCTGCTCCCCCTGACCTTCGATGGGCGGCGCCTTGGTCCACGCATGGCCTTGCCCGACGTGGGAGATCAAACACGCTTGATCCTCGCCGATCTGGGCTACGGAGTCGACCGCATCGAGGCGTTGATGACAAGCAAGGCCGTGGTCGGATCCGCCAGGGCCCAAGCCCTTGCATCCTGAGGAGGATGCCTCACCCGCGATGACCATACCCGGCTATTCCAAGCGGTTTCCCGGTGCTATTTTTCAGGCGTTTGATGGGGGAGTTCCCCGCGTCGCGGACAACGCGCTCATCGGGTCCGGGAAAGGACACGCTTGATGCTCCATGACATCGCCATCGCCATCGCCAGAGCACCACGGGCGCCGACCGGATTGGTCGAGCCCCTAGCCCTGGCCATGGGCGCGGCCCTGGCCCGTGGCGTGCGGGGCATCGCCGTGGCGCCTCCGGAGGGGAAATCGCGGGTCTTGCCTGCCTTTTCCCCTACCCTTCTCCGGAGTATCCAAAATGTCCGATGACAGCCTCAACCCCATGGGCCTGGACGGTTTCGAGTTCATTGAGTTCGCCTCCTCCCAGCCGGGGGTTCTAGAGCCCCTGTTTGAAGCGATCGGCTTCGCCAAGGTTGCCAGCCACCGCTCCAAGGCCGTGGACCTCTACCGCCAAGGCGATATCAATTTCATCATCAACCGGGAACCCAAGAGCGAGGCGGCCTATTTCGCCGAGGAACACGGCCCCTCCGTCTGCGGCATGGCCTTCCGGGTCACGGATTCCCATAAGGCCTACGCCCTGGCCATCGCGCGCGGCGCCCGGCCCGTGGACATCCCCACCGGTCCCATGGAACTGCGCCTTCCCGCAGTCCGCGGGATCGGCGGCATGCCCCTTTACCTCATCGACCGCTACGAGGATGGGGCGTCTATCTATGACATTGATTTCGTCTTCGAAGATGGGGTGGATCGCCACCCCAAGGGCTTCGGATTCCGCCTGATCGACCATTTGACCCACAATGTCTATCGGGGACGCATGGGCTTCTGGGCCCGATTCTACGAGACGATCTTCAACTTCCGGGAACTGCGCTATTTCGACATCAGGGGCGAATACACGGGCCTGAAGTCCCGGGCCATGGCCGCACCCGATGGCAAAATCCGCATCCCCCTGAACGAGGAAGCCGCTGGCGGCAATGGTCAGATCGAGGAATTCCTCATGCAATACAATGGCGAGGGAATCCAGCATGTGGCCCTTCTCTCCGATGACCTTCCGGCCAGCATCGACCGGTTGCGGGCCGCGGGTGTTCCCCTGATGACCGCCCCGCCGGAGACTTACTACGAAATGCTGGAGAGCCGTCTGCCCGGCCATGGCGAGCCGGTGGAGGCGTTGAAGACCCGGGGGATCCTGTTGGATGGATCGACGGAGGCGGGGGATCCCCGTCTGTTGCTGCAGATTTTCTCCGAGACCCTGATTGGCCCCGTCTTCTTTGAGTTCATCCAACGCAAGCGGGACGAAGGCTTCGGCGAGGGCAATTTCAAGGCTCTCTTCGAATCCATGGAACGGGATCAGATCCGTCGGGGCGTGATCGCGGCGAAGTAAGGCGCCGGTGGGGGCGAGGGCGTCACCCTGACCCTGTGGATGGGACTCCGGAGAGTATGCCGAGTCCCGGGGGCCCGACCCCAATCCTCGCCATTCGAGCGGGGCGAGGCCAAGAGAGCCGTGTCGGCGAAAGTGGCCCCACGGTCGCGGTTTGAACCTTCGACACATCAAGATGCGAGGGGCACTTGCGTGATTCAGCCGTCACGCAAGTGGCCCTCGGCCGTGACCCGTTCGCGCGTTCAGGGGACGCTCCGCGCGGTTGGGAAAGGGCGAGGGACGGGTCGAAACCTTCGAAATATTGTTACGAAGTTTCGTATTGCATCGCAATAAGGAAAGTTTTGGTTTGACATGAAAGTCGGTTTCCTGGAATTCTAAGCGTCCTGGTTGGTTTTGTCGCTCCGGAGAAGGCTCCCCAATGTCCCCCACGCTGCCCAGAAAACAGCTGATTTTATCCCTGGCCCGGGAACATGGGCGGGTGATGGTGGAGGATTTGTCGACGCGGTTTTCGGTTTCGCCTCAGACGATCCGAAAGGATCTGAACGACCTTTGCGAAAGCCAGGACCTCACAAGGACCCATGGCGGTGCCCTTTTGCGGACCGGCGCGGCCAATGTCGGCTACGAGGCGCGGCGGCTGGTGGCATCCGAGGCGAAGGAGCGGATCGGTCTGGCCGCGGCTGAACTGGTTCCCGATAACAGCTCTCTTTTTATCAACCTGGGCACCACGACCGAAGCGGTGGCTCGCGCCCTCGTGGGGCGGGTCGATCTTCTGGCGATCACGAATAACATAAACGTAGCCAATACCTTGCAAGCAGCGCCCGCTGTCGAGGTGGTGATCCTGGGCGGAGTTTTACGCAAGTCCGATGGGGGGATCGTCGGCGAGGCGGCTCTGGACATGATCAACCAGTTCAAGGTCGACACCGCGGTCATTGGCACCAGTGCCATTGACGCGGATGGGACCCTGCTGGACTACGACTACCGAGAGGTTCGCATTACGCAGGCGATCATGGCGAATGCGCGGCGGACCATTCTTGTTTCGGATTCCTCGAAATTCGAAAGGCGCGCTCCCGTGCGCATGGGGCATCTGGCGCAATTGGATGCCTTCGTTACGGATTTTGTCCCCTCGGACGCAATTCGGGATCTGTGTCGAGAGGCCGGAACCGCCATCCATGAAACCGGTCCGGCGGAAAGCGAGCGGAAAGATGACTGAAGGCATGGCGAAAAGAGAGACCGGGATCGGCGAGACGCGCGATATCGCGATCATTGGCGGTGGCGTCAACGGCTGCGGTATCGCCCGCGACGCCGCCGGGCGGGGGCTTTCCGTTCTGTTGTGCGAGCAGGGCGACATTGGGGGAGGGACCAGTTCCGCCAGCACCAAGTTGATCCATGGGGGTTTGCGCTATCTGGAATACTACGAATTCCGCTTGGTCCGCGAGGCCCTGAAGGAACGCGAGGTTCTGCTGCGGGCCGCGCCCCATATCATCCATCCCTTGCGCTTTGTTCTGCCACACCACGAGGGACTGCGTCCTTTCTGGTTCCTGAGGCTTGGCCTGTTTCTCTACGATCACCTGGGGGGGCGGAAGATCCTCCCTGGAACTGAAATCCTATCGTTGACCAACGATGATCGGGGCAGGCCCCTGAACGCCCGTTTCACCAAGGGCTTCGAGTATTCGGATTGCTGGGTGGAGGATAGCCGTCTGGTGTCCCTCAATGCCTTGGACGCCCTGGAGCGGGGCGCCGAAATCCGGGTGCGGACCAAATGCGTTTCCGCCGTCCGCGAGGCGGGGGCTTGGACCCTGACCCTGGAAAGCGAAAGCGGAGCGCGCGAAACCGCGCGTGCCCGCGTTCTGGTCAACGCCGCGGGTCCCTGGGTTCAGGAGGTGCTGACCGGCATTGTCCGGTCCAACTCCGGGGAACGGATCCGCCTGGTCAAGGGCAGCCATATCGTCGTCGACCGCATGTTCGACCATGATCGGTGTTACATTTTCCAGAACGCCGACGGGCGGATCACGTTCGCCATTCCCTATGAGGAGGATTTCACCCTCATAGGGACCACGGATGTGGACTACCAGGGCGACCCCGCCGCGGTGGCCATCACCGAGGATGAGATCGATTATCTGCTCGCCGCGGTCAGCGGTTATTTCAAGACACCGGTGACCCGCGCGGCCATGCGGTGGAGTTATTCGGGCGTCCGGCCTCTGCACGATGATGGGGCCAGCAGCGCCCAACAAGCCACCCGAGACTATGTGCTCTCCACCGATGGAGATGGCCGGGAAACGCCGCTTTTGCTCTCCGTCTTTGGCGGTAAAATCACCACCTACCGTAAGCTGACCGAAGCGGCCTTGGAGAAGATCCGTCCCGCCCTTCCCGCCATGGGAGCGCCCTGGACAGCTGGCCGGGCCCTGCCCGGAGGCAATTTTCCCGTTGATGGCCGGGAGGCCTTGGTCGCCCAATTGCGCTGGTCCTATCCCTTCCTCGAGGATTCCCAGGCCCACCGCTTCGCCCGCCTGTACGGCACCCGGGCGCGGGAGTTGCTGGGGGACGCGCGGAGCACCGCCGACATGGGGCGGTCCTTCGGGGCTGGGTTGACCGAGCGGGAGGTCAATTATCTGGTGCGGCGGGAATTCGCCCGCCGCGCCGAGGACGTGGTCTGGCGTCGGACCAAGATGGGCTTGCGCATGAGCCCAGGCGAAATCGCCGATTTAGATGACTGGATGAAGGATAACGCGCCCCGGATCGCCCATAGCGCGGCCTGAACGGGCACCGACAAACACCGACATAACGCCGGAAAACCGGCGGGTCGGAGAGGCCTCTGGAGAGCCAGAGGCTGGAATGGGATAGGGAACACAAGGAAATGTCTCATGCTGATTCTTGAGAACGTCGGCAAGCGTGTTGGCGGGGAGGACCACCTGAGCGGCGTTTCGCTGTCTCTGGAACGGGGAACCCTGAACAACCTGCTCGGCCCCACGCTATCGGGAAAGACCAGCCTGATGCGGATCATGGCGGGTCTCGACGCGCCCACCTCCGGACGGGTTTTGATCGACCACCGGGATGTGACCGGTATCGGCGTGCGCGACCGTGACGTGGCCATGGTCTACCAGCAGTTCATCAATTATCCGACGCTGACCGTATACGAAAACATCGCCTCGCCCCTGCGGGTGGCCCGGTTGCCCCGCGAGGAGATCGACCGCCGCGTTCGAGAGGCCGCGGAACTCTTGCGCCTCGCCCCCATGCTGGAACGCACGCCCCTCCACCTGTCCGGCGGCCAGCAGCAACGCTGCGCCCTGGCCCGGGCCCTGGTTAAACAGGCGGACCTCGTTCTGTTGGACGAACCGCTCGCAAACCTGGACTACAAGCTGCGCGAGGAATTGCGGGTCGAACTGCCGCGCATCTTCGCGGCCTCCGGCGCCATCCTGGTCTATGCCACCACCGAGCCGGAGGAAGCGCTTCTTCTGGGCGGCAATACGGCAACCCTGCACGAGGGGCGGATTACCCAGTGCGGCCCGACCTTGGAGGTCTACCGCCGCCCGGTGGACTTGCGCACGGCCCGGGCTTTCTCCGATCCGCCGTTGAACAGCCTGCCGGTGACCAAGCGGGGGACGGGCGTCCAGGCGCCGGACGGAACCTCCGTCGCCGTCGGCGCGAGTTTGGCCGGTTTGCCGGACGGTGCCTACACCCTGGCGTTCCGCCCCCATCTCCTGGGTTTGGATCCGTCGAAGGCCGGTCCCCGGGTGTTGAGCGCCCAGGGTCGGGTGTCCGTCGCGGAAATCACCGGATCGGAGAGTTTCATCCACTTGGAGGTCCTGGGGCAGAAATGGGTCTCCCTGACCCATGGTGTGACCCGGGCCGCGCCTGGGGCCGATATGACGGTCCATGTGGATACCGACCGGTGCTTTGTCTTCGACGCCGATGACCAACTCGTGGTGGTCCCCGACCACGCCGAAGCCGCTTGAGACGGAAGGGATAGACCGCCATGGCCCGCATCGACCTCGTCGACCTCGCCCATTCCTACATGTCCAATCCGGCCAGCCGCGCCGACTACGCGCTCAAGGAAATGACCCTGTCCTGGGAGGACGGGGGCGCCTATGCCCTGCTCGGCCCCTCGGGCTGCGGCAAGACGACCCTGTTGAACATCATGTCCGGCCTGCTCGTGCCCTCCCAGGGGCGGGTGCTTTTCGACGGTCGGGACATGACCCAGATCATCACCGAGGACCGGAACATCGCCCAGGTGTTCCAGTTCCCGGTTATCTACGACACCATGACCGTCCGCCAGAACCTGGAATTCCCCCTGCGCAATCGCGGCGTGCCCGAGGCCGAGATCAAGACCCGGGTGGCGGAAATCGCCGAATCCCTGCACATGACCGCGGAACTGGACCACAAGGCCCGGGGCCTGACGGCGGACGCCAAGCAGAAGATTTCCCTGGGTCGCGGTCTCGTGCGCCAGGACACGGCGGCGATCCTGTTCGACGAGCCGCTGACGGTCATCGACCCCCACCTGAAGTGGGTGTTGCGGCGCCAGTTGAAGGACCTGCACCGCCGCTATGACTTCACCATGGTCTATGTCACCCACGACCAGACCGAGGCCCTGACCTTCGCCGACAAGGTGGTGGTCATGTATGACGGCGAGGTGGTCCAGGTGGGCACGCCGGAGGAGCTGTTCGAGCGCCCGGCCCACACCTTCGTCGGTTATTTCATCGGCTCTCCGGGAATGAACGTTCTGCCCTGCCGGGTGGAGGGCAGCACCGCCCATGTGGGGGGGCAAGCCCTTGACTTAGGCCGCGGTTATGCCCCACCCGCCGCCGGGGCCAAGGTGGAATTGGGCGTCCGGCCCGAGTTCCTGGGTCTGGCCGCGGATGGACAGGGGTGTCCGGTGACGATCCAGGCCATGGAGGACGTGGGCCGCTACAAGATCGCCCGGGTCACCCTGGAGGGGCACCCCATGGCCGTGGTGGCGCCGGAAAGCGCCCGCTTCGATGGGGACCGCGCCCGCCTGTCCATCGATCCGGGCCGGATCAACCTGTATGTCAACGACCATCTGGTGGAAGGGAGCCTGTGACCATGGAGAAGCCCCTGAACAATAAGGCCTGGTTCCTGGTCCTTCCGGTTTTTGTGTTGGTCGCCTTCAGTGCCCTTCTGCCGCTGATGACCGTGGTGAACTACGCCTTCCAGGATACGTTTGGAAACAACCAGTTCTTCTGGGCCGGCACCGATTGGTTCGAGAAACTCCTTCATTCCGACCGCTTTGGCGAGGCCTTGATCCGCCAAGTCCTGTTCTCCGGCCTGATCCTGGCCATTGAAGTGCCCTTGGGTATCGCCGTGGCCCTCTGCATGCCCCGCAAGGGCCTCTGGGTGCCGGTCTGTCTGGTGCTGATGGCCCTGCCGTTGCTCATCCCCTGGAACGTGGTGGGAACCATTTGGCAGATCTTTGGACGGGTGGATATCGGTCTGTTGGGGCACGTCCTCTACAGCCTGGGGATCGACTACAACTATACGCAGGATCCCCTGTCGGCCTGGATCACGGTGGTGGTCATGGATGTCTGGCATTGGACCTCGCTGGTCGCCCTGCTGTGCTATGCCGGACTCCAGTCCATCCCCGATGCCTTCTATCAGGCCGCCCGCATCGATGGCGCCTCCCGCTGGAGCGTGTTCCGCCATATCCAATTGCCCAAGATGGACCGGGTCCTGTTGATCGCCGTGCTGCTGCGTTTCATGGACAGCTTCATGATCTACACCGAGCCCTTCGTGGTCACCGGGGGCGGGCCGGGCAATTCGACCACCTTCCTCTCCATTGATCTGGTGAAATTGGCCATCGGCCAGTTCGACCTGGGTCCCGCGGCGGCCATGTCGTTGATCTACTTTCTGATCATCCTGCTGATGTCCTGGGTTTTCTACACGGTGATGACCAAACAGGACGAGCAAGATCAGAACCGGAAGACCGGCGGCGGAGAGTAAGTCCTCTCCTTTCCGCCTCCACCAAACCGAAAGACGCGGATAAACCGCGCGGACCGCGTGTATGTGTACCAGGGAACCAAGGGAAACGGACCATGTCCTCCACAAGCATGCCCGAAACGGGCACCCCATCCGAGACGACTCTTCGCACCCGCGGCCGCGGATTTCCGGTCAAGGCCCTGGTGATCGTCGTCTATCTGGTCTTCCTTCTGCTGCCGATCTACTGGCTGTTGACCATGGCGTTGAAGACCAACCAGGAGATCCTGTCCACCTTCAACCTGTTCCCGGACAATCCGACCTTGGCCAACTTCACCGTGATCCTGACCGATCCCGCTTGGTACATGGGCTATGTGAACTCCACCATTTACGTGGTGCTCAACACGCTGATTTCCGTGACGGTGGCCCTGCCCGCGGCCTATGCCTTCTCCCGCTACCGGTTCATGGGCGACAAGCATCTGTTCTTCTGGCTGCTGACCAACCGCATGGCGCCACCCGCGGTCTTCGCCCTGCCGTTCTTCCAACTCTATTCCTCCATCGGTCTGTTCGACACGTCGCTGGCCGTGGCCCTGGCCCACTGCCTGTTCAACGTGCCTTTGGCCGTATGGATCCTGGAAGGCTTCATGGGGGGCGTGCCCCGGGAGATCGACGAGACGGCCTATATCGACGGCTACTCCTTTCCGCGCTTTTTCACGCGGATCTTCATGCCCTTGATCGCCCCGGGGATCGGCGTCGCGGCTTTCTTCTGCTTCATGTTTTCCTGGGTGGAACTGCTGTTGGCCCGAACCCTGACCAGTGTCGACGCCAAGCCCATTTCCGCCACCATGACCCGAACCGTGTCGGCCTCGGGCTTGGACTGGGGCGTTCTGGCCGCGGCGGGGATCCTGACCATCATCCCCGGGGCCTTGGTCATCTACTTCGTGCGCAACTACATCGCCAAGGGCTTCGCCCTGGGCCGCGTCTGATCGAACGGAAGGAAACGGGACCATGACACTCGACTGGATGGCCTGGACCTGGCCGACCGCCCTGTTCTTCATCGCCATCGCCGTGATCCTGATCACCATGACAGTGCTGGAGGTCCGCTGTCCCACGGTGGCCCGGGTGGGCGTGCTTGGATTGAAGACCACACGGGGCGACCGGTTGTTCATTTCCCTGCTGGGAAGCGCCTTCATCCACCTGGCCTGGTTGGGCTTGGTCGGGTCGCTTCTTTGGGTGGCCACCTTGATTTGCCTCGTCTACGCCGCCTGTGTCTTCAGGTGGGTTTGACGGACCATTCTCCGGCTGAAAAACCGCGCGCGGCCGGAAGACCCAAACAACGCGCGGAAGCATTGGGAGGATTAACGTGAATAAATCAGCTCTCATGGCCATGGCTTCGGCCGCGGTTCTCGCGATGGCGAGCCCGGCTTGGGCCGACATGGCGGCGGCCGAGAAATGGATCAACGACGAGTTCCAACCCTCGACGCTCTCCAAGGACGAGCAGAAGAAGGAAATGGAGTGGTTCATCAAGGCCGCCGAACCCTTCAAGGGCATGGACATCAACGTGGTGTCGGAGACCATCACGACCCATGAATACGAGTCCAAGACCCTGGCCAAGGCTTTCTCCGAGATCACGGGCATCAACCTCACCCACGACCTGATCGGCGAGGGTGACGTGATCGAGAAGTTGCAGACCCAGATGCAATCGGGCCGCAACATCTACGACGCCTACATCAATGACTCCGATCTGATCGGCACCCACTTCCGCTATCAGCAGGTGGTGCCGCTCACCGACTGGATGGCGGGCGAGGGCAAGGATGTCACCGACCCCATGCTCGACCTCGACGATTTCATGGGGCTGAGCTTCACCACCGGTCCGGACGGCAAGCTCTACCAGTTGCCCGACCAGCAGTTCGCGAACCTCTATTGGTTCCGCTACGACCTGTTCACCAATCCGGACATCAAGGCCAAGTTCAAGGCCAAATACGGCTATGACCTGGGCGTTCCGGTGAACTGGTCCGCCTACCAGGATATCGCCGATTTCTTCACCAACGACATCAAGGAAGTCGATGGCAAGCCCATCTACGGCCATATGGATTATGGGAAGAAGGACCCCTCCCTGGGTTGGCGCTTCACCGACGCTTGGCTGTCCATGGCCGGCGCGGGCGACAAGGGCATTCCCAACGGCTTGCCCGTGGACGAATGGGGTATCCGTGTGGACGGCTGCCGTCCGGTCGGCTCCTCGGTCACCCGGGGCGGGGCCACCAACGGTCCGGCCGCGGTCTATTCCCTGACCAAGTACATTGACTGGCTGAAGGCCTACGCGCCCCCCGAGGCCGCGGGCATGACCTTCTCCGAAGCCGGTCCCGTTCCCGCCCAGGGCAACGTGGCCCAGCAGATTTTCTGGTACACCGCCTTCACCGCCGACATGGCCAAGGAAGGGACCCCAGTGGTCAACGCCGACGGCACCCCCAAATGGCGGATGGCCCCCTCCCCCCACGGTCCCTATTGGGAAGAGGGCATGAAGCTCGGGTACCAGGACACGGGATCCTGGACCCTGATGAAGTCCACCCCGGTGGAGCGCCGCAAGGCCGCCTGGCTCTACGCCCAGTTCGTGGTCTCCAAGACCGTCTCGTTGAAGAAGACCCATGTGGGGCTGACGCCGATCCGCGACAGCGACATCCGGGATGCCTCCTTCACCGAGCGGGCGCCCCTGCTGGGTGGTCTGGTCGAGTTCTACCGCAGCCCGGCCCGGGTGCAGTGGACGCCGACCGGCACCAACGTCCCCGACTATCCCAAGCTCGCCCAGTTGTGGTGGCAGAACGTGGCCGACGCCGTGACCGGCGACAAGACGCCCCAGCAAGCCATGGACAGCCTCGCCGAGCAGCAGGACGCGGTGATGGAGCGTATTGAGCGTGCGGGCATCCAGGGGGATTGCGGTCCCAAGCTCAATGAGCCCAGGGACGCCCAATACTGGTTCGACCAACCGGGCGCCCCCAAGGCCAAGCTTGACAACGAGAAGCCCCAGGGCATGACCGTGGACTATGACGAACTGGTCAAGAGCTGGAAGGATGCCATGGCCAAGTAGTCCGTCCGGCCGTACGATCGTTTGGGACCGGAGACAGGTTCTCCGGTCCCATTTCATAGCTTCCCATGGGACGGCTTTCACACCGCGCCATGGGACACGGACAGGAATGAAAGACCGTCCCATGCGCCATATCCTCGCCATCGACCAGGGTACCACCAGCTCGCGGGCCATTGTTTTCGATGACCAGGGGCGTGCGCTCGCCTCCGCCCAGAAGGAGCTGCCCCAGCACTTTCCCCAGGACGGCTGGGTCGAGCACGACGCCATGGACATTTGGCGCGATACCCTGTCCACCTGCCGGGAGGCCATCGCCTCGGCCGGTCTGGCGGCCCGGGACATCGCCGCCATCGGTATCACCAACCAACGAGAAACCGCGGTGCTTTGGGATCGGGCGACGGGCGAGCCCGTCTATAACGCCATCGTCTGGCAAGATCGGCGGGGCACCGCCCAATGCCGGGATTTGGTCGCCGGAAACCATGAAGCGCTGATCCGTGACCGCACGGGTTTGCTGATCGATCCCTATTTCTCGTCGACCAAACTGTCCTGGCTGTTGGACAATGCGGGGCCAGACATCCGAACCCGCGCCGAGGCTGGGGATCTGGCCTTCGGCACCGTTGATTCCTGGCTGATCTTCAAGCTGACCGGGGGGGCGGTCCATGTGACGGACGCGACCAACGCGTCGCGGACCCAACTGTTCGATATCCACCGCAACCGCTGGGACGAGGACCTTCTGGCCCTGTTCACGATCCCCGCGGCGATCCTGCCCGAGGTGCTCGATAGCGCGGCCCGGTTCGGAGAGACGGATGCGGCGCTGTTCGGACGCGCCATCCCCATCACCGGCGTGGCCGGGGACCAGCAGGCCGCGGTGATCGGGCAAGCCTGTTTCGAGCCGGGCATGGTGAAATCCACCTATGGAACCGGCGCCTTCGCGCTCATGAACATCGGCGAGACCCCCCGGCTCAGTCGGAACCGGTTGCTGACCACGATTGCCTATCGCCTGGAGGGCCGGACCACCTACGCCCTGGAGGGATCCATTTTTGTCGCGGGCGCCGCGGTGCAATGGCTGCGGGATGGCTTGCGGCTGATCGCCTCGGCCGATGAAACGGAACGGATGGCCCGGTCCGTGTCCGATACGGGAGGCTGCTACATGGTCCCCGCCTTCACCGGCCTGGGCGCTCCCCATTGGGATCCGGCGGCGCGGGGCGCGATCATCGGCCTGACCCGGGATACCTCGCTGGAGCAAATCGTCCGCGCGGCCCTGGAGGCCCAGGGATACCAGACCCGGGATCTGCTCGACGCCATGGGCGCCGATAGCGGAACCCGGCTTCTGTCCCTGCGGGTCGACGGCGGCATGGTCGTCAACGACTGGATCTGCCAGTTCCTGGCCGACGTGACCTCCGTCGAGGTCGAACGGCCCGAGGTCATCGAAACCACGGCCCTGGGCGCGGCCTATCTCGCGGGGTTAACCGTTGGCCTCTTCGCCGGGTTGGACGACCTGTCCAGCCGCTGGCGGCGTGACCGGCTGTTCCAGCCGCGCCTTGACGGAGCCGACCGGGAACGCCTGCTCGCGGGCTGGGCACGGGCGGTCAAGCGGGTGTCGAGCGCGATTGATTAGAATGTCGGACGAGAAAGAGGGCGGAGCAGGAGATTGGAAGACAGCATCACCTGTTCATGTCCCGATCAGAGAACGGTTTGGTCCAGGGTCCCAAAGGGCCGTGGAGACCCGTTGATTTGCCCAAGGGCGTGAGGGGCGAGATCCGCTCCGCCTTGACCCCTGGGGGGAAACCACCGAACATTGCTTCCTGGATCCCGTTCTTGGGTCCAAGGCTGGCCATGCGCATGACCTAACATGGTTCGTCGCGTGGTTTGGGTCGACCATCCGGATTCTGGAGCTTGCTCGCGGCCCGTCGCTCTCACGACGAGAGGGAAAAGACCGGGATCCGCTCCGGAACGTTGTGCTTTGATCTGTGGAGCGAACTGTCCATGAGTGGCAAGTCCAGGGTCGTCGAAGGGCGGCTCGCGCAAAATCCCCATGCGGTCCGGGAGACCAAGGAAAAGAACCTGGAGGTCGCCATCGGCCGCCAGGTCCGCGAACTGCGAAAAAATCAGCGTCTGACCGGGTCGGATTTGGCGCTGAAAACGGGCTTGTCCGTGGGAATGCTCTCCAAGATCGAGAACGGGGTCATCTCGCCCTCTCTCACCACCTTGCAGGCCCTGGCCAACGCCTTGAATGTGCCTTTGGTCCAACTCTTCTCCGGGTACGAGGAGACGAAAGGCGCCATGCATGTCAAGGCGGGAGAGGGCGTGGAAACGGAGCGCGCGGGGACAAGGGCGGGGCACCAATACCACCTGCTGGGTCATATCGGATCGAACAACTCCGGCGTGGTGGTCGAGCCCTATTTGATGGTGCTGGACGACGCCAGCGACCGCTTTCCCGCCTTTCAGCATGATGGCATCGAGATGCTTTATATGTTGGAAGGGGTCGTGGACTACCGCCATGGGGACCAGATTTACCATTTGGAGCCCGGCGACAGTCTCCTGTTTGATTCGGATGCGCCCCATGGCCCGGAGACTCTGTTGGACCTGCCCGCCCGGTACCTCTCCATCATCACCTACCCTCAATCAAAGTAGGGATTTTAGCGCCTAAAAGATCGCCACTTTTCTGCCTCTCGGACCGGAAAACGCCCAATTCGAGGGCGTTTTTTTCGCTTGTAGAGATTTTCATTCTCACCGAGAAAAATGTCTTGATGAGCAAATAAATTTCCTGATAGTCAATCCATCGACGGCGCGGAGCCGAGACAGAATGGAGATGACTATGTGTGGCATTGTTGGCCTTTTCCTGAAGAAGGAAGACCTGCGCCCCCGTTTGGGCGATCTGCTCACCGACATGTTGATCACCATGACCGACCGCGGCCCGGACAGCGCCGGGATCGCGATCTATGGTGACGAGGCGCCTGGGTTGAAGATGACGATCCAGTCCGAAACCCCCGACGAGACCTTCGCCGGTCTGGGTGACGCGCTGACCGTGGCCGTGGGGGCTCCGGTTCCCTTGCGGGTGGCCGACACCCACGCCGTGTTGATCCTGCCCGAAGGGACGGAGGCCGCGGCCCGCGCCTTCATGACCGAGAAGGGGATCCGGGTGATGGGCACGGGCCATGCCATGGAGATCTTCAAGGAAGTGGGTCTGCCCAAGGATGTGGCGGCGCGCTTCGGTGTGCGTGGCATGGGCGGCAGCCACGGCATCGGCCATACCCGGATGGCGACGGAAAGCGCCGTGACCACGCTGGGCGCTCACCCCTTTTCCACGGGGGATGACCAGTGCCTGGTGCACAACGGCTCCCTGTCGAACCACAACCACCTGCGCCGGAGCTTGACCCAAAAGGGCTTCCCGCCCTCAACCGAGAACGATACGGAAGTGGCGGCCTGTTACATCTCCTCTCGCTTGGCCGAGGGCGCGAGCCTGGGCGAAGCCCTGGAGGGGACCCTGGACGACTTGGATGGCTTCTTTACCTTCGTCGTGGGAACCAAAACCGGGTTCGGGGTTGTGCGCGACCCCATCGCTTGCAAGCCCGCGGTCATGGCGGAAACCGATGATTACGTGGCTTTCGGCTCCGAATACCGGGCATTCGCCAATCTGCCGGGGATCGAGGACGCCCGGGTCTGGGAACCCGAGCCCGCCACCGTTTATTTCTGGGAGCGTTGAGACATGCGGACGATTGATATGGCCACCACGCCCCTCCGCGACCTGAATTCGACCCTGCAGGCGGCCGCGGCCTCCGGCGAAGGGCAGTGGGAGATCGTCAACCCCAAGGGGTCCCACGCCGTCGCCGTTGGTCTGGACGGTCCCATCGCGGTCACCATCAAGGGCTCCACCGGGTATTATTGCGCGGGCATGAACAAGGCCGCCAAGATCCATGTGACCGGATCCGTGGGTCCCGGGGTGGCTGAGAATATGATGTCCGGCCATGTGATCATCGAGGGCGACGCCAGCCAGTACGCGGGGGCCACTGGCCATGGTGGCCTGCTGGTCATCAAGGGCAATGCCTCCTCCCGCTGCGGGATTTCCATGAAGGGCATCGATATCGTCGTCCATGGGAACATTGGCCATATGTCGGCCTTCATGGCCCAAAGCGGCAACCTGGTCGTTCTGGGAGACGCCGGGGATGCCTTGGGGGATAGCCTGTACGAGGCCCGGTTGTTCGTGCGCGGGTCGGTCAAATCCCTCGGCGCGGATTGCGTCGAGAAGGAGATGCGGCCCGAGCATGTCGAGATCCTGCGCGACCTGCTCGACCGCTCCGGCGCCGAGGCCAAACCCGAGGAGTTCAAGCGCTACGGCTCCGCCCGCCAGCTCTATAACTTCCACGTCGATAACGCAGGCGCCTACTAAGGATCACATCCATGGACAAGACCCCCCCCCTTCCGCCGCGCGACAGTTGGACCTTCAGCCCCGACGTCAACGCGGAAATCCGCCGCGCCGCGGCCACCGGTATCTACGACATCCGTGGCGGTGGCGCCAAGCGCCGTGTCCCCCATTTCGACGACCTGTTGTTCCTGGGGGCTTCCATGTCGCGCTATCCCCTGGAAGGTTACCGGGAGAAATGCGGGACCAACGTTACCTTGGGCACGCGGTTCGCCAAGAAACCCATTGAGCTGAAGATCCCCATCACCATCGCCGGAATGAGCTTTGGCTCCCTGTCCGGTCCGGCCAAGGAAGCCCTGGGGCGGGGCGCGACCATGGCGGGGACCTCGACCACCACCGGTGACGGCGGAATGACCGAGGAAGAGCGCGGCCATTCCCAAACCTTGGTCTACCAATACCTGCCGTCGCGCTATGGCATGAACCCCGACGACCTGCGCCGGGCCGATGCCATCGAGATCGTGGTCGGTCAGGGCGCCAAGCCCGGCGGCGGCGGTATGTTGCTCGGCCAGAAGATCACCGAGCGGGTCGCGGGGATGCGCAATCTGCCCGAGGGGATCGACCAGCGGTCGGCCTGCCGTCATCCGGATTGGACCGGTCCCGATGATCTGGAAATCAAGATCCTCGAACTGCGTGAAATCACCGGCTGGGAAAAACCCATCTACATCAAGGTTGGTGGTGCCCGTCCCTATTACGACACGGCGCTTGCCGTGAAGGCTGGCGCGGACGTGGTGGTGCTCGACGGCATGCAGGGCGGCACGGCGGCCACTCAGGATGTGTTCATCGAGCATGTGGGGCAGCCCACCCTGGCCTGTATCCGCCCCGCGGTAAAGGCGCTTCAGGACCTGGGCATGCATCGCAAGGTGCAGTTGATCGTCTCCGGCGGCATCCGCACCGGCGCCGACGTGGCCAAGGCCCTGGCCATGGGCGCGGACGCGGTGTCCATCGGCAGCGCGGCCCTGATCGCCATCGGTGAGAACGACCCCCGCTGGGGCAAGGAATACGATGCGCTGGGCACCACGCCGGACGCCTATGACGATTGGCACGAGGGCAAGGATCCGGCGGGTATCACCACCCAGGACCCGGAGTTGATGAAGCGGGTCGACCCCGTGGACGCGGCCCGTCGGCTGCACAACTACCTGTCGGTGCTGACGTTGGAGTGCCAAACCCTGGCCCGGGCTTGCGGCAAAAGCCATGTGCATAACCTGGAGCCCGAGGATTTGTGCGCCCTGACCATCGAGGCGGCGGCCATGGCCGGCGTTCCCCTCGCCGGGACCAACTGGATCCCCGGCCAGGGCGGCTTTTAGGCCTTCCACCCCGAGCATGGACGGGACCTGGGGTCCCGTCCGCGGCCCCGGCACCAAATCCAAGGACCGCCAAATCTAAGGACTGAACGGATGATCGACCTCGCAGCCTACGCCCGGGAAAAAGGCGTTAAATACTTCATGATTTCCTACACCGACCTGTTCGGTGGACAGCGGGCCAAGCTCGTCCCGGCCCCGGCAATCTCGGGCATGGTGGCCGATGGCGCCGGTTTCGCGGGTTTCGCCACTTGGCTCGACATGACACCGGCCTATCCGGACATGCTGGCCGTGCCCGATACGGACACGGTGATTCAGCTTCCGTGGAAGCCGGAGGTGGCCTGGGTCGCGGCCAATTGCATCATGGAAGGCGAGGAGGTCGACCAAGCCCCACGCAATGTCCTGCGCCGTCTGGTGGCCGAGGCCGCCAAGGACGGTCTGCGGGTCAAGACGGGGATCGAGGCCGAATTCTTCCTGCTCACCCCCGACGGGATGGCCATTTCCGACCCCGCCGACACCGCGGCCAAACCCTGTTACGACCAACAGGCGGTGATGCGCCGCTATGATGTGATCGCCGAAATCTGCGACTACATGCTGGACCTGGGTTGGGGGCCCTACCAGAACGATCATGAGGACGCCAACGGCCAGTTCGAAATGAACTGGGAGTTCGACGACGCCCTGGTGACCGCCGACCGGCACAGCTTCTTCAAGTTCATGGTCAAGTCCGTCGCCGAGAAGCACGGCCTGCGCGCCACCTTCATGCCCAAGCCGATCGAGGGACTGACCGGCAACGGCTGCCATGCCCATGTCTCGGTCTGGGATAGGGAGGGCAAGACCAACGCCTTCGTCGACGCCACCAAGGAACTCAGCCTGTCCGACAAGGGGCGGGCCTTCCTGGGCGGCATCATGAAGCATGCCTCGGCGCTGGCCGCCATCACCAATCCGACGGTGAACAGCTACAAGCGCATCAATGCTCCCCGGACCATTTCCGGCGCCACCTGGGCGCCCAACACAGTGACCTGGACCGGCAACAACCGCACCCACATGGTCCGCGTTCCCGGACCGGGCCGGTTCGAACTGCGCCTGCCGGATGGGGCGGTGAACCCCTATCTGCTGCAGGCGGTGATCATTGCCGCGGGCCTGTCGGGTGTTCGTTCCGATGCCGATCCCGGTCCCCGCTACGACATCGACATGTATGCCGAGGGTCACAAGATCGAAGGCGCGCCGAAACTGCCGCTAAACCTGCTGGACGCGATCCGGATGCTCGACGCCGATGTCGAATTGAAGGCCATGCTTGGCGAGGATTTCTCCGCCTCCTACATGAAAATGAAAATGCAGGAGTGGAATTCCTTCGTCTCCCACTTCTCCCGTTGGGAACGCGAGCACACCCTCGACATTTGATCACTCCCGAAGAGGGTGCCAACAGGCCGCGGAAAAAGGTCAAACCCTCCCTTGGTTCGTCGTCCCCGCGAACGCGGGGACCCAGGGTGGGGACAGGTGACGGACGCGTTCGACGCAATGGGTGCGCCGGTCGCCGATGACACCGAAATCAACCCTGGATTCCCGCCCGCGCGGGAATGACGACAAATTTACTTTTCCGCCCGAACCGTGCTCTCCCAATTGTTCGGCGTTTCAGGAAAGACCCGCGCCATGCGCTTTTCCGGCTTTCGTGTGTTCAAGGAAGCGGTGACCGGCCATAAGGGCTGGAAACCCCTGTGGCGAAATCCAGAGCCCAAACCCGCCTATGACATCGTCATTGTTGGCGGCGGCGGGCATGGGTTGGCCACCGCCTATTACCTGGCCAAGGTCTTTGGTCAGGCGCGGGTCGCCCTGCTGGAGCGGGGGTGGTTGGGATCGGGCAACGTGGGGCGGAACACGACCATCATCCGCTCCAACTACCTGCTGCCCGGGAACCAGCCCTTCTATGAGTTCTCCATGACGCTGTGGGAAGGCTTGGAGCAGGACTTCAACCTCAACGCCATGGTCAGTCAGCGGGGAATCCTCAACCTGATCCATACCGATGCCCAGCGGGACGCTTACCGGCGCCGGGGCAACGCCATGATCCTCTCCGGGGCCGACGCGGTTCTGCTGAACCGGGATCAGGTGTGGGCCATGGCGCCGTTCCTGAACTTCGACAATGCCCGTTTCCCCATCAAGGGCGGTTTGCTACAACCCCGCGCGGGCACGGCCCGCCATGACGGTGTGGCCTGGGGCTTTGCCCGGGGCGCCGATCTGGCCGGGGTGGACATCATCCAGAACTGCGAAGTCACCGGCTTCCGCATCGAAGAGGGCCGGGTCAAGGGCGTGGAGACCTCCCGCGGATATATCGGCGCGGGCAAGGTCGGCGTGGCCGTGGCCGGGTCCTCCAGCCGGGTCATGTCCAAGGCGGGGATGCGTCTGCCGATCGAAAGCCACGGTCTGCAAGCCTTCGTCACCGAGGGCTTGAAGCCCACCATTCCGGGGGTGATCACCTTCGGCGCCGGACATTTCTATGTCAGCCAGTCCGACAAGGGCGGCCTCGTCTTTGGCGGCGATATCGAAACCTACAAGAGCTATGCCCAGCGGGGTGGCCTGCCGGTGCTCGAGGACGTGGTGGAAGGCGGCATGGCGCTGATGCCCATGATTGGCCGGGCCCGACTTCTGCGGGCCTGGGGCGGCGTCGCGGATATGTCCATGGACGGCTCGCCGATCATCGATCGGACGCCAGTCGACGGCCTCTATTTCAATGGCGGCTGGAGCTATGGCGGGTTCAAGGCCACGCCGGCGTCCGGGTACTGCTTCGCCCATTTGCTGGCCACCGATACCCCCCACGAGACGGCCAAGGCCATGCGCCTGGACCGCTTCGAGCGGGGTTATGTCATCGACGAGAAGGGCGTGGGCGCCTCGCCCAACTTGCACTGAGAGACCATCATGCTGATCCCACATCCCCTGCTTGGCCCCCGCGACGCGGGGGAGTTCACCTACCTGGGAGACGCCCGCCTGTTGGAGCGCCCCGATGGCCTGGGACCAGACGCCCCGGCGGCCTTCCACGACTATGTCTACCTTCGGGACAACATCGCGGGCGTTCAACGCGAACTGTGGTTCCATGAGCAGGGGGACCGGTCCTGGCTGGTGGTCACCCGCGATACCCTGACCCACGAGATCCTGAAGGCCGAGCTGGCCCGGGATGTGGTCTTGGCGCGGAAGGAGGCCGGGAAATGACCCGTTTATCCGGTGGGGTGATCGACCGCTCGCGGACCCTGTCCTTTACCTTCGATGGCCAAGCCTACCAGGGCCACCCGGGGGATACCCTGGCCTCGGCCCTGCTGGCCAATGGCGTCCGCCTGATGGGGCGGAGCTTCAAGTACCACCGGCCCCGGGGCGTTCTGTCCGCCGGGTCCGAGGAACCCAATGCCCTGGTGGAACTGCGCACTGGCGCCCGGCGGGAACCCAATACCCGGGCCACCGTGGTGGAGCTGTTCGACGGTCTGGAGGCCAAGAGCCAGAACCGTTGGCCCTCCCTGTCGTTCGATGCCCTGGCGGTGAACGACCTGTTCGCGCCCTTCTTCGCGGCGGGCTTCTACTACAAGACCTTCATGTGGCCCAAGGCCTTCTGGGAGAAGGTTTACGAACCCGCCATCCGCCGCGCCGCGGGGCTGGGGAGCCTCTCCATGCTTCCCGATCCGGACGCCTACGATAAGGGTTTCCTTCACTGTGACCTGTTGGTGATCGGTGGCGGCGCGGCGGGGTTGAGCGCGGCCTTGACGGCGGCCCGGAGCGGGGCGCGGGTGATCCTCGCCGACGAGGATTTCCGCCTGGGCGGGCGGCTGCTGGCCGAAAGCGGACCCTTCACGGACCAATCCGTGGACGCGTGGATCGCGGGGCTGGAGGCCGAGTTCGCCAGCCTGCCGAACCTGCGGGTCATGCGCCGGACCACGGTCTGGGGCGCCTATGACCACGGGATTTTCGCCGCCCTGGAGCGGGTGGCCGACCACCTGTCGACCCCCGGCGAGGGGGTGCGGCAAACCCTCTGGCGGATCACCGCCAAGCGGGCCGTCCTGGCCGCGGGCGCGACGGAGCGGCATATCCCCTTCGCCAACAACGACCGTCCGGGGATCATGCTGTCCGGTGCCCTGCGCGCCTATGCCAACCGTTGGGCGGTCCGCCCGGCGGAGCGGGTGGCGATCTTCACCAACAACGACGATGGGCACCGCACCGCCCTCGACCTGCGGGCCAAGGGAGTCGAGGTCGCCGCGGTGGTCGACTCCCGTGCCGAGGCCAAGGTCCTGGGGGACTATCCCCTGCTGGCGGGTGCCCTGGTGACCGGGTCGAGGGGGCGCTTGGGGCTGAAAGCGATCCGGGTCGCCCAACATGGGCGAGACCAGTGGATCCCCTGTGGGGCGCTTGGCGTGTCGGGGGGCTGGAACCCCAATGTGCACCTCGCCTCCCACCACCGGGGACGCCCGGTTTGGGACGAGGCCCAACAGACCTTCCTACCCGGCGAAGAGGGGCCGCCGGGCCTGATCCCAGCCGGTGCCGCGGTGGGCGAGGGCTCCACTCACGCCGCGCTGATGTCCGGCGCCCGGGCCGCGGTCAAAGCCCTGGATGCCTTGGGGATCAAGGCCAGCCCGCCCAACCTGCCCGAAGCCGAGGACCGGCCCTTGGGCCTGAAACCCCTGTGGCATGTGCCGGGGAAGGCGCGGGCCTGGGTGGACTTTCAGAACGACGTCACGGTCAAGGATATTGCCTTGGCCCACCAAGAGAACATGCGGCCCGTTGAACACCTGAAGCGGTGGACCACACTGGGCATGGCCACGGACCAGGGCAAGACGGCCAATGTCACCGCGCTCGCGGTGATGGCGGAGCTGACCGGCAAGACCATTCCCGAAACCGGGACGACCATTTTCCGCCCGCCCTATACGCCGGTATCGCTCTCAGCTTTGGGGGGGGGCAATACGGGGACCCATTTCCGCCCCCGCCGCCTGACCCCGACCCACGTCTGGGCCGAAGGTCGGGGCGCCGTCTTCGTCGAGGTCGGGCAATGGATGCGCGCCCAGTATTTCCCCCGTCCGGGGGAGAAGACCTGGCGCGAGACGGTGGACCGGGAGGTTCTGGCCACCCGTGCGGGCGTGGGCATCTGCGATGTCACCACACTCGGGAAAATCGACGTGCAGGGCAAGGACGCCGGGGCCTTCCTCAACCGGATCTATTGCAACGCCATGGCATCCCTGAAAGTGGGCATGGTCCGCTATGGCCTGATGCTGCGCGAGGACGGTCAAGCCTGGGACGATGGCACCTGTGCCCGTCTGGCCGAGGACCAGTATGTGGTCACTACGACCACCGCCCAGGCCGGGCCGATCTATCGCCACATGGAGTTCTGCCGCCAGGGCCTTTGGCCGGAGTTGGATGTCCAGCTCATCTCGACCACCGACGCCTGGGCCCAGTTGTCCGTGGCGGGGCCGCAGGCCCGGGTGCTGCTGGAGCGGATCGTCGACGGGTTTGACCTGTCCAACGCGGCCTTCCCCTTCATGGCCTGTGGGGAACTGACCATCGCCGGAGGGCTGCGGGCGCGCCTGTTCCGCATCTCCTTCTCCGGTGAACTGGCCTATGAGATTGCCGTGCCCGCCCGCTACGGAGCGGCGCTGATGGGGCGTTTGGTGAGCCTCGGCGCCGACCTGGGGGCCACGCCCTATGGCACCGAGGCACTGGGTGTGCTGCGCATCGAGAAGGGCCACGCCGCGGGCAACGAGCTCAACGGCCAGACCACGGCCCAAATGCTGGGCATGGGCCGCATGGTCAGCGTCAAGAAGGACTCCATCGGCGCGGTCCAATCGCGGCGGGAGGGCATGGCCGCCGACTCCCGGCGCCTTGTGGGGCTGGTTCCCGTCGCGGCGACCGATCCGGTGGTCGCGGGCTCCCACCTGTTCACCGAGGGGGCCGTTCACAACACCGGAACGGACCAGGGCTGGATCACCTCGGCCTGTTATTCCCCCCATGTGGGCTCGGCCATCGGCCTGGGCTTTCTGACCGAGGGCGAGGCCCGCCAGGGTGAGGTCGTCATCGCGGCCAACCCGCTGGAGGGCCAGGCGATCCGCCTCCGCGTTGTATCCCCCCATTTCGTCGATCCAGAAGGAGGACGGCTTCGTGTCTGACCTGAAACCCATGACCGCCTTGGGCGGCGCGGACCCCGTCCGCCTGACTCTCGGCGCCCTGACCCTGACGGAAAACGCCGAACTTGCCCTGGCCTCGCTGGCCTTGCGGCGGGATACGATCGTTGGATCCGGGCGACCCATACCCTTGGGGCTGACTCTGCCCGACCCGGGCGGTTGGGTCGGGTTGGAGGGCGTGGCGGCCTTTTGGACCGGCCCCGGCCAATGGATGATCGAGGCCGAGGAGGCCGCGGGAGGGGATTTCGCGGCCCTGGTAAAAACCGCCGCCCCCGATTGCTCGGTCACCGAGCAGACCGATGCTTGGGTGGCCTTCGAGATCACCTCCTCCCAAGGGGAGGGGCCCCTGGTGGGCCTGTTGGAGAAGCTGGCCAACCTGGATGCGGCGCTCTTTCGGCCGGGCCACGCCACACGGACCGCCATCGAGCACATGAGCTGCTATATCATTCGCCGCGCCGAGGATCGCCTGGCCATTCTCGGTATGCGGACCCTGGCCAATTCCCTTTGGCACACATTGACCCAAGCCGCGTCGCGGCTTCAGCTCGCCGCCTAGAGGCACTGCCCGCCTTTCCGCGCGCCATCCAATAAGGAGAACGATTATGACGGCCACGATCATCGACGGGAAAGCGTTCGCGGCGAAGGTACGCGGTCAGGTGGCGGGTTATGTGGCGGGTCTGAAGGAACGAGGGGTCATCCCAGGTCTGGCCGTCGTCCTGGTGGGCGAGGATCCGGCCTCCCAGGTCTATGTGCGCAACAAGGGCAAGCAGACCGTCGAGGTCGGCATGAACAGTTATGAGCACAAGCTGCCCGTGGAGACTCCGGAGGCGGATTTGCTCGCCCTGATCGGGCGCTTGAACGCCGATCCCGCCGTCCATGGGATTCTGGTGCAGCTTCCCCTGCCGGGGCATATGAACGCCGATCTGGTGATCAACGCCATCGACCCCGCCAAGGACGTGGATGGCTTCCACATCTCCAACGTCGGTTTGCTCGGCACGGGGCAGAAGGCCATGGTTCCCTGCACCCCCCTGGGTTGCCTGATGATGGCGCGGGACCACCTGGGCTCCCTGTCCGGGTTGAACGCGGTGGTCGTTGGTCGGTCGAACATCGTTGGCAAGCCCATGGCTCAGTTGCTTCTGGGGGAGAGTTGCACGGTGACCATCGCCCATAGCCGCACCAAGGACCTGCCGGAGGTCTGCCGCCGGGCCGATATCCTGGTCGCCGCCGTGGGCAGGCCGGAAATGGTGACGGGTGATTTTGTAAAGCCCGGCGCGACGGTCATCGACGTGGGCATCAATCGGATCGAGCGGGACGGCAAGAGGATGTTGGTCGGCGACGTGCATTTCGAAAGCGCCCTGGCTGTCGCGGGTGCGATCACACCCGTTCCCGGCGGCGTCGGCCCCATGACCATCGCCTGTCTGCTCGCCAATACCGTGACCGCTTGCCATCGGGCGACCGGTCTGCCGGAACCGGAGGGCCTGACCGCCTGACCATACGACCGCCTGACGGGCGTCCATCGGTTCCACCGATCCATCCTTTGTGAGATCCAGACTTTCGGCGCCAGGGAGCCGGGACCGGGAGAGGTCCGCCTTGCGTCGCCGTCCCATGATTGGAGAGTCCCATGAGCAAGTATTGCCTGACCGTCACCTGTACCTCCACCCGCGGAGTGGTCGCCGCCATCGCCGGTTATCTCGCGCAAAATGGCTGCAACATCACTGATAGTTCCCAGTTTGACGATGTCCAAACCGGCGGATTCTTCATGCGGGTGAGCTTCGTCTCCGAGGAAGGCAAGGATTTGTCCTCGCTGTCGAAGGATTTCGAGGGAACGGCCAAGGCCTTCACCATGGTGGCCAAGTTCCATGACGAGGCCGAGAAGATGAAGGTCGTCATCATGGTTTCCCGCTTTGGCCATTGCCTCAATGACCTGCTGTACCGCTGGCGGATTGGCGCCTTGCCCATCGATATCGTGGCGGTGATCTCCAACCACATGGACTACCAGAAGGTCGTCGTGAACCACGACATCCCCTTCCATTGCATCAAGGTGACCAAGGAGAACAAGCCGGAGGCCGAGGCCGCCCAGATGCGCGTGGTCGAGGACTCCGGGGCCGAACTGATCGTTCTGGCCCGTTACATGCAGGTTTTGTCCGATGCGATGTGCAAGAAAATGTCCGGTCGGATCATCAACATCCACCATTCCTTCCTGCCGTCCTTCAAGGGGGCCAACCCCTACAAGCAGGCCTTCGAGCGCGGGGTGAAGCTGATCGGCGCCACCTCCCATTACGTGACCGCGGATTTGGACGAGGGGCCGATCATCGAGCAGGACACCATCCGCGTCACCCATGCCCAAAGCCCCGATGACTACGTATCCCTGGGCCGGGACGTGGAAAGCCAAGTGCTGGCCCGGGCCATCCATGCCCATATCCACCACCGGGTCTTTCTGAACGGCAACAAGACCGTGGTCTTCCCTGCCTCGCCGGGCTCCCATGCCTCCGAGCGCATGGGCTGATCGCGGGGTCTCGGCGTTCGAGGGGCCTATGCATGCCCTGGGGAATCGCCGTCACCCGATTCCCCGGGCCATTCCCAACTGGATTTCCGGAGGGGACACAGGCTATGCTTTGGTCGCCCAAACCGGGTGTGATCAAAGGAATGCAACGTGCCCGTATTTTTCGGACGTCCCTCGACCGCGACCCCGGCCGAGCCCATCGTCGGTTCGACGGTTCAATATGTGATTGATACCTTGATCCGGCGGATCGTCTCCCAGGAGTACGGGGTCGATGAACGTCTCCCTTCGGAGCGCCAACTCGCGCAGGATTTGGGCGTGGCCCGGAATACCCTGCGCGAAGCCCTGGATCAACTCGAGGAGCGGGGCATGATCCTGCGTCGGGCCGGGTCCGGGTCCTTTGTCACCTATGACCCCAATGGCACCACGGAATCCGGCGCGCCGGTGGCCGCCGAGACCGGTCCCCTTCAGTTGCAGGTCGTTCGCGGCATTCTGGAACCGGAGATGGCGAGGCTGGCCGTGATCAACATGTCCCCTCGGGCGATCGAGGCCCTGGGGGAAACGCTGTCGCGGATGGAAACGGTCCAAACCGATGCCAGTGCCTTCGCCCGGCTGGAGGAGGAGTTTCACCGACAGATTGCCCAGGGGACGGGGAATCCCCTTTTGGTCGCCTGTTACAATCTGGTGCTTGATGTCCGCCACCAGTCCTTTCGGGCGGCCATGTATCGCCGTCATCTGACGCCAAACCGTATCGCCTCCTACCAGCGGGGGTACAACGCCCTGTTCAACGCCATCGCCGCGCGGGATATCGAGCAGGCGACCGAGTTCATGAAGCTCACTCTGATCGAGGATCAGAAGCTCCTGTTGCAGGAGGAGTGAGGCGGGTTACCGCCAAAGGCTGGGCAAAAGGCGCTGGTGCCAGAGCTGTCCCAGGTCCTCCAGATGGCGGGCCAGCAGGGAGCCGTGCTCTTCCAACCAATCCTGGACCGAGCCAAATTCCAGAATCCGCGCCCGCCCGTCCCGGATCCCCACAACGGGCCAATCCCCCACCAGGGCATTATCGATCCCGAAAATCTCCTGTCCCCACCATTGGGCCAGACCGAAGGCATGGGGGATCTGCCGGGCCCGTTTCATGGCCGCGAGGACGGAGACGGGTTTGGTGGAATTGGCCTGTTCCACGGCTCCGAGCCAAAGGTCGGGCATGAAAGCGTATTCCCAGCTCACCGCGCTCCAGGCGCCAGGGAAACGGCCATTGTAGATCTCGAAAAAGGTCTGGGGCTGGTGGAAGAAGAACACCGTCTCGGACAGCATGGGGTCGTCGAAGTCCGGAAACTGGAAGCTGTAGCGTTCCATGAAGTCCGATGAGGTCCGGGCGATCATGCGGGGATAATCGTCCGCGGTGCAGGCGATGATCCGTCCCGTGAACCCCTGGGCATGGGCGGCTTCCGTCAGGGCATGGGTCATGGGCGGGGTCGAGGAACACCAGCAGAGCACATCCGGGCGGTCCGCCATCATCGCCGCGACGATCCCCGTCGCGTCGGTCGTGTTTGGCGCATACTGGACCTCCTTGACCCGATCCATCCCGGCGGCGTCGAAGGCCGCCCGAAAGACGGCGATGGAGGGCAGGCCCAGGCTGTCGGTCTGGCCGCAGAGAGCGACCCTGCGCGCGTCCGGATGGGTTCGAGCCAGCCAGGAGACCCCCGTGACATTGAACAGGGGGTGAACCTCCGAAGGCGCGATCAGATAGGGTGTATCCGGGGACAGGTCCGTCGGCAGAAGAGTCGCGACCAGGATCCTTTGGTCCATCAGATAGGGGAGGGCGGGGGCGAAGCTGTCGCCGCCCAAGGTCAGGACAATCGGTGCTTGCCAGCGCTCGACCATGTCCCGGGCGGCGTCGAGGGTGGCATCCGGACCGATGCCACTGTCCCGGGCGATGAGTTCGACCCGGCGTCGCGCTCCAGCCACCAGAAGCCCCCCATGTTCATTGATCCAATCGGACCACAATTGGCATCCGTCCAGGCCTGGGCGCCCCCAGGCTTCCTCCGGTCCAGACAGGGGCGTGAGAATGCCAATGCGAATCGGTGCGCGGCTTCGCGTCGCGATTCGGGGGAGTGAACCAGTGACAGCGAGTCTCTGGGCAAAGGAGGAATTGCTCATTTTGTGATCCTTTTCGTGCTCAAAATTTATAAAAGAGCTCAAAAATTAAGGCTCTATTCGCAGATCGCATTGAATTGCTATAAAGTGAGAGAAATGCAGGAGTTTAGGCACCATGGACCACAAGAGCTTTCACCGCTGGCTATGCGAGATCGATCACCTCACGGAAGCGCAGAAGGCGAAGGTGTT
>JAIOYK010000007.1 GCA_021741145.1 Rhodospirillum sp. | reverse complement strand
AGACCACCGCCGCCTCCGCGCCGTGGAGGGGGCCAACTCCCCCGAGTTCCCCGAGATCGGCTTGTTCAAGATCCCTGCGGACAGCGGGTTCTCCGAGACCCGTCCCTGGCGCCTGGACCTTCTGGTCCAACGGGCGACGGGGGCCCTCAGCAAGGTCTTCGAGACCTTCGATCTGTCCTATAGCCTCCCGGAGACCTACCTGGAGCCCCTGCCCGCCCCCGAACCGACCAAAACGGGCACGTCCGCGGGTATCGACGACGCGATGGCTCCGGACACCCCTCTTTGGAAAGGGATTTGGGAAAGCCACCTGGCCGCAATTGGCACGGTTTCCCTCGCCCTGCTGACCCTGACCGGACTGTTCTTTTTCCAGGCCCCTCTGGCCCGCCGCCCCCGCTTGCTGTTCTGGGTTCGGGCCGCCTTCCTCGCCTATACCCTGCTTTGGCTGGGTTGGACCATGAACGCCCAATTGTCCGTTGTGAACGTGCTGGCCTTCACCAATTCCCTGGCCACCGGATTCAGCTGGGACTACTTCCTGATGGATCCCCTGGTCTTCATCCTGTGGTTCGCCACGGTCGCGGCCTTGCTGTTTTGGGGACGCGGACCCTTCTGCGGTTGGCTCTGCCCCTTCGGCGCCCTACAGGAATTCGCAGCCCTCGCCGCGAAGCGCCTGGGATTGCGCCAGGTCCATTTGCCCTGGGCGGTCAACGAGCGGCTCTGGCCCCTCAAGTACGTGATCTTCCTGGGATTGTTCGGACTGGGCCTCTACGACCTGGGTCTCGCCGAACGCTTCGCCGAGGTCGAACCCTTCAAGACCGCCATCATCCTGAAGTTCATGCGCGACTGGTGGTTCGTCCTCTTCGTCCTGGCTTTGCTCGGCGCGGGCCTGTTCATCGAACGCTTCTTCTGCCGCTACCTATGCCCCCTGGGTGGCGCGCTGGCCATTCCCGGACGGTTGCGCATGTTCGAATGGCTGAAGCGCTGGCCAGAGTGCGGAACCTCCTGCAACCGCTGCGCCCGGGAATGCCCGGTACAGGCCATCCACCCCGAAGGCCATATCAATCCACACGAGTGCATCTACTGCATGCACTGCCAGGAACTCTATTGGGACGACCAGCGCTGTCCGCACAATGTGACAAAGCGCCTGAAAAAGGACCGGCGAACCAGCCGTGGCCCGAGTAGTGGTCCGTCCCGAACGGAGCCGTCGTCCGAGGCCAACGCGGCCAAGGCGACGGACGGCTCCCCGCTGAAGTGACCATCCAAGGAACCGGCTCGCGCAGTCGGGCCGCATGAGGAGACCATCATGAAACGAACGAAAACCGCCATCGAGGGTATGAGCCGCCGCGCTCTTTTCGCGAATACCGGCAAGGGAGCGGTTCTGGCCGGTCTCGCCGGTGCCGCCGCGGGTCCCGCGGCGCTGCTCGGAGTCACCACCGGCGTAGCGACGGGCGGAGCGAAACTGGCCCGGGCATCCGAGGGCGTGGCCACGGTGGCGCCGGGCCAACTCGACGAGTACTACGGCATCTGGTCCAGCGGCCAGTGCGGCGAGGTGCGTCTTTTCGGCGTGCCCTCCATGCGCGAACTGATGCGGATCCCCGTGTTCAACATCGACAGCGCCACGGGCTGGGGCATCACCAATGAAAGCCGGAAAATCCTGACCGAGGGTTTGACCCCCGAGACCAAGAAGTTCCTCGAGAGCCGGGGGGGCATCTGGCAAAACGGCGACGCCCACCACCCCCACATGTCCTTCACCGACGGCACCTACGACGGCCGGTACATCTGGATCAACGACAAAGCCAACACCCGGGTGGCGCGCATCCGCTGCGACATCATGAAAACCGACAAGATCATCGAGATCCCCAACGCGTCGGACATCCACGGCCTGCGGCCCCAGAAGTACCCCAAGACCAAGTACATCTTCGCCAATGGCGAACACCGCACTCCCCTGCCCAATGATGGCCGCGACCTGGACAAGCCAGAGAACTACCACGCCATTTTCACCGCCCTGGACGGCGAGGAAATGAAGGTCGCCTGGCAGGTGATCGTCGATGGCAATCTGGACAACTGCGACGCCGACTATCAGGGCCGCTACGCCTTCTCGACCTGCTACAACTCGGAAGAGGCGGTGAACCTGGAAGGCATGATGTCCAAGGACACGGATTGGGCCGTTATCTTCGACACCAAACGCATCGAGGAGGGCCTCGCCGCCGGGGACTACACCGAGATGAAGGGCGTCCCCGTGTTCGACGGCCGCCATGGATCCAAGTACACGCGCTACGTCCCCATCCCCAACAGCCCCCACGGCATCAACACGGCGCCGGATGGCCATCACGTGGTGGTCAACGGCAAACTTTCCCCCACGGTCTCGGTTCTCGACGTGCGCAAGTTCGCCGACCTGTTCGACGACAAGATCCAACCCCGAGACGTGGTCGTGGCCGAGCCCGAACTGGGTCTCGGTCCCCTGCACACCGCCTTCGACGGCAAGGGCAACTGCTTTACCACCCTGTTCATCGACAGCCAGGTGGCCAAGTGGAACATCGACAAGGCCATCGCCAAATTCAACGGCGAGGAGGTCGACCCGATCCTGGAAAAGATCGACGTCCACTACCAGCCGGGCCACAACCACACCTCCATGGGGGAGACCAAGGACGCCGACGGCCAATGGCTCGTCTCGCTGAACAAGTTCTCCAAGGACCGTTTCCTGAACGTCGGCCCCCTGAAGCCGGAGAACGATCAATTGATCCACATCGGGGATGGCGGCATGACCATCGTCCATGATGGCCCCACCTACGCCGAGCCCCACGATTGCATCATCGTCCGCGCCGACGTGCTCAACCCCCGGACCAACTATGCCGACCTGCCCAACCCACCGTACCAGGACATCCGGGATCTGATGGCCTCCAAGGGGGTGGATTACCTCTCCGCGGAAGACGTCATCCGCGAGGGCAACAAGGTCTACGTCTTCATGCACAGCTACGCGCCGAACTTCTCCCTGGAGCAGTTCACCGTGGAGGAAGGAGACGAGGTCACCATCGCCATCACCAATATCGATGACGTGGATGACCTGACCCATGGCTTTACCTTGGCCAACTACGGCATGGTCATGGAAATCCCCCCCCAGGGCACAGCCAGCGTCACCTTCACCGCCGACCGTCCGGGCGTCCATTGGTACTACTGCCAATGGTTCTGCCATGCCCTGCACATGGAAATGCGCGGCCGCATGTTGGTGAAGCCCAAGGGAGTCTAGGAATGGTCCGCGCACTGTCCTCAGCGCGGCTGGTCCCGCTGGTGGCGAGCCTCTGGCTCGTCGCCGGCGCCGGGAGCGCCATGGCCGAAACGTTATCAAAACGCCTCGACCTGGCGACTCCCGGGTCCCTTATCACGCTGTCCAAGGGGATCCACGCCGGCCCCATCACCATCGACAAACCCCTGACCTTGGTGGGCGAGGATGGCGCGGTGATCGAGGGGGACGGACAGGGCAACGTGATCACCATCGACGCCCCGGACGTGACGTTGCGTGGACTGATCATCCGCGGATCCGGGCGGACCCTCGAACGGGAACCCTCCGGTGTCTTCGTCACATCCGAGGGAGACCGGGCCGTGATTGAGGACAACCGCATCCTCGACAACCTTTTCGGCGTTTATCTGAAGGGGCCAGAGGACGCCCTGGTCCGGAACAACGAGATCGCCAATACCAATGCTCCGCGGGTTCCCGAACGGGGCAACGGGGTGCACCTGTGGAACACGCCGGGATCCCGGGTCATCGGCAATGACATCCGGGGTGGACGCGACGGTATTTTCACCACCACGAGCAAGCACAATGCCTTCATTGGCAACCGCTTCCGTGATCTGCGCTACGCCGTCCACTACATGTACACCAACGACGCGGTGATCCAGGACAACGACAGCCAGGGCAACCACGCGGGCTACGTCATCATGTTCTCCAATCGCATCGAGGCCAGGGGCAACCTGTCTCGGAACGACAGGGACCATGGCTTCCTGTTCAATTACGCCAATGACGCCCAGGTGATCGGAAACCGCGTTCTCGACGGGGGCGAGAAATGTATCTTCATCTACAACGCCCACCGTGACCGCTTCACCGAAAACCACTTCGAGGGATGCGCCATCGGCATCCACTTCACCGCCGGATCCGAGCACAACACCGTGACGCGCAACGCCTTCGTCCGCAATCGGACCCAGGTGAAATACGTGGGCACCCGCGACGTGGTTTGGGCCGAGAACGGCGTGGGCAACTACTGGTCGGACAATCTGGCCTTCGACCTGAACGGCGACGGCATCGGCGACCGCCCCTATCGGCCCAATGGTCTGGTGGATCAAGTGCTGTGGCGGGCGCCGGCGGCCAAACTCTTGCTGTCCAGTCCCGCCATGCGGATCCTGGAATGGGCCCAATCCGCCTTTCCCGCGGTCCTGCCCGGCGGTGTGGTCGACCCCGCCCCCCTGATGGATCCGCCCCCGGAGACCGAACCCCTCACACCGAACACCATGACGCGCGCGAAAGCCCCCCTTGCCCAGCACGCGGAGGACAGACCATGAACGCCTTGCGCGGAGAATGCCCCATGGCGCTCCAAACCAACGAGTCCGGAGACCCGGCCATCGCCGTGGACGGCCTAACCAAGGCCTATGGTCTCCAGTTGGCCCTGGATACCCTGACCCTGTCCGTGCGACCGGGGGAAATGCTGGCATTGTTGGGCCATAATGGAGCGGGGAAAAGCACGCTGATGAAGCTCCTCCTGGGCCTGACCCGGCCCACGGAGGGGCGGATCTCCGTTCTTGGCGCCCCCCCCTCCCCGGCGGGCCGCACGGCGGTGGGGTTCCTTCCCGAGAACGTCGTCTTCTCCGGCGGCATGACGGGCAAGGAGGTTTTGACCTATCTGGCCCGCCTGAAAAAGGTCGATATCGGCACCACGCTTCCCTTGCTCGAACGGGTGGGGCTGGCCGACGCCGCCGGGCGTCCGGTCCGCACCTACTCCAAGGGAATGCGCCAGCGCCTTGGTTTGGCCCAGGCGCTCCTGGGCCACCCGCGTCTGCTCATGCTGGACGAACCGACCACGGGTCTCGATCCCATCTCCCGCAAGACCTTTTACGAACTCTTGGGCGAGCTAACCGGACGGGGCGTGACGGTGCTGATTTCCAGCCATGTGCTCACCGAGTTGGAGGCCCGGGCCGACCGGATCGCGATCCTCGCCCAGGGACGGCTCCTGGCCCACGACACCATGGACGGCCTGCGCCGGACGGCGGGCCTGCCCGTTCGCATCATCGCCCATGGGGTCGAGGGGGCAGGACGGGGGCGGCGGGTTTTGGACGTGGCGCCAGAGGCCAAGATGGAGACCCTGCGCGCCCTGATGGACGGACCCCTCACCGATATCGAGATCCAACCGCCCACCCTGGAAACCATCTACGCCCACCTTGGGGCGCCAACGGGACAGGAGGACCGGTCATGACCGCCATTCTCGCCATCGCGGGCAAGGAAATCCGCGAAGCCACCCGCAACCGCTGGGTCCTCTCCGCGACCCTGTTGCTGGCCCTCTTGGCCCTGGCCCTGGCTTTTCTGGGCAGTGCCCCGACCGGTGACGTGGCGGCGGGGCGTTTGACCGTCACCGTGGTCTCCCTCGCCTCCCTGGGGATCTACCTGTTGCCCCTGATCGCCCTGCTCCTATCCTTCGATACGGTGGTGGGCGAGGCCGAACAGGGCACCCTGCTTCTGCTGCTGGCCTATCCGGTGGGACGGTCGGCGGTGATGGCGGGCAAGTTCCTGGGCCATGCCTCGGTCCTGGCCTTCGCCACGGTGGTCGGCTTCGGCCTCGCCGCGGCGGTCCTGGCGGCGATCAGCCCCCCCGCCCCCGAGGAGTGGTTGGCCTTCGCCTTGCTGGTCGCCGCCAGCGTGGGCCTGGGCTGGGCTTTCATCGCCATCGGCCATCTCATCAGCGTCCTGGTCCCGGAACGGGCCAGCGCCGCGGGATTGGCCGGGGGCGTCTGGCTCGTCCTGGTGGTTCTCTACGACATGGGGTTGATGGGTGCCCTTGTGGCCACCGGTGGGCAAGGGTGGATCGGGGACGCCTTGCCCGCCCTGCTTATGCTCAACCCCGCCGACGCCTACCGCCTCCTCAATCTGACGGTCATGGACCAGGCCGCCCGCATGGCGGGCCTCCAGGACGTGGCCGCCTCCGTCCCGCCAGCGATGGCCGCGGCCGCCCTGGCCCTTTGGGTCGCCGTCCCCCTCGCCCTGGCCTCCGTGATCTTTTCCCGTCGGGAGTTGTAACATGCGTATCCAGTTGATCGCGCTGAGTCTGGCGGTGGTCCTGAGCTTGGCGGCCTGCGACGATGGACAAAACCAAGCCGAGGCGCCGTCTCCGGAGGAGCCGACCCGCGAGGCCATGACCTACTTCGGACGCATGATCCTCGTCGATCATTTGGGTCCCAAGGCTCAGATCCACCTCAAAAGCCAGGACGCCCCCCTGTGGTTCCCCTCGGTCCGCGACGCCAAGGCGTTCACCCTCCTGCCCGGGGAACCCCGGGATATCACCGCCATCCATGTCACGGACATGGCGGCCTCGACCGATTGGGATCACCCTCGGGTCTGGGCGCTCGCCGCGACGATGCTTTACGTGATCGACGCCAATGTCCGTGGCGGCATGGGCGCGCCCGAGGCGGTGCCCTTCGGAGATAAGGAGGCCGCCGAGCGCTTCATGGCCAACCATGGGGGCCGCGTCGTGGAGTGGGACGGCATCCCCGAGGACTACGTTCTGGGAGAGGTTCCCGACGAGGGGGAGATGCCCATGATGCACCCCATGCACCAGGGGTCCCTTTGCCTCGCGCCCCACGAAGAGGTGGCCTCCGTATCCACCGAGGAGACCAAGCCATGACAGCCCTGACCCGCCGCCGTTTTCTGACCATCGCCGCCGGAACCGCGGCCGTGACGGCCCTGACGGAGTTCCCCTCGGTCGCCAAGGCCCTCCCCTCCGCCTTGATTGAATGGCGGGGCGCCGCCCTGGGCGCGGAAGCCCGCCTTCTTCTCCCGCGAAAGGACGCCGGTCCGGCCATCGACCTGTGCCTCGCCGAGGTCGAACGGCTGGAGGGCATCCTTAGCCTCTACCGGCCCGACAGCGCCCTATCCGTCTTCAATCGGACCGGTGCCCTTTCCGCTCCCCCCCCGGAGTTGGTCACGGTTCTCTCCGCCGCCCTTGACCTGGCCCGACGCACCGATGGCGCCTTCGATCCCACCGTCCAACCCCTGTGGTCCGAGGGGCCGGAAGCCCTCCCCCGGGTGGGGTGGCGGGGTCTGGAGGTTACCGGCCAGCGGATCCGCTTCTCCCGACCGGGCATGGCCGTGACCCTCAACGGCATCGCCCAAGGCTACGTCACCGACCGGGTCGCCGACCTGCTGCGGCGACGGGGCTATGACCGCGTCCTGGTAAACCTGGGGGAAACCCGTGCCCTGGGTCCCCGGCCCGATGGTCTTCCCTGGCGGGTGGCCGCGGACCCGACCGCGACGCCCCGAGAGCTTATGGAGGGCGCCCTGGCGACCTCCGAGCCAGCGGCAAGCGCCATCGTCGACCCCCGGACCGGAGCCGTCGCCCAAAGCTGGTCAAGGGTGACGGTCGCCTGCCCGACGGCCATGGTCGCCGACGGGCTAAGCACCGCGCTCTGTTTGCTCCCCCACGACTCCGCGGCACGGATTCTGGCGGACCTGGGCGCCTCCTGGGCGCAATTCACGGACGCGGCGGGTACCAACAGCAGTTGGCCCCATTCCTGACGGTCGAATACTCGCGTTCCACGCTTGGTTTCTTACCCGGAGTCAAGGTGCCTCCCGTCCCCTGTCCCTAGACTGTCCATGGTCCGGATCCAATCCCCCGAGCGGAACGGCGTCCGGACCGACACCAGCCAATCGGCACGACATCTTGGGAACGGCGCACCATGTCCGAACGACTCACGAAATCGGCGGCCCGGAACATTTTCTATGGGGGCACGCTCTTCTTTCTGGCGATCTTCATCGCCCTGGTGGTCCAGAGCCACCTTTATATCCTGAACGTCTCCTCCAACAATGACCGACTGACGGAATCGATCATTCGGGGCAAGCGCCTGTGGGAGAAAAACGCCTGCATCGACTGCCATACCATCATGGGGGAAGGCGCCTATTTCGCGCCGGAGCTGTCCAACGTCTGGGACCGCTTCGGCGGGAAAGACGACCCGGAAGGTGCCCGCGAGGGCCTGAAGGGCTGGTTCGCCGCCATGCCCACGGGCATCGAGGGGCGCCGTCAGATGCCCCAGTTCAACCTGTCCGACCAGGACCTGGATGACCTGATCGACTTCCTGAAATGGACCAGCGAGATCGACGACCAGAACTGGCCGCCGACCGACGCTGGCTGAGCGCTATCCATGTCCGGAGACAAGCAATGACATATTCTTCCCAGAGGGTCGCCCTCTACTACTTTGGCGGGGCGCTGGTCCTCTTCTTCGTTCAGGTCTTGGTGGGCGTACTGGCCGGCGCGGTCTACGTGATGCCCAACCTGCTGTCGGAGACGGTCCCCTTCAACGTCATCCGCATGATCCACACCAATGCCCTGATCGTCTGGCTTCTCATGGGGTTCATGGGCGCCACCTATTACCTGCTGCCCGAGGAAACGGAAACCGAGTTGCACAGCCCCAGACTGGCCATCCTCCAGTTCTGGCTGTTCTTTGTCGCGGCCCTGGTCGCCGTGGTCGGCTACCTGTTCGGCATCCACGAGGGGCGGGAATTCCTGGAACAACCGATCTACATCAAGGTGGGAATCGTCGTCGTCTCCCTGATGTTCCTCTACAATTGCACTCTCACCCTGTTGAAGGGCCGCAAGACGGCCGTGGCCAACGTGCTCATGCTCGGCCTGTGGTTCGTGGCGATCTTCTTCCTTTTCTCCTTTTACAATCCGGGCAATCTATCCCTGGACAAAATGTACTGGTGGTGGGTCGTCCACCTGTGGGTCGAAGGCGTTTGGGAGCTGATCATGGCCTCCATCCTCGCCTATCTGATGATCAAGCTGACCGGCGTGGATCGGGAAGTGGTGGAGAAGTGGCTCTATGTGATCGTCGGACTCTCCCTTTTCACCGGGATCCTGGGCACCGGCCACCATTACTACTGGATCGGCACGCCCGGATACTGGAAATGGATCGGCTCTGTTTTCTCCACCATGGAAGTGGTGCCCTTCTTCGCCATGGTCATCTTCACCTTTTACATGGTTTGGAAGGGCGGTCGGAAGCACCCGAACAAGGCCGCCCTGTTGTGGTCCCTGGGTTGCGCCGTGATTGCCTTCTTCGGCGGCGGTGTCTGGGGGTTCATGCATACCCTGGCCCCGGTGAACTACTACACCCACGGCACCCAGGTCACCGCGGCCCACGGCCATCTGGCCTTCTACGGGGCTTATGTGATGCTCAACGTGGCCATGATGACCTATGCCATGCCCGGCTTGCTGAAACGGGAGGTCTATAACCAAACCCTGAATATGTGGGGCTTCTGGCTGACCACGGGTGGCATGTGCTTCATGACCTTCACCTTGACTTTCGCGGGCGTGGTTCAGACCCACCTGCAGCGGGTCATGGGCATGAACTACATGGAGGTCCAGGACCAGATCGCCCTGTTCTTCTGGTACCGCCTGGGCTCCGGCGTGGCGGTTCTGCTGGGCGTCACCCTGATCATCTACAGTCTGGCGATCCCCGGACGGGAGGGGGGACGCGTGTCCACACCCCAGGGCGCGCCCAATCCGGCCGAGTGACCGCCCGATGGCGTCCCCGGACCGCCGCCCTTCCCGGGGGCGCCATCCCCTTTCCCTTCCGATCACCACCCGACAACGGAGACCACCATGCGCGACGCCTCGCCCCAGGACACCACCGCGTCCTTCACCGGAGATCTCCCCTATTACTTGCCCCAGGGCGCGGAATGCGCCCTCTTCACCGAGGCCCAACGGCATGGTTTGCCGTTCCTTCTGAAAGGGCCGACAGGCTGCGGCAAAACCCGCTTCGTCACCCATATGGCCGTCCAACTCGGCCTGCCCCTCTATACGGTGGCCTGCCACGACGACCTGACGGCCGCGGACCTGACCGGCCGCTATCTTCTCAAGGGCGGCGAGACCCAATGGGTGGACGGCCCCCTGACCCGCGCCGTCCGCGAGGGGGGAATCTGCTACCTGGACGAGGTGGTGGAGGCCCGCAAGGATGTGACCGTCGTCCTCCATCCCTTGACCGACGACCGCCGCCTTCTCCCCCTCGACCGCACGGGAGAACTGATCGCGGCACCCCCCTCTTTCATGCTTGTGGTGTCCTATAACCCCGGGTACCAAAACGTCCTGAAAAGCCTGAAGCCCTCCACCCGCCAACGCTTCCTGGCCTGGGACTTCGACTATCCTCCCCCCGACCAGGAAACCCGGATCGTCGCCAAGGAAAGCGGCCTGGACGACGAAATGGCGGGCCTGCTCGTCCGTCTGGCCGGTCGTATTCGGGGCATGGCGGGCGCCGACCTGGAAGAGGCGGCCTCCACACGTCTCCTCATCTACTGCGCCATCCTTGTCAAGGCGGGCCGCCCCCTCAAGGAGGCCGTTCGCGCCGCCATCATCGAACCCCTGTCCGATGACCGGGACGTGAAGGACGGTCTTCAGGAAGTTCTCTCGGCCATGATCGGGTGAGACCATGTGGAAGATCCTGGAATTGGAGGAGCAGGTTGGTTGGGCCTGGCACCGCTGGGTGGGCGACCGCGCGAGCTATCCCTCCCACCCCGAAGCCGAGGTGGCGCTGGCCGACATTCGCTCCATGCTCGCGGTCTTCTTCCGCGGTCTGGGCGGACCGCCCACGGTGGAGCTCTCGGCCGCGGGTCAGGTGGAGAGCCAACACCGCCTGACGTGGCGCCAGCGCCTGGGCATGGCGGCGGAGATCCTCTCCGGCGCGACCCTGTCCGACACAGCCCTTTGCCTGCCGGACCGCCTAGCCATCCTTCCTTCGCGGGACTTGAACCGCGATCTGTACCTGTGGCTGACCGCGTTCCTGGCGGCGTCTCCGCCTCCGGAACCCCACGCTCCCGAAACCGACCCCCTCCGCCAGGACCTGCGCCGCTTGCGCCAGGCCCATCTGGCGACCAAGGCGACCTTAAGCGCCTTCCCGGGATTGGCCCTCCGTCACAAGGCGCTGCGTGGGGCCATCCTGGCCACCCGGCCAATCCGCCGCCTGACGGACATGGAAGCCATCGTCGAGCACTGCGTGACCGGCCTCCTGCTGGACAGCCGACCGGACGCGCGGGCGGGCGCCCTGTTCGACGCCGTGACCGGGTCGGATCCGAGGACCCTTCAGGCGTACCAAGCCCCCCGAGGCTACCACCCCTTCCTGCCCGTCCCCCTTTGGGGGGACGTTCGCCCCGTCGAAACCGGAAGACACCCCGAGGACACCGCCGATACGGGGGAACCGGAGGAGGGAGGCGGTGGCGGGGGAGACACCCGCAAGCGCAAGGCCCGGCGGAAGCCCCAGGACCAGGCGGACCGCAAGGATCCGATGATCCTCAACCGCATGGAAAAGATCCTGATGCTGGCCGAGATGGTCAATGTCAACCGGGCCGATGACGACGAGGACGCGAACCGGGCGCGTCAGGCCGCCGACGCCATGGAGGAGATCACGCTCTCCCCCCACCACAAACGCGCCGCGGCGCGCATCCGCCTGGACCTGGACCTGCCGCCGGAAGCCAATACCGGTCTCCAGTTGACAGGGGGGGGAACCTATCCCGAATGGGATTATCGAAAGAAATGTCTGCTGCCCGACCACTGCCGGGTGGTGGCCGAGCCCGCGGAGGAAGAGGGCGAGGACTGGCGCCCGGATGACAATGCCCGCCGCCTGATCGCCCGGGTCAGCCGCCAGTTCGAGGCCCTCCGGCCCCGAATGGTGACTCACCGTGCCCAGGCCGACGGAGATGAGTTGGATCTGGAGGCCCTGGTCCGCGCCCGGGTGGATCAGTGCGCCAATGGCATGCTCTGCGATCGGGTCTATTTGAAAACCAGGGCCACGGCCCGGGACCTCTCCGTGGCGGTGCTGATGGATGTTTCCCTGTCCACCGACGCCTGGGTGGATAACCGGCGGGTTCTGGACGTGGAAAAGGAGGCCCTCTCCGTCCTGCTGTCCGGCCTGAACGCCTGTGGAGACGAAAACGCCGTCTTCACCTTCACCTCCCGCCGCCGGGACTGGGTGCGGGTCCAGACCGTCAAGGATTTCGACGACCCCTTCGGCCCCCCTGTCCTCCGCCGCGTCGCCGCCCTGAAGCCCGGATACTATACTCGCATGGGCGCGGCCATTCGCCATCTGGCCAAACGCCTGGGAGAAAGGCCCCACGGCAAACGCCTGTTGCTGGTGCTGACCGACGGCAAACCCAACGACATCGACCACTACGAGGGCCGCTTTGGCGTGGAGGACAGCCGCCAGGCCATCCGGGAAGCAAGGCGCCAGGGGTTGTGCGTGTTCGGCGTCACCGTGGACACCGAGGCCCGGGACTACGTCCCGGCCCTGTTCGGACGGGGCCATTACGCCATCGTCGGCGACCTGTCCCGCCTCTCCCGCGCCCTGCCCCGGCTCTACCAGGGGATCGCCGCATGACAGGCGGACAGGCCATCCCGCCAATCGAAGCGGCCGCGACCGAGGAGGAGGAGGCCGACTGGGGCGCCCTATCGTCCCTCCCCGGCAATCCCCTGATGTGGATCCTTATCCTGTCCGAACTGATGGTGTTCGGCGCCTTCCTTCTGGGGGTCTGCGGTGTCCGGGTCATGGACCCGGCCCTTTTCGCCGCCAGTCAGGCCCAACTCGACCGGGCTCACGGTGGGTTGAACACCATGGTCCTGGTCACCAGCGGTTTCCTGGCCGCCCTGGCGACGCGGGCGGCCGCGGAGAACCGGGGTCCCCGATGCCGCCTGTTCTTGGGGTTGGCGAGCGCTCTGGGCTTGGTGTTTCTGGGAGTCAAAGCGGTGGAATACGCCGCCAAGGCGGCGGAGGGCATCGGCCTGGAGACCAACACTTTCTTCACCCTCTACTACCTGATCACGGGCTTCCACGCCCTCCATGTGGTCCTGGGACTGGTGATCCTCGCTGTTTGCGCCCGAAGGTCAAGCCTGGAAACGGTCGAAACGGGAACGGCCTTCTGGCACATGGTCGATCTGATTTGGGTGCTGGTCTATCCCATCCTCTATCTGATCCGGTGACCGCCATGCGCTTTCCCCAACCGCCGCTTCGCCGCCTTGTCCTGTCCTGGGGCCTGCTCGTCGCCTTGACGGGCGCGAGCCTCGCCGCGGCCCTGGCCGGAGAGAACAGCGGGAGCGAGGTCCCTTTGGCCTGGCTTCCCTTGCTGATCCTGGTGGCCAGCACGCTCCTCAAAACCAGGGAAATCCTATCGGTGTTCCTCAATCTGCGGGCCTCCACGGCGGGATGGCGCGGTCTGTTCCTTGTTTTCGTCGGCGTGATCCTCGCGGGCGTCCTGGCGAGTCACGGGATCCTGGCCCTCTTGGCGAAAAATCCGACCGGTTCTTGACCATCCTCAAGGGCCCGCCGCCGAGAACCGGTCATCCTGAGCGCATCCACAAGACAAGGGGGCCGGAGCCGACCCACAGATAGGCCCATCCCGCCCCAAAGGACCAGAATCCATGGTTGTCGGAGTACCCTTGGGCGGGGCGGAGCGTCGCCTCCTCCCCCTGGCCTTTCCCCTGATCGCGGTCACCCTCGTCTCCCTGAGCCTGACCACGGCCTGGGGTGTCCTCGTCGTCTGGCCGGAGACACCGTTCACCCTGCTCGGTGGGCCGGGTCCCGGACTGGCGGCCATCCACGCCGTGACCGTCGGCGTCCTGGTGATGACCGTGATCCTGGTCGTGCCCCAGATCCTGCCCGTCATCACCATGCAAGATACGCCCTCCGCTTGGGTCCTGGCCCCGGTTTACCTGTTGATTGGCGGCGGCCTGCCCATCCTGATCCATGGGTTCCTCGCGGCGCGGGTGGAGGCCCTCGCCGCGGGGGTGGGCGCTATCTGCCTCGGTGGTCTTCTGTTCCTTGGTGTCTGGGCTCATCTGCTCTGGCGGGCCCGCGCCTCGGGTCTGGGAGATGTTCTACTGGGCAATCTCCTGGCCCTGGTCGGTCTCTTGGTCGTGCTTCTTCTGGGCGCGGCTCTCGCCTTGGACTACACCCACGCCTTCTTGCCAGATCATCAGACCTTCGCCGGAGTTCACGCCCTGCTGGCCATCCAGGGCCTCATGGGCAGCCTTGTCATGGGCTTTTCCCTGGTGCTCGTGCCCATGCTCGCCGTGGCCACCCCGCCAAGGCGGAACGAGGGCCGTCCCGCCTTGATCCTCCAGGGCGTTTCCCTGGCCGTCTCCCTGCTCGGCGCCATCTGGCCCGACACGCTCCTGTCCTGGATGGGGGGAGCGGGTCTGCTGGTGGCCGCGGGCCTGCACCTGAGGATCATGGCCAAGGTCATGAAGCGCCGCCTGCGTCCCCGCCTCGGTCCCTCCTTCTGGCTCGTTCGCCTGTCCTGGGTTTGCTGGATCGCCGGTCTGGCCTGCGCCGCCGCGGCGCGCCTGGACTGGTTACCGGTGGAATGGGCCGGTCTCTTCCTCCTTCCGGGCTGGTTGCTGTCCCTTCTGCTCGGCCTGCTCCAACGGATCGTGCCCTTTCTGGCCTCCATGCAGTCCGTCCGCCTCTGTGCCCGACCCGCGCCCCTGCCCCGTCTGGAACCCAAGCTCCCGCCTCCGATCCTCGGAGCGAGTCACGGGGGGGCCCTCTTTTTTCTCGCTCTGGGCATGGCCCTGGACTTGGATCCGCTGATCCGGGTCGCGGGCCTGTTGGGCATGGTCTCGGGCCTGACCCTGCTTTCCCTTCTCCTCATCGTTCTGGTCCGGGGTCTCTCCCACCACCGGACCGTCGGCCCCAAACGCAAGGCTTCTCAGCAATGACCCACGACTTCTTCGACCAAACCCAGGTGAGCGCCCTCCTCCACGGCGAGCACCAGACCACCCTCGCCGCCCTGGCGGACCTCGACCGTTTCGCTGGCCAGCGCACCCCGCCCACCCTGGACGAGCCCACCCGGGCATTCCTTCTCCACCTGGACCGGGTGATCGAGGAAGATGTGACCGCCCATTTCGCCTTCGAGGAAACCCATATCTTCCCTCGCCTGTCCGAGGCTGGGGCGGCTTTCATGGTCGAAATGCTGCAAGCCGAACATGACGACATCCGCCCCTTGGCGGGTCGCGTTCGCCAGGCCATGGTGGTGTTTCTCGAATGCGGCGGCATCGCGCCCGCGTCCTGGAAAACCTTCCGGACCGACGCCCAGTCCCTGGTGGCCCAGGAAACCTTCCATGTGCAGAAGGAGGAGATGGGTCTGCTCGCCGCCATCTCTCAAATCCTCGGAGAGGCGGAGGATGCCACCATCGCCGCGGCGCACCCGAAACGGAAGGACGCTTGACCAGTCCCTTCCGCTATCCGGCGGGTGGCTTCCTGAACACCGCCCGCCAATGGCCATCCTCTCCCAGAGCGGCCGCGCTTTCCAGCCCCATCCCCTCCAGCATGGACCGCAGGGGGGTGGGGTCGAAGGGTGCCCGCACCACGAATCCCCGCCCAGGCTCCACCCTGTCCACCTGGGCCATGGCATCCCCCATGGGACTCCCCCCGGCGGCCAGGATCGCCGATCCATCGATCACCGCGACCGGATCGGCCAGGACGGCCTGCCCCCAAGGGGGCAAGGTCCCGGTCGCCGAAGGAGATTTTCCCGTCATCAAGCCTTTCCCTTCCCATCCAATTGGAGGCAGAGTGAACACTGGTCCCAAAGTAGGAAATTGAGTCCCATGCCGTCCAGTCCCCTTCCCGTGGAAGCCATGACCGGCCCCCTGTTCACCGGGCTATCCAGAGACGTGAAGCGTGATTTGGCGAGACAGGGCACGCTCCATGATGTCCCGCCCGGCACTCTCCTGGCCCGGGCCGGGGAGTCCTCGACCCACCTGGAGCTGATCATCAAGGGCCGGGTTCGCCTGTTCGTCCCGCCAGAAGACATCACCCTGGACTTCGTCGGTCCCTCCCAGATCCTTGGGGAATGCGCCCTGTGCGGGGACCCACGCCATCCCGCCTCGGCTGAAACGGTCACTGAAACAACCGTTCTGCGCCTGTCACCCGACGATATTTGGAACGCCATCCTTTCGGAGGACGCCGCGGTCTTCGGCCTTCTGTCCTCGATCACGATCCGTCTGAAGGGCCTGCTCTCCCAAGTCAACGACATGAAGCTGAGGACGACGACCGAACGGCTTGCCATGTTCTTGGTGACTCTCGCCCGGGAAAACCACCCGGACACATCCGGCCCAGTTGACCTGACTCTCCCCCATGGCAAGCGCCAGCTCGCCGCGCGCCTGGGCATGACCGCGGAGAGCCTCTCCCGTTCCCTGGGACGGCTTGCCGCCCAAGGGGTCGGGAACACGTCCCGCACCGCAATGCGCATTGAGAACGTGGACGCGCTCGCCGAATTCGCGGGCCTTCACGCCTTGGACGAGGATCCCCGATGACCCGCTCCTTCCGGTGCGAAGCCGACGACCTGCGGACTTTGACCCAAAGTCCCCTCTTCTCGGAACTGGACGACGCCGCGCTGGTCCAAGTCGCGTCCATCAGCCGAGTCATGACTTACCCGGAAGGAACCATCCTCTTCAGTTCGGGAATCCCCGCGGAGGCCTTCTACGGAGTCTTGAATGGCGCGGCCCGCCTGACAACCGTGGCACCCTCGGGCGCCGAAACCTTGATCGCGATCATCGAACGGGGCGACACCTTCGCGGAGGCCGCGCTCTTCGGTTCCGGTCTTTATCCGGTGGACGGCATGGCGTCCGCGGGAAGCCGATTGGTCCGCGTGGATGGTGTCGGATTCACCCGCCTGATCCGAGAGGACAAGGGCTTGGCGCGGGCGATGCTGTCCAGCCTGTTCCGACGGCAAGTGGACCTGGTGCAAGAGATCCGTTTCCTGCGGGCGACGCCTCCCGTTGAGCGCTTGGCCTCCTATTTGCTGGGCCTGATTCGGGCCAACGCTTGGTCGGGAGAAGGGCGCCTTCCCGTTTCCAAGCAGTTGATCGCCAGTCGCATTGGCATTGAACCCGAAAGCCTGTCTCGATCCCTGGCCCGCCTCCAACAGCTTGGACTGATCACCCTGGCCCCCAACCTGAAGATTCTCGATACCGAAGCCTTAGCCGCCTTTTGTGGCGATGCCTCCAGCCGACTGGGCTTGAGGTGACGCGAACGACCATACCAAGAATCGCAGATCTCAAGCTCTACCCAGTTTGAACACCACTTTGGTCTCTCGACTCCTTCCAGGCGGGAGCAAAGGCCACCACCGCACCGACAATAAAGAGGAGCGGATGCCCATTCCGAGGATCACCCGTCCAGAGGGCAAGCTCTCCCAAGGAACAGAATGCATGCTCCTGATCCGCCGTACAGCCGCTCCATACCGCGGCCACCGGGGTGGTGGCACTCAGGCCCCCCGCCATCAATCCCCGAGCGACCTCGGCCACCGCGCGGCCCGCCATGTAGAGGCAGAGGGTGGTTTCCGGATCGGCCAGATCACCCCAATTCCGGACACCGGAGCCCTCCACCCCCTCGCCCAAGGCACCGGTCACCAGTCGCAGGGATCGGGCCACGCCCCGGTGTGTCAGCGGAATCCCCAGGGTCGCCGCCACCCCCAGCGCCGCGGTCGTGCCACCGATCACCCGGGGATGGATGCCATGGGCGATCAGATGCGCCTGCTCCTCCCCGCCCCGTCCGAAGATGAAGGGATCGCCCCCCTTCAGGCGCACCACCCGGACACCTCGACGGGCATGGGTGACGATCAGGCGATTGATCATGTCCTGGGGCATGGCCGCGCCTCCGGCCCGCTTGCCCACGGAAATCAGCCGGGCCTCCTTGCGGACCATGTCCAGAACCTCGCGAGACACCAGGGCGTCGTGCAGCACCACGTCGGCGGTGCGCAGGGCCTGGGCCGCGGCAAGGGAGAGCAGCCCCGGATCCCCGGGACCAGCGCCGACCAACGTCACCTCGCCCGCCGGATCGATGTCGGATGTCCCAGACAGGGCGCTTTCCACGTCCTCCGCCACCTGCTCCCCCATCTGCTCCACGGGGCACCGAGCCAAGCGGTCCAAGCGCGCATCGGTCAGGAAGGAGTCCCAAAACCGCAGGCGCGCCCGGCCCGTCGGTAGGACCCGTTTCACCCCCTCCCGGCAAGCGAGCAGGGCGCGGGCCAGGCGGCCCAACCCGGCAGGCAAGACCGATTCCACCCGCTGGCGGACCAACTTGGCAAGCGCCGGCGAGGCGCCGCCCGTGGAGATGGCCACCACCACCGGCGACCGGTCGACGATCGCCGGAACGATGAAATCACAGGCCTGTGGGATGTCGATGGTGTTGACCAGCAGCCCCAAGCCCGGCGCCCGCGCCCGCAGAAACGCCGAGGCGTCGGTGTCGACTCCATCATCAAAGGCAAGACGACAGCCCATCAGGCCGTCCACGGTCGGACGGTCTCCGGCGAGAGCCACCTGCCCCACCCGCGCCAACTCCCCCATCTCGGGTCCCAGAGTCCGGGCAAAGAGGCGGACCCGGGCGCCCGCTCGGCGCAGAAGGCGGACCTTGGCCGCGGCCCCGTCGGAGCCACCCAGGACCACCACATCCTGGTCCGCGACGGATAGAAAGATGGGCAGGTACTCCAGACGGGTTTCCTGGTCCTGGTCTTCCCCGCCCTGGATTTTCCGGTCATTCCGCCGCATGGTCGATGACTTGCGCATTGTTCAGGATCTCCCCGATCTCGGCGCGGCAACTGCCGCAACCGGTGCCCGCTTGGGTCCGCGTGGCAATGGTGTCAACGGTGGCCGCGCCCTGGGCGATGGCCGCGAGAATGGTCTGTTCTCCGACCCGCATGCAGGAACAGACAGTCCGCCCCCGGTCCACGACCGGTCCCGCCGGGCGGCCGGCGAGCAGGGCCGCCCGGTCACCGCCCTCCAGAACCCGGTCCAGCCGGTCGGCAACCCAGGCCCGGTTCACGCCTTGAACAAGCGGACCCACGTAAAGAACCGCCTCCAGTCGTCCCTCATCGAGCCAAACCGCGGAAAGAGCGTCACGGCGAAGATCCTCGAAGCGAAGATCCGGCGCCCGCTGGGGCGTCCCTTGGGGCGTCCCTTGGGGCATCCCGGCACCGGCCCCCTGGGCCAGCGTCACCAGATCACCCCGCTCCAGGGTCATCCGCGTCCAATGGACCGCGTCGCCTGGGATGACCCGGGTCCTGGTGAACAGCAGTCCCTCCCGCGCCACTCCTAGGGGCGCCACGGCCACGGGGGAAAATTTGCTTTCCGGCTGCCCGGAGAGAGGATCGGTGGTCCCGGCCATCAGACCGGAAACCACGCCTGCGGAGGAAAAGCCATCCGTCCAGTGGATCGGCAGAAAAACCTGTCCCCGCCCCTGCCCCTCGGTCACACGAACCCGCGCCGTCACACGCCCCAGATCGTTGGAAACCACGGCAAGCCCCCCCTCCGCCAGCCCATGGGCCAAGGCGTCCTCCGGATGGATGTCGAGCGTCGGTTCGGACCGGTGGGCCGCGAGGCGGGCCGACAGACCCGTGCGAGTCATGGTGTGCCATTGGTCCCGATAGCGCCCCGTATTGAGCACCAGGGGGAAACGGTCCGAGGGCCTGCTTTTGGGCGCGATCCAACGCACCGGAAACAGCCGAGCGCAACCATCCTTAGTGGGGAAGCCGCCATCGGCGAACAAGCGCGCCGTCCCGTTCGGCGCGCTGGCCGTCACCGGCCATTGGACTGGCTCCAGGGCATCGTAGGCCGCCCGCGATAGGGAGGACAGGGCGCCCAGATTGAACACCCTTGCGCCCTCGTTCTCGAAGGCCGACAGGGCGGCGTGCTCGGCGAAGATCTCCGCCGGATGGCTATGGTCGAAGGCCGCCCCATACCCCAGAGCGCGGGCCACGTCGCGCAGGGCGACCCAATCGGGGCGGGCCTCCCCGGGGGCCGGAAGAAAGCCCCGTTGGCGGGAGATGCGACGTTCGGAATTGGTCACCGTCCCGTCCTTTTCGCCCCAAGCCGCCGCGGGCAGGAGGATATGGGCATGGCGCGCCGTATCCGTATCGGCCACCACGTCGGAGACAATCACCGTCGGACAAAGGGCGAGGGCCTCGCGCACCAGGGCGCTGTCCGGCAAGCTCACCGCCGGATTGGTGGCCATGATCCACAGGGCTTTGATTTTCCCCGCCTTGACCGCATGGAACAGGTCGACCGCCTTCAGACCATGGCCCGCCTTCAGATTGGATGCGCCCCAGAAGCGGCGGAGGCGATCATGGTCCGCGGGATCGTCCGGGTTCAGGTGGGCGGCCAGTTGGTTGGCCAGCCCGCCGACCTCGCGCCCGCCCATGGCGTTGGGTTGCCCGGTGACGGAGAAAGGCCCCATCCCGGGGCGCCCAATCCGCCCCGTGGCGAGGTGGACATTGAGGATGGCATTGACCTTATCGCTGCCCGATGCCGATTGGTTGACCCCTTGGGAAAAGACGGTGACCACCTTTTCCGTCGCCGTGAACAGCGCCAGAAAGGGCTCCAGGTCGGACGGAGAGAGGCCATGGGCCTCGGTGGCCCGGGGGGCATCCGTCCGGGCCGCCGCGAGGGCCTCGTTCAGACCTCTGGTATGGGCCTCGATCCAGTCCAGATCCAGGGCATCCCCATCGGCCAGATGGAGCAAAAGGGTATTGAACAGGGCCACGTCGCCACCGGGGCGGATGGCCAAGTGCAGGTCGGCGCCGTCACAACTGTCCGTGCGCCGGGGGTCGATGACCACCAATTTGGCCCCCCGTCGCGCCGCGACCTCCACCCGGCGGTGGAGAATGGGATGGCACCAGGCGAGGTTGGACCCCACCAGGACGATCAAATCGGCTTCGTCCAGGTCCTCGTAGGCGCCGGGGACCACATCCTCGCCGAAGGCCCGCCGATGCCCGACCACGGTCGAGGCCATGCACAGGCGGGAGTTGGTGTCCACATGGGGGGTGCCAAGAAAGCCCTTGGCAAGCTTGTTGACCACGTAATAGTCCTCGGTCAGCATTTGACCGGACACATAGAAGGCCACGGACCCGGGCCCATGGGCCGCGATGGTCGCCCGCAGTCGGTCGGCGGTGGCGGTAATCGCGGTCTCCCACTCCGTCTCCCGACCATCGACCACAGGCCTGGTCAGACGCGGTCCGGGGTCGAGCATATCGGCCAGCATGGCGCCCTTGGAACAGAGTTTTCCGAAGTTGGCCGGATGGTCCTTGTCCCCCTCGATGGTCCACCCCTTCGGCCCGGGCCGGGCGATCACGCCGCAGCCCACGCCGCAATAGGGACAGGTCGTTTTCACCCCGCCTTCCATTGCGCTCCCCATTGGCCTATCCCCCAAAGCTTTGGGGCAGGCAGACCAGGACCCGGCCCCGCTCTACCCGCGCGGGAACATGGCCGGAACAGCCTTCGTCGGGGCCGGTTGCCTCGGCGGTCGCCAAATCGATGACCCAATTGTGCAGGGGACAGGTGACGGACGCCCCATGGACGATCCCCTGGGACAGGGGGCCGCCCTTATGGGGACAGCGATCAATCAGGGCGAAGATCTGGTCGTCATGGGTGCGGAAGACGGCCACGGGATCGGCGCCCCCCGTGATCACCCGGGATCCTTGCCGGGGGATGTCCTCCACCGCGGCCACGTCGGTCCACCTCAGGGATTGGTCCATGGTCTCAACCCTCCACGCGTGCGAGCGGGGTAAATTCATGGGAGTCCTTGCCGCCCGAGGCCCGCTCGGCCCAAGGGTCGGTCTGGGAATACTCCTGGCTGGCCAGGAAGCGGGCGTTGAGGGCGGCCCGCCCCTCGGTGTCGTCAACCACCCGTGCCTTGACGAAGTCGAGGCCGACCCGCTCGATCCAGGGCGCGGTGCGCTCCAGATAGTGGGCCTGCTCCCGGTAGAGCTGGATGAAGGCGCCGCAGTATTCCTTGACCTCCGCGTCGGTGGTCACCTTGCACAGCAGGTCCGTGGCGCGGACCTTGATGCCGCCATTGCCACCCACATGCAGTTCCCAACCGCTGTCCACGGCGACCACGCCAAAATCCTTGATGGTCGCTTCCGCGCAATTCCGAGGACAGCCGGAAACGGCCATCTTGAACTTGTGGGGCATCCAGGAACCCCAGGTCATGCGCTCCAGATCAATGCCCATGCCGGTGCTGTCCTGGGTCCCGAAGCGGCACCAGGTGGAGCCGACACAGGTCTTCACCGTTCGCAGGGATTTCCCATAGGCGTGGCCGGAGACCATGCCCGCGGCGTTCAGATCCGCCCAGACAGCGGGCAGGTCCTCCTTCTTCACCCCGAACAGGTCGAGGCGTTGACCGCCGGTGACCTTCACCTCGGGGATGTTGAATTTCTCCACCACATCGGCGATGGCCCGCAGTTCCTTGGCGCTGGTCTGGCCGCCCCACATACGAGGGACCACGGAATAGGTGCCGTCCTTCTGGATATTGGCGTGCACCCGCTCGTTGATGAAACGGGAAGCGGCATGGTCCTCGTATTCCCCGGGCCAGGCACACAGCAGGTAGTAGTTCAGGGCCGGGCGACACTTCGCGCAGCCATCGGGCGTCGTCCACTCCAGGGCCTGCATGACGGCGGGGATGGATTTCAAGTCCTGGGAGACGATCATCCGCCGAACCGTGTCGTGGTCCTGATGGGTGCAACCGCACACGGGCTTGGGTCCGCTGTTGGCTTGGTAGTCCGCTCCCAAGGCGAGGGCCAGGACCTGCTCCACCAGCCCCGAGCAGGACCCGCAGGAGCCGGAGGCCTTGGTATGGGCCCTGACCTCCTCCAGGGTGGACAGGCCCTTTTCCGCGATGGCCGCCAGGATGGCCCCCTTGCTCACGCCGTTGCAGCCACAGATCTCCGCGTCGTCGGAGAGGGCGGCAACGGCGCCCTTAGGGTTTGCGCCCGACCCTCCCGCAAAAGCCTGTCCGAAGGCCAAGCTGTCCCGGATCGCCGAAACATCCTCGTTCCCCCGCATCAGCTGGACATACCAGGATCCGTCCTGGGTATCGCCATAGAGCACCGCGCCAATCACCTTGTCCTCACGGACCACAATCCGCTTGTAGGTGCCCCGGCCCGCATCCCGCAGGACGATGTCCTCGCAGCCCTCGCCTCCCTGAAACGCCCCGGCGGAGAACAGATCGATGCCTGACACCTTCAGCTTGGTCGAGGTCGCACCGGGCCGGAAACCGTCATGGATTTCGCCCGCCAGACCAGCGCCAACGGCCTTGGCCATCTCCCAGATGGGAGCCACCAGACCGTGACAGACTCCCCGGTGCTCGACGCATTCCCCAAGCGCCAGAATCTCAGGATCGCTGGTGGTCATCATATCATCCACCAGGATGCCCCGGTTGACCTCCAACCCGCAGGTCTGGGCGAGGCGGGCGTTGGGTCGAATGCCCACGGCCATCACCACCAGATCGGCGGGAAGGGAGGTTCCATCCTTCAGGTGGACCATGCCCACCCGGTCCGTTCCGGTGATGGAAGCCGTATCGGCGCCGGTGAGGACCGTCATGCCCCGGCGCTCCAGTTCCTCCCGCAGCAAGTGCCCGGCGGAGGGATCGAGTTGGCGCTCCATCAGGTGGTCCATCAAATGGAGGACGGTGACGGACATGCCCCGGGCACGCAAACCGTTGGCCGCTTCCAGGCCAAGCAGACCGCCACCGATGACCACCGCATGACCTCCACTCTCAGCGGCCTTGAGCATCACCTCCACATCGTCCACGTCCCGGAAGGTGACGACACCGGGAAGATCATGGCCGGGGATGGGAATGACGATGGGGTTGGAGCCCGTGGCCAGCAACAGCCGGTCATAGGGCCGCTCCACCCCGCCCGCCGAGCGAACCACCCGAGCGTCCCGGTCAATACAGGTCACCGGATCCCCGCCAATCAGCTCGATCCCGTTGGCGGCGTACCAGTCGAGATCGTTCAACACGATCTCCTCGAAGGTCTTTTCCCCGGCCAGCAGGGGCGAGAGCATAATGCGATTGTAGTTTACCCGGGGCTCGGCCCCGAAAATGGTGATGGCATAGGCGTCTGGGGCACGGGCCAACAGGTCCTCGACAGCGCGCAGGGCAGCCATGCCGTTGCCGACGACAACGAGGCGCTTGCGCTTCGGATAAGGGGCCTTGGTGTGGTGGGTCATGTCGTTCCCTCTTCATCTGGCGGGACAGGCTGTGCCGTTCCGGCCGACAAAACGAAAAGGGCGCCCGCGACCCTCCCGGTTCCTTACCGAGGGAAGTCACGGACGCCCTTGTCCGATGGGCGACCCGCCATTGGGCCGCCAAAGCTATGGGTGGGAGCAGCCTTGCTCCATGCTCTCAGTCAAAGCAAAGGTCATGCCACGGCAAAACCAAAGGACCATTTTCATGGAAAGGCCCCGGGAAACGGCGGACTTTCAAGAAGAGGGTCGGTCGCGCCATCCATGACACAGCGGGGAAAATGCCTGTTCAATGTTCAAAAATATCTTTGTGATTAATTATTAACCAAGTAAATTAATCGATAAAAAACAGCCACTTACCTGCACGCCACAGCGGTTCCAGCCCTCCAACGAACACACATTCCATTGTTTTAAATCACCTTTTCCCATCGCGCATATATTGTGCAACGCACCAACCGCACTGGGCTATCGCCAAGACCCTCCCCAGCCATACGGTCCTTTAGTGCCACTTCTAAAAATCCATGAAAACAGATACTTCCAAAAATAACAATACTTTAGACCCCTACTTTGGCACTAAGGACCTGACTTGGCACGGGTCCTGCAAGACCGGCTCTCGAATTGTCGAGCCTCCCACCAAAGGCGGTGGGGCTCCCCCAAACCGGTCCAAGGATGGACCGACCGGCAATGCCGCCGTGTTTCCACCCGCCCGCCCCTGGCACTCCAGGCGCCGGGACAGATGGGGAAGGAAACGCGGCGGCTTTTTTATTGATCCCCGCCGGCCTGTCCGGCGGACCATCCCCGAGGGAGAGTTCTGGATGACCACCCGTTCCCCGACCAAATCCCGGCCCTTCACCCTGCCCCGACGCGCCGCCCTTGGCCTGATGGCCGCCGCCACGGGCGGGCTACTCCTCGTCTCCGCCAGCGCCACCACCGTTCGGGCGGAGATGCTCGACGTGGAAAAGCCCGAGTTGAAGTTCGGTTTCATCAAATTGACCGACATGGCCCCCCTCGCTATCGCCTACGAGAAGGGGTACTTCCTCGAGGAAGGCCTGTTTGTCACGATTGAGCCCCAGGCCAATTGGAAGGTGCTCCTGGACCGGGTCATCTCCGGTGAACTGGACGGCGCCCATATGCTTGCCGGTCAACCGCTCGGCGCGACCATCGGCTTTGGCACCCAGGCCCATGTGATCACCCCTTTCTCCATGGACCTGAACGGCAACGGCATCACCGTTTCGAACGCCGTTTGGGAGGAGATGAAGCCCAATCTGGAAATGGGCGCGGACGGCAAGCCGGTCCACCCCATCAAGGCCGACGCCCTAAAGCCGGTGGTGGAGAAATACAAGGCCGAGGGCAAGCCCTTCTCCATGGGCATGGTCTTCCCCGTCTCCACCCATAACTATGAATTGCGCTATTGGCTCGCGGCGGGTGGCATTCATCCGGGCTACTATTCGGACACGGATATTTCCGGCCAGATCAAGGCCGACGCCCTGCTCTCGGTCACCCCACCGCCCCAGATGCCCGCCACGCTCGAGGCTGGAACCATCTATGGCTATTGCGTGGGCGAACCCTGGAACCAGCAGGCCGTCTTCAAGGGCATCGGTGTGCCAGTGATCACCGATTACGAAATCTGGAAGAACAACCCGGAGAAGGTCTTCGGCATCACCGCGGACTTCGCCGAGAAATACCCGAACACGACCCTCGCAGTGACCAAGGCCCTGATCCGTGCGGCCATGTGGCTGGACGAGAACAACAACGCCAACCGCGCGGAGGCCGTCGAGATCCTCGCCCGCCCCGAATACGTGGGGGCTGACGCCGAGGTGATCGCCAACTCCATGACCGGCACCTTTGAATACGAGAAGGGCGACAAGCGCGCGGTTCCCGACTTCAACGTCTTCTTCCGCTACAACGCCACCTATCCCTATTACTCCGATGCTGTCTGGTATCTCTCGCAGATGCGCCGCTGGGGCCAGATTGGCGACTACAAGGACGACTCCTGGTACGACGAGACCGCCAAAAAGGTCTATCGCCCGGACATCTACCTGAAAGCGGCCCGCCTGCTGGTCGAGGACGGCAAGGCCAAGGCGTCCGACTTCCCTTGGGATACCGACGGCTACCGCGCCCCCCAGGCGGAATTCATCGACGGCGTGGTCTTCGATGGCCACAAACCCAACGACTATCTGACCCGGTTCAAGATCGGCCTGAAGGACCACCAGAAGGTGGTTGGCGCCGAGATCACGAACTGACGGCCCCAACAGACGGCTCCGGTGGAGGAGTGCCCCCTCCTCCACTCCCGCCCGATTTCCTGTCGTAAATGAGGGAAGGACACCGCCCCATGACCGCCGCCGCCGCAAGCAAGACCCTGGGATTGATCGGCCTGGGATGGCTGACGCCCCTGTTCAAGCTCGCCACTGGGGACGACCCCAAGGGCAACCTGCGCGACTTCGCCCGCCAGTTTGGCGTGCCCCTCTTCGCCATCCTGGTCTTTTTGGCCCTTTGGGCGGGTCTCGCCCCGCGCATCCAGACCAGCCTGGGCGAGATCCCCGGCCCGGCCCAGATGGCCGAACAGTTCGCTAACTTGCACGCCGACCACATGCGCACGCTCGAAAAGAAAGAGCAGTTCCTGGCCATGCAGGAGAAGATCAACGCCCAAAAGCTGGCCAAGGACCCCACCGCCGAGGTCACCATCCGCCCCTATACCGGCGCGCCGACCTATTACGAGCAGATCGTGACCAGCCTGAAAACCGTCTTCATGGGCTTCCTGCTGGGCTCCATCGTGGCCGTTCCCCTGGGTGTGGTTTGCGGCATGTCGAAGACCATGAACGCTGCCTTCAACCCGCTGATCCAGATCTTCAAACCCGTCTCTCCGCTCGCCTGGCTGCCGCTGGTGACCATGGTGGTCTCGGCGTTGTATGTCTCCGACGACCCGATGTTTGACAAGTCCTTCCTGACCTCGGCCATCACCGTCACGCTCTGCTCCCTCTGGCCGACCCTGATCAACACCGCTGTGGGCGTGGCCTCCATCGACAAGGATTTGGTCAATGTGGGCAAGGTTTTGCGCCTGTCCCCCTGGACCAAGGTCACCAAACTGATCCTGCCGTCGTCCCTGCCCTATATCTTCACCGGTTTGCGGCTGTCCCTGGGCGTGGGCTGGATGGTGCTGATCGCCGCGGAAATGCTCGCTCAGAACCCGGGTCTGGGCAAGTTCGTCTGGGACGAATTCCAGAACGGCTCCTCCCAATCCTTGGCCAAGATCATGGTCGCGGTGTTCACCATCGGGATCATCGGCTTCCTTCTGGACCGCGTGATGCTGGCCCTGCAAACCGTTGTGTCCCACGGCGAAGTCCGCTGACCCCCCCGGTCAACGCGAGCCCAAACAAGGAGATCCCCAGGATGCCGATCCTAGACCTTCAAGGCGTATCCAAGTCCCATGGCGAGGGCCCCCAAAGGACCCAGGTCCTGAAGGACATCACCCTGTCCATCAAGGAAGGGGAATTCGTCGCCATCGTCGGGTTCTCCGGCACGGGCAAAACGACCCTGATGAACTTGATCGCTGGGTTGACAGAGGCCGACGGCGGGTCCATCGCCGTACGGGGCAAGCCCATCACCGGCCCGGGTCCTGATCGCGGTCTGGTCTTCCAAAGTTACAGCCTGATGCCCTGGTTGACCGTGCGTGGCAACGTCGCCCTCGCCGTCGACAGCGTCTCTGCGGGCAAATCCAAGGCTGAGCGAGCCGCCTTGGTGGACCACTATGTGGGGATGGTGGGCCTCTCCCATGCCCTGGACCGCCGCCCTTCGGAGCTCTCCGGCGGCATGCGTCAGCGGGTCGCGGTGGCCCGCACCCTGGCCATGGACCCGGAGATCCTGTTGCTTGACGAACCCCTGTCAGCCCTGGATGCCTTGACCCGGGCCAAGCTCCAGGACGAGATCGAAAGCATCTGGGAGAAGAACCGCAAGACCGTCGTCCTGATCACCAACGACGTGGACGAAGCGATCCTGCTGGCCGATCGCATCATCCCCCTGAAACCGGACGCTGGCGCCACGCGGTCCGGCGCCACCCTCGGTCCCGCGTTCCCGGTGGACCTGCCCCGTCCCCGGGACCGGACCACGGTCAACTCCAATCCCGCCTTCAAGGCCCTGCGGGCGGAGGTTACCCATTACCTGATGGGTATCTCCGGCGCCAAGACCCCGGGGACGGAGAGGGTCACCACCCTTCCGTTGCTCAATCCACGCCTGCCGGGGGCCCCGGGCCGCAAGCCACCCAAGGCCTGGTTGGAGGCCGCATCCCAGGGCACGGACAGCCAACGCTACGTGGAATTCTCCCAAGTCCGAAAAACCTATCCCACGCCCAAGGGTCCCCTGTGCGTCGTCGACGGCTTCGACCTGAAAATGCGCAAGGGCGAGTTCATTTCCCTGATCGGTCACTCGGGCTGTGGCAAGTCCACCGTGCTCTCCATGGCCGCGGGGCTGACCGAGATTTCCGGCGGCGGTATCATCCTGGACGGCCGCGAAGTGGACTCCGCCGGGCCCGATCGGGCGGTGGTTTTCCAGGCCCCCAGCCTGTTCCCCTGGCTGTCGGCCAAGGACAATGTCCTGCTTGGCGTCGACCGGGTTTTCCCCCATGCCGCCAAGGGCGAGCGCAAGGACGTGGTGGAATACTACCTGGACCGGGTCGGCTTAGGGGACTCCATGGACCGGAAGGCCGCCGACCTCTCCAACGGCATGCGCCAGCGGGTTGGCATCGCCCGGGCCTTCGCCCTTTCGCCCAAGCTGCTGCTTCTCGACGAACCCTTCGGCATGCTCGACAGCCTGACCCGCTGGGACCTCCAGGATGTGTTGATGGAGGTCTGGCAACGCACCCAGGTGACCGCGATCTGCGTCACCCATGACGTGGACGAGGCAATCCTGCTCGGCGACCGGGTGGTGATGATGACCAACGGCCCCAATGCGCGGATCGGCAACATCATGGAGGTGGATCTGCCCCGCCCCCGCACCCGTCGCGCCCTGCTGGAGCATCCTCGCACCTATGAATACCGCGCGGAACTGCTAAGCTTCCTGGAGGAATACGAGCACGGAGCCAAGGGCAAGTCCGACAGCAAAGCAAAGGCCGCCTGACGGGCCTCTTCGCCTTACACCTTCCCCCCCTTTCCCCGAAAAGGATTCCGATGAGCGGCGAGGACCTGTCCATACTCGTGATCGACATCAATCCCAGCCGGGCCGCGGTCGTGGAAGCGGGGCTCGCCGCGGCGGGGCACACCCGGGTGGTGACCTTGAACGCCACCACCAATCTGGCGGCCCGGATCGAGGCCCTGGCCCCGGATGTCATCGTCATCGATCTGGAAAACCCCGACCGGGACACCCTGGAACAGATGTTCCAGGTGACCCGGGCGGTCCAGCGGCCCATCGCCATGTTTGTCGACCACTCCGACACCGCCAGCATCCGGGCCGCGATGGAAGCCGGAGTCAGTGCCTATGTGGTCGACGGCTTGCGCAAGGAGAGGGTCCAGGCGGTCCTGGAAACCGCCGTCAGCCGCTTCCGGACCTTCGATCGGCTGCGTAAGGAGCGGGACGAGGCCGTCACCGCCCTGGCCGACCGCAAGATCATCGATCGCGCCAAGGGCATTCTGATGAAAAGCAAGGGGTGGGCCGAGGACGAGGCCTACACGGCCCTGCGCAAGAACGCCATGACGCACAACAGGAAGATCGTGGACGTCGCCCAAAGCGTCATCACGGCCTTCGAGATGGACCTGTGAGGACGCCATGACCCCCTCTCCCGCCGTGATCCGCCTTGGCTTCATCCCGTTGATTGACTGCGCGGCCCTGGCCGTCGCCCGGGAAAGGGACTTCGCCGCCCAGGAGGGGTTGGAGATTGATGCCCGCAAGGAGGGATCCTGGGCCGCCATCCGCGACAAGGTGGCCTTTGGCCTCTATGACGGCGCCCACATGCTGGCCGGGATCCCCTTGGCCTGCCGCCTGGGGCTGGGCGGTGTGCGGGGCGACATCATCGCCCCCATGGCGCTTGGTTTCGGGGGCAATGCCATCACCGTCTCCAACACCCTATACGACCGCTTGCTGTCCGTTGATCCCGGCGCCACGGGCGCCTCAAAGGACTGCGACCCAAGCCGTATCGCCCGGGCGCTGGCCCGGGTCATCGCCTCCCGGAAGGCCACGGGAGAGCCCCCCCTGTCCTTCGCCACCGTCTTCCCCTTTTCCAGCCACAACTATGAACTGCGCTACTGGTTGGCGACGGAAGGCATCGATCCCGACCGGGACCTGAACATGGGCATCATCGCCCCGCCCCGCATGGTCGAAAGCCTCCGCTCCGGCTGGATCGACGGCTATTGCGTGGGCGAACCCTGGAACCTGCGGGCGGAAGCCGAGGGCATGGGCCATATCCTTCTGACCAAAAGGGATATCTGGCCCTGCGGTCCGGAAAAAATCCTGGGCCTGAACGAAGCTTGGGCCAAAACCCATGGGGAGGTCGTGGCCCGTTTGGTCTCGGCCCTGGCCAAGGCGGCCCGCTGGGCGGATCGGCCGGAAAACCGGGCCGACCTGTCGGAGATCCTCTCCCGCCCCGAATACATCAACCAGGATGCGACATTGATCCGTCGCGCCCTTGACCTGGGACGCCACATGTTTTTCGAGACCGGCGCAACCTACCCCTGGCGCGCCCACGGAACTTGGCTGCTCTCCCAGATGACCCGCTGGGGTCAGATCACGGCTCCCGCGGACCTGACGGCGGTTGCCGAGACCGTCTATCGCCCGGACATCTACCGGGCGGCCCTGGAAAGCCAGATGGACCTGCCCGGTACGGAGCCTCGGATTCTTGGCGCCAACGCCGGGACCTTCCTGATTCCCGGCGCCAATGGAACGCCCTTCCCCATGGCTCCAGACCGCTTCCTCGATGGCGGGATCTTCGATCGGGAGGATCCCGTGGGCTACGCCTTCGCCTTCCCCATCGCCCATCCGACCCTCAGTCCCTCGGACCTCCGGCCCTGAAACACAACAGGGAGCCCGATGACGGGGTTCCTTCAGTGCCGCTCCGAGTCCATCCGGGACGCTTTCCATCCCTTTCGGTTCCTTCCGATTCTACGCGGCATACGGCGGATCAAGGCCAAGCACAGGGATGGCGAGCGCCCTTCGAGACCGGCTCTCGAAGTCCTTGGCGAAGCGGCGGCCTCTTCCGAGCCAAACGTCCGTGCGCTCGACGACCCAGCGCCTGGGCAACACGACAAACCCCTTGTTCAGGTCAGAGCGCTCGACAATTTCGACATTATCGGAGACCCGGTTACGTGATATTATTTATTAAATATCATTTACAGTAGCATTTTTCTACCTTAATATAGTGAAACAATCATAGTTCTCTTTTTAATGGCAACATTGAGAGTTTTCCTACCTATGGATAAAATGATTGACATAAATGGTCGCTTTCAAAGACAAAATCTTATTTCGAGCAAAAGACGCGCAATAAATTTTTTGAATGATCTGGTCTCAATAACCCACTATTCCAACGACTTCCCTCTTCCTCTTGTCCAAGCAACAGAAGATGGCATAAATCTGGCCGTCTGGGCGCGTCAAACAAAAAAAAAGCTGGAAGAACTTCTCTCGGAACACGGCGGTATTCTGTTCAGAGGCTTCGACATCGGCGAATCCCTTTTTCAAGAGACCGTTGAAAGTCTGTCCGACGGTTTGCTGGAATACACGTTCGGGTCGACTCCTAGAAGCCGTGTCAGTGGCAAGGTCTATACGTCGACCGAATACCCCCAAGATCAAACAATCCCTTTGCACAATGAGATGTCCTATGCGGCGCACTGGCCGAAACGCTTGTGGTTTTTCTGCGGCAAGGCCGCCGAGAACGGCGGAGCGACGCCAATCGCCGACAGCCACCGCGTCCATGGCAAACTGCCGGTCCCGCTGCGCAAGGCATTCGAAGAGCGCGGCGTCATGTATGTGCGCCGCTATGGTGAACATTTGGACGTGCGTTGGCAGGATAGCTTTCAGACCACGGACCGGCGCATCGTGGACGCCGAATGCGCGCGACAAGGCGCGACACGAGAATGGCTGGACTCCGGCCATCTGATCACACGTACGGTGCGGCCGGCGGTTTTGATCCCGGAAAGGGGCGGTGGTCCCGTTTGGTTCAACCAAGTGAACCTTTTCCATACGTCGGCCTTGCCCCGTGAAATGCAGACCGCCCTTCACAGCGTTCTTCAGGAATCGGAACTGCCCCGCACGGTTTACTTTGGAGACGGCGCACCAATCGACGCCGATATGATCGCCTGCATCAACGCCACGTATGAAGAATGCGCGCAAGACGTGAACTGGTGCCCGCGTGACATCCTTCTATTGGATAACGAACGGTTGGCGCATGGGCGCCGTCCTTTCAAGGGGGACCGGCGCGTCTTGGTCGCGATGACCGGGCAGGGTTCCTCCCGAAACCCGCACCCTGACGGAGATCACCCGTGACAGAAGATATCGAGGGTTTCCGTTTATCCCCGCAACAGAGACGTCTGTTTGCGCTCGGTCAAGAGAATGACCGGATCACGGCGACTTTGCGCGTAAGAGGAAACGTCGACGAGACCGTCCTGCAATCAGCGCTGCATCATCTTCGCGAGCGCCATGAGTCGCTCCGCACCGACTATGTGTCTCCGGAAATCGGCAGCCTTCCCCTACAGGTTATTCGGCGGACGGAAGACCCGGTAACGGCCGTCGATTTTTCTCCGCGTCAAAGCACGGACGGCTGGCTTATTCAGATATCCGCCGCGGCTCTTTCTCTGGATAGCGCGTCACTGGGTGTCATCCTCTCGGACCTCGCCGCCTTCTGCGACGGCGCGCCGCCGCGAACGGATCCGTTGCAATATGCGGACGCAAGCCAATGGTTCCGTGATCAGGTGCAAGACCGGGAGCTGGCGTCGAGGTATTTTTGGGACGAGCGCACGCCCCCGCGGCCCTCCGAAAAGCCATCCGGCAAGGGTCTCGTGCGGGCAACCGTGCTGGCCAAGGGTCGGGCGCGCGCATTCAGGGCGATATCAGGGCGAATCGGCGGCGGCGAGAAAGCGGTCGCGTTGCTGTGCTGGACCCGTGTTTTGGCAAGCGTTGAGTTGAACGGGACCGATCTTGTCGACGTCTGTTTCGATGCGCGGCCATTTCCGGAACTGCGAGAGCTTGTCGGTCCCACGGAGATAATCGCGCCCCTTCGAACGACTTACGACGCCGACGCGCACGCCGCCGAAATCGCGCAACGCCTGGACGCGGAGATGGCGGACGCCGAAGAGCACCTGTTTGCCTTGCCTGTCGACTTCCCCCTTGCCCCGGCGGGCTTCCGCTGGCAGCCGGAGTTTCCAGCCGAGCAACAGGGTGATACCGCGTTCTTCTATGAGAACCTGTGCCCCGTGGGGGTGGCCCGGGACGTCTCGATTTCGGTCCGCCGGGAACGCGACGACTACATCATCACGGTGGCCGTGGCTGGCGATCCTGAAAAATTGGGTCTTCCGGCCCCGGACGACCTGGCGAACCGCTTCATGACTCTGCTCGATGGCGTCATCGCCGATCCTGAAACGCCGGTCTCGCGACTGGCGATTCTGCCAAAGGCCGAAGAAGCCCGAATTTTGCGACAGCTGAATCAAAGGCGTGACCGGTTCCAGACCCCGCCATTGATTCTTGACCGCGTGTTCGCGCATGCGGCGGAACAGGGCGACCGCATCGCGGCGGTCTCTCTGGACGAGACGATCACCTATCGTGCCTTGGCGGAGAGGTCCGAGCAGGCGGCGGCGCGCCTGCTGGAAGCCGGGCTGTCGAGAGAGGACGTTGTCGCGATCTTTTCCGATTACTCGATTGATTGGCTTGTCGCCGTTCTCGGCGTATGGCGGGCGGGCGGGGCGTGTCTTGCCATCGACTCCGCCCTCCCCAAAACGCGCATCGACATGCATCTCAAGATCGCACATGCGCGCTTCACCATCGGGGGCCGGCAAAAGGGATGGGACGATCCGGAGGACCTCTGGCAGATGGAGCCGGAAGATATCCGGGAGTCCCCCCTGAAGCCGCCCGCATTACGGCCCGCCCAGCTCGCCTTCGTGACATTTACCTCGGGGACGACCGGTCGCCCGAAGGCCGTCGCGACGGAGCACCGCCATCTCGCGGCCTACGCCGCGGCGCTGACGGACCTTCTCGCCCCGGCCGAGGATACGCGCCTTGCCATGGTCGCGACCCCGTCCGTCGATCTGGGGATGACCGCCTGGCTGATCGCCTTGTTCCGGGGCTGCACGATCGCCTTCCCGCCGCCCGCGGCCAGGTTGGACGCCGCCCTTTTCGCCGACACCATCGATCGGCTGGCGGTCGACGTTCTGAAGATCACGCCAACCCACCTTTCCATGATCCTGGACGCCGCCGGCCCGCGCGCCTTGCCGCGACGGAGCATCCTATTTGGCGGCGAGGAATTGAGCGCGGATTTCGTCGAGGAGGTCCGCGCGATTTCGCCGGGCCTCGATCTCTATAATCATTACGGTCCAACGGAGACAACCGTCGGCGCCCTGGTTCACCGGATCGAAACCACGGCGGGCGGCCCGGCGGCCGTGCCGATCGGACGGGCCATTGCCGCCGCCACCGCCATGCCGAATCCGGGCGGCACCTTTCCCAGCGGCCGGTTGGCGTCCGAGCTTTGGATCGGCGGCGATGGCGTCGCGCGCGGTTACCTTGGGGAGGCCGCTCTGACGGCGGACAGATTCCGCCCCGATCCACACGCTTCCCTCCCCGGTGCCCGCGCCTATGTCACCGGCGATTTGGTGCGCCTCACGGCGGACGCCAATGCCGTTTACGCGGGGCGCGTCGACGATCAGGTCAAAATACTGGGCAATCGCATGGAGCTGGGCGAGGTCACCGCGGCTCTGACGGCACTCGCTTCCGTCAGACAAGCCGTAACGCTCGCCGTCGGGGATGGTATGCGCCGGCACCTCGAGGCTTGGGCCGTGGTGTCGGAGGAAGCCGGAGCGGACGCAATCCTGTTGGCCCTACGCGAGGTTCTGCCCAGTGCCGCCATTCCCTCGCGGCTGCATATCGTCAAATCCATCCCCCTTCTTGCGAGCGGCAAGCCCGACCGGGCAGCGCTGCTGCGCCTCGCGGAAACGGAAGCTTGCGAAAAGCGGCCTCCCCACGGCGTGGTCGAAACCGCGATCGCGGCGATCTTCGAAGGCATCCTCGACACCCGGGTCGAGGACGCGACGGCGTCCTTTTTCGAGATGGGTGGCCACTCTCTTCTGGCGACACTGGCAATCGCCCGGCTGCGCGAAGGCCTTGGCATGGCCATCGATGTCGAAGCCTTTTTCACCGCGCCCACCGTCGCTGATCTGGCGAAACTGGCGGACCCACGGGTTTTGGAGCGATTGCGGATAGTCGAAAGGATCGCGGCACTACCGGAGGAAGACATCGAACTGGAACTGGCGAAACGGCAGACCAATGGACCGTAGTTCCCGAAGCAGGTTAATCGAACTGCTCCTCAAGGAGCAGGCCTTGCAAGCCGAGGAGAGCGTGGTCCCCGTACCACGCGACCAAAGCCTCCGCGCGTCGCTTCCCCAGGAAAGAATGTGGTTTTGGGACCGGGCCACGTGGCCTCGCTCGTTTCTTCATAATGTTCCATTGACGGCCCGGCTTCGCGGCCCCCTTGATCGCGGCGTCCTGGAAGAAGCGTTCGCCGTGATCATCGCGCGCCAGGAAGCGCTTCGATCATCTTTCAACCTCATCGGCCCGCATGTCTACCAGTCGATTGACGACACCCTCTCAGTCCCCATGCGGCATGTGGATCTGTCCACCGTCGAGGTCCCCTGGGAGGCTTACGAAGCCTTCAGCCTTGAAGAAGCACGGATGGGGTTTGACCTCCGTGAAGCCCCACTGATCAGGGCGACGCTTGTCCGGCTCGCCGATGATGATCACGTTCTGCTGGTGACCGCGCACCATATTTCATGGGACGGGTGGTCCACGGGCATGCTGGTTTACGAACTGGCCACGCATTATCGCGCCATCAAACGGTCCCAGCGGAACGCCCTGCCCGCGCTTCCCGTGCAATACGCCGATTGGGCCGCCTGGCAGCATCGATACCTTGCCGGGAGCAGGTTGAAAGAGCTGCAGGACTACTGGCGCGCGGAACTGGCCGGCGCCAGGACGGTCCACGTCACGCCAGCCAGAGCACTGCCGTCGACTGGCCCGAGCGACCGCGGCAAGACGCGGTCCTTCAGTATTTCAGAGGAGCTGACCCTTGCCCTACAGCACCTTGGCAAGGAAGAAGACGCAACGCTGTTCATGGTATTGATGGCGGCGCTGACGGCAATGCTGCACGGTCTGACGGGTGAAGATGACCTGACGGTCGGAGGCCTGATATCCAATCGCACCACCACGGGGCTGGAGGGGCTGATCGGGTATTTTGTCAATACTGTCGTGATGCGCAGCCGAAGCGGCCCCGCGTTTTCGTTCAGAGAGCACTTGCGCGCCATTCGCTCAACCACGATGCGGTCGTACCAGCATCAGGCGCTGCCGATTGGCTGTGTCGCCCGCCTAGCGGCGCCGCTGCGCCCGGAGGGCTTCGACAAGCCGCTCTACAGCGTCGATTTCGTTTTTCAATCCTCCGAACGGCCGGAGACCGACTTCGGCGATATCAACCTGACGGTCCCCGACAGAAACACCCGAACGGCGGACTACGACATGGGTCTGGTCCTTTGGCAGCGCCTGCCGGATTTGACCAAGACAAGGGGGTTGGAAGGATGGTGGGAATACAAGACCTGCCTGTTCGATGACGCGGACGCGCGCGACCTCATTGACCGGTTCGTGGCCACTTTGGTTGCAATCGCCCAAACGCCTGACACGCGGATGTCGACGCTGCCGCCTTTTCCGAGGGAAAGCCATGGGCGCGGGCTTCCGTCGGGTGGTGCCCCCGAAAGGCGGAGCGGCGCGGCCCTCGCCAAATCCGCCGCCAGCTTCGTGTCCGAAGGCTCCGCGGACGAGACCTCCGGGCTCCTTTCCGCGTGGACCCGGATGCACCGCGATCCCGACGCGATGGTCACCAGCAGAATAGACACCTCGGACGAAGCAGAAGGCGCTCTCGAATTCACCGGTCGGGCTGTTATCGACGGTGTCGCGATCCTTTGCGATTGCCTGGCCCTTCGCCCCGATGATTATGCCGTCCAGCTTGAGGCAACGGTGGAAATGGAAGTTTGGGCCGTCTCACTGGCGTGTCTGTCGTCCGGCGCCCGCGTTCGCCACATCGCGGCACCTCTCCATTCGGACCTTGTGACAGCGTTGATCTTCGAAGAGGCCGTGACCGTGCTCCATATTCGGCCCGAGCATCTTTCACCGCTCCTGAACATTCTTCACCGTCATAAGGATCACCCCCGCCGCCTCAGGACCGTATTCGTGTCGGCGGACAGGATCGGTGCGGACTCAGTCCGGGCATGGCGGGCGACATGCCCGGAGATCGAGCTGGTTCGGGCCTACTGGCCCGTCGTCTGCGCGGGGCCGGTTACCTGGCACAGGATCAAGCCCGACTCCTTCATCGACCCGCGGTGGGAAAATTTGGGCCAATCGCTCGCCGGACAATGGCTCCATATTCTGGACCGAGACGCAAACCCGGCTGTCCCGGGCGCGAAAGGTCGTCTGTATGTGGCGGGGTCCTTGCTCGCCGCGTCACGGGGACCGACCTTGGCGGGGCCCGTTCCCGATCTTGTTCCCGATCCCTCCGGATCCTATGCTCACACCCTGATGGCAGCCACCGGTGCATGGGCACGGCGCAACCATGAAGACGAGGCGGAGCAGTACGATACTCCGCCAACAAGGGTCCGGATCGGTGGTCGTCACGTCGCCCTCGCCCGGATCGATGCGGCGCTGGAAGGGCTGGATGGCGTCGAAAAAGTCGTCACAACGCCCGTCAGGGGCCTCGGCGACGTTTGGCATGCGGTTTCTTACGTCGCGTTCAAGCCCCTTGACGGCGAAGAGGCGGAAAGCGACCTGCTCTCCCTATGGCGGCAGGTCGATGCCGCGATAGCGAAGAATGCGCCCGAAGGCGAAATCCTGGATCTTGCACATTGGACGCTGTCGCATATCGGCGAAGACGATGATGTCCTGGTCCTGGGCGCCGGTGCTCGCGGGTCCCCGAGCGCATCCATCGGATCGCGGCGCAAGCCGGTGGATTCAATAGGGTTCGGACAGATCGACATGCTGCGCTCTCTCCCCCTTGACGCTTATGATGTCGTCGTGTTCGACGGCGTCACGCGCTTTCTTGCTGGCGCGACCACGTTTGATCGGCTCCTCGCCACGGCGGTGGACAAGGTCCGTTCCGGGGGCAAGATCCTTCTGACGAAGGTGACGAATCTGGCGCTGCGCCCCGCGCAGGTGTCGGCCTGGCATCTGTCCGGCGCGGCGGACGACACGCCGTTCAGCGCCGTCAGGAACCGGGTCGAGCGATCGTTGCGGCAGGATATGGAGCTTTCCCTTTGTCCAACGACGCTGCAATACCGCGCTCTGGCGTTTCGCGGTCTTTGCGGGGCCACCCTGCATCCCAGGCTGGCGGCGAGCAGTGACGCGCAGGCGCCGTTTACCTATGACGCGGTCTTGTTCGTCGGGGGCGCGACCCCCGCCCCGCATGTCTTCCAAACCTTCGGCTGGCGCGTGGACCGGGGCCTCGCGCAGTTGGATGGCTTCCTGACGGGGTCCCAGCCGGACAGGCTTGTCATCGAGGCATTCCAGGATCGGCGCATCCTGTCCGCTCTCGCCGCGGAACGGGCATTCGACGAGATCTTGCCTGGCGCCACCATCGCCGACATCACGCGCGCCACGGCCCAGCCCGAGCGATTGGCGACCTACGAGGACCTGCATGCGGACATGTCCCGGCGCGGGTATCGATGCGTCGAAGCACGATTGTCCGGCGATCCGCGTTCGATCGATCTTCTGTTCTCGAAGAAGGCGGGGGAAAGGTTCGAGCGATGGGGTCCGGCACCCCGCTCCGCCCCCGAGCAGTCCGATTGGACGAATTCACCGGCGCGGAACGCGGCCCAGTTCACCAAGGCCAGCCGGCTGCGCGCACTGGCGGAAACCACCCTGCCTCGGCGGCTGTGCCCTTCCCTGATCATTCCCGTTGAGGACTTCCCCGAATTTCCAGCGGGAGGCATCAATATTTTCGCGCTTCCCGCCGTCCGCGTTGGCGCGTCCTCGTTCGGATCCGATGACGGCGGAGCGGCAAGGCTGCTGTCGCGCCTGTGGGCGGATCGGAATGAATCCATTGGTGATCGCGACGACGCCCTGGAGGGCTCGGGCCTGATGGACCAGTTGGCGGTCCGCGCGATTTGGGCGCGAACTCTGCGTCAGGCGGGCCATGGGCAAGTGGACGTCGACGATCCTTTGCGCGCTGGGTCCCTTGAGGATCTGGCGCGGACAATGGAAACCCGGCATGGGGAGGGAAACTATGCCGAATGAACTCAGCGCCAAACTCGACAGACTGACGCCGCGGCAAAGGGAGCTTCTGGAAAGACGCAGAAAAGGGACGAACGTGGCGCCGAAAGCGCCGAAACCGCGGCGCGATGACGCGTCACGATATGACCCCTTTCCCCTGACGAACGTGCAGCAGGCCTATTGGATCGGACGCGACCCAAATTTAAACCTGGGCGGAGTGGCCGCCTATGGGTACGGGGAATTCGATGTCGAGGGCTTGAGCATCGACGGTCTGGTGGCCGCCTGGAACAAGCTGATCGAGCGCCACCCGGTGCTGAGAACGGTGCTTACCGGCGACGGACGCCAAAAGTTCCTGGAGTCCGTTCCTCCTTACGAAATCCAGGTCAACGACACCAGCGCCCTGGCGCCGGACGAGCGCGCCGAGATCTTGCTGGAAACGCGCGAGCGACTGTCGCATCAGGCCTTCGACTGCCAGAAATGGCCCTTGTTCGACGTCCAGGCCACCCGCGTGACCAAAGAGCGATACAGAATCCATGTGGGTTTCGAGACGCTGATCGTCGACGCGCGAAGCTTCGATATCCTCGCCAATGAGCTGGATCAGCTCCTGCGGGATCCGGCGGCGGCGCTTCCGGCACTGAACGTGACCTTTAACGACTATATCAATACCGTCTTCGGCAACGAGAACGCGGACCGGCGAGAGCGGGCCAAGGCCTATTGGCACGACCGCCTGGACAGCTTACCGCCTTCTCCTCCGCTTCCTCAGAGGCAGGCGGGGGGGGCGTCCTCTCACCGGTTCAAACGCCTGCGGCACGGCATCGCCCGCGGTCATTGGGACAAAATATGCGCGGCGGCGGCGGACCGCCAGCTCACGGCGTCGTCCGTGCTCCTGGCTGCATTCTCCGACGTCATGGCGCGCTGGAGCGGTGCGGATGATTTCACCTTGAACCTCACGCTTTTCAATCGCCGCCCGATTGATCCGGATATTGATAATGTCGTCGGCTGTTTCACCGATCTGGCCCTGTTAGAAGTGAACCACGACGGCGGCGCCTGCTTCGAATCCCGGGCTCGGGCGATCCAGACACAGCTTTGGAACGACCTGGACCACCGGGATTTCGACGCCATGGACGTCATGCGAGAGCTGGCGCACCGCACGGGTGAACATCGGCTGATGCCCGTGGTTTTCACGAGCGCGCTTGGCTCGGCCAACGGAACGCGCGGCTGTCTCGGCAATCCGGTTTACGCGATTTCACAGACGCCCCAGGTATCCATCGACTGCCAGATCGTCGAGGCCGGGGCCGGCATCGACGTCTGGTGGGATGTGGCGGAAGACGTGTTTCCCACCGGACTTGTCGAGGCGATGTTCCACGCCTTCTCCGGAATCATCGAACGGGTGGCCGCCGACGCGCGGGTCTGGAAGGCCTGTGAGCTGATCACGCCGCCCGCGGCGCAGGGGCGAGCCCGGCAAGCACTCGAGTCCTCAAGGACCTTCGCGGTATCGGGGCTGCTGCACGACCTGTTCGACACGTCCGCGCCGTCCCGGCTGGCGGTGGATGGGGAGGCGGGAGCGGTCAGCTATGCGGACCTCGACAGTTGGGCGTCGCGGATCGCCGCGGAGCTTCAGCGTCGCCACCTGGGCTACCAGGATCGAGTCGGAGTCAGCCTGGAGCGCGGCCCCGCGCAAATCGCCGCCGTGCTCGGAATATTGCGGTGCGGGATCGCCTATGTGCCTTTGTCCCCCGGCCTGCCGCCCGCCCGCCTGGCCGACCTGATCGCCAAGGCAGGGATCACGCTTGTCTTCACCGACAATGATCGGACGGACGCGAAACTGCCGGATGGCGTGGCGAGCATTCGCATGGACCGGCCCGTGCCGGATGGGACGCCACGTCCCGTCGCCGTGAAGCCGAACGATCTGGCCTATGTCATCTTCACCTCCGGCACCACGGGCACCCCCAAAGGGGTCATGATTTCTCATCAAAGTGCCGTCAATACGATCGTCGACATGGTCGAGCGCCTTGGCATGACCCGTAAGGACGTCTTATTGGGCCTCTCGGATCTGTCGTTCGATTTGTCGGTGTTCGATATTTTCGGCGCGCTCGCGATGGGCGCGACGCTGATCACGACCGGGTCAGGCCAAAGGACGCGAGATCCGGCGCATTTCCTGGGACTGATCGACCGCCACGGCGTAACCATTTGGAATTCCGTGCCAGCCATCATGGGCATGCTGGTCGATTACATGGAAGCGACCGGACGCCGGGCACCGGGCCTGCGTGTAGTCTTCATGAGCGGCGACTGGATCCCGATCGACCTGCCGGACCGGATTTTCGCCGCGGCCCCCAACGCTTCGGTGTTTTCCGGAGGGGGCGCCACCGAGGCCTCTATCTGGTCGGTATCCTACCATGTGGACGAAACCCGGCCGTGCTGGACCAGCGTGCCATACGGCGCCCCGTTGACGAACCAGTCGGCCCGCGTGCGCGACAGCCTGGGGCAGGAAGCCCCCGACTGGGTGCTGGGCGAGCTCCATATCGGCGGATCAGGGGTCGCGCTGGGCTATTTGGGCGACCCCGTCCTTACCGCGGAAAAGTTCGTCCCGGATCCGAATGGACATGGGGTGCGTCTGTACCGGACGGGAGATGTCGCGCGCCATCTCGACGACGGCATGCTGGAACTCTGGGGGCGGACGGATTCGCAGGTCAAGATCAATGGCTTCAGGGTGGATCTGTCAGAAATTGATTCGGAGTTGCTGTCGCATCCGATGATCTGGAACGCCTGCACCCTGGCGGTGGGAAACCCCGGCGAGCCGCGCGGTCTCCGGGCCTTTGTCATCGCCGACCCACAGGTTTCCATGGAGTCTGTCCGGCACCGTCTGGCGCAAAGGCTTCCCGACTACATGGTGCCCGCGATCATCGAGGGGATAGACGCTCTTCCATTGACCCCGAACGGCAAAATCGACCGGCAAAGCCTGGCCGCCCGCCCGCTTCCCGGCGGACCCCTCTCGGGCAGCCTGGCGGCACCGATGATGACGGTTGTCGGCCGGCCGGTCGCGGAAACACTCTTCGACATCGTGAACTCGGAGCTTAATCTGGGCCAAGCACCGCTCGACCCGCGGCGCGAGCTGATATCCCTCGGCGCGGACAGCCTGTCGATACTGCGCATTCTCAACGAGATTCGAAAGCGTCTCGGCGTTGAAATGGGCTTGCGGCAGGTTCTGTCGGAGCCGTCTCTCGGCGCCATTGCCACGCATATTGAGCGACGGCTCATCACGATCGCTCTGGAAACGTCGCGCCCGGACCACATCGATACCGACACCCAGGCCGCCCCGGCGCGGCGCTATGAAAGCGGCGAACTGTGATGGCGAGCGACGACGATCTGGCGCGGCTGCTGGCGAAGCTTGACGACCAAGCGATCACGCTTTCGCTGGACGGCGACAAAATCGTATGGCGCGCGCCGGAGGGACGCATGACCCCAGCGCTCATGACGGCGATGACGGACGTCAAACCGCGGCTGATAGAGGCCCTGCGCGGCAGGCCAGCCGAATGGGTCGCGCTCGCGCCACCCCAGCGGCGCCTTTACGTATTGATGCGGCTCGATCCCCAGCGGGTCGACCTGAACGTCTCGGCGGCCGTCTCCTTCACGGGCGCGCTCGACATCGACGCGCTGAAACAGGCACTGAACTCTCTCCTCGAGGATCATGATGCCCTGCGAACGGAGTTTGCCCTGCGCGACGGGCGCGCCGTGCAAAGGGTCATGCCGATGGTGCGGGTTCCCTTAACCGTCGATGCCTGCGACGGAGACAAAATCGCCCGCGACCGCGCCAATCTGGAAGCCCGCAAGGCGTTTACCCTGGTTGGCGAGCCGACGCTTCGCGCCCTTGCCCTTCACTACTCCGAAAATGCGTGGCTGGTTCAGCTGACATTCCATCATCTGACCTGCGATCAGGGATCCATGCGCCTTGCCGTCAACGAGGTGTTGACCCGCTACGCCAATGCGGCCCACGGGACGGACCTGCCGGTGAACCGCCACCCCAGGTCGTTCGTCCGGTTCGCCCAGGCGGAAGCGGAGCGGATAAGCCATTTCGGCGACCGCGGCATGGCCTATTGGTCCGAACATCTGGAGGGCTTGCCGCCTCGCTCGTCTCCAAAGCCTGGCGGCGGCCCCTATGCGGTCAACCTGAGCGTCGGCCCCGAAACCGTCGCCCGCCTGGAGAAACTGGCGGAAAGAGAGCGGTGCACGTTCACCGCGGTCGTAATGGCGGTTTTCGGACTGGTCATTCGGCACCATCTGGGCCGGGACGACATCGTCATCGGCTCCCCGTTCAGCAGCCGGGACGCCGCGCATGGCGATACCGTCGGCATGTTCATCAACGCCCTCGCCATCCGCCTCAGGGGAGCGCCTGACGCCCCCTTCGACCACTGGCTCAAGAGCGTTTCGCGGAATCTCATCGCCGCCGTCGAACACGCGCATATTCCATACGACAGGGTGATCGACACCCTGATCCCGGAGCAAAGGAACGCGGAGCTGTACGACGCTTGGCTCGCCGTGCGGCAATCCTTTGAGATTCCGGCGATACCGGGACTGTCGGTCCAGCAGCTCGAGATGAACGAGATCAACGCCAATCACACGCTCAAAATGGAAGTGGATCGGACCGGGCTGTCCATGAGCGCGAAATTGATAGGCGTTACATCGGCCTGGAAGCCAGCACAAATGGACCGTCTCGCGCATCGGTTCTCCGCCGCGCTGACCGTTGTGGCGCGCGCACCCAGCGACCGGTTGGATCATATCTGGAACGAGGTTGAGCGCGAAGCTGAGACGCTATCCGCGCGCCTCAAAGACAGTAAAGCCAAAAGGGCGAGGAGCAGCCTGAAAGCAATCGTTCACAATCGCGCTTAAGCTCCAAGCATCTGACGAAAGCCACGGACTCACGGAAAAGCTTTTGGAGGGAAGGGCATGCCTGAATCAGATCCGCGGAACGGTTTAGCGCGTATTCTCGCGCCAGTCGATTTAGAGTCATTTTTTAATGACTACCTTTTCAAGAAGCCTCTTTTCATTCCCGGTCCAGAGGAAAAATTCGAGGGCATCTTCAACTGGACCTCTCTCAACCAGATACTGAATAACACCCGTCATGATGGAATACGCGTACATCTCAATAGAGTTGGCTCTACCGCGGAAGAGCTTCTTTTCACGCATGCCGTGCGGAATGTTCGTGGCGAGGACATATCCAGAATTGATGTCGTCGCACTTTACGAACATCTTCGAAACGGTGCCACGTTGGTAATCGATTCCGTAAACGAGGTAGATTCGTCGGTGGCGACCATTACCGAAGCCGTCGGCGCTCAGTTGTCCACGACGCAGGCGACCACCGTACTCTTTTCTTCATTTGGCCAACAGCCGGGCTTTTCGGTCCATTGGGATTCCCGGGACGTCTATGCACTGCAGGTGGAAGGTGAAAAACATTGGAGCATTTACGAACCCAGCCAGGACGCTCCCATGAATCGTGGCGACACCTCAATTCCCGACAGCGGCGAACCCGGGGCGCTTGTCTGGGAAGGCATCGTAAAAAAAGGGGACATGGTATACGTGCCGCGCGGCTGGTGGCATATCGTCACCTCGACCGATGCACCGTCCGTGCACTTGGCGCTCGGTGCCGCCCCGGTTACCGGGCTCGACTACCTGGAGTGGCTCAAGAAGGCGTGCGAGGCGGAAGGCTTGTTCCGCCGGGATATCCCCCGGTTGACCTCCGAGGAAGACCTGGAAGCCTACAACGACGCGCTGATATCGTCGCTCATGGCCATGTTGGCCGATCAGCCGGTGCGAAATTTCCTGAACGACCATCGGGCGATGTCGCGGATCCAGACCTATGCCAGCCTTCCGGACGGTGTCGGCCGCCAATATTTCAACATGGCCGCCGATCAGAACCTTCGCATCAGCCCGCTGATGCTGGAAACAACCGTAGAGCGGGACCGGATCCGTCTGCGCGGCGGCGGCCGCGAATTTTCCGCCCCCCTTTGGGCCGAGCCGCTCATCGAGACCCTCTCCAAAGGCGTTCAGGTCCAATACTCCGAAATCGTCGACAGCTCCACCGACGCGACCCGGGAAGAGGTAATCGAATTGATCGGCATGCTGATCTCAAGCGGTTACCTTCACAAGCGTTGACCGTGGTTTCCCGATATCCAAACAGGGGAACGGGGCAATCCGATCGTAGCCCTCGTCAAGAGCAGGGCAAACGTAAAACCCTTACCACGAAAGACGATACACGGTGGCACGACGAGAATTCAGCACGGAACACTATCAAGACTCCTTCGGCGGCCACGAGCCGGTTTTCACTTTGTCGCCGAAAGACACACTGATCACCAGTTGCGTTGACTCGTCTGGATACGCCTCGGACGGCAGGCGGCTGACCACCTGCGACAATCCCCTGACAGGTCCGTTTTACATCGACGGCGCCGAACCGGGCGACGCCTTGATCGTCACCATTGACGGCCTGACGCCCAATCGACCCTATGGCTACAGCGACTCCCCAATCGTGCCCCACCTGCTCGAACCGGATATGGCCGCCTTGCTGCCAAAACGCACCTCCGTGAAATGGATCGTGGACAGGGCGAACGGACACGCCCGCCCTGCTCCCGCGGATGGGATCAAAGGGGTCACGGGCTTGGAGATTCCCCTCCGTCCGATGCTTGGATGCCTTGGCGTCGCGCCGGAGCGACGCCAGAGGATCTGGAGCGGAACATCGGGACGCCATGGCGGCAATATGGACTACCCCGGCATCCGCGAAGGGACGCGTGTGTCCCTGCCAGTGTTCGAACCCGGAGCGCTGCTGTCCCTCGGCGACGGCCATGCGGCTCAGGGGGCCGGGGAAATCAACGGTGCCGGAATCGAGATTTCCATGGACGTCGAGATCACCATCGATCTGGTGAAAGCCGGCACGGTGATTTGGCCCAGAGGGGAAGATGAATCCTGCCTATGGGCGCTCGGCAACGCCAGACCGCTTGAAAAGGCGATGCAGCACGCGACGTCCGAAATGGTCCGCTGGCTGGCCGACGAGTTTGGCATGCCCCTTGAGGCGGCATCCATCCTGCTTTCACAAAGCGCCCACTATGACATCGCGAACGCGACCAACCCGATGTTTTCCGTCTCCTGCCGGCTCGAGAAAACGGGCTTCCTCCAGTCCCGCCGTAAACGTCGCACGGACCGGACGTCCTGACGGTTACCCTGGCAGGCGCGTCCTCGCCTGATAACAGCCTACGATGAGCGTGACTCACCGCATGACCCGCCGCGCCGTATGGCGCTTAAAGCCCATTCGACCTTGGCGCATCAGAGAGGTGATGGGCGTTTGGGGCGGCGCGGCGCCGCGACTCGAAGTGCATGGGTTTCAACCCATGCCCCTTGGTATTAGCATTCCGCTTCGGGCTCGTCCGAATGCACGACGGCGAATCGACAGGTGCCCTTCTCGCAGGCGAGCCGAAGATCCGGCGCGTGTTGTAGGATTCCCCGACGAATACCGCCAAGTACGGAGTCCCGCGCGTCGGGACCGGCCTTGACCGCGACACGGAGGGTGATCGACGTACCGCCGGACCCGTGGCTCACGATCAGCTTGCGCAGGGGCAAGCCAGCGCGATAATGATCGACGACCTGCGCGCATTCGACAAAAAGCGGCGCGCGTTCAATGTCCATGCGGTCCTCCAGAACCCGAAAGACGATATCGGGCGTCAGCAACCAGGTGTCCGACGCACGTTCGTAGACGCCGTCCGACGCTCTGCCGAGCGGCCGAACAGCCAGACGACCCGGCAGGGAAGAACGCCTATGCGTGACTTCCACCACATCATTCGTCCAATACCTTACGAGGGGCTGCACTTCCTGAAACGGAAAAAGGGGCGTGAGGACAAGCATGCCGCGCCCCTCTTTCACCGGTTGCCGGTCACCGGTCGACACCACCTCGGGCACCAGAACCGGGTCGAAGTAATACCATCCCCGGGCGTCCTGGGTCGCGCCCCCGCCCGTTTCAGACAGACCGTACCGGTCTATGACCTCGCATCCCCAAAAATCCTCATAGTCTCTTCGCGCGTCATCGGTTAACAAGGACGATGAGGAGTAAATATACTGAAGCGGATTCTCGAAACCGTTAGGAAACCTTGCCCGAACCGCTTCGGTAAATGCGCGCAGAACCCGTTCCGACCCGGACAGAACCGTCACCTGATCCTCGACGCCCACTTCCCGCCAAGTGCGGCGCAGCACCTCGTCGGTCACATGTTTGAAGCTGCCGCGTTTCCCGACGCTGAAATTGTGAAACCTCGTCGGGGTTGGCACGTAGCGGGCGCCGCCAGCCCCGGGATCAAGGAACCGAATCACCCGGCGCTTGGGACGATTGAGCGCCTCGCCCCACAAAGACCGATAAAAAATCGACAGCGCATCGCTTTCCCTTTCCCCCACGGCGTAGGCGAAAGCATCCTGGGTGGTTCCGCTCGTAAACATCTCGTGCACGATCTGCCCGTCCGCGACGCGCGCGCGCCACCCTGCCCCCTTGATCTGCGCCTTTGTGCAGACCGGCAGTTTCGAGAGCAATTCCGAAGGCGGAATCTCGGCGGAACAGTCGATGCCTCGCCAATGATCCCGGAAGAATTCCGTCTTTAACGCATTGTCGAGGGTGGGTTTTATCAAGGTCTCCTGAAACGCCGCCATTCCAGAGAGAGAGAGCCCCATGGTCCTGTCCCCGGTCCGTTGAGCGGAAGCCGCGGGTGGGCCTTCATTCGCACCCCCATATGGGACAGGAGCGAAATCATCGCCGCACAGACAGCTCTCCACCAATCCATCCTAAGAGTCCGTCCGCAAGGGAGTTGAACCGGAGGATCCGAACAGGATCCCCCATTCCCCAGACAGATTTCAGGGATCAGCCTTCCCGCGCCTAGCCCCGATCCGGCACCCGCCGCGCGAAATCGCAAGGCGGGGAAATGTGTGGAAACCTTCGCGGACGGACTCTCCGCCGAAGCAACGATGTTCGATACATCGAACCCGAAAGATTGATCGGGGCATGGTCGGTGTCGAGATTACATTTGCTGCTCGAACGCCGACATCAGCTGGGCATGCAGCTTATCCGCTTCGACACGCGCAAGCCGGTCCGCTTTGCTGGACAGTACGTCGTAGAGGTCTTTCCGCTCGGAAATTAGGGCTTCTCGCGCCTTCATCCCCAGCGCCGCAATCGCATCTTTATCCATCACTGATCTCCAATGTTGCCGATTAGCGTCAGGCGCTATTACCTTACTGATTGCACAGTGACTATTATGCACTTTATTCTCTAACAAGCCCAGCTTAATTTTAGCCAGCTTAATTTTAGCCAGCTTAATTTTAGAACGTCACAACTCGCCTCCAAAAGGCAAGGCGCATCCAATATCCAAAGACTATCGACTGGACTTAAATAGAATGCATGCAGGGACGTTGGTTTTCCATGACATAAAATGTCGAACGCCTTGCCATTTCGATTCCGACAAACACGGATCAAGAAAACAATCACACAGCCTCGAATAAGTCCTCAATCGTCAAAACCGTTGCCGCGATAACATCTCGCAGATGATTGTAATCAAGCGTATCCGGCGTATCCGTCCGCCGGTGATAGTGCGGATTTCTGAAATTCGCGGTATCCGTAATCATGATGGCCGGCAGATCCCTCTCCCAAAATGCGACATGGTCACTGCGCCCAAAATCACGGGCGAAGGGAACCAGCCAGCGCAGAGCCCCGCCGATTACGGGAAAATCACTTGGATCGCGCATTAAAACCGTCGTTTCATCCGCCTTGATCTGATCGAGAAATCTTGCATAAGTTAGAGCCATGTTTTTCGAGGAATCTCTGTAAACAACGCCCGCCCAGTCACCCATATACTTCCGGCGTTTTATTTTCTTGTATTCCCCTGGATACAACAGACCGAACCCCGGAGGCACCTTCTGACTGCCCTTCTCCGAAGATGTGTATGCCAGACTCTCGAATATGATCGAAACGGTGGGCTGGCGTCCCTCCAACTGCTCGCGGACAAAAGCACGGGAGCCGTGAAAGCCGATCTCTTCCATATCGAAGGCCACGAACAAAACAGACGGCTCCAAATCGATGGACGCCACCAATCGGGCAACTTCCAAGAGAGCCACCAAACTGGATGAGTTATCGTCGGCTCCCGGCGACTCCTGAGTGGTATCGAAATGAGCCCCGACCACGATTAGTCCGCCACCGCGCCCCTTTTTCTCGGCAACGATATTCCGACCATCAAGCTGTTGATACACGACCTTGCTCCAGTCGCCCATTTCCGGCGATCCAAGGTCCTTGTTTCCTTCGACGTCTTTTAATGAAAAGGGGATCTGGCGCACGTCCAGACCGAGGCTCCGGAGATTTTCCGAAAGATGCCGCTCCACCTCCGCCAACCGATCAGGTGCGTGGATCCTGCTTCGGGGACCGAGCAATGCCTCCACTTCGGCCCTGAGTTTGTCTGGCCGGATGTCGCCGATAAGATCATCGATGCGTTCCCGTGTCACCGAATGCCCGGCTTTCCATGGCGCCATGGTCGCCCCCTCGTCCGAATGAAGTCTCGTCGCCGCGCATGTGGTCGCAAGGAATTGATGCGGTGTCGACACGTCTGCTGACCGTCGCCTGAGAGCATTGCAAGGACAGCCATGGCCTGGAACCGGCATCCCCCTCCTGAGAGCGGAAGCCCCCGCACCCGACGGTCCGCTCGGACAACACCTTGTGTTTGTATATCATATCAGTGCTCAACAAAAAATACTTTACCACAGTTTACACTTGTTTTTTTCAACAATTGCATCCAATGTATGTATCGGGTGTGAGAGATGTTTGATGAAGGTCCATGCGAGGAATCGTTTCAAACTCGATGATCCGTTCGAAGGTCATCTTTCAGTGAAGTGATTGGCGGCTCATGACGCATCATTCGAAAGACGATTCCCTTCCTCGGTTAAGTATTTCCGACAAACTATTGCATCTTGCCGCGAACCGTCCGACCGACACCGCGTTTGAATTCGCGGCCGCGGGCGATGAGCTTCACCGAATATCTTATGGCGAACTGGATCTCCGGGTATCCTCTCTGGCCGCAAAGCTCCTGGCGACACCCCGCCGCGATACGCGAGCCTTGATCGTCTGCCCGCCGGGCTTCGACTACATCGTCGCCCTGCTCGCGTGTTTTCGCGGGGGAATAGCGGCCATCCCAGCCTATCCGCCCGCATCCAGGACACACATCCCGAGGCTCGCAGCGATCATTAATGACTCCCGTGCCGGGCTCGTCATCGTGGACGGTCCGAACGCCTATCAAAACTGGTTGGATTACGCGTCCTCTCTCCCGGCCGGAGTGTCCGGGATCGAAATTGTCAGCATCCAGGATGCGTCGCGCGGCGGCGGTGTCGAGAAGACTTGTGATCCTGATGCGAGCGCGGTTTCGGATGCGGATATCGCGCTTATTCAGTACACCTCCGGTTCGACGGGGATTCCCAAGGGGGTCCTTTTGACCCGCGCCCAGATTACGGCGAATCTGGAAATGATCCGCGAGCGGTTCTCCCTGACGAAGGCGGACCACGGCGCGCTTTGGCTGCCTCCGTATCACGATATGGGTCTCATCGGCGGGGTTCTCGCGCCGCTGCATGTCGGCTTCCCCGCCCTGCTGATGACACCGTCGTCCTTTGTCAGGAACCCGTTGAAGTGGTTGCATTTTATTTCGGAGAAAAAGGCGACCGTCGCGGGCGGTCCGGATTTCGGGTTTGTCCGGTGCGTGAACCAACTCGAGAGGCAGCCGGATATATCCCTTGACCTGTCCAGCTGGAAGGTTGCCTTCACCGGTGCCGAACCGATCCGCTCATCGACGTTGAAGGCGTTTTCCCGGGCATTCGATCGGTTCGGCTTTTCGGAGAAGGCCTTCCTGCCCTGCTACGGACTGGCCGAGGCGACCCTGATCGTCAGCGGTGCATCCCGCGATGAAGGGCCGACTGGACGAGAGGTCTCCATCGAAGGCCTTCATAACGGCACCGTCCTTCCCCCATCCGACGATCGGGACGGTCGAACGCTGATCGGTTGCGGATGGCCCGCGAATGGGCTGGATGTGAAAATCGTCGCCCCAAAGGACAGCCGCGGCCTTCCTCCGCTGCAAGTCGGGGAAATTCGTATTCGCGGACCAAGCGTTTCGAAGGGCTATGCGAACGGTCACAACGCCTGCTTCATGGCGTCCGTCGACGGGGATCAAGAGCCCTTTCTCGCCACGGGTGATCTCGGTTTTATCGATGAACGGGGCGAACTGTTCGTATGCGGTCGGAAATCGGACCTCATTATCATCCGGGGTCGCAACGTCTATCCGCAGGATGCGGAGGTCGCGGCCGAGCGTGCCATCGACGCCTCCGGCGCGGCCGCGGCTTTCAGTATCGATACGGGTGAATCGGAGAAGCTCGTCGTCTTGCGCGAGATTCCGCGGCGTCTGGACATGGCGCCAGAACGCGTATTGGCGGCCCTGCGCGCGGCCATCTTTGAAGCCGTCGGCGTGCAGGCGGATGAAATTGCCCTGATCAAGCCGAACGCCCTTCCCCGGACGACAAGCGGCAAGATTCGCCGCCGGGAATGTGGAAGGCTATATCAAAGCGGCGGTTTTTCACCGATCCGGACAAGCCGCTCCGGCGGCGGCGACATCGAAATCGATGGTACGGAAGCCATTGAGATCTTGAAGGCGGTCATTGCCGACGTCCTCGGCATCCCGGTCGAATCCGTGAACGCCGAGGAACCAGCCACCTATGCGGGCCTCGATAGCTTAGGAGCAATCTTGGTTTGCGAAAAACTTTCTTCCGCCTTCGGAATTAACCTCGCGCCGGATCGCTTGATCGGCGATGAACCACTTTCCGCGCTTCCCATGGAAGCAAGGCCCGAGGATGCGCTCGGCCCCGCCCATCCCGCCGAAGAACCGACCCGTCCATTTGATCTGTCGGTCGGCCAGAAGGCCATTTGGCATCAGCACTGCCTGGGGGCGGGTACCGCCTTTAACTTGCCACTCGCCCTCACCCTAACCGACGATCTGAACATCGCGGCCCTGCGCAAGGCCATCGACACTCTCATCAGCCGCCATCCGTCACTCCGGACCTCATTCGGATTGGTCACGGGCGAACCGCGCCAGCGGGTCCTATCGCCGGAGGAAATACCGACCGGACTGGAGGTCATCGCCACGGAGGGCATGGATGATCCCATGCTGTTAAAGCGCTTGTACGACGAAGCGAACAAGCCGCTCGATCTCGCGCGCGGACAGGTGTTTCGCTGCTGCCTTCTTGCGCCCGAGAACAGGGCCGCCACGCTTTTGCTTGTGGCCCATCATATCATTTCCGATGCGTGGAGCCTCAATCTGCTCGCCCGGGAGGTGGTGGAGGACTATGCGTCCCTTGCGTCAGGCGCCGGCGGCCCGATCCGGTCGGCGGATGGGGGGATGGCTTTTGTCGTGGCGGCGGAGAAGGCTTTTGTGTCATCGGAAGACGGCACCGCGATGCTGGAAGCCTGGGCCGAACACCTGTCTGACGCGCCTCCCGATACGGCAATCCCCATGGATTTCCCACGCGAGCAGCACCAGACATTCGCCGCGGCTTCCATCCGTGTCCATTTGTCCGACCACGAGAGCGCCGCGCTTCGGGATATCGCGCGGCGGGAAAGAACCACGCTTTTCGTGGTGATTGCCGCGGCCATTTCCAGCGCGCTCTCCCGGTTGAGCGGGTCCGCCGAAGTCGTGCTTGGCGCAAGCTTGGCCTGTCGCGGAAAAAGTCAGCTTCGAGACATCGTCGGACTGGTAATGAACCCGGTTGCCTTGCGGATACCCACCGGAGTGAATTTGACGTTCACCGACATCATCCGAGCGGCCCATGCCGCCCTTGCGCGCGCGCGCGCAAGGGCGGAAGTCCCGTTCGCCTCCGTCGTAAAGCGGATCGGGCTTTCGGGCAGCGCGAGCGGCCCGCCGCTGTTTCAAACACTGGTAACCTTGCATCAGGTTGACCGCCTTGAAAGAGAATTGGGACGAAGCCGATGGGCGATGGGCGATATCCCCCAGTCGGGCGCTCAGGTCGACCTGATGTTCGATATCTACGACCGGGGCGACAGCATCGGCTGGACCATGCGCTACCTGCCGCGCCTGTTCACGGGGACGACGGCGAACAGGATTTCCGAAACGGTCGGCCTGGTGCTGAACGCGCTGCTGAAAGACCGCGAAACGGAGCATGCCGCCGTCGACATCGTCGGCGCGGCGGATATGGCCCTCCTGCATGCGAAGTCGACGGCCGTGACCATGGGCTCGATAGGCCTCGTCGACGCCATTTCCAGACACGCGGCGCGCGACGGCGAAAGGATAGCGGTCTCCTCCGCGACCGAAGGCGTCACCTACCAGAGGCTGTTGCGCAAAGCGGAAGCGTGGCGTACCTGCTTACAAAGGCACACCGACGCCCGGTCGGCACGTCCGGTTGGCCTGCTGCTGGAAAAATCCGCCGACTATGTCGCCGCGTTCCTGGGCGGGCTGATGGCGGGCGCACCGGTGGTTCCGATCGCCCGGGATTTGCCGCCGGACCATATCAAGTCAATCCTCGAGCAAAGCGGCGCGGATTGCGTCATTACCAGACCCGAAACCCTTGGCCTCATTCCCGAAACCTGTCAAGCCCTCACCGAGCCCGACGACGGCCCGACGTGCGCCACCCCGCCGCCATTGCCGCCGAAACGCCTCGCCTACGTGATGTTCACCTCGGGCTCCACCGGCAAACCCAAGGGCATCGGCGTCGAGATCGCGTCATTGGAGGCCACGGTCGTTGCCTTCGCGCATCTCCTCGGCATGACGGCCGAGGACGTCTTGGTCTCGACGTCGTCGCTAAGCTTCGACATTTCCATCCTGGAAATTTTCCTGCCGCTCTATGCTGGCGGCCACCTGGTCCTTGGCCGGGACGGAATCATGGCGGAGCCGGAAAGCGTTACCGATATCCTGTCAAGAACCGGGGCGACGTATCTACAAGCGACCCCATCAACCCTTTCGGGGTTGGCGGACAGCGCGACATCGCACCCCAATCTAACGATCCTGTGCGGCGGCGAACCGGCGACGCCGGGTCTTTTCGCACGCCTCGCCAAGATCTGCGGGCGCGTGTTGAATGTCTACGGACCGACCGAAACCACGATCTGGTCGTCGTTCGCGGACGCCACGCACGATCCGGATCCACCCTTGGGCCGACCGCTGCCAGGAGAACGCCTGCACGTCCTAAACGAGCACCTGATACCCGTTCCGGTGGGCGCGGAGGGAGAACTCTACATCGCCGGAACCGGAGTCGCGCGCGGCTATATCCGCGATCCGATGAGAACCGCGGAGAAGTTCATGCCCGATCCCTTTTCAGCGGAACCCGGGCAACGCATGTTTCGAACCGGCGACCTGGTCCGGATCCGCGCCGACGGCTCGATAGAGTTTCGTGGACGCCTCGACCGGCAGTTAAAAATCCGTGGCTTCCGGATTGAGCCGGAAGGAATCGACGCTGTCTTGGCTCGGCATGCCGCACTGGCGCGCAGTGTCACGACCGCGACCGGTGACGGCGTGAATAGAATGCTCGTCTCTATCCTAGAGGTCCGAGAAGGGCACGCGCTCGACCATGATGAACTCAGGTCCTACCTAGCCCGGCGGATGCCCGCCCATGCCGTCCCCAGTACGTTCCGCATAGTGGACAAGATCCCGCTTTCTTCACGCGGCAAGATCGACGTAAAGGCCGCGCTGGCGCAACCCGGTCGGACGCTCTCTTCCGCCCGCGGGATTGAGCCGGTCACGCGTACCGAGATCGAGCTTGCGGCGATATGGCGCGAGGCCCTGGGTGGAGACGACATCCGCGCGGAAGACAACTTCTTTTCCCTGGGCGGACACTCCCTGCTCGCGCATCGGGTGGTCCTACAGATCCGCTCCAGACTGCGAAGGGATGTCACGGTCGCCGAACTGTTCGCGCATCCGCGTTTGCGCGACCTGGCGGCACGGGTGGATGCCTACCACCCCTCGATTACCGGCGACAGCCAGCCATCTGGCAACGCCGACGGGCTCACGGACGCGCAGCGCAGAATTTGGATAACGGAGCAGTTGCGGCCCGGCGCGACGCCGAACGTCTCGCTTAGCCTGAGAGTGCGCGGCCCGCTTGACGAAAAGGCCTTGCGAGACGCCCTCGGCGATCTGGTCCACCGACATGAAGAGCTTCGCACGCTTTTCGTCTCCGACAACGGCCTTCCCCGCAAGCGCACGGCAAGCGACGCGGATCTGGATCTGGAAATCGCGGACCACCCGCCGGCGCTGGAAGAAGACAGGGAGCTGATTGCCGTGGATCTGGCCGCCCGTGCCGCGCGCGCGCCCTTGGATCTTGCGTCCGGGCCGCTGATGCAGGTCCGCTTATGGCGGTTTGACGAACACGATGGCGTCCTGACCTTGGCGATGCACCATATCGCTTGTGATGGGGAAGGCGCCAAGATCCTTCTTTCCGACCTGTCCGATCTCTACGAGGCCCGTCTCTCAGGAAGACGCGCACCCGCCGCGACGAAAAAGGTCGTGCCGCTCGATGACGACGACTCACGCCGGAAAGGCTCTCTTGACTGGTGGATCCAGCGCCTGAGCAAGAGCCCCAGGCGGATCTTTCCGTCCGCCAAAGCCGTGCCGCCGACCGGTGATGCCAATACAATCATCAACCGCGCCACTTCGGATTTTCGCGCGCGCGTGAACGCTTTCGCCCAGCGAAGGGGCGTGACGCCATTTACGGTCTATTGCGCCGCCTTCCTGCAAACGCTCAAAGGTTTATCCGGCGAGGACAAACTTGTCATTGGAACCGATTTCGCGGGCAGAGACTCAGGCGCCGCCGCCATGAGCGTCAGCCCGGTCGTCAATCAGGTGGCCATTCTCGCGGACCTGAGTCGCGCGGAGACGTTCGCCGATGCGGTTGGCGCGGTCAAGACCGCGATTTCGGAGACGCTGCCGCATGTGGCTGTCTCCTACGATAAGGTGGCTCGCGCTCTCAATACAGCCCGTCCCGAAACCCCCGACCTCTTCGACGTCAAGATCGTCCACCAGCAGGCAGCGGCCAGTCAGCTGCGCTTGGGGGCGGCCAACCTGACCAGATTGCCCCGCGTCATTTCGCGGACGCGTGAAGCACTGATCCTCGTGATCTTTGAAGATCCGGATGGCATTTCTTTCGAACTGCACCATCGCACGGACCTCCTGACACGGGATCGGGCCGAGCGGATCCTCCGAACACTCCGTGAAAAACTGGAAGCCGGGATGCACGCGCCTGACAACGAAACACCGGTCGACACTCCGAAAGCAGGCTTTACGCGGAGACGGGCGGGGCGGCGGCATGTCGCGTCCCCCGCCCGGCAAGCCACCGAAGCGGCTCCGGCGAAGGGCGTTCGCACGATTACACCCGACGCCATCGGTCAAGACCTGCCGGGATGGATCGAACGAAACCGGGATCAGCTGGCGACCGATCTTGCCCGAGAGATGGCCCTGCTGTTTCGGGGTTTCGACTGCACGACGCCGCGATCCATGGAGCGCATCGCCGCCGCGGCCGGGGCACGCGTCTACCAAACGACCGAGCACCCTCGCACACCCCTCAGCCGCTCCGTTTTCCACCCAGTGCCCTATTCGCATCGGCAGCGCCTGCTTTGGCATAATGAAGACAGCTTCAAAAAGTCCTGGCCCTCGCACATCTGGTTCGCCTGCGCCGAACCGGCCGCCACCGGCGGCGAAACGGTCGTGGCGAGCAGCACGGATATCCTGGACGCCGTGCGCCGCATCGCCCCACGGCTTGCCAACGAGGGGCTGACCTATGTGCGCCGCTACGGGACCGGCCCCGGCCTGGATTGGCGGACCGTTTTCGGCACGGACGATATCGATATGGTCGAAGATCGCGCCAAGTCGGAAGGCATGATCTGTCAATGGGATGGCGACGCACTGACCACATACGCGTCGCGCCCCGGCGTTCTCGGACACCCGCTTACCGGACAAGAATGTTGGGTGGGGCAGATCCTCCACTTCCACCCCGCCGCATTGCCGCCAGAGGCACGCGCGTCGATGGAGGCCGTGTTCGGCGGCACGCGCCTGCCCCGGGATTGCCGGTACGCCGATGGGGGACGCATTCCGGACGATATCGTCTCGGCAATCAGTGAAGCCTATGCCGGGCTGGAAACGCCGGTCCGATGGCGGCGCGGCGACCTACTCGCCGTCGACAATGTCAGGGCCGCCCATGGCCGTATGAAATACGAAGGGAAACGTGGGTTGCTCGTCATGCCGACGGGATTGGTGGAATTCTCCGATGACGAGAGCTTGGGGTCGCCGACACAACACTTCGAACCGGAATGAGCGACTGCCCCATCGGATCATGCCACGGGAGACTTCGCGTGCCCTTCATCAAGAGTTCATCGACAACCGTGAAACCGGTTTAATTCCGAAAGCAGAGTGGAGAGGCTTTTCAACATGGCGGACAAAACCATTTATTCGGTCGTTTTCAACCACGAAGAACAATACAGCATTTGGCCAATGCACAAAGACTTGCCCGCCGGTTGGAAGGCGGAAGGAACCAGCGGCGCCAAGGAGGTATGCCTTAAGCGCATCGAGGAAGTCTGGACCGACATGAGACCCCTGAGTATTCGCGAGCAGATATCCGACTGAACCATCACTCAACTATCTGGCTGCATTTTCAATGTCGAGATTTCCGACCTCTCCTTATCTTCAGGCCGTTATAAAGTCGTGCGCCGGCGCGGACATTCCGCCAGCGACAGGGCATCTTCGCGTCAAGGGCGCGGTGCCCGAAAGCGACCTGCGCGACGGTGTGGAGGCCATTCTTGCCCGGCACCCGGTGATGGGGTCTCGGCTTCGGCTCACGGACGATGAAGCGCACCACGTGCAGGCCACACCGCCATTCGTGGCCTGGAATCCGGAGGCGGCCGGTGCCGTTTCCGCGACATTGGTCAGACGATCGCCGGATGAATACGACCTATCGCTCTCCTTCAGCCCGTGGGTCGCCGACGCCCCGTCGTTACGAACGGTCGCTCGTGAGCTTGCCACTTTTCTGGCGGGAGAGAGCTTGCCCGACGATCCCGTCCAATTCGACGAATTCACCGACTGGCGCGCCGAAGTCCAGGAACAGGCGGCATTCGACGACGATGTGGCCTCGCTGGAATGGGCCGGACTAGCCCCACCGGGATCGGATCGCACACTGCATCACTTAAGGCATCTGCCCATGGAGGTTTCGGATACGCTGGACACTGTGTCGCGCGACCTGAAATTATCTCCGGAAACGGTCGTGCTCGCGGGCTGGATCGCCTATCTTTCGCGGTTTTCCCATCAAGGATCGACCTCTCCGGTTCGGGCGGCGACGGATCTCCGTCAGGCGGAACCCGAGTTGGCGGACCTCGTCGGCGCGGCGACCGTATACATGCCCTTGCCCCTGGAGTTCGACGACAGCGAGTCTTTTTCGGACCTCGCCCGCCGCGTCGGCGCCGGACGCGGGAAACAGGTCAACGCCCAACTCGAAATCGTCGCTGTTCCCGCTTCCGGCGGCATCGGGTTTGACGTCGACAAGCCACCGGCTGCCTTTCAGATGCAAGACGTATCGGTGACGCTGGTCCGTGCCGACAGCTGTCCGGAGCCGCTCGCGTTGCGCTTGACTTGGCGCCCCGACGAGGCCGCCCTTCTCCTTACCGCGCGGGAATCGGTGTCGATCACACCGGCCAGGCTCGCGTTCATGGTGGAAGGAGTGGCCGCCTTGCTCGTTGACGCCGTCCGCCGGCCGGGCCAGCCACTCAGGGACCTGAACGCACTGGGCACCGGTGAGCTGGCTTGGCTGAAAGAGATCGCCCTCGGTTCACCGGCGCCGACACTCGGCTCGCTCCCCCAGATGGTCCTCGACGCGGCCCGGCGGACCCCGGACCGTCCCGCCATACGCGACGAACAGGAGGGTTGGACCTATGACCTCCTGCGCCAGAAAGCCCTCGGCCTGGCGGAGGCACTGCGTGATCACGGCGTAAGCGGGAAACTGGTCGCCGTCACGACCGAGCGAAACGCGCACACCATCGCGGCGTTTCTCGCCGTCATGATCGCCGGCGCGGCCTACGTTCCCCTGGATTGCTCCATGCCCAAAGGCCGCCTGAAACGTCTGTTGGAGAATTGCCAGCCCGCCGCCCTTATCGCCACGGGCGAGGCGCCAACGGATGCCTATGATGGCCCAATCATCCTTGCGGACCAGGTTAAGTGCGCCGAAGCCGAGACCACCGATCGCCCAATACCGGCGAACCCGAACGCGCCCGCCTACGTGCTGTACACTTCGGGGTCCACGGGCGCGCCGAAAGGGGTCATGGTCTCGCACCGGGGGCTGGCCAATTATGTTTGCTGGGCCGCGAAGGCATACGGCATGGATGGCGGGGGTATCGCGATTTCCAACGCGCCCTTCTCTTTCGACCTGTCGCTGACAACCACGCTGGTGCCTTTAACGGTCGGCCTGGAGGTGCGCATTACGCCCGACACCGCCCGGGTCCCGGCAATCACCGCGGACGAAGCCGACGGCCCCATATTTCTGAAGCTGACGCCACGGCTTTTTGACAGCGCGAACGGTGCGATGCCGCGGGAAACCATGGACAGGGTGAAGACGGCCGTCGTCGGTGGCGAGCAACTCCTGGCGTCCTCGGTCGCCAAATGGCACGCCCGCGCGCCGAATACCCTTGTTATCAACGAGTATGGACCGACCGAAACCGTCGTCGGCAGCAGCTTCTTTGATTCCTCCGCGACGCCGCGGAACAGAGGCGCGGTTCCCATCGGAGCGCCCATCGCGGGCACGACGCTCTACGTTCTGGATCGATGCGGAGAGCTGGCTCCCCTGGGGGCTGAAGGCGAGTTGTACATCGGTGGGAACGGGGTGGCCCTCGGGTATCTCGCCGCGCCCGGACGAACGGCCGAGCGGTTCCTGCCCGATCCCTTCCTGGGCGAAGGCGCGCGCATGTTCCGAACCGGAGATCTGGTCCGCCGCGACTGTGACGGTACGCTGGTTTTTCTCGGGCGGCTCGACAGGCAACTGAAAATCCGGGGCTATCGCGTCGACCTGGACGAGGTGGAAGCCGTTCTGCTGGAGCACGAGGATGTCGCGCAAGCCGCCGTCCTTGCGTTTGGCCAGTCCCTCATCGCGTTCATCGCCGCGCCCGAACCGAAGCTCACCGGTATCCGGCGGCACGCCGCCGACCATCTCGCGGAGTACATGCTGCCATCGCAATGGACGCTGCTTGACACCTTGCCAGTCACGCGAAACGGAAAACTGGACCAGGCGGCGCTGCTCGCCATGAAGGACTCGATTGCCTCCCGGCGCGGGAAGGTCCTGCCGGAAACGCATATGCAGCGCCAGGTCTGGAAAGTTTGGGAAGAAACACTGGGCCATGATGATTTCGGCATCGATACGCGGTTTTTTGAAGCGGGGGGCGATTCCCTGATGATCATTCAGGCCGCGGCCCGATTGCAGGTGACGCTCGAACGCCCGGTTCCGCCGACGATTTTATTCGAGCACCCCACGATCCGGGCCATAGCCGCCCAGCTTGACGGGCAGTCAACGGACAACTCCATCGACCTGGGCAAGGATCGCGCTTCTCGACGACGCGCACTCGCCGCCAATCGGAGACGCCGCCATGACGCATGATCAAGCCATCGCAATCGTCGGCATGGCCGTCAACGTACCGCGTGCCCGAACGCTCGAGCAGCTTTGGCACAACCTGTCCGAAGGCGTGTGCTGCATCGACAGGTTCGAGGGTGATCCGGCGGACGCGGGCGAACTGGATCGACTCCTCCTGCGGCATGGGGAGCGGATTTTCGCCGGCGGCGTGATTGAAGATCCGTCTCTTTTTGACGCGGAGTACTTCAATTATAGCAATTTCGATGCGGAACTGATCGACCCACAGCAGAGAGTCATGCTTGAGCTGGCCAAAGACGCCATCGAGAATGCCAGTCTGCCCGAAGCGTACTTCAAGAATACGGGTGTCTTTGCCGGCTGTGCCGCCAGCAGTTATTTACACACCTGCATATTGCCGAGGCAGGATGTCGTCGCCGGTATCGGCGCGTTCGGTCTGACCATGGCCAATGACAAGGACTTCCTGGCCACCCGCATTTCCTACAAGCTCGGTCTCGGCGGACCGAGCCTCTCCGTGCAGACAGCCTGCTCCACGTCACTGGTCGCGGTCCACGTGGCGGTTCAGAGTTTGCTTGCCGGCGACTGCGACACGGCGATCGCGGGCGGCGTTTCGATCCGAATTCCGCAGCGCAGGGGCTATCTGTATCAGGTCGACGGGGTCATGTCGCCGGATGGCCTTTGTCGCCCCTTCGATCACCGGGCAGGCGGGTTCGTTCCGTCGAATGGGGCGGTCGCCGTCGTCCTGCGCCGCCTCGAAAGCGCCCTGGCGGATCACGATCCCATTCGGGGCGTGATTCTGGCCAGCGCCGTCAAGAATGACGGCGAAGCCCGGCCCAGTTTCGCCGCGCCGGGGCTGGACGGACAGGTTGCCACCCTCTCGGAAGCGCTTGCGATGTCCGCACTCGGGCCGGAAGACATATCGCTCATCGAGACACATGGCACGGCCACCAAGCTGGGCGATCAGATCGAATTCGAAGCCCTGCGACGCGTTTACGGGGGAGCGTCCACTCCCTGCCATATCGGCGCGGCCAAGAGCTGTCTCGGCCATCTGGATACCGCCTCCGGGGCGCTGGGCCTGGTGAAAACCGTGCTCTCCCTGGAAAAGGGCGTCATCCCGCCTGTCCTGCATTTTGACGCTCCCAATCCCGATCTTCATATCGAGAATACGCGCTTTCAGGTGCCGACCAAGCCGGTCGCATGGCCACGAGCGGAAGTGCCGCGACACGCCGCCGTCACCTCCCTGGGCCTTGGCGGTACGAACGCGCATGTGATCCTGACCGAAGCACCGATCCGGGAGCGCAGGCTCGATGCCGATCGCCCTCGGGTGTTTCTGATATCCGCCAAGACGGAGAAGGCACTGGGCGAACGACGCCGCGCGGTCGGCGAAGCCCTGCTTGATACATCGCCCGAAGACCTTGCCGACCTGTCCTACGCGCTTGCGACCGGCGCGGCGCGGCATCCCGTGCGCGACGCCTTGTGCATTGACCCGACGCGTCGCGACGACGCCAAGTCGCGCCGCGGACTGGCTGCCGCCACCCGCGGGACCGCTCTGGAAGCCCCAAAGGTTGCCTTCCTGTTTCCCGGTGGGGGTGCGCATTTTCCCGGCATGATCGAAGGGCTTTGCGAAGCGGAGCCGCTTTTCGCCCGGGACCTGGCATTGGCCATCGATCTGGTGCAGCCGCTGACGACAGTCGATCTGAGAGCGGCAATTTTTGAAGTCAACGCGGACTCGGAAATGGCCTTGCGTCGACCGTCCGTTGGCTTGCCGTCGATGTTTTGTGTCCAGCTCGCCATGGCGCGGACCTTGATGGGTCTGGGCGTGAAGCCAGCGGCGCTGATCGGACATAGCGCCGGCGAATATGTCGCCGCCACCCTGGCCGGCATCATCGCGCCCGACGCCGCCGCCGCCTTGGTCGTCCTTCGCGCGAACAGGTTCGAAGAGACCGTCGCGGGGACGATGCTCAGCGTCGACCTCGGCGTCGAAGACGTGATCCGGCGCCTGCCTGAGGGGTCTTCGCTCGAAATCTCCGTGATAAACGGTCCGGAAAACACGGTCGTGGGGGGATCCGTCGCCGACATCTCCGCATTCATTGGCCCGCTGACCAAGGACGGTGTCGAGTTCAGCGAAGTCGCAATCGATGTGGCCGCTCATACATCACTGGTCGCGCCCATCGCCGAGGAACTGGTGTCCCTGGCCAAGACCATGCGGTTTTCGCCACCGACCATTCCGTGTATATCCAACGTTTCAGGGGACTGGATGACCCCCGAAGACCAGAACGCGGAGTATTGGGGCAAGCATCTGCGCCAATGTGTCCGTTTCGGGGACGGGCTTGCCACGCTCACCGCCAGCGGCGCGACCCTGCTGGTCGACATCGGCCCGGGCACGGCGATGACCGGCCTCGCCGCGCGCAATCCCGCCCTCCGCGACGACCTGGCGAAGGTGGCGATGCTCCCGCGCCATCGCGGATCGCAAAAGGCCTCGGTGACGTTCATGGAAGGCCTCGGCGCGTTGTGGTGCCATGGCGCGGCTATCGACTGGCCGTCCCTGTTCGACGGGGAACAACTCTCGCGCGTCGCCATACCACCCCATCCCCTAAGACGCCAATCGCACTGGATCACCCCGCCGTCCGACAGGCCGGTCGTCTCTCGACGGGCCGCCAAGGATGTCCTCTTCACCCCCACGCTCGAGGCCATCGACCTTGGCGAGGCGGTTCAGACCACGGCAAGGTGGCTGATCCGCTGCGACGACCCGGACTTCGCCGACCGCCTGTCGGGCACCCTGCGGCTGGAGGGCATAGCCGTCGTCATCGAGGCCGGCCCCGGAGAGCGGGATTGGGCCGCGATCCTTGCGCGCCGCACCCGGGATGCGCCCCTGGACGGGATAATGGTGGTCTGGGCGAGCACGGCGCCCCCGGACACGCCCGGGGCTCCGTTTCACGACATCACGAACCTCGCGCGCGCGGTCGGCTATGCCACGGGGGAGCCGGTCGGCCGCATACTCGTCGCCAGCCGCGCCGCCGGTCCCGCTGGCGCGTCCTACACGTCCACCCCGCCGTTTGCGATGGCGGCCGCGGCAACGCGGGTTATCCACAACGAATACCCCGACCTCACCTGCCAATCCCTGGAGATCCACAAGGACGAGACTTCGCCGAGCGCGGCGGAGGCGATCCTTGCACTGGTGCGGCGACCGGCACCCCATAACCTGTACTTCCGCGATGGACGGTTCCATCAGGAGGCTTACCGCCCGATGACGCCACCCGCGCGACCCTCATCACTGGCGCCGAAGACCAGCGTCTGGATCATTACCGGCGGATTGGGGGCCATCGGCAGGACGTTGGCGGTCCATTTGGCCAAGACAACGCAGGCCCGGCTCGTGCTGGTCGGCCGTACCGATCCCCCCTCCCTGGGCGACCGACGCGGGATGCGGGGCGAGCCTCGGTTGCGTGCCGATGCACTTCAGGCGATCGTCGACGCTGGCGGTGCCTGGACATTCGTTTCCGGCGATATCGCCGATCCCGCCGTCGCGCGAACCGCCGTGGAAACCGCGCGCGATGTCTACGGCGAGATCCATGGCATCATTCACGCCGCCGGCGTTCCCGCGGGCGGACTCATCCAACTGCGGGGCCGGGAGGACAGCGACGCCGTGCTTCGCCCGAAGATCCAGGGGCTGAACAGCCTTCTGGCGGCCCTGCCGTCGCCGATCCCGATCATGATCCTGTGCTCGGCCCTGGACAGCCTCCTGGGCACCACCGGGCAGGGCGAGCATTGCGCGGCGAATGCCTATCTGGATGCCGTGGCCTGCCTTGGCCCGCCGAACGTGGACCGGACCGTCGCGATTAACTGGTCGGCTTGGCGCGACATCGGACAAGCGGCGACCGCCGACGTCCCCGAACAATTCCGGTCCTGGCGCGCGCGGAGCCTCGCCGACGCATTGACCGCCCAGGAAGGATGCGAGATCTTCGATGCCGTTCTCACCGGGAATCTATCCCGCGTGGTCGTGAGTGTTTCCGATATTACCGCCCTCAAGGCCTTGGCCAGGAACGCGCTGGTTGGCGGTCCGCGGGCAACGGATCCGGACGTGCCGAAGAACGCCGCGGGTCCGTCGCTTCAGTCGGCGACCGAAATACGCATCGCCGAACTGTGGCACGGCTTGCTCAACGCCAACAATCTCGAGGCGGATGACGATTTCTTCGGGCTTGGTGGCCATTCGCTCGCGGCGATGCAACTTGTCAGTCGCCTAAGAGAGGCATTTTCCGTCCCCGTGAGGTTGCAGGAACTCATCCGGAGAACAACCATCCCGACGCAGGCGGAATATGTCGATCTCCTCCTCATCCAACAAATCGAAGATATGTCCGATGAGGAAGTCTCGAGCGCTCTCGGGTCGTGACCGGCATGCCGCGACCGCTCGGCGACGCCGGTTCGGAGACGCCGGTTCGGGGACGTCGTCGCGCCAACGCGTGCTCAGCTCTTGTGATCCCGCAATATGGTCAACTCCTCCGCCAGATCCCGCATGGCCATTTCGACGTGCTCGAAATGAGTCCGAAAGCACAAGATACAGATCCGGATTGCAAACGCGCCATTCAGCGAGGTTCCAGAAAGCAGCACGCGCCGCCTGGCGTTCACGGCCGCCATCCAGCGCTTGTTTAGCGCGTCCTCGTCCCGCGCGAACCGGGCCCGGAACGCCACGATTGTCAGATCGGGAGGCGAAACGACAACAACATCGGGAAGCGCCAGAAGCGCCTGATACGCCCACCGCGCTAGGCGCAGCTTTTCCAGCAATTGGCCGCGAAAAGTGTCGTATCCCAGCAACTGCAGTGGAAGCCAGACCCGAAGGCCTCGGGCTTCGCGCGACAACTCCGGGGAGATCATGCAGAAGTCCGTATTCGCCCCCTGATCGACGATATCGGATAAATAGTCCGCCGTCATCGCGTGGGCGGCTCTAAGGTCGCTTTCGTCGCGAACGAGCAGAGCCCCGGTTCCGTAGGGGAGAAACAGTCCCTTGTGGGGGTCGAGTGTGATCGAATGGGCACGCTCCAACCCGGCCATGATGTCCCGACCATGGTCCGTGAGCAGAAAGAAGCCGCCATAAGCCGCATCGACATGAAGCCACAGATCATGGAGATCGCAGAAGTCGGCAAGGCCGCCGAGGTCGTCCACCGAGCCGGTGTTGGTGCTGCCAGCCTGGGCGACAACCAGGAACGGTCTCTGGTCGCTGTCGGACTGAATGGCCTTTTCAAGCGCGTCGATATCCAGTCTGAAGTTTTCATCAGAAGCGATGACGTGAACCCGGTCCGCCGCGAACCCGGCCAAAACGGCGGCTTTCCGAACGGAATGATGGGCCTGGTCCGAGGTGTAAATTCTGGCGCGCGCCAAATCGTCTCCCAGCTTGCGCCGCCGCGCCGTGAAGACCGCGCTGAAGGTCGCCATGGACCCGCCGCTGCACAAAATACCACCCGATTCCGGGCCATATCCGACCAGATCACAGAACCAGCGAAGAACATTAAGCTCCAACTGAACCAGACCGGGAGACCCCGCCCACAGCCCAACGAACCGATTAAGGGTCTTGGCGATAAGATCCGCGACGGCCGCATGCACGATACCGCCGCCCGGAACATAGGCAAGGTACCCGGGACCCGCGGAATTATTGCCGTTCGCGATCGCCTCTCCAAACAGACAATCCAGCACGTCCTCCGCTGGGCGCCCGAACTTGGGCATGCCGTGCCGAAGCTTTTCGGTGCGCTCGCGCACGTCGTCCATGACTTGGGCCGGAGCGGTGTCGAGCTGACCAATAAACTCTATCAGGCGCTCCGTGACGGCATGCAGCAGGGCCCGCATTTCCTCGGGGTCAGGCTCGATGGTGCAAGCCGCGAGGCGCTCGCCCGAGCCGGGCACAATTGGCCGAAGCGCTCTCGCCTGGTCCTTTCCGAAGTCTGTTGGGCCTTTCATCCCCCTGGCCGACTAATTCGGCTCGACAACTTCAAGAAGAGAATCCCACAAGTGATTCAGCTTCTGGGCCATTTCTTTCGCATCACTGATCGTGCGTTCCGCAAGCTCGGGACGGCCGGCGCAAACCATTTCGGCCAATTCCAGTGCTTCCAACCCGTGGCGTTCTTCAACATGCCCATTGAAGCACTCCGCGAAGTAAGGCTCGTCCACGATCTTCGGAAAATGCTTCTCCAGGCCGTCGGCCAAAGCATGCAGCCAGTCGTCAGACATCACCTCCGCGATAGCCCAAGCACCAAGTGACCGCAAGTACATGTCTCTCACGGCTGAAATAAATTTGGCCGTCTTTCCATCAACCTTACTTTGTAGGGTATCGAGATCGCCGTAAGCTTCATCATCGATTTTAAGTTCGGCACCGAGCTTTTCAAAGGCGCGCGTCAACTGATAATGGTGGGTGTCGCCCCCCTCGAGACCATCGTCGTCCACCAGGATCCGCAGCTTTCGCTTGCGCAACGCCGGACTGTCGAGCATCGGCAAACAATAGGCCATCGCTCTGGTTGAATGCATGGCGGCTTGATAGCGGAGCAGCAGTTCACCCAGCACATCGGGTTTGCGTATATGGTCGGAATCGGCCTGGCCGAGGCGCGAAAAGAAGCAATGTTCGGACGCCTTGTATTTCGAGGCGATCCGCTCGATTTCCACCCGGATGGACGTACTATCCGTGACACCAGAAACAGTCATAAGAATGAGCCTCCAACGAGAGTTTAACCAGGCAATCTTTAGCCAGTCCTGTACAAGTCAAAACCCTGACAGGCTTTCACGATATCCAGACGTTGATTCCGACGAAGCATGGTTATGATCCGCCTTGGAGCAACACGTGAAGAAGGGGGAGCCGAAGGGAGCGTGTCGCGGACAACCAGTTTTCTCGTCCGGCGAAACGCATCCCTTTGGTATGACTGGATGTTCCAACCACATGAAACTAAGTCGTCATCGTCATCGGCAAGCCGAGTGTCGCTTTGCCGATATATTCATACTGTTCGTTTGGTGAATATGTTTGCATGATGGGTCCCGCGCGAACGTCGCGATACCAGCGCGAAAGCGGGCTAGCGTTCATATAGCCAGCACCACCCGTGGCTGTCATGGCCTTGTCAACGATCGTGACCGCCTTGGATGTCACGACATTCTTTGTGATCTGAAACAGCTTGTTCAATTGATGCAGGTCGTCGACAGTACTTTCCGCTCCCTGCTCCGCATCACGAAGAAAAACGTCGACCCGCCTTGCGCAGGCCTCCAAAACGGATTTGGCCGTAACCAGCTCAATCTCGATTTCCGCGATCCAATGCTGGATCGTTGGGCGCTCCGCGATGATTTTTCCGCTCGGATGCTTGCGCGAAGACAGCACTTTTTCGATGGCGTAGTCTCTCGCGGCTTCAGCGATTCCGAAGAACACGCTGGTGAGTCCGAGATTCTCGATGATGATCGTCTTGAACCAGGGCGCACTCCACCTTCCATACCCCTGACGTTTCTTTCCGAACATCTCCTCGGAAACGAAGCAGTTCTTGAAAACAACGTCATTGCTTCCCGAGGCACGCATGCCCATGGCGTCCCAGTTGTCTTGGACTTCCAGCCCCTCCGTGTCCCTGGGCAATAGAACGGAGGCGATTTCCATCTCGCCATCAGGAGAGTCGACGGCCACGAAAACAATGAAGCGGTTCGCCGCCGTCGAAAGCGTACCGAATATCTTTCGGCCGTTGATGACATATCCCCCCTCGACCCGCGTCGCGCGGACCTGGGGATGGAGTTGATCGGTACCGCTTTCGCTGCCCAGCAGACTGAAAGTGATTTTGCCCGCGCCGATCTGGCGAAGAAGGGACTCTATTTCCGAGGCCCTCTCTTGATCGCCAGAGGCGCGCGCCTCCTCCAGATCCAGCCGCAGCACAAGCCCGGTGGCGATATGCATATTGGCCGCGATCGCCGTCGAGGCATCAACCCGCCCTAGCCGCGACACGCCGACAATCATGTCGTGGATCGACCGGACACCAAGACCGCCGAACGCTTCGGGGACCATGGCGGCCATGACGCCGCTTACTTGCATTTCTTCGTAGTTGACGAAAGGCAGCTCGCCCGTTCGATCATAGTGCGGGGCTCGTTCGGAAAAGACCTTCGCGTGTTCGTCAATCAACTGTACGTACCGCCGCCCTTCGCCGCTCTCGGCCTGCATCTTCTCGTACAAGTGTCGCACCCTCCGATTTCAGTGCCCTTTCGCACCCCGTGCCGCGCTGTCGACAGGACGTCAAAGCCCATCGGCGGATCCGCATTTCGACCGTTCATGCAGAGTCTGTGTAAAACGCAAAACACGTTTTCAGAGCATTTTCATACACCAACACGCGTTAATTCTTACACCTAAGAGAGCTTTTTTGCAATATACTCGTTTTAGTAACTTTTTGCCCGTAAGGATACGATCTCTCTAAAAATCTCCCCAACCGCCGCCATGGCCTCGCCTGTCTCGGATCAAGGTCGGAAGATCAAATGATAACAGTAGATTATCTTAGAATATGAAGGACACAACAGTTTGCTGGGGTGCTTTTCGGCGATGCGGTTTGGTGATCACGGCAAGCGGCGGGTTCTTGCCGCCTTTGATGGGGGCGATATCACATCGGACGCAGGCGGGGTGTTGTTACGGGAGACGGCGCGGCGCCTGAATCTGCTTAGGCGCATGGCGGCCGGTTTCGAGGACCGGCGGAAGCAGGATCAGGTCGCGCACACCCTACCCTGCTGACGCCTCTGGGAGAGGCGGACAGCAAGGGAAACGAGCCGCCCAAATCCCTGGCCGGGAGTTCCACCCTCGGACGGATGGAGCGGAGTTTCCAGGACAACAACCGGCGCGACCGCAAGATCACCGCCCAACCGGCCCACCTCCAGGACCTTTATGGAGACCAGTTCGTCGTCCGTGAAAAAGAGCTCTGGAAGGCGATTCCGGTTGGGGTTTGAAGCGCGCCATCCATGCCCTATGGCCCGAAGATCATGAGGACCTGCCCCAAGACCCAGGCAAGCAGACGTGCCAGCCATGCGAGAATGAGGCGAATGTTGCGTCCAGCGCCGGTGAGGATGCGGTGATGCGGTCACCGTCCTTGTCCTGGAGGAGATTTCGGTCCAGCCGCCCGTCCCGTTTCAAGTGACCGATCTCCGGTTCGATGGCGCTCCCGCGTTTGGAGAGTGGCTATCAAGACAGATCAATAGAGACAGACCGGCAGCCGCCTCGACCCGGGCGGAAGCCCGGCTGTCTCCGCGATCAACGTACTAGACAGACCCTCTAGTCCGACCATCCATCCCATCACGCCCCGTCGTCCACCGTCCAATCGGTCACGATCATATCATGGTCCGACAAGGCCACACCTTGAGCATCCAGGGCGGGGACCGTGTAAGGCGCATGGGCGGTCAGGCCCTGGGCGCAGAACCAGTCCAGTTTCATGGCCCGCCATCCCACGAGGGAGATACGCGAAGGACGGGTGGTCTCTCCTTCCGCGTTACCATCCCAGTGGTAGCCATGGGAGCGGGCCATGTCGAACAGGGCTTCCTCCCGCCAGTCACCGCTTGCCAAGTGGTTGCCGGTGTTCAAGTCACCGCCGATCAAAACGGGCTTTGTTCCAGAGAAAAGAGCCACTTCCGAGAGGATGGAGGCCATCTGGGCACCCCGGTGGGCCGTGTCGGCATTGCTTTCCAGGTGGGTCGAGACGAAGACCACCGGGCCGGACAGGCTGGGCAGTTCGACGGCGATGGCCATGCGGCCACCGACCCGGGGTTGCCCGCGTTGGTCACCCACGGGGTTGCCGTCGAACCAATGGCCATGGTCGTCCAGGCGGATCAGGCAGGCCCGCGTGATGGGCGCCCGGCCGAGGATGGCGTTGCCATGGAACCCCTCGGCGTTTTCCGCATCTGGTTCCAGGGCGGCCAAGCGCACCTCGGTACTGTTGCCCAGGCTCATTTCCAGGAACTCGACGCCATAGGCATAGGTCATGCCCAGGGCCACGGCCAAGTCCCGGGTTGTATGGCGCTGACCGGAGCGGGCCATGCCGTTGTCCATTTCCGACAACAGGACCACATCGGGCGCCTGTTCGGTCAGTAAGTGGGCGGAGCCGGGCGGATCGATGCACCGTTCCAGGTTCCAGGCCGCCACGCGGAAGCGGGCGGGCAGCGCGTCGAAGTGGGGCTGACCGCCCACCTCGACCACATGCATCGCCTCGGTCAGGGCCATGGCCTCCCGGTGGGCGGCGGGGGTCTTGGGGAACTCCAGAAAGGCCCGCCGCTTCTCCGGGCTGACTTGGGGCAGGCGGGGGACGATGGTTTCACTGGGTCCGAGACGTTGGTGGGTCATAGACGCGCTCCCGTTTCCTTGTCGAAGAAATGCATGGCCGCGGCCGGGAATTCGGCATGCAGGTCATCGGCGGGAACCTCCCCATCGCCCGATGTGCTCACCGTCACCGGGGTCTCGCCCACCCGCCCATGGAGCAGGCGACCGGCCCCCAGTTCCTCGACCAGATCCAACTGGAACGGCAGGGCGGTGCCATTCACCGGGGTCCGCGTAATGGTGATCCGCTCCGGTCGCAGACCCAGGGTCGCCTCGTCGCGATCCGGCCGGGCCAGGGCATGGACGCGGATGTTTCCGGGCAGGATCATATGGCCGTCCTCGAACCGGGCTTCGAGCATGTTCATGGCGGGGGCGCCCATGAACCCGGCGACGAACAGGCTGGCCGGATCGTGGTAGATCTCGGCGGGCGTTCCGGCCTGCTCCACCTTGCCCTTGTTCAACACGACAATCCGATCGGCCATGGTCATGGCCTCCACCTGATCATGGGTGACATAGATGGCGGTGGTCCCCAAGTACCGCTGGAGGCGCTTGATCTCCAGCCGCATGTGGTTGCGCAGTTTTGCGTCCAGGTTGGACAGGGGCTCGTCGAAGAGGAAGGCCTCGGGCTCGCGGACGATGGCCCGCCCCATGGCGACCCGCTGACGCTGACCGCCGGAGAGCTGCTGGGGCTTGCGGTCCAGATATTCGGTAATCTGGAGCATCTCGGCGGCCTCGCGCACCCGCCGGTCGATCTCCGCCTTGGGGAACCCGCGGTTGACCAGCCCATAGGCGAGGTTCTTGTAGACCGTCATATGCGGATAGAGGGCGTAGTTCTGGAAGACCATGGCGATGTCGCGCCGCGCCGGTTCCAGGTCGTTGATGACGCGGTCGGCCAGGGTGATGGTGCCCTGGGTCACGGTCTCCAGCCCGGCGACCATGCGCAGCAGCGTGGATTTACCGCAGCCCGAGGGGCCGACGAAGACGGTGAACTCCCCCTTGGCGATGTCCACCGACACGTCCCGGACGGCCTCGAAACCGTTGGGATAGGTCTTGATGATGTTGGCGAGCGACAGGTGCGACATGGTGGAATTTCCTACTTATCGGACTCGGTCAGGCCCTTGACGAACCAGCTTTGAAACAGGACGACGATCAGAACCGGGGGAATGACGGAAAGAACGGCAAGCGCGAAAGCCTGATTGTAGGCGGGCGTTTTCCCGTCATCCATGATGTAGATGATGTTCTTGATGCCCATCAGCAGGGTGTTGAATTCCTTGTCCGTGGTCATCAGAATCGGCCAGAGGTACTGGTTCCAACCGACCACGAACATGATGATGAAGATCGCCGCGATCATCGTTTTCGACAGGGGAAACAGGATATCGATGAAGAAGCGGATGGGTCCGGCGTTGTCCAGCCGGGCCGCCTCGATCATCTCCTCGGGGATCTGTTTGTAGAATTGCCGAAAGAAGAAGGTCGCCGTGGCCGAGGCGATCAAGGGCAGGATCAACCCCGTATAGCTGTTCACAAGCCCCAGTCCGGCGACGATCTCGTAACTGGGGATGATCCGCACCTCCAATGGCAGTAGCAGGGAGGAGAAAATGATCCAGAAGAAAAACGGTCCGGCCGGGAAACGAAAGTAGACGATGGCATAGGCCGCCAGCATGGAAATGGCGATTTTTCCGATGGCGAATCCCAGCCCCAGGATCAGGGAGTTCTTGAGCATCAACAGGCCGCTCACGGCGGTGACCTCGCCGGTCTTGCCTTCGCTTTCGGTGAACATGCTTCCCGCCCCGGTGAGCAGGTCGCCCCAGGTGCCGATGAAGTTGTCTCCCAGGACGAAGCGCATGCCGTCCCGGGCGATCTCCTGGGCGGTATAGGTGGAGGACGCGAAGGCCATCCACAGGGGGGTAATCAGGAACAGGACCCCCAGGATCAGAATGGCATGGTCGATGATGACGCCGCGTTTCATGAAAAGGGCCCCGTCTTAATAGTGGATCTTGCGTTCGATGAAGCGGAATTGGACGATGGTCAGCAGCATGACGACGACCATCAGGATCACCGACTGGGCCGAGCTTCCCCCCAGGTCGGCGCCCAGGAAGCCATCCTTGTAGACCTTGTAGACCAGCGTGAAGGTCGACCCGCCGGGGCGCCCCCGGGTCAGGGTGTCGATGATGGGGAACGTGTCGAAGAAGGCATAGGTGATGTTGATCACCATCAGGAAAAAGCCCGTTGGGGCGAGCAACGGAAAGGTCACCGTCCAGAAGCGGCGGAACCCGCTCTGGCAGTCCAGGGCCGCGGCCTCCCGCACGGACCGGGGAATGCCCTGTAGGCCCGCCAGGAAGTAGACGAAGTTCACGCTGACCTGCTTCCAGACACAGACGAGGGTCAACCAGAAGGTCGCGTCCGCGGAATCCGTCTTGTTGTCGAAGTCCCACAGCAGATTGAACAGGGGAAACAGGGGGCCAATGTGCTGGTTGGCCAGGAACAGACCGATCATCCCCGCCACGGCGGGCGCGACGGCATAGGCCCAGATCAACAAAACCCTATAGGTCTTCGCCCCCCGGATGATCCCGTCTGCCTTGACCGCGAGCAACAGGGCGACCCCAAGGGCCAGGACCGTCACCACGGCGGAGAAGAACAGGGTGAACAGGGCCGTCGAATGGTATTGGCTGTTGGACAGGACGCTGGTGTAGTTGTCGAACCCGACGAAGGAGCGGCTCAACCCCCAGGGATCCTCCAGGAAGAAGGAGAGCCGGACCGATTGGACCGCGGGCCAGACGAAGAAAATCAAAATGATCAGCAACTGCGGCGCGATCAGCAGATAGGGCAGAGGCGAATGGCCGAACTGATTGCGTTTCATGGGTCTGGTCCCAAGCGGTCAAAAAGAAGGAAGCGAATAAGCGGAAACCACCCCCTCCCATTTCGGAGAGGGGGTGGCGGATCAACGTCTTACATGCCGGTGGTCTTGGCGAAGCGAGCCAACAACTCGTTGGACTCTTCCTCGATGGTGTTGAACGCCTCTTCCACGGTCACGTCGCCGTTGAAGATTTTGTCGTATTCCCGGTACAGAACTTCACGGATCTGGGGGTAGAAGCCCAGACGGTACCCCTTGTTCCACTCGGCGGAGGCCTCGGAGAGCTGCAGGATGCCAACCTCGGCGTCGGGCTCGCGGTCATAGTAGCCGTCCGTCTTGGCCAGGTCATAGGCGGCCTTGGTGACGGGCACGTACCCGGTTTCCTTGTGCCAGAAGTACTGGGTTTCCGGCTTCGTCAGGTGGGTGAAGAACTGGGCCACGCACTCATTCTGGGCCTTTTCGTGGCCGGCGAAGGTGAACAGGGCCGCGCCACCGATAAAGGTGTGCAGAGGTTCGCCGGGGACGATGGACTTCCAGTAGGGCAGTCCGGCGGTCCCGAACGCGAAGTCGGTGGTGTCCTTCAGGCCACCAAAGGAGCCGGAGGACCCGATCCACATGGCCACTTCCTTCTTTTCGAAGGGCACCTTGTTGTCGTCCCATTTGGCGCCGTAATGGCCGTACCAGCCCTTGTCCTTCCACTCCTTCAGCTTATGGAAGTGCATACGCAGGTCTTCGTTGTTATAGCCGATCTTGGTGGCCGGGCCGTCGAAACCGTTGTTCCTGTCGGACATGGGCAGGTTGTGCCGGGACATGAAATTCTCGGACCAGATCCAGGGACCATGGGACTGGGACAGGGCGATGTAGCCCTTCTCGGCCAGCTTCGGCGCGGCGATCTCGAACTCTTCCCAGGTCTTCGGGGGCTCGACGCCCGCCTCGGCCAGAGCCGCCTTGTTGTAGTACATGACCGGGGTGGAGGAGTTGAACGGCATGCCGATCATCTTGCCGTCGCTGTCGGCGTAGAAGGTGCGAACGCCGGGAATGTAGTCTTCCTTATCGAAGGCCACGCCGTTCTCGGTCATCAGATCGGCCACGGGAGTGACGGCACCCTTGGCGGAGATGATGGTGGCCGAACCGGCGTCGAAGATCTGGATGATGTTCGGAGCCTGCTTGGCGCGGAAGGCGGCGATGCCCGCCGTCATGGTCTCCTCGTAGCCGCCCTTGTAGGTGGCGTTGAGTTGGCAGGCGTTCTGGGACTCGTTGAATTCGCCGACGATGCTGTTGACGGTCTCTCCCAGCTTGCCGCCCATGGCGTGCCACCAGGTGATCTCGGTCGCGGCCTGGGCGGTCGTCGCCAGCAGGGCCGTCGCGGCCAGGGTGGATACGAAGCGGATCATCTGTCTCTCCGTTGTGGTCGTATGGTTTGGGTCTATCGGTCATGGCAATGGCGACCAAGGCACCCCACCCCAACCCGGGCAAGACGCCATGGTAACGTTTTCATGGAAACCCTATCCAAAACCCATGACAGACCGATGACGCTTCCATTGCGTCTCCGTGAAACTTTCCGTCCGCTCATGATTTTTATGTTTATTTACAATATTTTATGAGAATTTTTGAATTTCTCGTCCGCTGCTTCCCAATGTTTGTAGTTGATGAAAACCTTTTCATGGCATCATAAGTCCATCCGCCGACGGAAACATTCATGGGACGAGGGGGAGTTTGGTCTTTGAGCAGGGTGACGATTCGCGACGTGGCAAGGCGGGCTGGTGTTTCGGCCTCGGCGGTATCCCGGGTGTTCGGAGATGGCCAGGGCGTGACCGAGGCCACCCGGGACAGGGTGCAAGCGGCCGCGGACCAACTGGGCTACCGGCCCAACGCCCTGGCCCGGGGCCTGATCCATTCCAGCATCGATCTGGTGGCGGTGGTCATCGGCCGCATGCGCAGCGCCTTCGATTCCCGCTTTCTCGAGGAATTGACCCGGGGCCTCGCGGCCCATGGCCTGCGCACCCTACTGATCCCCGCCGACGAGGGCGCGGGCGACGCCCCCCTGCTGACGGCGCTCGACTGGCAGGTGGCGGCCACGGTGGTGGCCGCGGGGACCCTGCCCAAGACGACCATCGACAGCTATGCCCGTTTCGGAATTCCCCTGATCATGGCGGGCAGTTCAACCGTTGGCGGTCTGGAAGGCGCCCCCGAGATCGACAGCGTCATGAGCCAGAACGCCGAGGGTACCCGCGCGGCCACGGATCTGCTTGTGCGCTCGGGCTGTCGTCGGGTCGCCTATTTCGGCCTGTCCCACCGCCCCCAATCGGACCAGGAGCGGGAAGCGGGCGTCCGCGCCGCGCTGGAGGGGGCGGGGCTGTCGTTGGACGCCCTGGCGTTGGCGGACAGCCACGCGGGCACGGAACTGGATCAGGCCATGGACCTGCTGGGCGCCTTTCCCGCCCCCGACGGGGTGGTCTGCGCCACGGATAGTCTGGCCTTCGTGGTGATCGAGGCGGCCCGCCGCCTCTGCTTGCGGGTGCCCCAGGACCTGTCCATCGTCGGGTTCGACGATCTCCCCCAGTCGTCCTGGTCGGTCTTCGACCTGACCACCCTGCGCTACCCTGTGGAAGACCTGGCCGCCTGGATCGTGGCCCGCATCCTGGAACGCCGGAGTGGGACGGTTGTCACTCCGGTGTCCCACCGCATTCCCATCCGCCTGATCCCCCGCGGCACCACGCGGTCGTTGAAATGGGTCGCCCCCCCATCCCCTGGACAAGCCTTCTCTCCTGAGTGACACTTTATCCCATCGGATGACTCGGATGAGCGGGACCCAGCCATGGCCATTTCCTTTCGCGGGATGATCCCGCCCATCGATAAGACGGCCCAGGTCCGGGAGAAGGCGGCCCGGGACAAGGTGAGCCGAACCGAGCGGGTGGCCGAGGACAGGACAGACCCCCCGGTGAGCAGCGCCGGCGGCGACCGTCCGTCCCCTCGCCAAGCCCCCCGGGACACCGTGTCCATCCCCGGCGTCCGCCTCCTGGAGCCCGGAGAGGTTCTGTTCGAGGAAGGCGACCCCGGCGACATGGCCTATTTCGTCGAGGAGGGCGTGCTCGACATTTTCCTGCGCCGAGGCGGGGAAGCCATCTCGGTCAACACCATCCTCCGGGGTCAGGTGGTGGGCGAGATGGCGGTGATCGATTCCGCCCCGCGCAGTTCCTCGGTCCGGGCCGCGGCCCCCACCCGCCTGCGGGAAATCGCGCCGGAGACCCTGCACGCCATGGTCAACCGAGCCGATCCTGGTCTTCAAGCTCTCTTAAAGACCTTGCTGAATCGCCTCCGCCTGGCCACCAATCAAGTCGGCGAAACCAACCGGGAAGCGTGACACGAGATCCGGCGCCCAAAGCGATTTCCGGGAAACCGAAGCGGGTATTCACTCCCGCGTCACAAGCCAATTCAGTGTCGCTTCGGCCAGCTCGTGGACCGCGTCGATTCCCATGTCGGCCCCCATGCGATGCCCGACATCAAACGTCATGATCACGGCCCCAGACTCCTCGAATGCCCGCGCGCGCCATGGTGGCGACCACTGGTCGCGGTCGCCGGTCACGACAAGCGTTGGCCCCCCATAGGCCGCGATGTCCGCCACCGCGTCGAAATCGGCGAGCCCCGCGAAGAAGCCCCGCTTGAACGCCCTGACTTGGCCGCCAGCCCCGATCCAACCGACCACCTCGTCTGGCTTCGCCGCAATCCCCTTCTCATAGACCCCAAGCCCCATGCTCCGCTTGTAGACAGGAAGCGCACTCTCTTGCGGCGCCCACAAAACCACGGATTTCATGGGAATCGTCGCGGCCAGCCGTTTCGCCGCCGACGCCGCGATGAGCGTCCCCTGACTGTGGCCCAGAATACTGATGCGCGCGCCATCGAACCGCCGCTGCCCGACGATCCATTTGATCGCGCCCAACGCTTCCTCGACACGCCGGTCGAGGGTCATGTCGACGAAGTCTCCTTCCGAACCACCGCGCCCTCCCGTGCTTATGCGCAAGCTGGCGACACCCCGGCGCGCCCAGATCCGCGCGACGCCACCAAAGAGGGTTTCGCCCGTCCCACGGATCACGGGTCCCTGACGGTCGCCGCCCATGCCGTGCAGAATGAGCACGATTGGAAAAGGTCCCGGCGTCACGGGCTCCGTCAAGGTTCCCACGACCATGAGGCCCCGAGCATTGAATACGATATCACGCTCGATACAGGTCCCCTCCCACCCCCAACACGGCGAACAAATGCCGAGAAAAAGAACGAGGACACAAAACACCCGCCCCGTATTCGCCCAAGCGAGCCGTGGTGGAGTCCCGATCGCCATCATCACCTCCCGCGAGCGTCTCTCGGACAAACAGGTCCGGGTTTCCGATTTTGGCGACAGACTAATCGAAAGCGTGACAGGGGCGTTCCATGAAAACACCACCGATTTACCGGGAAGGCTCCTCCCTAGGCGGTCGCGCCGCTTTCAGGGCCGAAGCCACCTCCACCGCCAGGATGCTGCCCAGGATCAGGGTCGCGCCCGCCACCTGGGTCCCACTCATGCTTTCCCCCAGCGCCACCGCGCCAGCCAGGGCGGCGAAGACCATTTCCGTCGAGAGGATGATCGCCACCGCGGCCGGGTGCAGATCCTTCTGGGCCACCACCTGCAAGGTGAAGGCCACCCCCGCGGACAGAAACCCCGCGTAGGCGATCTCCGGGGCCGAGGCCATCAGGCTTTCCCACCGAATGCTTTCGAACAGCGCCGCGCCCCCCAGACCCAGGATCCCGCAGGCAACGAACTGTCCGAAGGCCAGGCTTAGAGGCCGCCGAGCCCGGCCCACCACGATCCCCACCACGGTGACATGGGCGGCCCAGAACAGGGTGCCGGACAAAACCCAAAGATCCCCGGTACTCAAAGCCGAAAACCCTTCCGCCTGACCGCCGGTCAGCAGCCAGGCTCCGCCCAGGCACCCCAGCGCGCCGGGCCAAATCACCCAGGGCACGGTCCGCCCGAAGAACACCAGGGCCATCACCGGTACCAGGGGCACATAAATGGCCGTCAGGAACCCGGCGTTGGTGACCGAGGTCCCCAGAATCCCAATCTGCTGGGTCAAGGAAGCGGTGAACAGAACCCCCCCAATCCCCAGGTATCGCCAGGGGTCGCGGGGCCCTTCCCCCCCCTCTCCGGGACGATGGCGCTCCCAGACCATGAAAGGCAGCACGACCAAGGCACCCAGCAAAAAGCGGATCCCCGTGAACGTCATCACCCCCAAGGGAGCGATCGCGACCAACGCATCCTCCCCCCCGCTCGCGGAGTCGAAGGCGGTTTTCTGGGCGACGAAGGCGCTCCCCCAGATAAACGCCACCAATAGGAGTAACAGAGAAGCTCGAAGGCGCGCGAAAGGAGACGACAGACCCATGTAACACCTAATGACCATTGGATTGGGACAATTGGATCCAAAAAAAGAGTGCATAAACCGACGAAAGGCCTGGGGCAAGTGGCGTCATCCCACAGGAGATGGAAGACGGCGCCCCCATGGTTGGGATAGGGTTGGTGTTTGGCGCACTTAATTTCCATATCGTTCCGTTCCTGGAGTATTCCCATGGCTCGCCTATCCACCTTTGATGCTCTCGACCTCGGCCTTGCCCGGTTGCCTTTGGTCCTGGCGGGACGGAAGCCCGGTTTCAAGCGGGAGGGAGCCCAAGGACGCATGGGAGCGCCTGGAGCGGATCCACGTCCCAGTCGGAGCGACCGGAACATCCCCGCCAAACCGCGACACCCAACCCGCTGACCATGGCATCCATCAAGACCAAACTCGCTTCCTTAAACCTTGGTATCGCGGCTCTGATCACCGCGGTGCTTGGCCTCTTCCTCTGGATGGTCGCGGACCTGTCGGAAGACCTGTCCCGGGCGCGGATGGATCCGCCCCGGACGGAGGACGCGCTCGCCAACCTGGACGGCCAGGTGACGGAGGTCACCCTGGCCCTCTGGACTCTATCCTCGGCGGTCGACGGCCATGAACTGCGCCTCCACGCGGACGCCGTGGACGCCGCCCTCGGTGTCCTGAGAGAGGGCATTGACATCCTGTCCACCACCCTGTCTCCGGGCGGCGCGGAGCAACTGTCCGACGGCGTGGAGCGGATCGCGGACGGGGCCAAGACCCTCGCCCAGGCCCGCCGTGCCCTGCTGGACGCCAACCGCATCCGAGGCGAGACGGTGCCCCTTCTGGCTGATATGCTTTTCGATCAGGCAAGAACCGAAGACGACCGGCGGACCGTCAGCGCTCTGATGGCGAACCTTGACACCGTCTTGGAAGGAGACTCCTCTCTCAAGGAGACCCTCCCCCGCGCCTGCGACGACCTGACCGGTTCCGCCAAGAGCCCTCCCTGCCAGGTGCTTGATGAAATCCTGACGAGTGCCCTTCTTCCCCGGGCGGGGGAAGCGGCCTTGCGCGTCGCCGTGGCCAATGTGGCCGATCACCTGCGAGCTTTCCGGACAGCTTTGAGCCAACCCCGCGCAGCCCTTGAGGGAGCGCGGACCAGCGCTTTGGCCTCCTGGTCGGACCGGCTCGTCATGTTGACCTCGGCCATGACCGTCGCCCTGGTTCTGGCCATGCCCCTGTTCTTCGTCAGTCAGTGGGTTCAGGAAGTTCAAATCGTCCGGCGCATCGAAGTCATGCGCCGGGGAATGGTCGACTGGCTCAAGGGTCGGGCCCCGGTCATCCCCAACCAGGGGGAAGACGAACTGGCCCAGATGGAAACCTATCTGACCCGATTCAAGGAAACCATCGAACGGCGGGACGCGGTTCTGAAAGCCACATCGGAGGGACTGGAACGGGCGCGGGAAAACCTGCGCACCATTCTGTCAACGACACCCACGGGGATTCTGCTGGCGGACCTGTCCCAACGCGCGATCCTGGAAACCAACGGCGCCGCCGAACGCCTGTTGGATTTCGACACCGCGATCGAATCTTACGAAACCCTTCGGCGGACCCTGCTGACCCAGGATCCCTGGTCGGAGATCCTGACCCGGGTGGCCGGGGGAGACCGGGTGGAAAACGCCGAGGTCGCCCTGACCCCCGGCCGGGGCAAAGCCCGCCGATCCCTTGGGGAAACCGGACCGAGGACCGGAGGAGACGTCACGAAGACGCCTTTCGAGGAGCAAAGCTCTTGGCTGCTCGTCTCCGCCCGGGAAGTGACCTTTGACGGGGAGCGCCGGGCGCTGATCGGACTTGCCGACATTACCCGTCAGAAGGTGCTTGAGGCCGAACTGCGCGAACGGGCCATCCGCGACCCCCTGACCGGCCTGTACAACCGGCGCCACTTCGACGCCTTGGCCCTGCAAGCCCTCAAGCGCTTCCGCCGCGACGGAGAGCCTGTATCCGTGGTGATGATGGACATCGACCACTTCAAGGCCATCAACGACACCCATGGCCATGTCAATGGAGACCGGGCCCTGCGCCGTCTGGCCGACATCATCCGCGATTCCATCCGCGAGGCCGATACCCCCGGACGTCTCGGAGGCGAAGAGTTCGGCCTGCTGCTGCCCGGCGTGGATCTGACGGGGGCCAGGGTCTTCGCCGAACGCCTGCGAAGGGCCGTAGCGGAGGCGACGGTGCGCCTGCCCCAAGACCGGACCCTGTCCATGACCGTCAGCCTGGGCATCGCCCAGATCGACCTGGAGGACACCCTGGAACGCGTGGTCTCGCGGGCCGAGGCGGCCCTCTACACCCCCAAGCGTGGCGGCCGCGGCCGGGTTATGGACCAACGGGACGCTCGTCCACCCGGCTTGGCCCCCGGCTTGACCCCCGGGATTGCCCCGGTGGACGGGACGCGGTGACCCTCTCCTGGTTTTCCCCGCTCTCCTGGATGGCCCCCCTGGATGGGCTGTCCTTGGGGTGGTTCGCCCTGGCCTGGGTGGGCTACACCATTCTGGCCGACCATAGTCCCTATGGAAGCCGGGGTATCACGGCGGCCATGAACCAGCGCCGACGGGACTGGATGGTCCAGGCCGCGGGTCGACAATTGCGCATCGTCGACACCAACATCCTGGGGAACCTATTGACCGGCATCGGCTTTTTTTCCTCCACGACGATTTTCGTTCTGGGCGGGCTGGTGGCCATGCTTGGGGTGGCCGAAGAGGGGGCCCTGGCCGTCCAGCGCATTCCCTTGGCCACGCCCATCCCGCCCGCCGCCTGGGAAGGAAAGATCCTGCTGTTGCTTGGGATCTTCATCTATGCCTTTTTCAAGTTCGCCTGGGCCTTCCGATTGGCCAACTATACCTCCATTTCCGTGGGCGCCCTGCCCGTGCCGGAGGAAGCGGGAAGCGACCGCGCCAAACGGATGATCGAAAGCGCCGCGACCCTGTCGGCCCTGTCCGCCCACCATTTCAATCGGGGGCTCCGAGCCTATTTCTTCGCCCTTGCCGCCCTGGGGTGGCTGGTCTCGCCCGTGCTGTTCATGGGGTTGACCGCGGGCGTCACGCTCGTCTTGCATCGGCGGGAATTCCGCTCCCGCGCCGTCCGGGCGATCCGAGAGGCGGACGGCTCTCAGGACACTTTGTAGCGCGCGATCAGACCATCCATGCGATTGGCCCGTTCACCGAAGACCGAGTGCCTCTCTCCCGCGCCGGAGATAGAGACCTCGGACAGCGGCGTTCAAACCGTGACCACGAGACCATCGTAGCTGGCGATGACCTCCAACGCGTCGCCTTCCCGGGCCAAGGCTTCATAGCGCAAGGTCTGCTCCAGCAGAACCTGGAGTTTGCCGTCCCCATGGACCGGTTCGTGGTGGAACAGGGCAAGCCGCTTGACCCCCGCCCTGTGGCAAAGGTCCACGCCCATGACATTGCTGGAATGGCCCCAGTCCTGCTTGACGGTCGCCGCGTCGGCGAGGGAATACATGGCATCGAAAATGACCAGATCGGCGCCTTGGAAGAACTTGGCGAAGCGATGCAAGTCCTCTTCATCCTCGATGCCATGCTCGGAATCCGTGGAATAGACCACGCATGTCCCGGCCCGCTCCAGGCGATACCCATAGGAGTCATTGCCGTGGTGCTGGAGGCTCGGAGTGACGGAGACCCCCCCGATTTCCGTGGTTTGATCCGGGGTCAGGACATGGAACTCAATGGTGGCACCGAGGACGCCAAAGGGGACCGGGAAGCAAGGCGCGGACTGCTGAGCCTTCAGGGCAGCCTCCAGTTGATCATGGCATCCATGGATCCGGATCACATGTCCGGGAATATAGGCGGGAACGAAAAAAGGGAAGCCCATGATGTGGTCCCAGTGGAGGTGGGACAGCAGCACGTCGAAGGTCCCCGATCGCCCCCCCAGACGCCCGAGAGCCGAAAGGCCCAACTCCCGGACGCCGGTGCCCAGGTCACAGATCAGGAAGTGGTCGGGCTGGTCCGTTTCCACCTCCACGCAGGAGGTGTTGCCGCCGAAGGTACCCTTTTGAGAGAAAGGCATGGCGTCGACGAAGGCCTCCGCCTTGTCCCGCCCGGCCAGGGCGGCGCCCTCTGGGGCCTGGGCCGCGGCCATGACCGCATCGACAATCTTGTCCCGCACGCCCTTGGCCGATAGTGGCGCGGCGATCGATCCCCGTGTTCCCCAAAACGTGATTTGCATGCCCCTCGGACCTTTCTGGCTCGTGGTTCTTTCCATCCCGCGCATGACTATGACGCGCCGAGGTAACCCTGTAAACGCGAGAGCGGACCTTTGGGTGGCCGTTTTCCTTGAACGAACGAAACATCCTGGGGTAAATTGCGCCCCTTGGACCGGGGCGTGGAACCCCGATCTCCCCACGTCCACATTGTCCGAAAGGGTTGGGCCATGGCCTCCGCCACAGAATACCGGATCGAAGAGATCAAAGCCGCCTTCCTCTCCTGCCTCGAGAAGAGCGACCGTCGATCCGAGCCCTATACCCATTGGATCATCGACGACTGCCTCCCCGAAAACGCCGCCCGGGCCATGGTCTCCCTCCCCGTGACCCCGGCCTGTATCGGCGACACCCAGGGCCAGCGGGCCACCAACAACGACAGCCGGGTCCATTTCGGACCCGAGTTCCAGGACCAACACGCGATCATCGCCGCCCTGTCCAAGGTCTTCCAGGATCCTGAAGTGGTCGACAAGATCGAGAAGGTCTGCGGCGTCGACCTGACGGGGAACTTTCTGCGCATGGAATATTGCCAGGACACCGACGGCTTCTGGCTGGAGCCCCACACCGACATCGGCGCAAAGAAGTTCACCATGCTGATCTACCTGTCGGAACACGAGGAGGCCGCGGACTGGGGCACGGACATCTACGCCAATGCCGAAACCCACCTGGGCTCCACCCCCTGCGGCTTCAACAAGGGGATCATCTTCATCCCCGGCGACGACACGTGGCACGGGTTCGAAAAGCGGCCCATCCGGGGCGTGCGCAAGACCATCATGCTGAACTACGTGATCCCCGAATGGCGCTCCCGCCACGAGCTGTGCTACACGGACGTTCCGGTCTGATTGCCCCGGATCTCTCCATCATGAGCAACGATCCCCTGGCGCCGGTCACCTGGGCGGTGACCACCGGCGAGATTGGCATGACCAATCAAGCCGTTGGTTTGGCGGAGGCCGTGGGTCTGCCCGTGATCACCAAGGTCATCCGTGTGCCCAAGCCCTGGCGGTGGCTGCGCTCCCATTGGATCGCGCCCCTCGGGATCGAGGCTCTGCGCGGACCAGGTTCCGACACCTTCGAGGCCCCCTGGCCCCGCCTGCTCGTCACCTGCGGGCGGCGGAGCGGGGCACTGTCCATCGCGGTGAAGCGCGCCTCGCGCGGGCGGACCCTGACCGTCCATGTGCAGAACCCCCAGGTTCCCTTCCACCACTTCGACCGCGTCGTCGCGCCGGAGCACGACGGCGTTTCCGGCCCCAACGTCGTGACCAGTCTGGGCGCCCTGCATAAGGTCACCCCGGCGAAACTGGCCGAAGGCGCGGACCGGTGGAGGGAGACCTTCGCCGCCCTGCCCCGCCCCCTGGTGGCGGTGCTCGTCGGTGGGACCAGCGGCGCCTGCCAGTTCACGGAGGCCGAAGCCCACCAATTGGCCAACCGGTTGGCCATGCTGGCCAAGGACAAGGGTGTGGGATTGGTGGTCACGCCCTCCCGGCGGACGGGGGAGGAGAACACAAGGATACTCCGCGAAACCTTGGAGCCCCTCGGGGCCCTGGTCTGGGATGGCCAGGGAGACAACCCCTATTTCGGCATGCTGGCGCTCGCCGATACCATCCTGGTGACCGAGGAGAGCATCTCCATGGTCTCGGAGGCCTGCTATTCCGGAAAGCCGGTCTATACCATTGATCTTCAGGGGGAAAACAGGCGGTTGGCGCGGTTTCACCAATTGATGCGCCAGCGGGGATACGCCCAGCCCTTCACCGGCACGCTCACCCCATGGAGCCCGCCCATGGCCCTGGACGAAACCAAGCGGCACGGCTTGGCCATCCGCGCCCTGCTCGACGGGGCCTAAGACATCCCATACAGGGGCATGAAAGAAGGTGTTGCCCTCCCCAAGAGCGGAACACCTCTCTGGCCGCATAGGACTCACACTTCAATGCCTCCGGCAATTCCGGGGTGGTTCAGCCTGCTATCTCACCGCCCTGGCCATTTCCGCCCTAAGCGCGGCGGGGAGAGGCTGCTGGCGGAAGCCGAGAACGTGTTCAGCGAGGGCACCCGAGACGCGGTCAACAAAGAGGGGCGGCGTGGGTGCCTTGCTGAAGGTGAAGCGGACGCGCGGATTGATCCTCGCGATTTCGTTCGCAAGGGACCGTGCCGTGACCCGGTAACCGCCAGAATTCAGGACAGGGGGTAGCGGGGCTGGGCTGTTGACCGCGAGCGCGAGGAGGCGAGCGGCGTCTCCCGCCGAGACGAGACTTAAGGGATCATCCGGCGCGATAGGAATCGTCACCTGATCTTCGCCGGCCGGTTCAAGCATCCGAGACGTCCAAGTCGTAAAGCCGTGGCGACGCCCCGGACCAAAGACGATGCTGAGGCGCACGCCGCAAGTTTCCACATCGCATTTGGTTCGGAGGCGCAGGGCAATAAAGTCGTTAAAGGCCTTCATCGCTCCATAAGTCGTGTTGTGCCCCTCAAGCGGGCAGGAATCGCTTTCGGTGATCTCCCGATGACCATACACGGATTGGCTGGGTCCGTAGGCGGCGATCGAGCTCGAATAAACCACGCGGCGGACACCTGAGGCGCGAGCGGCATCAAGAACGTTGACATGGCCATTGACGTTGATCCGCGTCGACCGATCGAGGTCGGCCTCGATCGCGACGCCGGTGGTATAGGCAAGGTTCACAATCGCCTTGGGACGTACGTCCAGGACAAGCATGGCGACGGCATCCCGATCACTCACATCAACCGTATTGAAAGGGCAGGATATGGCGGCGCCGGCCGTGGCAATGTCGGCACCGATAACTTCAACGCGCGCTTCCATGAGCTTGGAGACAAGCCGACGCCCGACAAACCCCGCCGCGCCGAACACAAGAACCGTCATCTTCCATTCTCCTCCCTGGCCACCACCTCGTGCGGTTGAACGTTTGATCAAGGCATCAAGCGCTGAAGGAGGCGGCGATCCTCAAGCTCGAAACCTCCGGCATAGACGCGCGAACTCATGAAATGCGCGCCCAGGATCTCGGGCTCGAGGTCCGCGATGGGGTCGAACTCTGATGGGTATAGCTTGAGATCGACCTTACCGACGAGCGGGACCGAATAGTCGAGCGGGGTGCGGCGATAGACGATGTCCTCGTAGGCTGGCTCGGGCCGCTCGGGGTGGGGGAGGCGCCGCACGTGGATCTCGCCGCCGGGTTGATCGTCGCCGTCGACCAGGCGCACCAGCGGGGCCGACTCGTCCGGCGTGAAACTGAACTCGGCAAGCTGGAAGCCACGGCGATTGACCCAGCCGCGGGTGGCCCCGAAGGCATCCTCGTTGAACAGATAAGTGCAATCCTTTTTGGTATAGCCGAACAGCTCGCGCCCGGCGACCATGCCAATTGGATCGCTGCAATACATGTAGATGTGTGTTTGGGTGAAGAGATCCCGGTACCGCACCGCGACCGTGATCATCAGGTCGAACATCTCGCCTTTGTGAACCGAGAGCGTGTGGCCGGGCGACAGCATGAAGCGGAAGGCGACGCGATCATTGACTCGCTGGAAGCCGCTTCCCTCGAGCATGTTGTCAATCTTCGCCGGGTCCACCCGGGTAACCACCTCAATGGTGCGCAGTGTGCAGTCCCATTCGAGCGGATAGGCCGGTGAATGGTGTGGGTTCACCCCGCTTTTGGGGTAGAGTTTGAAATTTCCGAACATTGAGTTCCTCCTTCATTTCCATGTTAGTTTCGTGGAATAATCGTATCGCGTGTAATTTCCTCGATTGTGCGCACCCCACAGAGGGCCATCGTAAGATCAAGCTCCTTGTTGATGATGCGCAGGCAACGAGCGACCCCATCCTCGCCAAGCGCGCCGAGGCCATACATATAGGCTCGACCGATGTGCACCCCCCGGGCACCGAGGGCGAGCGCGCGAAAGACGTCCTGGCCGGACCGCACACCGCTGTCGAAATGCACCTCGAGATGGGATCCGACCGCGTCAATGATCGCGGGTAAAGCACGGATGCTGGACGGCGCTCCATCGAGTTGGCGGCCACCATGATTGGAAACCACGATGGCATCGGCTCCGCTCGCCATGGCGCGACGCGCATCCTCCGGATCCATGATCCCCTTCAGGATCAACTTACCGCCCCATCGGGCCTTCACCCAATCGACAGCGTCCCAATCAAGGGCCTGGTCGAACTGCTCGCTGACCCAGAGCGCCATTGAGCTGGTATCGTCAATATCGGGCGCATGGCCGACGATGTTGCCAAATGTCCGACGCTTCGTGCGCAACATGCCCCAGCACCAGCGCGGCTTGGTCAGGAGGTTGACCATGTTGGCCAGGGTCAACCGTGGTGGGGTCGACAGGCCGTTCTTAATATCCTTGTGTCGTTGGCCTTGGACCTGGAGATCGAGAGTCAGGACGAGCGCGGAGCAACCAGCCGCTTTCGCGCGGTCGATGAGGTCCCCCATGAAGGTGCGGTCCTTCATCATGTAAAGCTGGAACCAGAAGGGACGCCGCGTCGCCTCGGCGACATCTTCGATGGAGCAGACGCTCATCGTCGAAAGGGTGAAAGGGACACCGAACGCCAGGGCCGCGCGAGCCGCGAAAATCTCTCCGTCGGCGCACTGCATTCCGGCAAGGCCCGCGGGGGAAAGCGCCAGAGGCATCGTGACAGGCCCGCCGAGCAGTGTCGCGGCTGTCGAGCGCCCCTCGATGTTTACCGCGACACGCTGCCTGAATTCCCAGTTCGACAAGTCGCTGGAGTTTGCCCGATAGGTCGCCTCGCTCCACGAGCCACAGTCGACATAGTCGTAGAACATGCGCGGCACACGGCGGCGCGCCAAGACCCTCAGGTCCTCGATTGCGGTAATGTTTCGATCGATATTCATGCGTTTCCACCGCCTAACCAGAGCAAAATGCGTTCTTTGTATAAAAAGATCACACTTGAAAAATGGTGTCAACAGCCGACGCCAACCAACATTGATTGATCCAATGCGGCGAAAAAACCTATTAATTGTGAGGCTTTCCTAGTGTATCGCTTTTGAAATCCGGAAATGTAATCCGCCTTGACAGACAAAAGTCATGTGTACATATTATTCACAATGCACATTGAGTGCCGCAGGTAGACCAGAGTGACGGGAGGTGGAGAGCATGCGGGCGTCCGATGATCCGGCAGTCGCCATTGTCACCGGTGGGGGAGGAGATCTCGGCCGTGCCACGGCAATGCGGCTCGCACGCGACGGTGTCGCGGTGACTCTCCTCGACAACAGTCTTATCGGCGCGCAACGCACGCTCGCCGAGGTCGAGGCGAACGGTGGACGCGGCTTGGCCCTCGCGGTGGATGTTACCCGGGCCGATACCCTCGCGGGGGCTCTTGACGCGGTCGAGAACGCGTTTGGCGGAGTGACGATTCTCGTCAATTGCGCCGGTATTGAAGGGACGGTCTCACCGATCGACACCTATCCGGAGGACGTCTTCGACCGCGTCATGGCGGTCAACGTCAAGGGCGTCTTCCTCGCCATGCAAGCCACGATCCCACGCATGATCGCACGGGGACGCGGCACCGTCGTAAACGTGGCTTCCACTTCGGCGATCCGCGGACGCGGCGGGCTGGCGGGCTATGTCGCGAGTAAGCACGCCGTCCTTGGTTTGACGCGTGTCGCCGCGATTGATGTGGCGGGCAGCGGCGTGCGTGTGAACGCCGTGCTCCCCGGCCCGATCGCGGGGCGCATGATCGAGAGCATGGAAAGCCAGAGCGGCGACGGGATCCAACGCGCGACCGTGGCGGCGCTCGCACGCCCGGAAGACGTTGCCGCCGCGATCGCCTTCCTGGCATCGAAGGACGCATGTCACGTCAATGGGGCCGCCCTCGTTGTTGATGACGGCTCCACCTTGATATGACGAATGGATGAGGAACTCCGCTATGAAGCTTTTGAGATTTGGCGAACCCGGCGAGGAGAAAGTTGGCGCGATCGACGCGGATGGTGCTGTTCGGGACCTCTCCGCCAAGGTCCGCGCGCTGGATTCACGATTGTTTGAGAGCGGCCTCCTCGACGAAGTCGCCGGTCTCGATCTGGCCGATTTTCCCGTGGTCGCGACGCCCGGCCGACTTGGCGTCCCCTGGGAAGGGATCTCCAAATATATCTGCATCGGCCTCAACTATTCCGACCATGCCGCCGAGGCGGGACTGCCGTTGCCGCGGCGGCCGATCGTCTTTTTGAAGGCGCCGTCCGCGATCTGCGGACCCAATGATGACACCTTGCAGCCCATCGATTCGACAAAACTCGACTGGGAAGTCGAGCTTGGTGTCGTGATCGGGCGCACGGCCCGACAGGTGCCGGAGGACCGTGCCACGGACTTCATCGCCGGATACTGCGTCCTGAACGACGTTTCCGAGCGCGCCTTCCAGATGGAGACGGCGCAGTGGGCGAAGGGTAAGGGTTGCGACACCTTCGGCCCGATCGGCCCTTGGCTGGTGACCCCGGACGAGATTCCCGACCCGGGGGCGCTTGACCTCTGGCTCGACGTCAACGGCGTGCGTATGCAGACGGGCAACACCAGCAAGATGATCTTCCCTGTCGCCGCGCTCATTGCCGACCTGAGTCGATGTATGACCCTGTTGCCCGGCGACGTGATCGCAACCGGTACTCCACCCGGCGTTGGGATGGGCATGAAGCCCGAGCCTGTCTGGCTGAAGCCCGGCGATGTCATCGAACTCGGCATCGATGGGCTCGGACAGCAACGCCAGACCGTGGTGTCGGCTTCGCCCAAATGACCGGGCGGCACCTAAAGACTGAATACAATCAGGGCCGCGAACGGCTCGAACAGGGACGGAATGACCGCTCGGAAAAAAAGAGGCGGCGATCCCAATTTTATCACCACCAGGAGGAGAAGAAGAGATGACAAATGCTTTGAGAACCCTTGCGGCCGCCGCTCTGTTCGCCGCCGGTCCGCTTGTGGGTCCGGCAGCGGCACAGGATTATAATTGGGCGATCCAGAGTCTGTGGCAGGCGGGAACGGCAACGCAGAAGAGTTTCGAGAGCTTCGCGGAGGATGTTTCCAAGCGAACAAACGGCCAGATCAAGATCCGCGCCCTGCCAGCCGACGCGGTCGTCGGTACCGCCCAAACGCTTGAGGCCGTGCAAATGGGTGTCCTCGACGGAGAGCATAACGCACCGGCCTATTGGACCGGACGCGAGCCTGGTTTCGCTATTCTCGGCGGCCTCGTTGGCGCCTATCAGACAACGCGACAGCTCCTTGACTATCACTACGAAAATGGCGGTCTGGAGTTGTTGCGGGAGGCCTACGAGCCGTTCGGGCTTTACCCGATCGGCGTCACCACCTGGGGCGCGGAATCGCTGCCGCTCATGAAGCCCGTAGAGCATCCGGACGAATTCAAGGGCATGAAGCTCAGAATGTCGAAGGGCATGTTCTCCGATGTTTTCGCGAAGTTTGGGGCGATCCCCATCGAAATGCCAGGGACCGAAGTCTACAGCGCACTCGACAAGGGCGTCGTTGACGGGGCGGACTGGGGTACCCTGTCGATGAACGAGGAGTTGGGCTTCCACGACATCGCCAAGTACGCGATTTTTCCAAGCGTCCACTCCATGTCGATCGCCGATGTCGCGATCCGTAAGGACGTATGGGATTCTCTAACGCCCAAGCTACAGCGGACGTTGACGGAAGCCGTCCGCGCATTCGCTGATGACATGGCCGAAACCATGGCGCGGAAAGACGCCGAAGCCGCCGACAAACTGCGGGGGGAGGGCATTACTCTCATCGACTGGAGCGACGAGGACAAGACAGTGTTCCGGGACGCCGCGATCGGCGTCTGGAAGGCCTACGCCACACAGAGCCCGTTCGCCCAGAAAGCCCTCGATAGCCAGCTCTCCTATATGAAGAAAATTGGCCTGATTGAAGAGTAATCTTCGTGAGTGGAGGCGGAACTCCTCGGTAATCGAAGGGTTCCGCCATAACCTACTATACTTAGGGTCTCTACAGTGGAATACATCAGTTTATTCAATCGGAAGCTTGGAGAATACGGCTCCATAGCCGCTTATTTCGCCATTTTCATCATCACGGTCTACGACGTCGCCATGCGATATTTCTTCAATTCGCCCACGGTCTGGGGCCTGGAGCTCGTCATCACGATTGCGGCCATGCACTACGTCCTGGCGGGGGCCTACGTCCTGGACGAAGACATGCATGTGCGCATTGATGTGATCTACAACTTGCTCCCGCGGAAGGCCCGTCTGGTGATGGATGTCGTGGCGATCGGGCTTTCGATGATCTTCCTCGCCGTCATATTCTACTATGGCGGCGAGCAGGCCCTTCCCGCGATCCAGAATGGTGAGAGGTCTGGGGGCGGCTGGAACTCCCACGCCCCCATGCTCATGAAGGCGGCTATCCCATGCGGCGCCGCGCTGATGATCCTAACCTGCGTCGGCCGACTGAAAATCGCGATCGGGAGGCTTTCCCATGAGTGGTGAGTGGCTGAGCCTTCTGACGCTAGGCCTTCTTCTCGTCCTACTCGTCACCGGCATGCCGCTCGCGTTCGCGACCGGCTTAACCGCGGTCATCCTGACACTCTCGACATTCGGTCCGAACGCGCTCTACCTCATTCCGAGTAGAATGCTGACGTTGATGGGCAATTACGCTCTCATCGCCGTCCCGATGTTCGTGCTGATGGGGTGCCTTCTTGAAAGGGCTGGCATCGTCGAGCGCCTGTTCCATGCCCTACACGTCTGGTCGGGGCGGCTGAGGGGCGGACTCGCCGTCGGCACGCTGCTCACCTCAATCATCCTCGCGGCCATGGTTGGTATCATCGGCGCCGAGATCGTCGTCCTCGGTCTCGTCTGTCTGCCGGCGATGTTGGCGCGCAAATACGACAGTGGGCTCGCGCTCGGCGTCATCTGCAGCGGCGGCTCGCTCGGCACGCTGTTGCCGCCAAGCATCGTCCTGATCGTCTACGGGCTCGTGGCGCAGGTCTCCATCGGCGAGCTCTTTCTCGCCGCGGTGCTGCCAGGGCTGCTTCTTGCCAGCCTGTATATCACCTATGTACTCATCATTTGCTACGTCCAACCGGAGAAGGGACCCCTCGCCGAGGCAGCCGATCTTAACATGCCAATCGGCGAAAAAGTGGCGCTCGGCAGGGCGCTTGTCCTGCCGATCCTTCTCATCGGAACGGTGCTCGGCTCGCTCTATACGGGTATAGCAACGCCGACGGAGACGGCCGGAATCGGCGTTCTTGGCGCGCTCCTCATGGTGCTCATCAATGGCAAGTTCTCGTTCAGCATGATGGCCAGTGTTCTCAAGCAAACCGGTGGCACGGTCGCGATGCTGACTTGGGTTTTTTTCGGCGCATCCGCGCTCGTCGGAATCTATACCCTTGGTGGGGGCACCACGTTCCTTCAGGGAACGATTACCGGTCTTCCTCTGCCGGCACTCGGCATTGTCGTGGTGATGATGCTCATTTTGATCGTCCTTGGCGCATTCATCGACTGGATCGGAATTACCTTACTCACAATGCCAATATTTGTCCCGATCATTAAGGAATTGGGCCTCGATCCCATCTGGTTTGGAATCCTGTTCACGATGAACATGCAGATTTCCTACCTTACGCCGCCATTTGGCCCGGCGGCTTTCTATCTAAAGGCCGTGGCGCCGCCGAATATAACGCTTGGGAAAATCTTCAGGGCCGTCGTTCCTTTCGTAATGCTCCAGGTCCTTGGTCTTGTCATCGTGCTATTCTTCCCACAGTTGACCCAATTTTTGCCGGCGATGATGGGATGACCGGATCCATGTCTGAAAAATCAGGAGCCTACAAAGGTCAATCGCGGGGGCGGTCACTGAGCCAGCGGATTTACACGCTGCTCAAGACGATGATCGAGAATGGCCGCGTCAAGGGCGGCGAGCGGGTGATGGAAACGCAGGTCGCCAAGGCCTTCAGTGTCAGCCGTTCGCCCGCGCGCGCGGCGCTGATTGATCTGTGCAATGACGGCTTATTGAAGGAGATCGAGGGCGGCCAAGGCTACACCATCGTCAGTGCGACCGCGTCACCACGTCCCGGCCAGCAGGCGGTACTCGACAGTCTGCGCCTCGATACCACCCGCCAATGGGAGCGCATGTACACCGAACTCGAAAAGGAGATCGCGATGCGTATCCTCTTCGGCTCGGTGCAGATCAACGAGCAAACGCTCGGCGAACATTTCGGCGTCAGCCGCACGGTGACGCGCGACGTCCTGGCGCGAATGAATGGTGTTGGCCTCGTCGTGAAGGATCGCGCGGGGCATTGGCACGCCCACAAAGTGACACCAGAGCGTGTCGGCTATCTTTACGAGTTGCGCTGGATCCTCGAGCCGCAGGCCCTCCTCCAAGCGTACCCGCTGCTGACGCGTCAGGAGATCGAGCGCGTCCGGGAGAATACGGTCGACACGTTGAGCCGCTCGCCAATCGTCAGCGCCGAATTCGATCGCGTGGAGGCCGACCTCCACGCGACACTCCTGTCTTTCTGCCCCAACATCGAGATCCTCGGCGCATTGCAGCGCACGCAGCTTCTCTTCGTTCCAACGCGCTATCTAACCGATCCTCATCTGGCGATCCCGATGGAGCTGATTGAGGACGCGTTGAAGGAGCATTTGAAAATCCTTCAATGCCTTTTGGAGGAGGAACCGGAGAAAGCTGCTCAGCATCTCGTTGACCACCTAAAGGTCGCGCAAAAGCGCTGGCTGGAGCGATTCGAGATCGTGGCCCACATCGCGGATCCGAAAATGCCGAATTATCTCAGCATCTCGCAGGGCTGATGTCCGCTTCAACGGTTTCGCGCGCCAACGCTTTCCCGGCCCATGGTCCTCGACAGGTCGCCTTTTGGCCTTACGGGTGGGGGGGGAGATGTAAGCGTGGTCTGTTGGTATTGGCCCCCCCAGACCCCACCAACAGCCTCGCACCCACGAAAAAAATTACCAGGGCGTAAACGTGTCCTGAAATAATCTGAAACAATCTCGTTGCCAGGGACTCCGTGGCATGGCACTTTTTTTTGGTCATTGTTCGTCAGAAAAGAGATCCTAGCCCCATGCGATTCCGTAGCCAGTCGGCAACCGCCCTGCTCGCCATCGCCGCACTGACCGCGGTTCTCCTGACGTCCCTGACCATTCCGGCCCACGCAACCAACAGTGGCGGCCCGAAAACAGGTCCCTTTACCCCCTCCTTTCTGAAAGATGGACCAACCAAAGTTTCCGTGGCGGGTCTTCATATCGAAGCCAACAAATACTGGAGCTGTGTTCCCTTCGTAAAAGCGGTCTCGACGGTCCAATTGTCGGGGGACGGCTGGCGCTGGTGGGAAAACGCCCAGGGGCGCTATAAGCGTGGTCACGCCCCGAAGGAAGGATCCGTTCTGGTCTTCAAGCGCAACAAGGGCTTGTCCCGCGGCCATGTGGCGTTGGTCCGCGAAGTGGTCGATGAACGCACCGTCCGCCTGGATCACGCCAATTGGGGCACGGGATCCCAGAAGGGAAAAATCGACCTGGGCGTGATCGCCAGGGACGTGTCCATACAAAACGATTGGTCCGCGGTGCGGGTGTGGTACTCCCCCATCAACGACCTGGGCTCCACGGCCTACCCAGTCTATGGGTTTGTTTACCAAAGATAGTAACCTAAAGAATACAAATTCACTTGATCGACGACGATCCGGTGCTGCTAGAACACGTTCCAGCGCCGCGAAAACCGTGACTTTATGGTGAATGTCGCGAAATTTATTTGTGCACCGCGCCGTATAATGATTATCCTTCTCTCACTTGGTGACGCGTCCCCGCCCGGTCTCCGAAAAGCATGGGGGAAATTCGTAAAAGCAGCGACTTTTAGATTGCCTTTCCTTAAAGCAGCCGCGAAAGCAAGAAACTTTTCAATATAGGAGGCGTCGTTATGGTGAAATTCGGTCGATTTCTCGTCATTACACTCATGGGTTTATTCTTAGGTGTGACCCCCGGTTTGGCTAAAGATCCGCATAGCGTCGAAGAAGTCCAAGCCCTGGTCGAGAAAGCTCATACCCTGGTGGTTGAGAAAGGGATCGAGGACGCAAAGCCCCTTCTCCACGACAAGGCCGGGGAGTTCTGGTCAGCGGACAACGAATTATATGCTTTCGTGATTGACTACGACGGCAATTGGGTCATTTACCCCCCTAAGCCCGCGGGTGAAGGACAGAATTTGATCAACGTCAAGGATGTCGATGGCAAGGCTTTGGTCCGTGAGATGATCGAACTCGCAAAGACCCAGGGGTCTGGGTGGACCGAATACCGTTGGATGAACCCGGCGACCCAGAAGATTCAGAAGAAAAAAACATTCGTACAGGCCGTGGATGGTCAGCCCTATTTCGTCGCCGCTGGCTTCTACATGGACTAACCCCTTCAGCCGTATAGAAACACCGGCTCGCCGCTCCCACGGAGTACACCGACCTCGCTCGCTCCCACAGAGTGCATAGACGCGTCCAAAATATTCATCGGACCGTACACGCGGTCATTCTTATTGGATCCACGTTCCAAACTCTGGTGAAGGTCTCTTGTCTGGCTCGATGCATTCGGGTCGCGCGATGGGACACGGTGGGAAATGTGTTTGGTTGTCATCCACCCGCTTGATGACGAGAGTCCCATGATATCCCTGAAGAATCTTCCTATCATGGTGAAGGTGTTCATCGCGCCCCTCGCCATCCTATCGATCCTGATTGGCATCTCCCTGATTTCTCTCCATGGCTTTTCCGTCCAAAGAAAAGCACTGGATCAAATCGTGCATATCGCCCGGGCCAAGACCGATTTGGTTGGGGAAATGATGAACGAGGTCACCGCGACACAGACCGCCCTCTCCCAAATCCTGGCAATGAGTGATTCGGGAATCGAAGACGCCAAGATCCAATCCTACGTTCAGGCCGTACACTCCCACCAGGGGAAGGTCCATGATCTTCTGGACGTCCTGAACACTCGCTTCTCCTTGGACGACGGAGAACGAGCCGCCGTCCAGGAAACCGCCCAGGCCCTGATCAACCATGGAAAATCGGCCGAAACCCTCATGGATCTAGCGGCCCTGGACCGGACGATCGCCATTCCCCAGATGCCCGACACCGAGGACAAGTTCAATGTCCTGACCGGTGCAACCGCCGCGTTGATTGCCATGGAACGGGAAAAGGCGGAGGTCCTCTATTCCCTTGCCGTCAAGGAAGCGGACTCCGCGCAATCCCTGTTCCTCATCCTTGCGGGTCTGGCCATGGCCCTATCCCTGGGCCTGACACTCCTGACCTCGCGCCTGATCTCACGGCCCGTCCGAGCCCTGACCGACGTCATGACCCGCCTCGCCGACGGAGACATGGGCGTCGATATCCCGGCCCGGGACAACCGTGATGAGATTGGTCACATGGCCAGGGCGGTCTTGGTTTTCAAGGAAAACGCCCAACGCTTCGAGCAATTGCGGACCGAGCAAGAGATCCGCAAGGTCGAGATGGAGCAAAAGGACCGACAGACCCGCCATGAGCTCGCGGGCGATTTCGAGGCCACCGTGGGCCGGGTCTTGACGACGGTTCAAAACGCGGCGGAAGGTTTGCATGGAACCGCCAGAGGTCTGGCCAAAGGTGCCGATGACACCTCTATCCGCTCCAGCGCCGTAGCGTCCGCCTCCAAACAGGCATCGGCCAACGTGGCGGCCATGGCCAACGGTTCGGAGCACATCCATCATTCCATTGAAGCCATCCGAGACCGCGTTTCCCAATCGACGGTTATTTCACGCCGCGCGGTCGAGATGGCGGACCGGGCCAGCGGACTGATTTCTGGTCTGCGGGAAAATTCCCATCGGATCAGTGATGTGGTCAACCTAATCACGGACATCGCAAGTCAGACCAATCTGTTGGCTCTAAACGCCACCATTGAGGCGGCTCGCGCCGGTGATGCGGGCAAGGGTTTCGCCGTGGTCGCCCAGGAAGTGAAGAATCTCGCCACTCAAACCGGGCGTGCGACGGGCGAGATCGCGGAACAGACCACGAGCATTCAAACCGCGACTCTTCAGGCGGTGGAGGCCATCGAGGCAATCGGACAGGTCATCTCTGAAATAAATGAAGCCACCGGCATGATCGCGTCCTCCGTCGAGGATCAAAGGGAAACCACCGCGTCCATTAATCAGAACGCTCAGGAAATCGCGCAGGGCACCCATCAAGTGACCACGCATATTGAAGGCCTGCGAACCGCCGCGGAGCACACGGGATTGGCCTCGCGGGACATGGTCGAGGCCGCCGAAAAGCTCACGGGTGAATTCAAAACCCTGCATGCGGAAGTCGCCAACTTTCTGACGGCGGTCCGTTCGGCCTGAAGCCCAGGTGCCGTCCGCGGTTTTCCCCCGGGGGGGGGCTCGCCACCCCCTCCGTATCATTGGTTTGTCCATCCACGTGAAAGCCATCCATCGAAGGCCCCCATCTCAGACATCCGCCTCCCTGAACACCTCCGCGGCCCAATCCAGGAACACCCGCAGCCGTGGCGCCATATGCCGGTTCTGGGGGTATAGCGCATGGATCGGCGTCGGTGTCGGCGGGTGGTCTGGCAAAACCTCCACCATCCGCCCCTCCCGCAAATCCTCCTTGAACCGATAGCGCGGCGCCTGGATCAGGCCGTACCCCAGGCGGGCCAAGTCCGCCAGGGTGGTGGAATTGTTCGCCGTCACCCGGCGCGGTAAAAGCACCTCCCGAAGGCCACCCTCCCCCGTGAATTCCAAGGGTAGAACCTCCCCGGTCCCGGAGGAAACAAAGCCGACCATCCAATGGCCCTCCAGGTCATCGGGATGGCGCGGAGTGCCGTGGCGCTCCAGGTAGATGGGGCTCGCGCAGGTGATTTCCGGGATCAGGGCGAGGCGGCGTTGAATCAGGCCGCTGTCCTCCGGATGTCCCGCGCGCAGCACGCAATCGATCCCCTCCCGCACCATGTCCACCAGCCGGTCCCCCTGCCCCAGGTGCAGGTCGATGCCCGGATAGTGGTCCAGGAACGCGGGCAGGCGGGGCAACAGGAATGTCCGGGTGAGCAGTCCATGGGCGTCGATACGCAACAGCCCGCGTGGCTGGCTGTCGCGAAAAGCCGCGTCCGCCGCCTCGACCTCCGCCAGGATCGATTGGCACCGGGCGAAATAAGTCCGCCCATCCAGGGTCGGAGTCACATGACGGGTGGTGCGTTCCAGCAATCGGGCCCCAAGGGCCGCTTCCAGCCGCTTGATGGCCTCCGTCGCCGTTGAGCGGGCCAACCCCAGGTCAGTGGCCGCCGCGGAGAAACTCCGCCGCTCCACGACCCGGACGAACAGGCGCATTTGATCGAGACGGTCCATCCTCATTGTTCATCACAGCCGAATAGAGATGTCAATTTTTCTGTAATTGTTCATTTCGTCGCGGGGACTTAGGTCTAGGGCACGAACCGCCATGAAAGGACATTCCATGACCCAAGACTCGATCCGAACCGCCATCGTCACGGGCGCCTCCCGGGGCATCGGCGCGGCCATCGCCGAACGCCTCGCCAGGGACGGGTTCGCCGTCATCGTGAACCACGCCAAAGGCCGCGCGGCCGCAGAAGCGGTCGTGGCCCGCATCACCGCCGCTGGGGGACAGGCCCGCCCCGTCGCCGCGGACATCGCCTCTCCCGAGGGCGTCCCTCACCTGTTCGACGCCGCGGAAGCGGCATTCGGCGGCGTCGATGTTCTGGTGAACAATGCGGGCCTCCTCACGCTCTCTCCCCTCGCCGAGACCGATGACGCCAGCTTCGAGCGTCAAGTCGCCCTGAACCTGGGCGGCGTTTTCCGGGGCATGCGGGAAGGCGCCCGTCGATTGCGCGACGATGGACGGATCATCAGCTTTTCCTCGAGCGTGGTTGGCGTCTACCAGCCCACCTATGGCATCTACGCGGCGACCAAGGCCGCGGTGGAAGCCATGACCCATGTTCTGGCCAAGGAACTTGGACCTCGGCGGATCTCCGTCAATTGCGTCGCGCCCGGCCCCGTGGCGACGGCATTGTTCCTGCAGGGCAAAAGCGACGAGCTCATTCAAAAAATCGCCTCGACTTGTCCCTTCAGTCGGTTGGGCACGCCGGAGGACATCGCCAGAGTCGTCGGCTTCCTGGCGAGCCCTGACGGCGCATGGGTCAACGGCCAGGTTCTGCGCGCCAATGGTGGCATGATTTAGAGCATCGAGCGGAAAAGGGGGAACCGGCCTTCCGGTCCACTCGATGCTCTAACCATATGATTCTAGTTCAAATTATCCGCCTCAAATCGATTCCGATTTAAGGCGGTTTGATCTGGCCCTCTCCCCCACGCATCCCATTCCACCCCATTCCAATCGAAAAGGAAGCAACCATGCCCTTCGTCAACATCAAAACACCGGAAGGTGCCCTGACCCCAGACCAGAAGGAGGAAATCATCCATAGGACCACGGACATGCTGGTGGGCTATTTCAGTGAAGCGGCCCGTCCCCATACCATGGTTTTGATCGAGGAGGTCCTCGACGGGGGCTATGGTCGGGCCGACGAAGTCTTCATCATCCCCGCGGCCTATCGCGCGCAAAGGGAATAGAAAAGAGGGTCCAGGGATATCGTCCCTACCCTTAACAGGGTGCGGAAAACTATTTTAGCCGTCATCCCCGCGCACGCGGGGATGACGTTTTTGGGGAATGTTCGGACATTTTCCGCGGCCTGTTAATGCCCGACGGTGGCCGCGATCAAGTGATCCACCACGGCCTTGAGGGCCTCTTCCCGGGACGCGCCGGCCCGCTTGGCGTCGTAGTACACCGCCGTCTGCTGGTGGGCGCTGGTCCCCCGGGCGAGGATCTCGCGGGCGTGCAGAACCTCCCGCTGGCAGCCGAATGCCGCGGCGTCGGGCGCGATCAGCTCGAGGATTTCCTCGATCAAGTCGGCGATGGGCACCACCTTGCCCTGGCCAAAGTCCACAAGCCCCTCGTCGATGCCATAGCGTTGGGCGCGCCAGCGGTTTTCCGCCAGCAGCATGCGGGCATATTGGCGCCACCGCTGGTTGGACCGCCGCAACCGATAGAGCATGCGCAACAGGCAGCGGAAAATCGCCGCCACGCAGACGGCGTCCTCCAACCGGGTGCAAACATCGGCGATGCGCATTTCCAGGGTGGGGAAGCGGTGGCTCGGCCGGATGTCCCACCAGATTTTCGAGGAATCCTCGATCAGCCCCGCGGCGACCAGGATATCCACATGCCGTTGGTACTCCAGAAAGCTGTTGAAGGGGTCGGGCAGGCCGGTGCGGGGCAGTTCGCTGAAGACGGCGATGCGGTAGGACTTCAGCCCCGTGTCCTCCCCCCGCCAAAACGGCGAGCTGGTGGTCAGAGCCATCAGGTGGGGCAGGAAATAGGTCACCTGATTCATCAGGTCCATGCGCAGATCCGGGTCCTCGATGCCCACATGGACATGCATTCCGCAGATCACCAAGCGCCGCACGACCCCTTGCAGATCATGGGCGAGCACGGCGTAGCGGTCCTTGTCCGTATGCTTCAGGTCGGACCATTCGGCGAAGGGGTGGGTGGAGGCGGCGATGGGCGCGAGCCCCACCTTCCCCGCCTCCTGGGCGAGGATGTGGCGAAGCGCGCCAAGCGCCCTGCCCGCCTCCTCCGTACTCTCGCAGACCTTGGTGCCCACCTCCACCTGAGCGCGCAGGAATTCCGGTGTCACGGCGCCATGCTGGCCGTCGGAGAAGGTCTGCGTCAGGGTCTCCATCAGCGAGGCCGGAGGGTCGATCGCCAGAGCCCGGGTTTCCCGGTCCACCAGCAGATATTCCTCCTCGATACCGACGGTAAAGCCAGGGTCGCGGGTCATGGGTGGGCCTCCTGCGAGAAGAAGACGGGATGGATCAGGCCATAAGGCAGGTATAAAGCGCCTCGACGGAGAGAACATCTTCCAGGGCGTCGCCAAACAGACCGCCGAGGTCGGCCACGCCCTCGGCGGTGCGCACCAGATCCTGGCGGAATTCCACCCCCAGATTGGGCAGCCCCGCGGGTTCGGCGTGGGTGTTGATGGTGAAGCCGATGTCCTTCCCCGAATAGGGTTGGTTCTCCCCCAGCACCGCGTCGGGCCGCAGGCGGGCGAGCGCGGTCAGCATGCCTTTGGTCACCCGATCATCGTGGTCATACATCAAGCCGATGTGCCAAGGCCGATGGAACCCATCCATGGTGGGGGCGCAGGAATGGATGCAGATCACCACCGGCGGCCGCCCCTGGCGCCAAAGGTGGGCCAATCGCCCCGTGATCTCGTGGTGATAAGGCCAGAACAGTTCCTCCGTCCGGCGAACCGCTTCCGCCTCCGGCAGGTCCTGGTTACCGGGCACCGGGACGCCATCGGATACGGGGGGGATGGCGGTGGGCTCGCCCGGGGGGCGGTTGCAGTCCACGACCAACCGGGAATAGTTGGTCAACACCGCGCAGGCCTCGAACCGGTCGGCAAGCAAACGGGTCAGCGCCGCTGCGCCGATGTCCCAGGCGATATGGTCGGCCAATTCCGCCGAGCCGAGCCCCAGGGACCCGAGGCTTTTGGGAATCGCGTTGCTGGCATGGTCGCACAGAAAGAGGACGGGCCGGGTAGACTCTCCGTTCAGCACCGTGAAGGCGGGGAGTTCGTCGCCGGAAAGCAGGGTGGGGGCAAGCTGGTTGGGAAATGGAGAATCGGACATGGCGAAGGATACGGTGTCCCGAAGCTGGGGGAAGGGATTGGCCAGTGTAGCCCAAGCCCTCGACGACAGGAAACATCCCATCTTGACCTTCCTCCTCATCACTCCCAATTCCTCTTCATGAAAGACCCTCGCTCCCTTCTGATTTCCCTGTTCGATGCCGCGGTCGCGGCGGCGGATCCGGCCCTTCTGGTGCCCGCCTACCTGCCCGATCCCCCCAAGGGTCGGACGGTGGTGGTGGGCGCGGGTAAGGCCGCGGCCGCCATGGCGCTGGCGGTGGAGTCCAACTGGCCCGGCCCCTTGGAGGGGCTGGTGGTCACCCGCTACGGCCATGCCGTCCCCTGCGAGCGAATCCGGGTGGTGGAAGCCGGGCATCCCATGCCCGACGACCATGGGTTACAAGCCGCCCGGGAGATCCTGGCCATCGCCGAGGGGTTGGGTCCCGACGATCTGATGATTTGCCTGATCTCCGGCGGCGGGTCCTCCCTCCTCTCCCTCCCCCATGACGCGGTCGGGCTGGAGGACAAGCGGGCGGTGAACGCGGCCCTGCTGCGCTGCGGCGCCCATATCGGAGAAATCAATTGCGTGCGGAAGCATCTGTCGGCCATCAAGGGGGGCCGCCTGGCCGCCACCGCCGCCCCGGCGCGGGTGGTGACCCTGGTGATCTCCGACGTCCCTGGGGATGACCCCGCGGTGATCGCCTCGGGTCCCACGGTGCCCGACCCGACCACGGCGGGGGAGGCCCTGTCGATCCTCACCCACTACGGTATCAGCGAGCCCGCCTCCCTGATCCGCCACCTTAAGACCAAGGCCTGCGAGACCCCCAAGCCGGGGGATCCGATCTTCGCCAACACCAGCCTGTCCATGATCGCCACCCCCCGCAAAGCCCTTGAGGCCGCGGCCCGCCTCGCCGCGGCCGCGGGGGTCAAACCGCTGATCCTGGGCGACGCCCTGGAGGGCGAGGCCCGGGAGATCGCCAAGGCCCTGGGCCCCATGGCCACCTCCTGCGCCCGCCATGGGGACCCGGTGGATCCCCCTTGCGTGCTTCTGTCCGGTGGTGAATTGACCGTCACGATAAAAGGCGATGGGCGGGGCGGCCCCAACGCGGAGTTCGCCCTCTCCCTGGCCCAGCACCTGGACGGCAATCCCCATGTCTGGGCGCTGGCCTGCGACACCGACGGCATCGACGGCTCTGAGGACAACGCCGGGGCGATCATCACCCCAAGCACCCTGACCCGGGCCTATCGCCTGGGTCTGCGGGCCGAGGCCCATCTGGACGACAATGACGCCTATGGCTTTTTCGAGGGTCTGGGGGACTTGGTCATCACCGGTCCAACCTTGACGAATGTGAACGACTTTCGTGCAATTCTGATCGTTTCCGATTAGTCAAGAGAGACTTTTATATTATCCCTCGATTATACACTATCACGAAATCTTCTTACGCGGAGGGGCGGGACAAAGCCAAGGTTCCATGCTAGGGTAATTGGAACGCGACTTCCGCGTCTATCCGATGACCACATCCCTATTAAGGACAGCTCCCGTGACGCGCCCCGTCACCCGGGCTTGGGGTCCTTGATGGCCCCGTAATAACAATACGAGCGGATCCCGGCCCGTGACCACTCCGGTCAGCTTGGGACACGCTCCAGCCCCGTGGACAGACCCCATGAGACGTAATCGCTGCGCGAAAATCCTAACCACCCTCGGCCCCGCCACGCCGACGGAAGAGTCCATCGAGGCCCTCGTGCGGGCCGGGGCGGACATGGTCCGCCTGAACTTCAGCCATGGCGCCCATGAAGAGCACCGCCGCCGGTACAACATGGTGCGGGCGGTGGAGAAGAAGCTTGGCCGGCCCATCGGTATCCTGATGGACCTGCAAGGTCCCAAACTGCGTGTCGGCGAGTTCGTTGGCGGCAAGGTCAAGCTGGAAACCGGCGCCACCTTCCGCCTGGACATGGACCCGGAACTGGGCGACGTGAACCGGGTCCAACTGCCCCATCCGGAGATCTTTAAGGCCATTGATAACGGCACGGATCTCCTGCTGGACGATGGCAAGATTCGCCTGCGAGTCGAAGTTGTCACTCCCGACCACGCCATCACCCGGGTGATCACCGGTGGATCCCTGTCCGACCACAAGGGATTGAACGTCCCCAATGCCATCCTGCCCATCTCCGCCCTGACGGAGAAGGACAGGCGGGACCTGCAATTCGGCCTGGACCTCGGCGCGGACTGGGTGGCTCTCTCCTTCGTTCAGCGGCCCGAAGACGTGGCCGAGGCCCGCAAGCTGATCGCCGGGCGGGCCGCGATCATCAGCAAGCTGGAAAAGCCCAGCGCCATCGAGCACCTGACGGAAATCATCGAGTTGTCCGACGCCATCATGGTCGCCCGTGGCGACCTGGGCGTCGAGGTCCCGCCGGAGCGAGTGCCCATCCTGCAGAAACGCATCCTCAACGCCTGCCATACCCAGGGCAAGCCCGTGGTGGTGGCCACCCAGATGCTGGAAAGCATGATCACCGCCCCCACGCCGACCCGGGCGGAGGCCTCGGACGTTGCCACGGCCATTTATGATGGCGCGGACACGGTGATGCTCTCAGCGGAAACCGCGGTGGGGCAATATCCCCTGGAAGCCGTGGCGATCATGGACAAGATTATCCATCAGGTGGAGAACGACGAGCACTACCGCATGCTCCGCGACACCCGACGGGAGCAACCGGAGGGAACAGCCTCGGACGCCATCAGCGCCGCGGCGAGTCAGGTGGCGGCCACCATCAAGGCGGCGGCCATCGTGACCTATACCTCCTCGGGGTCCACCACCCTGCGGGCCGCCCGCCAGCGCCCCAGCGTGCCGATCCTCTGCCTCACGGCCGAACCCAAGACCGCCCGCCGCATGGCCATGGTCTGGGGTGTCCACTCGGTTCTGGAACGGGACATCTCTGATTTCAGCGAAATGATCGAGAAGGCCAACAAGGCCAGTCGGGAGGAGGGATTCGCCCAGGTCGGCGAGCGCATCGTTATCACCGCCGGCGTCCCTTTCGGCACTCCGGGGACCACCAATGTCCTGCGCATCGCCTGGGTCCAGGGCGACGACAGCTGGGCGGAGTAAAGGAGACTTACCTGTCTCTTTCCTGACCGGACGCTGACAAGATGGGGTGGGGGTGGATATCCTCCGCCCCTCGTCCTATCTTGAGCTCAAATCCATTCAAGAGAATCGAGGAACCTCCCCCATGCGCTATCTGCACACCATGGTTCGAGTCCGCGACCTGGACAATTCCCTGACCTTCTACCGGGACCAACTCGGTTTGGTCGAGATTCGCCGGACGGAAAGCGAGAAAGGCCGGTTTACCCTGGTGTTTCTCGCCGCACCCGAGGATGTGGAGCGGGCCAAGGCGGACAAGGCCCCCCTGTTGGAACTGACCTTCAACTGGGATCCGGAGGCCTATACGGGCGGTCGGAATTTTGGCCATCTGGCCTACGCGGTCGAGAACATCCACGAGACCTGCCAGCGCCTGATGGACGCGGGCGTGACCATCAACCGCCCGCCCCGGGATGGCCATATGGCCTTCGTCCGCTCCCCCGACGGCATCTCCATCGAACTGCTTCAGGCGGGCGATCCCCTGCCTCCCCAGGAGCCCTGGGTGAGCATGGAAAACACCGGAAGCTGGTAAACTGGAGGGCGGCGCGCCGCCTTCCTTTGTCCCATAGACCCCTCGAGGCGGAACGCATGCGATCCCTGTTCGGAGGCCGTCCGCTGGGGGTCCAATGGGGCCTACTGCTCGGCCTCTCCCTGATCTTCACCCTCTTCCTGTCGGCCACGGGCATCCCCGCGGCCTTACTGATCGGTCCCATGATCGCGGCCATTCTCCTGGCCTTGAGCGATGGGTCCGCCACCCCCCCCGGCCCAGTCATCCAGATGTCCCAGGGGGTGGTGGGCTGCCTGATCGCCCAATCCATCACCGGCCCTCTGCTCCACGACCTGATGGGTGACTGGCCGGTCTTTCTGATGGGCGTGGTCTCGGTCATCGCCGCGGGCGGATTGCTGGGCTGGGCCATCACCAAGCTGCGCGTGCTGCCCGGCAAGACCGCCGTCTTCGGCTGCTTCCCCGGCGCGGCCTTGGCCATGACCCTGATGGCCGAGGCCAACGGCGCCGACTTCCGCCTCGTGGCCGTGATGCAATACCTGCGGGTGGCCATCGTCGTGGCCGTGGCTTCCTGGGTCGCCGGATTCTGGTCCACGGCCGAAGGCATCGCCCCGACACCGCCCGCATGGTTCCCACCGGTCGACTGGCTGGCCCTGGCTGGTACACTCGCCCTCATCGCCACGGGTGTTGTCTTGGCCCGCCTGAGCAAAATCACCGCGGGGGCCATGCTGATCCCCATGGTGCTGGGGGTGCTCGCCCAGGACCTGGGTTCGATGACCCTGGAATTGCCCCGCTGGTTGCAGGCCCTGGCCTTTCCGGTGGTGGGCTGGTCCATCGGCTTGCGCTTCACCCGCCCGATCCTCGCCCATGCCGCCCGTGCACTGCCGGTGCTGGTACTCGCCAACATCGCCTTGATCGCCATCTGCGGCGGCTTCGCGGCCCTGTTGTCCTGGGTCACGGGGGTCGATCCCTTCACCGCCTATCTGGCGATGAGCCCGGGCGGGGCGGATTCCATGGTGATTATCGCCGCGTCGAGCAATGTCGACGCGGCCTTCGTCATGACCATGCAGATTGGCCGTTTCCTGACGATCCTGATCTTCGGTTCCCGGTTGGCGAAGTGGATCGCCGGGGCCAATTGAGCCCTTCCCCAAAGCGATTTCGGCTTGAACCCCCTTATTGAAACATAACTTAACATAAGCACACATTTCCCTGTCCGCCGCCATGGGAAGATCTCTCCGCTATCGATCCCGGCTCGTCTCGCTCATCCAACGGAAAGCATTGCCCCATGCGCCTCCCATCTGGCCACGCCCTCCCATGCCTCTTCCTTCTCCTGTTCCTTATGGCCCAGGGCGGAGACGCCCTGGGGCAAGATCCTCCCGTCCCCCTGCCGGGTTCTCCCCGCCCCGCGTATCCCACTCCCGGAGGGGAAGCGGGCCTCCTCGACCTCAACTCCTGGTCTTTCACGGTTGGAGGGCTTGCCCTGGTTCACCCCACCTACGAGGGCAGCGATTCCATGGGCGTCATGCCCTTTCCCCTCTTATCCGCGCAATACAAAGACCGCTTCACCCTGGACAGCAGGGGAGCATCGGCCACCGTGTTCAACCGGGGGCCGTTCACCCTGCGGGCCATGGCCGGTTTCGACATGGGACGGGCCGAAGATGACGACGATCACCTCAACGGCTTGGGCGATATTGGCATGGCCGCCGTGCTCGGCATGGGAGCCCAGGTGGAACTCGGACCGGCCGAACTGCGGGCCGAAGTGCGTCGCACACTGGGGGGCGACAACGGGTTTACCGGGGAACTGGGCACATCGGTGAAGCATGCTCTCACCCCCAGCCTGATGCTGGAGGGGGACGGGTCTCTCACCTTCGCCGACTCCAACCATATGGAAAGCTATTTCGGCGTCGACGCGGGCCAATCCGCCCGTTCGGGCCTGTCTCAATACACTCCTGATCCGGGCTTGAAGCGGCTGGACCTGAAAATCGCGGCGACCTATTCTGTCACAAACAATTGGTTCGTGCGCGGCGAGGCTGGCCTCGGCTTACTGGTTGGCGACGCGGCGGACAGCCCCATTGTCCGACAGACCCTCCAGCCCTCCACGATGCTCGGGGTGGGGTATCGGTTCTAGAGCACATCTCGGAAAAGAGGAGCCTGGGATGACCCAAACGGCTCGTTCGATGGACTCCAAGGCCGCGCCTCGTATTCTGGTTGTCGAGGACGACCCGGGCATCTCGTCCTTGCTGGCCGACGCCTTGACGGCCAATGGCATGGCGCCCACGGTCGCCCCGGATGGCCGGGTCATGGATACCCATTTGCGGGAGGCCGATTTCGATCTCATTCTCCTGGACGTCATGTTGCCCGGGGAAGACGGGATCGGCATCTGTCGCCGCCTCCGCGCCGACCGGACGATACCAATCATCATGCTCACCTCCCTCGGCGAAGAAGTTGACCGGGTCGTTGGCCTGGAAATGGGCGCGGACGATTATGTGACCAAACCGTTCAGCACCCGCGAGGTCCTGGCCCGGATCCGCGGACTCCTGCGCCGGGCGAGCTACCTCCCGGTTCGGCGCGATCCCAGGACGAAACTGCGGTTCCTGGGATGGTCTCTCGACCCCCTGCGGCGCGTTCTTCACGATCCGGAAAACACCCGCGTAACCTTGACCGCCACCCAGTTTGACCTTCTGCTGGCCTTCTGCCGCAACCCGGGCAAAGTCATCTCCCGCGAGGAATTGATGACGCTGACTCACGCGGGACTCGCTGGCCCAATCGAACGTAGCATCGATGTCCATGTCAGCCGCATCCGCCAGAAGATTGAGCCGGATCCCAAGGAGCCAACCATCCTCAAGACAGTGCGCCTTGGGGGATACCTCTTCGCCGCCGAAGTGACGGAAGCATGACCAACAAAACGCCCGCGAACGGCTTGACCCAGTGGATCCTTGACCGCGTCTCTGTCCCGGTCCAGACGGTTTTTCTATTCATCCTCCTCCTCTTCTCCTTCTCGGAGGAGGATCCATGATTCACTTCGGCCCGTTCCGCAAGACACCCCTCACCATCCGCGGGGGGGTAACAGTCCTCATCCTCATCTCTCTCCTGCTCGTCATCTCGCTGGGGCGAGCCATGGAAGTTGGGATCGGGCACTATTGGCCCCAACTGGAAGACAACAATCGGCAACGCTACCAAGGGGAAGCCCTCGCGGCCTTGCTGCGGGACGCCACCCCGACCACGGAGGACTCCATCCTCTCCGCCGCCGTGAAAGCGGGATTTCCCATTCGGATCATGAACCAGCAAGACGTGGTCACAACCCCCCTCGCGGGATTGGGAAACCACATCTTGCTTCTTCTGTATATCCTGTTCGTCGAGGATCATCCTCCCGAGGAAGATCAAGGAATGAAGATCATCGACGGGGAAATGGTCCTGACCTTTTCCTTGGACGAGACACGCATGCTCCTCCTAAAGAATGCCCCCTATCCGTTCCTGAGCGAATCGGTCATCAGCCAAATCGGTTACTATCTAATCGCTTTTGTGACGTTCACCGTCCTGTTCTCCCACATCGCCGGAAAGAAGGTAACCAGCACTCTGTCCCGCCTGTCCGAGCGGGTTGAGAATACCGAGGGCTTCATCCACGGCCAAGCCGCCTTGCCTGAAGAGGGTCCCGTTGAAATCCGACGCCTGTGCCGCGCCCTGAACGACATGCGCGACCGGATCCTCGCCATGCTCGACGCCCGGGTCCGGCTGATCCGGGCCATCAGCCACGACCTCCGCACCCCCCTCACCCGTCTGCGCTTGCGCGCCGAACGCATTCCCGATGAGGATCAACGCCGGGCGGTGATCGGCGATCTCGATCAGATCACCGCCCTGGTCGAGGCCACCCTCGGCTATCTGCGGGACGGAAAGGACCATGATCCTTTCCAGAAGGTCGACTTGGCCAGTCTGCTGTCCACGGTCGCCGACGAGTTCTCGGACGTTGGCTTGCCTGTGTCCTACGAAGGACCGAACCACCTCGTGTGGATCGGGGCGCCCGGCGCCATGGCCCGGGCCATCTCAAACCTATGCGACAACGGGGTGCGCTTCGCGAGTGCAATCACCTTGCGCCTAACGGCAACAGCGGACCGGGTCCAAATCGACGTGGCCGACAATGGTCCGGGCATTGACAGCGACCTGCGCGATAAGGTCCTGGAACCCTTTCAGACCGGCGACCCGGCCCGGGAGCGGAGCGGATCCCACCAGGGGTTCGGTCTCGGCCTGTCGATCATGCTCGATATCGTCCGCAATCACGGGGGCGACGCCAGCCTCCTCGACAATCCCGGAGGCGGCCTGTTGGTCCGGATCGACCTTCCCCGGGACCTAAATCCCTAATTCCGCCTCGCGGGCCCTACCCCAACGCCTGCGGCTTCGGCCCGCCTGTCGCCCAGTCGAGCAGTTCCACCGTATGCACCACCGGCACCTCCGTCCCTGCGGAAATATGGGTCAGGCACCCGATGTTGCCCGCGGCGATCACATGGGGCTTGGTGTCCTCGAGTGTCTTCACCTTGCGGCTTCGCAGTTCCTCGGACAGGTCGGGCTGAAGGATGGAATAGGTCCCCGCCGAACCGCAACAGAGGTGAGCGTTGGCGATTTCCCTGACCTCGTAGCCCGCCTTGCGCAGCAGCGCCTTGGGCGCGTCCAGCACCTTCTGGCCATGTTGCAGGGAACAGGCCGCGTGGTAGGCGACCACCAGCTCGGGCTTCTCCACCGGCTCCATCAGGCCCAGCATGGTCATGTATTCGGTAATGTCGAAGGTGATTTCCGACAGAATCCGGGCCTTTTCGGCGAAGTCCGGATCGTCCCTCAACAGGTGGGCGTAATCCTTGAGGGTCGATCCGCAGCCCGAGGCATTGACGACAATGGCATCCACCCCCCGCGAGACCTTCTCCATCCACCAGCTTGCGACATTGGCCCGGGCAAAATCCTTGGCGTCGCCCTCCTTGCCCATATGGGCCACCACGGCGCCGCAACAGCCCTGCCCCTTGGGGACCACCACCTCCACCCCATGGCGGGTGAGCAGACGGACCGTGGCCTCGTTGATCTGGGGCATCAGGGCCGGTTGCACGCAGCCCACGGGCATGATCACCCGCGCCATGGGGGCACGTCCTCCCTCCGCTCCAGGAGAATGGACGCCGGTGCGCTCGATTTGTCGCACCCCCTGGGGCGGACGTCGGGCCTGTTCAAGCATCGCCCGGAGGCTCCGGGGCATCAGGGGGGCGAGCGGGCGGGCCAACCATCCCATCAGCATGGCGACCCGGAACCGGTTGGTATGGGGTAGAATCCAGGCCAGGGCATTCCGTGTCGCCCTGTCCAGCCAGGGTCGGGCATAGGTGTTCTCGATATGGATCCTCCCCCGCTCCACCAGATGGACATAGTCCACGCCCGAGGGACAGGTGGTCATGCAGGACAGGCAGGTCAGGCACCGGTCGATATGCTTCACCACCCCCTCGGTGGCGGGCTTGTCCCCCTCGAGCATATCCTTGAGCAGGTAGATGCGACCCCGGGGGGAATCCAGCTCATCCCCCAGGATCGTGTAGGTGGGACAGGTGGCCGTGCAAAACCCGCAATGGACGCATTTGCGCAGGATGGCGTCGACCTCCTGGAGCAGGGAATTGGCCTCGAGGCGCTCGGGGGAGAAATTCGTGCGCATGGCTGGAGAACACCTTTTACAGACGGCCAGGATTGAGAATGCCGTGGGGATCGTATTGGTCCTTCAAGCGCCGGGACAGGGCGGCCACGGGACCGGGCTGGGGCTGGAAAACGGATACCGCGGCCCGCAGGGCCTGGGAGCCCCGCAGCAGGGTGGCATGGCCGCCCCCCTGGGCCGCCACCGCCGCCCGGATGGCCTGGGCACCGCCGTCTCTCTCCCCGGTCCCCTTCCCGGCTCCCTCCTCATCCGTCGCCAGCCAGACCAGACCGCCGCCCCAGTCATAAAAGGCCTCGACGGGCCGGACCTTGCCGACACTCTCCACCACGCGAGCCCCGGCCATGGGGGCGACGGAGATCCGCCAGACCGCCCGGTCCCTGGGTTCGACGAGGGGTTTTACGTCCCGCAGGGCCGCCCAGGCGGCGCGGGAGGCGGCACTGTCGAGGGCGTGGGTCTCGCCCAGGTCCGACAGCTCCCGCCGCAGGGCCTTCACCCGGTGGGCGACGGAGGGGCTCGGTCCCTCCACCCTGATCAGGGTCACGGCCTTGCCCAGGGAAAGGAGGGCGTCGGGCAGGGCGCTTCCCGCCAACAGGGATCCTGGCAAATGGGCCGCGCCGGTGACCTCGTGGGCGCTCCCCAGGGCGCGGGAGAGCGCGCCCCCCGCCGTCTCGTCGTCGAGGCCGAGGACCAGGACGGTCCCCACGGCCTCGGGCGCGGGCAGAACCTTGATGGTCAGTTCACGGAGCGCCACCAGGGTGCCCATGGACCCGGCCATCAATTTGGGCAAATCAAAACCAGTCACATTCTTCACCACCCGGGCGCCCGACTTGAAGGCCTCGCCCCGACCACTGACCCCCCTGAAGCCCAGGAAATGGTCCCGGGCGGCCCCGGCGTGGATCCGCCGGGGTCCCGCCAGATTGCAGGAAATCACGCCCCCCAGGGTGCCCGGCCCTTCCGTCCCCAACAGCGCGTTCAGATCCGGCGGTTCGAAAGCCAGGTGCTGGCCCTGGGCGCTCAGGGTGGCTTCCACCTCGGCCATGGAAATCCCGGCCCCCGCGGACATCACCAATTCCGCGGGCTCATAAAGGGACAGGCCGGTAAAGCCGGTCATATCCAGGCTGTGTTCGGCGTTGCCCGGCGCGCCCAGCCCCCGTTTGGTGCCCGTCCCCCGGACCTCCAGGGGCTTCTTTTCGGCGCAGGCCCAGGCAACCAGTTCGACCAGCTGGGCCTCGTCGGTTGGGCGGAAGGCGGTATCCGTCATGGCTCGGACTCTCCGGGGGGCGTGACCCCGCCCCCGATTGGGGGCATCAAAAGCGCGGAATATCCGGGAAGGGCAGCCTGCCGCCCGTGACATGCAGCTTGCCCAATTCGGCGCAGCGGTGAAGTGTCGGGAAGACCTTGCCAGGGTTGAGCAAATGGCCGTCGTCGAAGGCACACTTCAAGCGCTGCTGGTGGGCCATGTCCGACTCGGTGAACATGGTCGGCATCAGGTCGCGCTTTTCCACGCCCACCCCATGCTCGCCCGTTAGCACTCCGCCGACTTCCACGCAGAGGATCAGGATATCGGCGCCGAAAGCCTCCGCCCGCTCCAATTCCGTATCCTTGTTGGCATCAAACAGAATCAACGGGTGCAAATTGCCATCTCCGGCGTGGAAGACATTGGCCACCCGCAGGCCATGCTTGACGCTCATCTCGCGCATGCGGGCCAGGACCTCCGGCAAACGCGCCCGAGGGATGGTGCCATCCATGCACATATAATCCGGCGAGATCCGCCCTACCGCCGGGAAAGCCGCCTTGCGCCCGGCCCAGAAGCGCATGCGCTCCTCCTCCGAGGTACTCACCCGCAGGGTCGAGGCCTTGTGGTCCCTGGCGATGGCCGCGACCTGGTCTATCAGGTGATCGACCTCCACCTCCGGGCCGTCCAGCTCGCAGATCAAAAGGGCTTCCACGTCCAGGGGATAGCCCGCGTGGACAAAATCCTCGGCCGCGGCGATGGCGTCCTTATCCATCATCTCCAACCCCGCGGGGATGATTCCCGCGGCGATGATCGCCGCAACGCAATCGCCGCCGTCCTCGTTGCTGGGGAAGCCCATCAGTACGGCCTTGGCCGTCTCCGGTCGGCGCAGCAGGCGCACGGTGACCTCGGTCACGATCCCCAACAGCCCCTCCGACCCGGTAATGATCCCCAACAGGTCGAGGCCACCCGAATCCAGATGCTTACCGCCCAGGCGGAGAATCTCGCCCTCGATGGTAACGAATTCAACGCCGAGGACATTGTTGGTGGTCAGACCGTATTTCAGGCAATGCACGCCGCCGGAATTCTCCGCCACGTTGCCGCCGATGGAACAGGCGATCTGGCTGGACGGATCCGGCGCGTAATAGAAGCCATCGACGGCGACGGCGTTGGAAATGGCCAGGTTCGTAACGCCGGGCTGGACCACGGCGCAGCGGTTGGGCAGGTCGACCTCGAGGATCCTGTTGAACTTGCCCAGGCCGATGGTGACGGCGTCGGCCAGTGGCAGGGAGCCGCCAGACAGGGACGTTCCCGCCCCCCGGGGGACCACCTTCACCCCATTCTTGTGGCAATAGGCCAACACCCGGGCCACCTGCTCGGTGGTCGACGGAAGAACGACAATCAGGGGAAGTTGACGATAGGCGGACAGCCCATCGCAGTCATAGGCCCGCATTTCATCAATGGAGGAAATCACCCCCTCTCCTGGCACGATGCGACGCAGGTGGGCCACGATGGACTCGCGGCGTCCCATCACGGCGGCATCCGGCTCGGGCATGCGCATGGGATCCCCTTTCCTCTCTCTCCAACGGGGCTTTTCTTATCGCGCCCCTCTTGTCGCCCGATTCTCCGGGTCTAAGAACGGTATGTACGGAGACACCCCGCGATTCACAAGGTGAAATGGAGGCTTTTCCACAATATGGAAGGCTCTATTCATAAATCGCATTGATGCGGACGATCATGCCCCCATCGCGGCGCGCAGGCAGTAGCGGGGGGTTGGATTGGAGTGCAGGGCGATGAGATGGAACCACTTGAGATACGATCCCAGATAGCGGGTAG